>JBEENX010000016.1:0-38397 GCA_041191945.1 Bacteroidota bacterium
CCGAAATAATCAAATGGCTCGAACAAAAAGGAAAAACCGACTATGGTACCCAATTCCATTTCCGTGAAGCCGACCAAAACAACCTATCCAAACTCATCGCCTACTACCTCAAAGACGAAGTAGTAGCAACCCTATTCGACCTAGACCTCAGCAAAGGAATCCTCCTCACGGGGCCAATAGGCTGTGGAAAAACCTCATTAATGAGCTTGATGAAATACGTTAGCCACCGAGACAACCGTTTTCATCTCAAAACCTGCCGCGATATTAGTTTCGAATTCATAAAAGACGGCTACGACGTCATCCACCGCTACAGCCGTGGTAATAACCAAGAAGGCCGCAACTACTGCTTTGACGATTTGGGAGTGGAGAAAAACCTGAAGTACTTCGGCAACGAATGCAATGTCATGGCCGAAATCATCTTGTCGCGCTACGATCTCTTTGTGGCCAAAAAAGTGCAAACCCACATCACCACCAACCTCTCCGCCTCCGAAATCGAAAATGCCTACGGCAACCGTGTCCGTTCCCGAATGCGCGCCATGCTCAACCTCATCGCCTTCGACAAAGACACCCCCGACAAGCGGTAATCATTGCTAGGAACGAAGCAACAAAAAAAAAGTAGACCAAAATTCAAACTACTTAATCCTATTTTTACTACTTTTATAATCCAAATCATTTACATCCAAATTAAAATGAACTTCAACATTTCGCCCCCAATCCCAACAAGCCATCCGCTTGGCAAACTTCAATTACCATTAACCGTAACAAATTGTCCGGAAAACCGTAAAATCATTCCCGACAAACTTTCTATTATTCCAAAAACAAAATAAGACGTTTGTTATTATTCTAATGTAGTATCTCCTTTGATAGTGTATTGGGATGAGTAGCTTTAAACTTGAACAAACAATTGAACGACTTTTATATAAAATTCATACAATTTTTTGATAACACTCAAATTAAAGTAATACGTATTTATACGTATTACTATAGATAAGAAGATAAATTATATTGCAAAATCTTTAGTTTAAATAAAATTAAAACCTAAGTGGGTAAACAACTATAAATAAGGATCAACATGGAAGAAAATAAAAATAAAGAATCATTAAAAGATAAGTGGTGTAATTTTTTTAATGTACTATTTGATCCTTGGGTTATTATAATGCTAGCAGCAACAATATTACTAATTATTTATTCTTCAGAAACAGATAACCAAGAACTAGAAACTATTATTAACCTAATCATCTCACTGTCGTCAGGATTATTGGGTGGTATAATCGCTAATAAATGGGCTCAATTGACTGAACTAAAGGTTCTAGTTGCTAGAGGGAAATCCGCTATAAGAAGTTTAAAACTAATTCTACTTAACATTTCTAATATTGAGAGGAGAACAAAGGAATATATTGCTTATCTCGATAAGGAAAATATAGAACATAAACTAATAACTTCCAATTTTGAAGAGATGATTGAAAAATGCAATATTTTAGAAGAAGAAATCATTAGTTCAATTGAAAATTGGACAGATATTATACCAGAGGTTGCAAATTTGAAAACTCAAATTGGGTTAGTGTCCAATATGAAATTGAGACAAATAGAACTTGAAAACGATATTTCAACTCTAAACGAAAAAATCGAAACTATTAAAGAAGAAGGTAGTAAACAAAAAGAAGACCTTCATAAAAAGTTAATAGACAAAGAAAATGATTTAAGTGATACCAGAAAAAAACTTAGAGAAACTGAAAGTAAAATAAACACAACCGTTCTCAGTGGATTAACTTCCTCATATCTAACACCAGGTAGTAGTGCATCCTTGTATGGTAATCCTATATTAGGTGAATGCAAAAAATGTGGTAAATTGGACACATCATCACTTATTTTTTCTGATGGCCTTTGTAATAATTGTAGATCTAGTGGTGGGCTACTTTTTACAACAAAAAAGTGAATGTAAAGTATAATCTCCAAAGTTTAGGACTTTGGAGCTGTATGAATATTAAAATCAATAATTAACCAAAAATACTAACTATGACTATCCAAGCAATCAAACCAGGAACAAAACCAAAGAAAGAGGACGGAACAGACGATAGACGACAACGTGTAAGACCCGAAACAAAACCTAAACATCCAACACTAAAACCACATATTCATGAACCAAATGATTAAACAAACTATTAGAAAAACACTACATTATATGAAGTAAATCACAAGTAAAATCTTAAATATAAAGATGTTCATAGTTAAAAATTCTAATATTTACAGATAATCTAATTAAAAATCTTGTTAAAACAGTAAGCATTAATCTTATAGTTAATATATTTGCGTAAAACACAAATATATTAACTATAGTGGAAATCAATAGAATTAAAATTGCTCTTGCAGAAACTAGAAGAAAAAACAAATGGTTAGCCGAAAAAATAGGTAAAGACGAGTCTACTATTTCTCAATGGTGTACGAATGCTCGTCAACCATCTTTAGAAAACCTATTAAAAATTGCTAATGTGCTTAAAATAGACATCAGAGATTTATTATACCCAACTAATAAAACTTCAAATTAATATGAATCAAAAGAAAACATATATTGATCTTTTTGCTGGTTGTGGAGGACTTTCACTAGGACTATACAATACTGGGTTATGGAAAGGTTTATTCGCGGTTGAAAAAAGTCCAGACGCTTTTGAGACATTTAGTCATAACTTAATTGAAAACAGGGAACATTTTAATTGGCCAGAATGGTTACCTAAAAGTAATCATGACATCAACGAAATAATTAAAAATTATCCTGAAGAATTAAGGAATTTAAGAGGTCAAATAGATTTAGTTGCTGGAGGTCCACCCTGCCAAGGATTCTCAACTGCTGGTAAACGAATCGAAAATGATTCTAGAAATAAATTAATAAAATCATATATAAATTTTATACGTTTAGTTCAACCAAAAGTGATTTTTTTTGAAAATGTAAAAGGATTTACTCAAAAGTTTGACAAAAATAAAATTCAAGGAAAAGTGTATTCTGAGTATGTGAAAAGTGCTTTAGAATATACACCTAATGATGGTAATTATCTTGGATACAAAGTTGAAGGAAGATTAATTGATTTTTCAGAATTTGGTGTACCTCAAAAAAGAACACGTTTTATATTAGTTGGTATTAGAAAAGATATTGCAAACAAAACTAATCCAATTGCATTTTTTGATTCTATAAGAAATGAAAGAGAAAAATTCTTAATCAATAAGGGTATAGGTTTAACAAATAGCTTAGAAGATGCAATTTCTGATTTACTTAGAAAGAATGAAACAATATCTCCAGATACAAATTCATTTATGGCAGGTTTATATAATAAGCCACAATCAAATTATCAAAAGTTATTAAAAGGAGATTATTCTGAAATGATACCAGACAGTCATAGATTTGCTAAACACAGTGCTTTAACTATTGAAAAATTTGAATACATACTTAAAAACGCTGCTAAAAACAAAACTTTGTCTGACGATATTAAAGAAAAATTCAATCTTAAAAAAAGAACTATTATACCATTATCTGGAAGTACACCAACCCCTACGATAACTACCTTGCCTGACGATTACATTCACTATTGTGAGCCAAGAATATTTACAGTACGTGAATATGCTCGTATTCAATCGTTCAATGATTGGTATGAATTTAAAGGCAAGTACACTACGGGAGGTAACAGAAGAACACAAGAAGTTCCTAGATATTCACAAATCGGTAATGCAATTCCACCACTTTTTGGTGAACAAGCAGGACTTATTCTAAATACCATAATTTAATGGAGAATCCTAACGAATTACATTTTAAAACCAATGTTCAACTCAAAAGTATAATTGGTAAAGACCTTATTAATGATGAGAATATTGCCATTCTAGAATTAGTAAAAAATTCTTTTGATGCAGATGCAAAAAAAGTAAATGTAAAGTACATAAACTTAAAGAATAATGATGACCAAATAGTATCTTCTTTTTCAGATAAAACATCTAGATTAATTATTCAAGATGATGGATTAGGAATGGATTTAGAAGACATTCAAGATAAGTGGTTGAATATAGCCTTTTCAGAAAAAAAATCTAATAAAACTCAACATAACCGAAGAATGGCTGGTGCCAAGGGTGTTGGGCGATTTTCTTGTGACCGTCTTGGTGAATATCTAAATTTATATGCTAAAACAAAAAAAAATGAGCAATATATTAAACTTACAATTGATTGGAAATTATTTGAAATTGAGGATGATAAAAAAGAAATACAATCTATTCCCCTAAAATTTGAATATTTATCAAAAAATGAAATTATAAATAGTGGTTTAGAAGCTTTTGAAAATGGTGTACTATTAGAAATAATTAAACTTAGAAGTTCTTGGGCTTATCCAATAAGAGATAAAAATGAAACTATTATAAAATGGGATACTGAAAAATTTGTTGATCTTAAAAAATATTTAGAAAAACTTATAAATCCAAATCAGGCATTTCAAAATGATGATTTTGGCATATACCTAGATACTCCTGAATTTAAAATAGAAAATGATTTAAGAAATGATTATGAAAAATTTATAGGTAAAATTGAAAATAGAATTTTCGAAGAACTTGATTTTAAATCTACAAGCATAGAATCAGAAACACGAGAAAATGGCACAATAATTTATACTGAATTAAAAGATAAAGGAGATACTATTTTTTGGTTAAAAGAAAAGAATCCGTTTTATCCATTTATCAAAGATGCCAAATTAAAGATTTACTATCTTAATCCTTATGCAAAGGCATTTTTCACAAGGCAAACTGGAATTCAATCTGTGAATTATGGTTCTGTATTCTTATTTATAAATGGCTTCAGAATACCTCCTTATGGTGATGTTGGTGATGATTGGCTAGCTTTAGACCAAAGGAAAGCTCAGGGGCATAGTAGATATTTAGGATCTAGAGATTTAATTGGTCACCTTGAATTAAACGATGAAAATAATGATTTTCAAATTATCTCAAGTAGAGAAGGAATTGTTAAAAATGAAAATTATTTAAAATTAACCTCAAAAGATAGAAATGAAAGTTTTTATTTTAAAAGCCATCGTAGATTAGAGAAATATGTTGTTGATGGTCTTAATTGGGATAGTGCTATTTATGATGGGCAAAACAAAGAAGAAGCAAAGCTTCTTAAAGAATTAGAACAAAAAATTGTAGAAGGAAATATTAAAGAATCTGAATTAATTTACAGAGAAGAGCTCGATGTTAAACAAAGAAGAGTATACAACGCAATTCATTCAATAATTTCAGCAAAGATTGATGATGTCATTGAGTTATATATAAATGAAAATATAATAACACAAAAGATAGAAGAGGAGAGAGAAAAATCCGAAAAGGAATTTCAACAATTAATAGACGACTTCGAGAACAAAAAGATTGACTCCGAAATATTAAATAGAATTCTTCTACGAAAAGCTGAACAAAATGCTGAATTAGAAAAACAACTTAAGGAGTTTTCTAAATATTCAACAAATGAGGCAACAACAAAAGCAATATTAGAATTACAGAATTATAAAAAAACAGTTGAAGAACAAACACTTCTAATTAAAAAACTACAATACGAATTAGACAATTTAAAAAATCAAAAGCAAAGTGCTGAAAATACTGCAAAAGAATTTAAAGAGAAAGCGGCTAAAGCAGAAATTGATTTGTCGATTGAAAGAGAAAAGAATTTGTATCTTCTTGCTACTAGGAGAACATTAAGTCCTGATGCAGACGGATTAATACATACAATAAAAATTAATAACATTGAAATAAGAGATGGTATTGAAAATATTATTGATGATTTAATTGAAGATGATTATGATATATCTGATTTAATTAAAAAATTAGGTTTTTTAAAAATTAACGCGGAAAGATCTTTAAAAATGGCAGAATTTGTTACAAGATCTGACTTGAAGGAAGATATTGAAAAAAAAGATGTTGATATTGTTAAATATATCAAGGAATATATTACTCTATATGGCGAAACATTTTCTGATAAAATATCTTTCAATTTTCTTGTAAACAACTCCCATCTAAATAAGAATATTAGTGTTCTAAATTTATCTATAGTACTTGATAACTTAATAAGTAATTCAATCAAATGGGGGGCTAAAAATATTATGATTGAATTTAACAACATTAATGATAAACAACTAGAATTGATTTTCTCAGATGATGGTAATGGTTTATCAAATAAATTTTTAAATAACCAAAATCGAATTTTTGAACTTTCTGTTAGAGATACTCCATCAACAGGAATGGGAGGTTCTGGAATTGGATTATTTTATACTAAAAATATTTTAAATGATATGAATTGTGATATTACATTTTTGGGTAACAATTTAAGATTAGCTGGAGCATCTTTCAAACTTATTTTTAATACAATATGAGTGTAACTAGACTATTATATATCGATGATAATAAAATTGATTCACAAATTGAAAATCTTCGAAAGAAACTAAAGAGAGAAGGTTTTGATCTTGATGAAACTTTTTTAAATTTAAATGACGAAAAGTTTAAAAAACGAGATGAAAACCAAAAAGTAGTATTGGATATAAATAAAATCAAAGAATTCATCATTGAAAACTATTCTCAAGAAAATTTTGATATTATCGCTTCGGACTATGACTACTCTGATGATAAATTAGACGGTTATCAACTACTTTCATGGATTAAAAACCAAAGTAACTCTCAGAAATATAGGTTACGTTTTGCTCAGTTCTGTTTATATTCTGCTGAACAAGATAGGCTAGTAAGTGAACTTAATTCTCCAGATAAAGTTAAGAAGTTAGTTAAATTGAAAATAGATGATTTTATTGATCGCAACAATTTAGCAAATGAACTTTTTTTACTTTTTAAAAAACCAAAAGAGAAATATAACTATTCAAAGCATTTAATTGGTTATTTAGAAAAATATCCTGATTTAGTTTTTAATAATGTTTATCCTAAATTTAAAGGAAAACAATTATCAGACATTGCACATGAAATAGATAAAGATTTACCCAATGGGATAGATTTTCAAAAAAATTTGGTAGAACTTACTATAGCTCACCTAATTGAATTAAATAAATTCAAAGATTAATGATTACAATTATAATTTCAATTGATCCGTCAACTAAATTTCTATTTGAAATTGTAGAAAGCTTGAAATCTAATTCAATTAGGTTTAATTTGATTGAAGTTCATCCTAATATTGAATCATATTCAAATTGTCTAAATTTTATTAAAGAATTACCAGAAAATAACACAATATTATTCTTTGGCCATGGACAAGACAATCAAATATATGGAGGAGAATTAATTGGTACATTTACAAAACAAGCGTTAGTAAAGAAAGATGATATGGGTATTTTTAAAACGCATAATTTATTTTTGCTTGCTTGTGATTCTGCAAGATTAATAAAAAGTTCTTTTCGCATATCAAAAACAAATAAAGCAATAGGATTTGGTCCATTACCAACAGAGGTTGAAGAAATTGAAAATGATAAAAAACTTGCAAAAGAAGGAATTAATTTAGACACAATAGAACTCTTTAAAAATGCAATTAATGAAACTATTACTTTAGGCTTATTAGAATACCTTAAGGACGAATCCCAAGGTTTTATTTTCTTAAAAGATTACATAAACTTACTTTTGAATAAAAGAATTAATAAGGCAATAATTGAAGAGGATAATAGGAACTTAGCCGATTTATTATTTAATATGAAAAATGATATGGTTATTTATTAAATCGTTTAAAAAATTATATTCAAAACATCACACTCCTTCTAAAAACGTCACAAAATATATCTTAACTTTTCAATACGGGCAATCAAGCGGTCTCTCTCCAGTCGGTGGCTTTGTCCCGTTCGGCTGCTCCAGTCGGCTTAAGCCCTCCATTCCGCAGTCAGTGCACCACCATAAAAAAAACAGTCGCTTGAACAAGCCACTGTTTTTTTTTTGTGCCACACTTCCTCATCTTCACACGCCACCTACCTTGCGTTCGTCGGGGCTACCACATCCACCCTACCGCTTCATTCAGCTACAGTCCGCTGGCTACCTTTCGCTTCACCTCAGCCGTAGGCTGTCTGCAGCCCCTTATAGTTTGGGCGGTTGCTCCTTCGCTCAGCCATCGGGGTCGGCGCCGTTAGCACTTCGCCCTGAATCAAGGTACGCCAAAGGCTATCCTTTATTGTTTCCCCGCCGTGTTACGCTCGCATCATTACGCTCCACTGCGTAAACTCCGCTACGCTCTCATCCTGCGGTGGCTGTTCGATTGCCGCAACCCCGCCACTGCGCTCCTCGAAAAAGCAACTTCCGCTAACGCTTCAGTTCCTTTTCTGCGGTGCTTGGGGGTGTTTATTGCCCCACTCGTGTAGTAGTGTAACTATACTGTTCTTTGAAAAGAAAAAGAAAAAAAGGCAGCTAAACTAGCGTGCAGTCCTCACTCCCAGTCGGGTTTCCCCTGACGAAAAATCAGGGTCGCCCTCCGTTCCCGTTCGTCCTTTCCGCTGGTAGGAGTGCTTTCTTTTTTTCTCTTTTTTCTTTTCAAAAGCAGATAAATAAAAAAGCCAAATCTCACGACTTGGCTTTAATTCGTTTGACCCAAAGGTCACCACAACAAGGGTCAAACTACTCATCCGACTTCTTAATAAAAAGTTTAAGCACTAACGAGAGTAAAAAACTCACAATAGCGCCAATTGCAGCTAAAATCACCGTCTTAAAGACGTCTTCCGAGCTGAGGTTGGGCAAAACACTCAAAAAAGTGCCACCCGCGGTGCCTCTCAAAGTCGAATTAGAGTGATTCATGATCCACTTCATTTAAGGTCGTGACCTGACTGACCGCCGTTACCACACTACCGGCAACAGCCAAATAGCCTCCTATCGAACTAACCACAACGGGTAACGCAATCGGTGCCGCGAGTATAGTGCCACCAACGGCTGCTAATCCCAAACCAATCGCACGCAAAACCTTAAAAAATTTAGGAGTGGGTGCCTTAACACGTTCTACTATATTCATAATCTTCTTTTTTGTCATTCCCGAGTAGTCGGGAATCTATTGCACAATCAATACAACACGGTTGTTAGAATCCAAGCTACGGTACACCAACTTTTTCAGTCGGCTAAACGCCTGCCTAGACCACAGTCCCAATCCTGGACCCGAAATCTGGCTCACAGGAGCAATACACCCATTCAATTCGAGTAACGCATTATTCGCAGGATGAAACAAAATAAAAGTTCTGTTCTTCACTCCCACTACTTCCAAATGCCAACCAAATTTGGGAGCATACCGCTTGCGTAACAAGTATTTCCCTTCTGGAATACACGACACCCTTTTCTTGTTATTTTTCCAAGGGAGTTCAATGGTATTACAAATGAACCGCCCCTCCATAGCGAGTGTACCGTTGGTTCCCGAAGGGAAATAAGTTCTTGTTAACACTAAAACCATCTATAGTCCACTCACTTGAACTAACGACAGTGGGTTAAATGCTCCATTTTTCAATGGATACATCGAACCATTTACCTCTTGGTAAAATTCTACTCCTAAAGCCAAAAACAATGGTTTTGTGCTGTTAGGAGTCACCGGATTGACATGATTGATCACTGCCGTGGCAGTAGTATCCCAAGCAAGGATGGCCGTCTCCGAACTGCTACTCACAAAAGTTTCCGCCTCAAAATCGACCTCCGCCCCCGCAGATACAATTTTAAAATGCGTTGTCCCTCCTGGTGCAGCAATCATATTCAACGGAATAAAAGAAGCCATATCTAGCTTAATTTCTCCAGCTACTCTGTCGATGGTTCCCGTATAAGGAGCAAACAAAGTAGTACCTAGTTTCCCACCGATATTGAACTCAAAACCCAGTAAGAGTTCTGCCTCGCCGTCAATGACATTGCGCAGTCCTCTTTCGTTGGTTTGATCCGCCTGAATCACTTTGATCATTGACTGCGTCAATCGGCTCACCATTCTACCATCGGCAGAGTTCAAGAGTAAAGTTCGTAAAGCAGTACGCAAGGTTTTCCCTGCTTTGCCTGCTCTCCCAAATTCCGAACCGTTCTCTCGGGTACGCTGAAACGCAGGATCACTCGCAATTCGGTTGGCTTCAATACCGCCTTTCTCGCGTGCCAAATGCCCATCCTTAGTTTTATAAAAGGTAATATCCCCAATAGTCCCTTTTAATTTAATTATGCCTTTTTGTCTTGCCATAATTACCCCAAATCTTTGATTAATAATTAATTTTTGATACTCGTACCAATCTTTTTTTACTGCAGCATTTTGATTGATTTTAAGCAAATATGATACTTAAACTTTTTATTTAAAATAAGCTATACTACCATTTGACCTATAATGACATAATTGACAAATAAAACAACAAATGACCTCTAAAAGAATTTTGAGTACCCAATATAGAATTAGCAAAATAGTACTTAAATTTAGTTCCAAAATAAGCGTAGGAAGAAGCCAGTCAACCCCCAATCAAAAGCATAGATAAAGTATGAAAACAGTCATTAAAAGAGTATGCATCTACCCAAAGGACATACAGCGCATTACAGGCAAGAGTTACCGTCAAAGCACTAGATTAATGCAAAAAATTAAAAGAGACCTCAACAAGCTCGATAATGAGTTCTTAACGATAGATGAGTTTTGTAACTATTCAGGTATAAAATATGAACAACTAGACCACTTGATTATTGGATAAAAGGGAGACAAATTTTAGTCGGCATAAGTAGTAGAAAATACCTAAAATCAGTTCATTTTTTGGTCTTACTATTTTAATATGTAAATACAAATTCTTATATTTACATCATACGATTTACTATAATTTGAATAGTTAAAACAAGGTGATAAATTCGGTTACCCTAAAATAGAAACCTTTGCAAACCCCTTATAAATAAGGATTTTAGAGAGTAGTTCTATTCCCGGCGACTCCACTAGAGTGGACAACTCGATTTTTTTCGACAATTGTCCACTTTTTTCGTTTTCTAACTCCTTGTCTATCTGTAAGATAACTCTCAATACATCGTTAATTCTAGTAGTTCGACATTTTTTTCCGTCAAATTCAAATTTTTCAGGAAATATCGAACTTATTAGTTGTTGTTTATCCCTGATAGATGAATTAACATAGTGTTCTTTAAGATTATCTAGTGCATTAATTCCATTTTTAAGCCAACTTAAATATTCACTATCTACTTGTTTTATATTTTGCATTTCATCGATCAATTTTGACTTTTGACTAGTGTATCTTGACATCGTGTCACTATAATGTTGATGGTCTATTTTATCATCCACCAATAAATCATGTAATTTTTCAATCCTAGCTAACACTTCATCCATGCTTTTTTGTAAATGGAGTTGTTTTGATTTTGAATCCTTTGAATCTGTATGAAGCAAATCCTTAACCATGAGATTGTATATTTCACTAGATTTTTTGGTGAAAGTAAAATCATCAAAAATACTTTCAAACGTTTCATTTACTTTATCTACAGGATAACGCTCTTTGGCACAATAGTTACAGTGATAATAAAAGTAATGTTTCCCAGTAGCACTTTTTGAACGACTTCCGGTTAATTTTTCTCCACATTTTGAACATGAAATCATTCCTCTCAATGGTAATTCATTTCTCATTGATTTATAAGCAGGTAACTTTCTAATCTTATTTGTTTTTGCTAATATTTGTTGTACTTCCAAAAACAATTTTTCAGACACAAGAGATTCATGGATTCCATTTACAATTAACATAGGCTCGTCATCATTTTGGGGAACTATAATTTTCCCAATATATAACGAATTACGAAGTAACCTAGAAAAATTACTTCTACTTATTTTTGTACCATTTTTATAAAGTCCCATTCGTAATTCAGCTTGTGATTTACCAATTGCAATTTGCTCAAAAATATACTTAACTATATGTGCATCGTTTGAAGGAACAACAATAGGTTTATTCTGTTGGTCTCTAGAATTTTTATATCCAAATGGTGCCTGTCTACACCATCTCCCTGCTTTCAAAGAACCTCTAATTCCTCCCCTAATCTTAATTGACCTCCTGTCATTGTCAATTTCTGGAATGGCTAAAAAAATAGCCAACATTGCCTTGTTTTCAGGAATTTTCATATCAATGGGTTGTTCAATAGCCTGAACCTGAACTCCATATTTTTCCAAAGTGCGAAGCATAACCAAAGAATCGGTTAGGTTTCTAGAAAACCGATCCCAAGATGTAACTAGTAATACATCAACCGCTCCTTTATTCTTCTTGACATATTCTAAAAAACTCTGAAATTGAGGTCTATTGAAGTTCTTCGCAGAATGGTCTTCTCTGTACTGCTTAACAATTAATAGATTATTTCTTTCACAATATCTAGTGAGTTGTTCCAATTGAACATCAAGGCTATATCCTTTAGCCTGCTCATCACTACTAACTCGACACATAATCACTGCTTTTTTCATGCTTTCAGTGTGTTTTTAAAATTACTTACTGTTTGTTTTGCAAGAAGAGTTAAAAAACTGATTACTTCTTGAACTTGTTCATCTGTTAATTCTGGTTTTGCTTTTTTTACTATTTTTTTATATTTTTCAAATACTTCCACATTTTAATTAATGTGCGTCACTTTCGGCTTATCCGATAAGTTTACAGTATATCAATGAATCTGATTAGTTCAGTATTCTACAACTTGTATTTCTTAGTATTCTCGTAATTTACAATGTTTCCGTCAACAGTATCAATACTAATTGACAGATAATCACCTTTTTTAATTTGTTCTAAAAACCTACTTTCTAATTGTACTTTCTTCAAAGTGGTAATCTCCAGCAATTCCATCTCGTTATTATTGAATCGTATTCGAATTGATTTTATGTTTTTGTATTTTTTTCGAATATGCTTCAAAACAGCGTGCTCTTCTTTGGTCAATATTGAAATAGTTCTTGATTCAAACGAATTATTCCTTCTAATTAAAAAATTAGTTAGTATCCTGGTCAAAGAAACACTTAAATAGGTTTCTTTTAATTTAATAGAAAGCTCGTTTATTATGTTTTTTACATAAAATCCACGAAGTGACTCAGATGACATTGGTATACATAATCCAGGAGTGTCTTTTAAAAACAAAAGCGACCAATCTTCAGTAGCAACAATAGCCCGAACAATAATATTCTCTAATTGAGTAATTCCTGAACTTTCATTCATATCCACTTGGCTGAAGTCAAACGCATTAAGTTTATTTAATGGTTCCTCTCCTAGTTTTTCAACAACATTTTCTTTATCATCATTAATCGATTGTAAAAATTTTCCAATCGTTATTTCTTCAAATAAATTTTGTTTAATCAATTCAATTTCGTCGTAATTAAAACCATATTTACGCAATTCCTCAATAACCTTGATCCAAATATATTCCGTGTAATTTACCTTTTTCCAATCTCCTTTATTAGAATCTCCTCCAATTGACAACAAACCTGACCGTTCCCAATTGACCAAGTCTGTATATACTACATCTAATTGTGTTTTTAAGAAAACACGTTCTCTTAGTTTATCATATAGATTCCCCGATTGGGCAGGGTTATTTACAAAATCTTCTAATGAATTCATCATATATTTTTTTCAAATATACATATAAGTTTGTTTTATTACAAACTTTATTGTAATTTTGTTTATAGTTAGAATTTAAAAATTAAAAAAGGAGAAGTACAACTGGTCTACATTAGGTAAACCTAAAGTAAACAACAGGTAAACCTCAAATATACCAAGAGTTTACCAAAATTAAAACAAATAAATATGAAAAAAGAAAGTACCCGCAACATAACATTAAGCACAAAAGTTGCACCAGAGCAAAAAGCAGAATATTCAAAAATTGCACAGTCTAACGGAATCTCTGTTTCTGAATGGGCAGCAAGCATTATTGAAATGAATAAGAATTCATACAATCAATTTGGTGAACCAACCCAAGAAGAATTAATAAAGGAAGTGAAGATACGCAAACTTGAATCCGAAATAAATCAATTAGGTGCAAAATTAGAAAGTGCTGATTTTAAAGTAAACTTTGAAATGGAAAGAGGAAATAAAGCAATTCTTGAACGAGATAAAACTGAACTTGAAAACAAAAAATTAAAAACAGAAATAAAACAATTAAAAACAGAAATGTTATTAGCTAAAGATATAGTACTTCCATTTTCAGAATCTACTTCTGATGATTCTACTATTGATTTTAAATATTTAACTGCTGGAATTGCTATATTAACTGGTATTATTGGATTTTCGTTTGGAAAAAAATAGTATCTGTAATAACACAACCGAAGTATATAAAATCATTTTGCTAGTGTGAAACATCTTTCTTTTTAGCTGCTTTACTGGCTTAGCCAACATTGACATTAAAAATCTAACAAAGCCCTTCATAATCTACAATATCGATGGGATGTAGTGAATTTATGTCCGAAATTGAAAGTGCCTCTACACCCCCCTATCCTACCCGGAACCCAAATAATAATTGACAAATATGCTCTCAACAGAGCACTAATGGAGATAAATCTCTCCCTATTATTGCCTTAAAAAACAATCGTGGTCTTAACATATTATCGATGAAACAATAAAAACTATTATTCATCGTTATCCTCTGTCCTACTCTATATATAGAGCAAATAGTCAATATACACTACTCCCTATTGTTATAGTTTCTCCTAAACAATAATCACACCTCCCTTAAAATAAACTTCAAATTTAATTTATTAATTATATGGAAAATTTAGACACTATATTCCAATCATTTGAAATTGGAATACGTAGCACGAAAGCTACAAAACCAAGAGAATATCTCAATAGTATCGGATTGGATTTTAACGATATCCGCATTGGATTTAATTCGGGACAATTTTATCATCGAAAAGATGTTAAGAGTAAAGAAATTTATTTACAATTAGGCTTACTGTCTAAAAGTAAATCAAAAGTAAATTCGGAATATACTTGTTCCTATACTGCATTCGGCAAATACGGTATTATTTTTCCTCTTCTAAATAAAAACAGACAAATAGTAAATCTTTTTGCTATTAGATTCGATTTAAATAAACCCACTACAAGTTACTTAAACAAACAAGGAATATACCCATGTTTCCCATCTCCATTGAGCAAAAAACTTTACATAGTAAAAACAATAACTGATTGTGCCAGTTTACTACAATCTAGAACATTAGAAAACAGAGATGCTGTAATAGCATTACATGAAGGTCAAATCCTACCCCAACATATAGAAGCAATAAATTCACTGTATAATCTAGAAGAAATTATTCTAATAAATAATTAAAAAAATGATTACAATTTATGAAAATCTAAAAAAAATAAAGCCTGAGATAAACTACTCAATAATTCAATTAGAAAATAAAAAAACTATCAATTCAATATGGTCTAATGAAGGAATTCAAGGTGTTTTAGAAAACATTATACATTCAAAAAAAAACCTATGCAACTCAGGTCTGGATATTATCAATAATTATAAAATAACCTACAAAGGAATCACTGCAATTTTCCAAGTGATGGGAAATATATCTATGGATTTAAGTAATCTACGTATAGCGCTACAAATTATTGAAAAGGATAATCCTAAAAAACACCGAATTAAAATTAATTTATTTGACAATAATCAAGTTCAAAATATATGCGATGAACTTGTAGAGAAAAATGGATTCATCAAAAGACATATTGAAGACGATTTTGAAAAACTTACTAACCTACTAGAACAATACAGAGAAAAAATAATTGAAGAAGAAATAAATCCAACTGAAGAAATAGAAAAAAAAGAACTTAATCCAAAGGCACACGAAAATGCTATAGAAAAACTGACTAGCAAAAATTTAATCGAAGAAATTGATTTATTACTAGAGCAAAGTGGGATTATTGGAGAAAAAGAAAACAGACTACTGTTATTTATAATAGCATCGAGTTATAAAATGCTATTCCCATTACATGGACTAATTCAAGGTGCTAGCGGTGAAGGTAAAAGTCATCTTATTAATAGTATAGCTGCATGTATGCCACAAGAAGATGTATTAAACATGACTAGAATAACTAGTAAATCACTTTACCATTATCGAGATAAAGAGTTAATCAATAAATTAATATTAATACAAGATTTTGATGGGCTTAATGATGAAGCCGGTTACGCATTTCGGGAGATGCAATCTGCAAAATTTCTATCTAGTTCAACAGTAGTCAAAGATGCCTTTGGAAATCCTAGAGGAAAAATTAAGCTTGTGAAAGCTCATTTTGCAAGTTTAACCACCACCACAAAAGCTGAAATCTATTATGACAATATGAGTAGGTCAATTGTTCTCGGAGTTGATGAAAGTCAAGAACAAACTTTAAAAATAATAAATGCACAAAATAGAATCATGGCAGGAATAGATAATAAGGAAAAGTCCGAATATGCTAAACAATTATTACGGAATTGCATACGGATTTTAAATAGTTATGAAGTTGTAAATCCATTTGCAACAAAAATTCAATTACCACTTGAAGCTAAAATGCTACGTCGATTAAATTTTCATTTTCAATGTGTAATTACACAGCTAACATTGTTAAACCAATTTAATAGGAACAAGGACGATGAGGGGCGTTTAATATCAACTAAAGAAGATATTATTAATGCAATTGAACTATTCTTTAACTCCATCATCATAAAAATAGATGATTTAGATAAAAGTACCAGACAATTTTTCGAAAAACTAAAATCATATTTATTACTTCAACCAGATAAAACCAATCATGTTTTCATAGCAAGAGAAATTCGAACTGCATTACATACAAGTAAAACAACCACTTTTAAATACCTCACAATTTTAAATGGACTAGAGTATATCCAAGTTGTAAATGGCACTTCAAATCGAGGCTTTAGGTATCAAGTCAGCCATTGGGATGACGTCATAAAACAGAAGCAATCCATTATAAACGAATTGAACAAACAAATAGAACTTCTATAAAAAGAACACTCGGATACTTGCAAAATAAGAGATGTAACCTTGGTGTTCGCCAAAATCAATATATACCAATACTAATCCAAAAAATTACAAATGAGAACAATTACAAATCCAACTTTCAATAATTTATATTCAAATTTTGACCATTTTATTAGAGTTAAGAATTATAAATCCAGTAACGGAAAAATATATCAAAGTGTTGTATTAGAATTTTTAGTTTGGCTCGAACAAAAAGGAATCGAAAAAATTGAGCAGGTTACAAATAAAGAAACCATTGACTATCTTGAATACCTGTCGAACAGACCTAAATTTCAAGGCCATGGATGTCTTGCTGAAAAAACTATCAAATTTCACTTATTCACACTTGGACTACTAGTTAAATATCTGATTGAAAACCAATTGATTGAAAATAGCATATACATTCCATCTACAAATGGAAATTTTCAAAAACCACGAAACTTTTTAACAACATCCGAAGTTAAAACACTTTATGCCAATGCTTCTAATCATAAAGAAAAAGCACTTTTATCGATAGCTTATGGTGGCGGATTGAGACGCTCCGAAATTGTTAACTTAAACATCAGAGACATCTTACTTGAGCAAGGTAAAATAATTGTAAAAAAAGGGAAAAACAATAAACGTAGAGAAATACCTATGAGTGAACCAATACTTATTTATATTAAGGAGTACTTAATCAAGGAAAGGTTTCAGTTTTTTAAGGATAATACAAATATCAATGAAGAAGCTGTTTTTATTAACGCCAAAGGGACTAGAATGAGTGGTGACGCACTAAATCATTTACTAAAAAAAATGATTGCACAAACAAATGATACAATTCTGATTAGTAAAGAAATAACGTTACACTGTTTACGTCACAGTATAGCAGCGCATCTAGCTGAAAATAATGCAGGGATTGAATTTATTCGTCGTTTCTTAGGACACTCAGAAATTAATACAACCTATATCTATGCAATTAGAAATAAACGAAAAAATCATATTATATCTCTAAATAAATACTAAAATGACTATTACTCTTGAAAACTACTTAATACAACAATTAGCACCCCCAACTGCTAAAAGTTATTTATTTACAATTGAGCATTTTATTAAAACAAATCCTAACTCAATAAAATATACATACCGTGAAATTATTTCTTATATGGAACAAATCACTCAAAGACAATCCAACCCACAATACCGGATACGAATTTTAGCTGCAATCAAACAATACTACAATTTTTTAATATTCTCTAATCAAAGAAATAATCATCCTTGTAGGGGATTAACAATTAAATCAATTGGAAATCATGCTATTCAAATTCAAGATTTATTTACAACACAGGAATTAGAACTTCTATTACACAGAGAGAATAGATATGCGGTTTTAGAATTAAGAAATAGAATTTTAATAGAATTGCTAATATATCAAGGATTAACAAGTGATGAAATTGAACGACTTACAATTAATGACATCAATCTCGATAATGGAACAATTTACATAAAGGCTTCAAAAAAACTTAACAGGCGAATATTAAAATTACTTGACACACAAGTTGAACATTTGTATAATTACATGAACGATGTTAGACCAACAATTGTTCAGTATAAAAATAATAGTCTGTTACTTAGCAATAAAGGAAATTCAATGACAGTAGATGGGATTCATGCTGTAATAGAAGCATTGAAACCACTATTCCCAGATAGAAAATTAAACCCTAGAACTATTAGAATGAGTGTAATTAGCAATTGGTTAAACGAGAAGAAATTGACTTTAGAACAAACGCAAGAGTTATCCGGTCATAAATGGCCAGGAACTACTGAAAAATATTTTAGTGCTGATAGTGAAAATGAACGCAAAATAATTAACCATTATTTCCCTTCTATTTAAAATACGTAACTAATAAATACGGTAAACCGTAAACAAAATTTAATTTATTTATGTAAAATTGTACTACGTTCTTATCGATAGTTTTTGTTCAAAAAGTTGGTACCAATACAATGGCAAGGAGATGCAAGATGAGTTGCAACTAAATTTATATGATTTTGGGGCTAGAAATTATGACCCTGCACTTGGAAGATGGATGAATGTTGACCCGTTAGCGGAAACATCAAGACGATGGTCTCCTTACAACTATGCTTATAACAATTCAATTTATTTTACAGACCCAGACGGGATGCTTTCAACTTATGGAGTAAATTCTAATGGAAATATTAATAAAATTGACGACAAGAAATATTATGATAAAAATGGAAAAGAGGTAGATAAACTTGTAAAAACTGATGACAGTGGGAAACAAACAAATACCTCTATAAATGTTGAAAAAGGTGTTTTAGATAAAATTGAAAACACACAATATACTAATCCTGAAACTAAAAAAAAGGTTGATATTCAAATGATTGATGCTAGTACAATGAAAAATCCTAGTGAATTGTTTGAGTTTTTGGCAAATAATTCTCATAATGAATTTTCATTGAGTAAATTTGAAAATGGTACAAATATTATTAGTACTAGTTTTGAATTTAGTTCAGAAGAAAGTTTAAACATTACAATGCCTAGATATAAAAATCTAATTTCTTTTGATCATTCTCATCCAATGGATTTTAGTGATATCCATCCCTCACCTGCAGATATTGGGACAGCGAAAATATTTACATCCAAGGGATTACAACCTAGTTTGAGAGTTTACTCACCTAATAGCAGACAATACAAAAGTTATGACAGTAATTCTGTAAGTTTTGAGTTAAATGAAATAATAATTCAATCAAAAAAATCTAAAAAATAATTAATTATAATATTATGAAGTTATTAAATGCATTATGTTTATTTTTTATATTCAATATTTCTTGCTATTCACAAGTCGATAATTTAAAAGATAAAACCACATCTGAAATTGTCTTTTTAAAAGATTCAAAATTAAAAGATATAATAAAACAAATTATAATAAAAGATAAGCATTGTAAAACAGATGGTCTTGAATGGTATATTGATTTTATTAAAGATGATATAGTATTAATTAGTAAATATAGTATTGGAAATTTGATAGCTGCGAGGGGAATTAACAAAATCTATGCAACCACAATAAATAATGAAATTTTATTTATTGTAAATACTGAGAATATTAAGGATGTTTTTTCTAAATCTAAATACTCACTAGATTTAAGTGATTTTATAGGTAAATCAAATTTATCTATTATAGATTATTCATTTTGGGTTATTCAGAAAGTAAAGAAAAGGAAATATAAAATAATTAAAGAGAAAATATATAAATGTAATAAATGAGGTAGTGTATCAAAATTAGTGATGGCAGTATAATCGCTGGTTAATAGATTGAAAATCAATTGTATTATTAATTTAAAAACTAAAAAGAGAAGCTAATGTAGACTGCACCCAAAAGTTTAGACACTATTTTGGGGTATTTTATGGAAAGAAAAGTTAAGTATGATTATGCATTTAAGTTAAAATGTGTACAATTAGTATTAGAATCTCATTATTCATGTGAATCTGTTTCACATCAAACAGGAGCTAGTGAATCGAGTATTCGTAAATGGTTAGGATTTTATAATAAATATGGTACATCAGGGCTATTCCCAAGATCGAATCAAAAATATTCAATTGATTTCAAGTCAAGGGTTTTAAAATCAATAGATAAAGATTATTTATCTTTAACAGAAGCTTGTTTAAAGTTCAACATTCCAGCTAACTCAATAATTGTAAAATGGCAAAAAGATTTTGCTAATTTTGGTTTGAAAGGATTAGGCGCTAAACCTAAAGTCAAATCTAAATCTATGAGTAATTTTAAAGATAAAAAACGTAAATCAAATCAACCCTTAACGCGAGAAGAAGAGCTTCTTTCAGAGAATGAAGCGTTGCGTTGTGAATTAGATTTTCTAAAAAAGTTGCAAGCCTTAATTCAAGCCGAAGAAAAAGCCAAAAAGCGCAAGCCATAATGGAATTAAGGCATAAATATGATTTAAATCTACTTTTAAATCGTAATAATATGGCACGTAGTAGTTTTTATTATTATCAAAAACAGAGAGAACTTCCAGACAAATATAAAGAAATAAAGGAATATATTAAATCCATCTATCATCAGCACAAAGGACGTTATGGGTATAGAAGAATAACTCACGAACTAAACAATAAAGGAATACAAATCAATCATAAAACAGTTTTAAAGTTGATGAAATTACTAGGGTTAAAAAGTGTTATTAGAGTTAAAAAATACAGTTCTTACAAGGGGCAGCAAGGTAAAATAGCCCCGAATGTACTCGAACGTAATTTTAACGCAACAGCTCCTAATCAAAAATGGGCAACCGATATCACTGAGTTTAATGTCTCAGGTAAGAAATTGTATTTATCTCCTATAATCGATTTGTTTAATCAGGAAATAATTAGTTATGAATTAACGGAAAAACCAGCATTAAATCAAGTAGTAATCATGCTTAAAAAGGCCTTTAAGAAAATACCAAATAATACATATTTAACACTACATTCAGATCAAGGCTGGCAATATCAAATGAAACAATATCAGTTTTTATTGAAACAAAAAGGAATTATACAAAGCATGTCTAGAAGGGGAAATTGTTTAGACAATGCCATTATAGAAAACTTCTTCGGAATCTTAAAATCAGAATTGTTTTATCTTAAGAAATATAACTCCTTAGACCAATTAAAAAAAGAGATAAAAGAATATATAAACTATTACAACAACGAAAGAATTAAATCAAATTTAAACAAAATGAGCCCGATACAATATCGAGCTCATTATTATCAGAATTAATTATAAATTTGTCTAAACTTTTGGGTGCAGTCTACTTTCTCTCTCTACTTTGTGAAATTTGTGTTTAATTAACTTACGCCTTTGTGTCTTTGCGTTAAAAAACTGAATTTCTGAGTTACTTCACCCTTATAATAAAATAATTTTTCTTTCCGCTTTGCAAAAGCACAAACTGGTTATTGATTAAATCGTTTGTTGAAAGTTGGTATTCTTCGGTTATTTTTTCCTTGTTTACTGAAATAGAATTGGCAGTTAAAGCTCTTCTCGCCTCTCCATTGGATTTAAAGAAACCCGTTTTTTCATTTAAAACTATCACAATATCCAATCCATTTTCAATTTCATTTTTAGCTATTTCAGCCTGAGGAACTCCGTCAAAAACTTCTAAGAAAGTCGCTTCGTCCAATTGCTTCAAATCGGCTGCCGAAGCGTTCCCAAAAAGAATATTAGACGCTTTAATTGCTTTTTCCAACTCTTCTTTTGAATGTACCAAAGTGGTTACTTCTTCTGCCAGCTTTCTTTGCAACACTCTCAAATGCGGCGCGACTTGATGCTCTGTAATTAAGGCTTCAATAGTTGCTTTATCTAAAAACGTGAAAATTTTAATGTATTTTTCAGCATCTACATCGGTTGTATTCAACCAAAATTGGTAAAATTTATATACTGAAGTTTTGTCCGCCGTTAACCACACATTTCCTCCTTCAGATTTTCCAAATTTTGATCCATCTGCTTTGGTAATCAAAGGACAAGTCATCGCGTAGGCTTTTGCTCCCTCTGCATTCATACGGCGCACTAATTCGGTTCCCGTAGTAATATTTCCCCACTGATCCGAGCCTCCCATTTGCAGCAAACAATTGTATTCTTTATGCAAATGATAAAAATCGTATCCTTGAATCAATTGGTAAGTGAACTCTGTAAATGACATCCCTTCGCCTTCGCCAGATAAACGTTTCTTTACCGAATCTTTAGCCATCATGTAGTTTACGGTAATACGTTTACCCACATCACGAGCAAAATTGATGAACGACAAATCCTTCATCCAGTCGTAATTATTCACTAAAACAGGTGCATTTACATCTTTCGAATTAAAATCCAAGAAACGAGAAAGCACCGCTTTGATTCCTTCAACATTGTGTACCAAAGTAACCTCGTCCAACAAGTTTCTCTCATCTGATTTCCCCGATGGGTCTCCAATCATTCCTGTTGCACCTCCTACCAAAGCAATCGGTTTATGTCCAAAATTTTTCAAATGAACTAACAATAAAATCGGAACCAAACTTCCAATATGCAACGAATCAGAAGTTGGATCAAATCCAATATAAGTCGTTGTCATCTCTTTCAAAAGTTGTTCTTCGGTTCCCGGCATGATGTCATGAACCAAGCCACGCCATTGTAATTCTTCTACTAAATTTTTCATTTTTATAATCAATTTGCGCAAAGATAGAAATTTCAATGGCAAATTCAATTGGAAAGTTCAATATCAAAATCAATGATTAAATAGATTACTTCGTCGTTCCTTCTCGCAATAACAAAAACTTTGCGACTTTGTGACTTCGTGGCAATAGCAAAAAAAAGTATCTTTACCACATGATTTTAGTTACAGGAGGAACTGGTTTAGTGGGCGCACATCTCTTACTTCATTTAGTGGAGCAAGGAGAAAATGTGCGTGCTATGTGTCGAACTAGAATTTCCATTGAAAGGACTAAAAATTTATTTTCACTCTACCACAAATCCCATTTATTCGAAAAAATTGAATGGATTGAAGGAGATATTCTTGACATTCCGTCTTTAGAAATAGCCTTTCAGAATATTGAATCCGTTTACCATTGTGCCGCGATGATTTCTTTTGACCCAAAAGATGAAGATGCCATCAGGAAAACAAATATTGAAGGAACGGCTAACATCGTGAATTTTTGTTTGGCTTACGGAATCAAAAAAATGCTATTTGTGAGTTCGATTGCTGCTTTGGGAGACCCAACACTCACCGAAACTACAATTTCAGAAAAAACCGAATGGAATCCCGAAAAACCCCATAGCGATTATGCTATATCAAAATATGGTGCCGAAATGGAGGTTTGGCGTGGCCAACAAGAAGGTTTAGACGTACTCATTGTCAATCCAGGAATTATTTTAGGTCCAGGATTTCCTGAGCAAGGAAGCGGGAAACTATTTTCGGCTGTTGCCAAAGGGCTATCCTTTTACACCACTGGTACCACTGGATTTATTGCAGTTACTGATGTGGTCGAAGCAAGTGTGAGACTAATGAATAGCGATATCAAAAACGAACGATTTACATTGATTGAAAACAATTATTCGTTCCAAGAAATATTAAATTGTATCGCAGACAATCTAAAAATGAAACGTCCTCGATGGCATGCAACCCCTCTTCTAATGAATTTATTTTGGAGAATGGATTGGGTTGTAGCTACCTTTTTCTTTCAGAAAAGAAAGCTCTCTCGAGCCAGTGCTAAAGCTTCGTATTCGAAAAGTAATTATGATAATTCTAAAATAAAAAAGATTTTGAATACTGATTTTAAACCAGTTAAAGAATATTGCAATCAAATACTAAAAATATAATTTTATGTCACTAATAACTGTACAAGCCACTATAACTGCTCCAGTTGCAACTGTTTGGGAATGCTGGACAAAGCCAGAACATGTTACAAAGTGGAATTTTGCTAGCCCTGATTGGCATTGTCCAAAATCAACATCTAGATTAGAAATAAATGGAGAATTTCATCATATTATGGCTGCTAAAGACGGCTCATTTGAATTCGATTTTTGGGGTAGATTCACTCAAATTGAAATTGAAAAACAACTCCAAATCGAGTTAGGCGATTCTCGAAAAGTAACAGTTCTTTTTGAAGCTAAAACCGATCAAACCACATTGATTACCGAACATTTTGAACCAGAAAATCAAAATCCGTTAGATCTCCAAGAAAAAGGTTGGCAGGCGATATTGAATAATTTTAAACAATATGTCGAAACTCAATTATAGATTTTGACCCAAAACCAATACTAAATAACCACTGAAAAATCGCCGTACTTCAATAATTTAGATACCGTAAAGCATAAAAAAAGCCTCTCAAAAAATTGAGAGGCTTTATGTTGGTCTACTAGGACTCGAACCTAGAAAGACGGCACCAAAAACCGTAGTGTTACCATTACACCATAGACCATCAGTGCTGTTAAGCGAGTGCAAATTTAATACAAATTTTATTTTGCGCAAACTTTTAAATTATTTTTATCAAAAAAGTTTTAAGTTTAGGCCATATCTATCGGGAACCTATTAAAAACCAATTCATTACTACTCTATTTTCAATAATAGAATTTTTTGTTAATGCTCTCCTGATTACACAAAAAAATAGTTTCTTTGCATCTTAAAATAAAAACACAATTTTAATCATGAATAAGGCCGATTTCAATTTTAATAAATGGAATACTATTTTAGGTTGGTTTGCATTTGCGATAGCATTAGTAACTTATACTCTTACCGTTGAACCTACAATGAGTTTCTGGGATTGTGGAGAGTACATTGCTACTGCCGCAAAATTAGAAGTAGGCCACCCACCTGGAGCACCTTTATTTCAAATGATTGGAGCATTCTTTGCTATGTTTGCTATTGACAAAGAACATATTGCTTTGATGGTTAACATGACCTCGGTAGTTTCGAGTGCATTTACTATTTTATTTTTATTTTGGTCTTCTAGCATGATTTTAAAGAAAATCATTGGTTCGTATAATGAAATCAACAAAGATAATTCGATTGTTATTCTTGGAAGTTCATTTGTAGGTGCTTTAGCCTATACTTTTTCAGACAGTTTTTGGTTCAATGCTGTTGAAGCCGAAGTATATGCCATGGCTTCTTTATTAATTGCCTTGTTACTTTGGTTAGGATTACGTTGGGAACAAGAAATGAATACCCCAAGAGGAGACCGATGGTTATTAATTATTTCACTGGTGATTGGATTGTCTTTTGGAGTTCATTTTATGGCCTTGTTGACTATCCCAGCCATTGGATTTTTATATTATTTTAAAAATTATAAAACTATCACAATCAAAAACTTCGTTGTTGCTAACATTGTAGTCGTTTCTATATTGTTGTTTATCTTCAAAATGCTATTGCCTTTAACCATGGCTTTCTTTGGTAAAACTGAAATTTTCATGGTCAATGAAATGGGATTGCCTTTTAACTCAGGAACTATTTTTGTAACTCTTTTGTTAATTGCGTTTTTCTATTTCGGATTGAGGTATACCAAACAAAAAGGATTGGTTTTTTACAACACAATTATCCTTTGTACACTGTTTATTTTAATAGGATTCTCCACTTGGATGATGTTACCTATTCGTGCCAATGCCAATACTGTAATTAACGAAAATAAACCTTCGGATGCTGCCGAAGTTCTTGCCTATTACAACCGTGAGCAATATGGTGTGAATCCGCTTTTCTACGGACCACAATACACAGAAACTTTTGCAGGTTTAGACAAAAATAATCCCTATTTAGACAAGGCACCGAACTATGAGCGAAACTATACCACTGGCAAATACGATATCACAAATAATTTTAAAAATGCCGAACAAAATAGCGATGATAACCAAAAAACTATTTTACCTCGATTGTGGAGTACCGAACATATTGAAAACTACATCAACTTTACCCATCCGCCAGAATTTAAAATTAATTACGACTACCCTTTTGAAGAAGATTTAGCCAAATACGGAATCGATGCTAATAAATTAACGGAGGAAGAATACAATAAGGCAATTGCACAACTCAAAGGAGAGATTGAGAAAGTGGTTACTGAATTCAGACAGGCCTATGATCAAAAACAAATTGACAATGAGGGGTATGTAGCTTTCTTACGAAATTACGGAGACTATTTAATTATTGAAAAACCAACTACAGCAGACAATTTTAGCTTCATGTTTGAATACCAGTTTGGTTATATGTACTGGAGGTATTTAATGTGGAATTTTGTGGGGCGTCAAAACGATGTACAAGGAAGATACGACAACTTAAACGGAAACTGGATTAGCGGTATTCCATTTATGGATAGTTTACACTTAGGATCTCAAGACAATTTACCTTCTGATGTGTTGAACAACAAAGGTCGCAATGTGTATTTCTTTTTACCATTCATCCTAGGATTAATTGGTTTAATGTACCATGCTAGCAAAGACCGAAAAAGTTTTTATGTTTTACTTTCTTTATTTTTATTCACAGGAATTGCCTTAAAAATATACTTGAACGAAAGACCTTTTGAGCCTCGCGAACGCGATTATGCTTTAGTTGGCTCTTTTTATGTATTTGCCATTTGGATTGGTTTTGGAGTGTATTCTCTTTACGAAAGTGCCAGAAACTACTTAACCCCAAAAATCGCAGGACCTATTTTAATTGCCGGAAGTTTAGTAGCAGCACCCGTTCTAATGGGTTTCCAAAATTGGGATGACCATGATCGTTCAGACCGATATACCGCAGTGGCTATGGCTAAAGCATATCTAAATTCATGCGATAAAAATGCCATTTTATTTACTATTGGAGATAATGATACCTTCCCTCTTTGGTACGCTCAAGAAATAGAAAAATACCGTACCGATGTAAAAATTGTAAACACTAGTCTATTCATGACAGATTGGTATATTGACCAGATGAAAATGAAGAGCTATGAGTCTGATCCTCTCCCAATTTCATTCAAACATAATGAATATGTAGGTGACAAATTGGATTATGTGGCACATATCCCAAAAATTGAAACTAGATGGGATGTGAAAGACTTTATTGCCTTTATTAAAAATCCAAAATCAACAGTAGAAATGCAAAATGGACAAATCATTCATTTCTATCCTACTAATAAAATCAGAATTCCTATTGACAAGAATACCATTATTAAAAATAAAGTGGTAAGCCCAAAATACAATGATTCTATTGTTTCGGCTATTGACATTACCATTAAAGGAAGTGCTATTTACAAAAACCGACTAATGATGTTAGATCTTGTAGCTAATAATAATTGGAAAAGACCAATCTATTTTAGCGGAGGAGCTTTTGATAGTGACGACTACCTTTGGATGAAAGAATACCTTCAATTGGAAGGAATGGTCTACAAACTAGTTCCTGTTAGAACACCTTTAGACAAAGATGCTAGTCAAATTGACATGGGGCAAATTGACTCCGAAATTATGTATAATAAAGTAATGCAATGGAATTGGGGCAATAGTGACAGTAATACAATATACCACGACCCTGAAACCCGAAGAAATAGTATTACTTACCGTATGAATTTATCTCGATTAATGAATCAATTAATCAAAGAAGGTAAAAAAGAGAAAGCTAAAAATGTGATTAATTTAACTATGACCAAAATGCCTGTGGATAAATTTGAGTACTATTCCCTAGTTGATCCTTTTGCAAAAGGATATTACGAAGTGGGTGAAAAAACTAAAGCACAACAACTGCTTGCACAATTAATTAAAAAATACACCGAAAACCTTGATTATTACAGAGAATTATCTGCCTCTGATCAAATAGATATTGCTACAGAAATAATCACTGATATTGAACGCTATAGAGGATTACTTGATATTATGAAGGAAAGTGACGATACTGTATTTTATAATCAATCCAAAAAAACATTCAATACCTACATTAGTATCTTTGAACGTTTTGGACGAAAAAAAGAATAGAACAACTCAATCAATCTAATAAAAAAGCAGCACCAAGTGCTGCTT
This sequence comes from Bacteroidota bacterium, assembly GCA_041191945.1. Taxonomy (GTDB): domain Bacteria; phylum Bacteroidota; class Bacteroidia; order Flavobacteriales; family Flavobacteriaceae; genus Flavobacterium. Next base: position 28,432 of record JBEENX010000016.1, read on the forward strand.
TTTTATTGGATTATTTAAAATAACTCTGTTTACTGTTTTTGTAATTGGTTTTTCGTTTTTTTCTCTTTGAGCTTTTTCTTCTTTGCTTCTATTTTAATTAGAGCCTTTGCTGTGTTTTTATCTTTCTCAATTCTTTTTACTACCTCTTCGTACATAATTTTATAATTCTTGTAATCTGAAGCGTAATACACATTATTCTGTGCTAATTGCAAACTGTCTACTCCGTATTTCTTATAGATAAACTGTTTAGGATGAATTTGATTAGAATCCAAGACTGCAGGATTTTGATACTTGATTGCTTCTAGTATAGCTAAATCATACATAATGTTTACCATCTTTGATTTCTCAATAAGATGCTTTGGCCGCTTAACTACATCTTCTTTACACCCTAAAAAGGTTAAAATAACTAAAAATGGCACTACCTTTTTCATCCTATATTATCTATTAAATAACAATCGTTTCCCAGCACGGATGTCTTTTACTTTAAAGGCATTATATACCAACTGTCCATTTACAAAAGTATGTGTTATTCTTGATTTAAAAGTATATCCTTCAAATGGAGACCAGCCGCATTTATACAAGATATTTTCTTTTTTAACACTCCAAGGCAATCCCGTATTGACAATAACCAAATCAGCATAATAGCCTTCTTTAATAAAACCTCTCTTTTCTATTTTGAAAATCTTAGCCGGATTGTGACACATTTTCTCTACAATCTTCTCAATGCTTATTTTACCTTGATGATACGCCTCAAACAAAGCGACCACAGCGTGTTGAACCAAAGGCCCTCCAGAAGGTGCATTCAAATACGATTGTTGTTTTTCGGCCAATGTATGAGGTGCATGATCAGTAGCGATCACATCTATTCTATCATCCAATAAAGCTTTCCATAATGCGTCTCTATCTGCTTCCGTTTTCACGGCTGGATTCCATTTAATGAAATTCCCTTTAGTTGCATAATCGTCATTGGTAAACCATAAATGATGCACGCAAACTTCGGCGGTGATTTTTTTGTCTTCCAATGGAATTTTATTGGTAAACAAATTCATTTCTTTAGCTGTTGACAAATGAAACACATGTAAACGAGCTCCCGTCTTCTTTGCTAAAGCAATTGCTTTAGAAGATGATAGATAACATGCCTCTGTGCTTCGTATTAAATGATGTGCCGTAACCGGAATATTCTCGCCATATTGCTCTTTGTATTGCGCCAAATTGTTTTTGATTGTCGTTTCATCTTCGCAATGTACCGCAATCAACATGGGTGTACTTGAAAAAATACGCTCTAAAGTAGCCTCGTTATCGACTAACATATTACCCGTAGACGAACCTAGAAAAATCTTGATACCAGCTACATTTTTCGGATTGGTTTTTAAAACCTCCTCTAAATTATCATTTGTAGCTCCCATCATAAAAGAATAATTCGCAAATGATTTTTGAGAAGCAATTACGTATTTTTCTTCTAAAATTTCTTGAGTAACAGCATTTGGAACCGTATTAGGCTGTTCAATAAAAGACGTTATTCCTCCAGCAACAGCAGCTCTTGATTCAGATTCGATATCACCTTTGTGCGTAAGACCTGGCTCTCTAAAATGTACTTGATCATCAATAGCACCCGGAATTAAATAATTCCCTTCTGCATCCACAATTTTACATTCTGCTGATTTAGGACTAATTGTTTCTGCAATCTCTACAATTAAGTCATCCTCAATTAAAACATCGCCTTCAAAAATTGTCCCTTCGTTTACTATTTTGGCATTCTTAATTAAAACCCTGTTCATGCTATCTTTTGCTTATAATGTATTAACTAATCTCTTTAATCGAAGAGCAATTACCCCAAGAACGGCCTCGACTATAATCGAATTGCTCATTTTGGACTGCCCTTTAGTTCTGTCAGTAAAAATGATTGGCACTTCCGAAATTTTAAAATTTTTACAAAATGTTCGGTATTTCATTTCTATTTGGAATGCATATCCCACAAATCTGATTTGGTCTAAATTAATACTCTCCAAAACTTGTCTTTTATAACAAACAAATCCTGCTGTTGCATCATGAATTTTCATTCCAGTAATTAAACGTACATATACCGAAGCAAAATACGATAACAACACCCTACTCAATGGCCAGTTCACTACATTGACTCCCGTAACATATCGAGAACCTACCGCTAGATCCGCATCTCCAAAGTGACATGCTTGATACAATTTTTCTAAATCATGTGGGTTATGCGAAAAATCAGCGTCCATCTCAAATATAAAATCATAATGATGTTGCATTGCCCATTTGAATCCATGAACATAAGCCGTACCTAAACCTGATTTTTTATTTCGTTGTTCCAAGAATAATCGCCCAGGGAATTCTGCCTGAAGCGCCATTACTTTATCTGCAGTATGATCTGGCGAATTATCATCAATAATAAGAACATGAAATGGCTTGTGCTGCGAAAGCACTGCTCTAATAATGCTCTCCACATTCTCAATTTCGTTATAGGTAGGGATTATAACAATGCAATCATTCATATTTTCGAGTAATTTCAACGCAAAAGTAAACTTTTTATGCCATTTGACTCCTAATAAAAAGAATGAAAATAAAAAATTAGTAATTTTGTCATCACTATGACTGAATACGTACTTCATCCCCGCATTACTGAGAACACCAATTGGGCTACTCTTTTATTTCTATTCTGTTTTGCAACAATTGCAATCACAAAATCCGTATTCGAAAATCGATTTGCCGATTTTGCCAACTTGCTCTTTTCTGACAAATACAACAAAGTGTATCGAGAAAGTAGCAACTTGAAAAATGGTTTTACCATTGCCTTATTTTTTGTTCAAGTAGTTTCTTTAGCATTTTTTATCCAACTTTCATTAAACATTTACGGGTATGGAGAAAAAACAGACTGGATGCAGTACATTCAAATTACTAACTTTTTGCTCTTTTTTATATTAACAAAAGTTTTGACAGAAAAAATAATTGCTACTTCGTTTCATATTGAAGAATTTGTTGAGCAATTTAACCACCAAAAAGTAACGTACCGAACCTATATTGGACTTCTTTTACTCCCAATTAATATGTTGTTTTTCTATTTTGATCATGTATCAAAAGTAGTTCCAACTTTAATTATCGCAATCGTAATAGTAGCTAACCTTGTTACCTATTTTATTTCAGTAAAAAATTATCAAAATTTAATATTCAGCAAGTTATTTTATTTTATTTTATATCTTTGCACTCTTGAAATAGCGCCCTACTATTTCCTGTATTATTGGTTTACAAAAGGAATTGCTTAGAAACAGTTAAATATGAAAGTGAAAACAATTTTGGTGTCGCAACCAGAGCCTAAAGTAGAGAATTCTCCTTACTTTGAGCTGCAACAAAAACATAAAGTAAAAATTGATTTCAGACCTTTTATTCATGTAGAAGGGGTAAGTGCCAAAGAAATTAGACTTCAAAAAATAGATTTAAATAATTATAGCGCAATTATTTTAACCAGTAAAAATGCGGTGGATCACTTTTTTAGAGTAGCCGAAGAAATGCGTTATAAAGTTCCTGAAGGATTGAAATATTTTTGTCAATCAGAAGCTATTGCTTTCTATCTTCAAAAATATGTAGTGTATAGAAAACGTAAAATCTATGTAGGCCCAAAAGATTTTGCTGATTTATCTCCATTGATCAAAAAATATAAAGACGAGAAATTCTTGTTACCTGCTTCAGATCAATTGAATGCAGATATTCCAGTTACCTTAAACAGTTTAAAGGTAGATTGGACTCCAGCTGTTTTTTATAAAACAGTAATGAGCGATCTTTCCGATTTAGCCGATGTGTATTATGATGTTTTAGCTTTTTTTAGCCCAACAGGAATTAAATCATTATTCAAAAACTTCCCTGACTTTAAACAAAATAATACACGTATAGCTGTTTTTGGGAGTACTACTCAAAAAGAAGCTTTAGAACATGGATTGCGAATTGACATTATGGCACCAACCCCTGGAACGCCTTCCATGACAATGGCTTTAGAGAAATACGTGGCTGAAGCCAATAAAGGAAAATAAAATTTATTAAACACATAAAACCATCCTTTCGGATGGTTTTTTTTATAAGCTAAAAGCAACAAAATTATTGAATTACTTATATTTTGTGTATTTTTGATTTTTAATTCAAACTAAAATTCGTTTTTTAGTTGCAATTTAAAACTTATGAAAATCAATTCACTTCAAGTAGAGATAGACGGTATCGACAAAGAAATTTTGCGCGATTTAATGGAAGATGCTAGAAAACCCATTCTTCAAATCGCTAACAAAATCGGAATCTCAGGAGCTGCTATTCACCAACGTTTACGAAAATTAGAACAATCTGGCGTAATTTCGGGTTCGAAGTTTACCGTAAATCACAAAGTATTAGGCTACAATACCATGGCTTTTGTTGGAATCTATCTGGACAAAGCCGCTCGAAATTCAGAAGCCGTACGTGACTTAAAGAAAATTCCAGAAGTATTAGAATGTCATTATACTACAGGAAATTGGTCTATTTTGATTAAAATTATTTGCTTGGACAACGAACATTTGATGCACCTACTGAATACCAAAATTCAAGCCATTGAGGGTGTTTCAAGAACAGAAACATTCATTTCTTTAGACCAACAAATTGACAGACAAATACAATTGTAATAGTCGAGGATTTAATTTAAATCAAACCGTAATCCTAAAGAAATTGTATTTTGCTTGACTATATTTTTCTCAAAAAGAGGATTCAAATCATATTTAAAATACAAACTTGTTTGTTTGTAACCAATATAGGTACTCAAACCATAAATAAAATCATTGGCATTGAAATCTCCTTTTTGTTTTAATGTAGTTTCTTGATTATCAAGAGAATATTCTTGAAATTGTTTTGATTTTATTCGCGCCCCAACATACCCACCAAATCCAAATCGATAACTTTGATGAGTTCTAAAATAGGATTTCTCATCGCTGACTACTTTTCTACTAAAATCAAACTCTAAATGGAATGGAGCTACCAAATAGACATTTTTAAACCGACTATCACTCAGTGTTAATGGACTTGTTACTAATGTTGTTTTATCTCCATTTTTTACAAAAACCCTATTATCAGTTGGTCTAATATTATTATACATTACCGATACGCCATATTTAAAATGGAACAAATTAGATTCTTTAAACAAACGGGTATTATATGTTGCCCCTACTTCATAGAAATGCGATCCTAAATACCTAAAATCAGAGTTGTCTATTTTACCCTCTGTTGCTACATTATTTAAACCAGCCGCAAAAACAAACTGAGAGGTTGTTCTTTTTTCATAATTAATAGATTTATGTTTTTTGGGCTTCCAGTTAACACTCAACCCAGAAACAATTTCGTCTTGTTTTTTTAAGTTTCCATTTACTTTTTGTTGAATTATATCTTTTAATTCAGCTTGCAAAGCAGTAATTTTATTTTCAATAACGACCGCACTTGCTTCAGCCATTTTTTTCTTCTCTAGTTCAGCATTTTCTTTTGTAATACCTCCCTTTTCTAATTGATTATTAATAGCCTCAACCTCTGCTTTCAAAGCTGTTTTTTCTTCTTTGATAATTTGTTCTATTCTTTCTTCAATTATTTTAATTTTAGATTCAAATGTTTCTTGTGCATTTAATTTACTTACTAAAAGACATAACATTACTGTTATGTAAATAATACTGTTTTTCATAATACAATGGTTTTAAATTAATTATTCTTGATTTCGTGTTACTAAGACTACTTTTATTTCTTGATAATTCTTACCAATTTTAGTAATCACTTTTTCTCTAAATGTTTGTTCTAATTCCCTATCAACTTCTGACAAAAGGCTATTAGCATCTACTTTTATATTTTCATTTACAGGTACTTGTTTTAAAACGGGAACATGACTTTCTCTTTCGTTATTTATTTCAGATTCTACTAATGAATTTTGGGCTTTTGATGTAATTTCCGCTTCATTTATTGATATTCTATTTTGAATTTGAAAAACTGGAGTACTCATTTTACCAATCCTCATCTTTAGAGGAGTTTGGTTAGTAGAATTTGCCTGATTAACAGAATTGATAGCAACCTTTTTTTCTTGGGTCAAAACCTTGTAGGTCATACTACTTCCCTCCCTAACTATATAATTTTTACTTGAATTCGATATTTTAGCAACAGTTTTCTCATCTTTAGTTAATTTCTGCACCCTATTAGTGTTGAAAAACAATCCTATACTAATCAATAAACTAGCTGCCACAGGAATCCAAATAAAATTATGCTTTGATTTGGACTTCCTTTTTTCAGATAACATAGCATCCAATCGTTGCCACGAAGAATCACTAGGAGTAATTTCGTAGGTACTTGTTTTTTCCCTAAATTGGTTTTCAAATTTATTTGGTTCCATTTTCTTTATTCAATTTACTAATTTGTTCTTTAAGAATCTTGCGAGCATGTGACAATTGTGATTTAGATGTTCCTTCACTAATCCCTAACATACTAGCAATTTCTTGGTGCTTGAAACCTTCAATTGCATATAAATTAAAGATCATTTTATACCCCTCTGGAAGACGATCGATTAAATAGAGAATTTGTTCAACTGAAAATTGAATTTCAATACTATTAAAACCATCATCTAAAAACGATTCTTCTTCAATAAACACTACTTTTTTTCGAATTCTAAGAAAAGAAATACATTCGTTAATAATTATTCTTCGTATCCACCCCTCAAGATTCCCTTCGTTTTTAAAGTGCTTCAAGTTGGCAAAAACTTTAGTAAAAGCAATAACTAAAACATCTTCTGCCTCTTGTATATCCTTACAATACCTTCGACAAATTGCTAACATCTTTGGAGAAAATCTAACATATATCTTATGTTGTGCTTGACGATTATTATCGACAGCCTGACGAATCAGCTCTTCTTCTGTTTGATATATATTGATTACTTTCAAATTTTGTCAGATACGTTTCTATTATAATAGACGAGAAAAATATAAAAATGGTTGCATCTAAAAATAAAAAAAATCCCAAATTTTATATTTGGGATTCTAGTCACTATATTGTTTGCTTAAAATCGTCCGATTAACTAACCAACTAAATTAATAATCTTGCCTGGCACAATAATTACTTTGTTTGGCGTTCGTCCATCCAATTGACGCAAAGTACGTTCGTCCTTCATTACAATTTCCTCAATTTGTTCCTTGGTTAAGTCCAAAGGCAATTCAATTGTAAAACGCATTTTCCCATTAAAAGACACTGGATATTCTTTGCTGCTTTCTACTAAATGAGCGGCATCAAATTTTGGAAAAGACACTGTAGCAATCGAGTCTGAATGACCTAATAAAGACCACAATTCTTCAGCAATATGCGGCGCATAGGGAGAAATCAAAATTGCCAACGGCTCCAAGATAGCTCTCTCATGACAATTTTGTGTTGACAATTCGTTCACACAAATCATAAATTGAGAAACCGAAGTATTAAATGAGAAACTCTCAATATCTTCTGCTGCTTTTTTAATCGTTTTGTGCAACGATTTTAAATTGTCTTTTGTAGGCTCATTATCGGTAACAATCAAACCATTATCGTCAAAATACAAACGGCATAATTTTTTCAAGAAACCAAAAACTCCTGAAATTCCAGCAGTATTCCATGGTTTCGCTTGTTCCAATGGTCCCAAAAACATTTCGTACAAACGCAAGGTATCGGCACCATATTCCGCACAAATTAAATCAGGAGTAACGACATTGTATTTGGATTTTGACATTTTTTCAATGTCACGACCCACAATGTATTTACCATTTTCTTCAGTGATAAATTCTGCGTTAGCATAATCTTCTCTCCAATTTTTAAACGCTTCAACATCCAACTCATCAGAGCTATTAATTAAATTAACATCTACGTGAATAGGATGTACATTTTGATCTTTAATTTGATTTTTAGAAACATACGTATTGGTTCCTTCTAAACGATACACAAAAGCACTCATCCCTAAAATCATTCCCTGATTAATCAGTTTTTTGAAAGGTTCTTCTGTTGGCGCAAAGCCTTTATCTTTTAAAAATTTGTTCCAAAAACGAGAGTATAATAAATGTCCTGTTGCGTGCTCGCTTCCGCCAATGTATAAATCCACACTTTCCCAATACTTTAAGGCGTCTTGACTTGCAAATTCGTTTTCGTTGTGCGCATCCATATAACGCATCCAATACCAAGAAGAACCTGCCCAACCTGGCATCGTATTCAATTCTAAAGGAAAAATCGTTTCGTTATCAATCAACTGATTACTAACTACTGAACACTGAACACTATCCCAAGCCCAAGTTGTTGCGTTTCCTAATGGCGGTTGTCCGTCTTCGGTTGGCAAATACTTTTCCACTTCTGGCAAAACGATTGGCAAGTGTTTTTTATCAATCATTTGCGGCAATCCATTTACGTAATATACTGGAAATGGCTCTCCCCAATAACGCTGACGAGAGAAAACCGCATCACGCAATCGGTAATTGGTCTTCCCTTTTCCTTGTCCTATTTTTTCTAACGCTTCAATTACTTTTTTCGTTGCTTCTTTGTAACCCAAACCATTCAAAAAATCAGAATCTACTAATTCAAAGCCACCTTTTTCTCCATAAGCCGCTTCGGAAATATCCTTGTTAAAAATATTTTTAATGGCTGGCATTCCGTTTTCCCCTTTGAAAAAATTAGCAAAAGCATAATCTCTTTCATCTCCACAAGGCACTGCCATTACAGCTCCGGTTCCGTATCCTGCCAAAACATAATCACCAATCCAAACTGGAATCGGTTGTTTAGTAAAAGGATGTTCTGCATAAGCCCCTGTAAAAACTCCTGAAATAGTTTTTACATCCGCCATTCTTTCACGCTCGGAACGTTTTGCGGTTTTTTCAATATAATCATCAACCGCTTGTTTTTGTTCGGCGGTGGTAATTTGTGCTACTAATTCATGTTCTGGAGCCAAAGTCATAAACGTTACTCCAAAAATGGTGTCAGGTCTTGTTGTGAATACTTCGATAGATTGTTTCGCTTCGCTTGCAATGACGTTAAATGAAACCATCGCTCCAACTGACTTCCCAATCCAATTGCGTTGACTTTCTTTGATGCTTTCGGTCCAATCAATAGTGTCTAATCCTTGCAATAAGCGTTCTGCATAAGCTGAAATTCGCATGCTCCATTGTGTCATTTTTTTACGAATAACCGGAAAACCGCCGCGTTCTGAAACACCATTTACGATTTCATCATTCGCTAAAACAGTTCCCAATCCTGGACACCAATTCACTTCGGTTTCTGCCAAATACGTCAAACGATAGTGTAACAGTATTTTTTGTTGTTGTTCTGATGAAAATAAGTTCCATTCTGCAGCTGAAAAAGGAACAATATTATCATCACAAACTGCATTGACATTTGTATTCCCTTCTTTTTCGAACAACGCAATTAAAGTTGCAATATCTTCTGCTTTATCTGAATTTTTATTGTACCAAGAATTGAATAATTGGATGAAAATCCATTGGGTATGCTTGTAATAATCGGGATTAGAAGTACGCACTTCGCGACTCCAATCAAACGAAAATCCAATTTTATCTAATTGTTTTCTATATCCCGCAATTTGATTGCCTTCTTTGTCAACCCCTCCATCAATATTGACCGATGTAGTATCTTCTGGACGTTGTCCTGTTTGAATGGCATATTGTTCTGCTGGCAATCCAAAACTGTCATACCCCATTGGGTGCAATACATTAAATCCTTGGTGTCTTTTGTATCTTGAATACACATCTGAAGCGATATACCCTAACGGATGCCCTACATGCAAGCCTGCTCCGGATGGATACGGAAACATATCTAATACATAATGTTTGGGTTTATCTGAATTATTTTGCGCTGCAAAAGTTTGATTCTCTGCCCAATACTTTTGCCATTTCGCTTCAATTTCGTTCGGATTGTATTTCATGGTAAACTAAATTTATCTCAGTC
>JBEENX010000017.1:0-35175 GCA_041191945.1 Bacteroidota bacterium
TTTTCGATACGCCAGATTTTCAGAATCGTAATAATATTTTACTTTCGACATATTTTAAAATACCCTATTTTTGCACTTCGTAAAAAAGTTAGACGAACAAATTTAATAAATGTTTCATTGGTTCGCTTCTTTTTTGAGAATAAATAAAGTTGATGTAGTGATTTGGTTCTTCGTTGAACCAAGGCTGTTAAACATCAACCTAATAAACGAATAAACATTACAAATGAAATCACACGACGTACGTAAACAATTTTTGGACTTTTTTCAAAGCAAAGGACACCTAATCGTTCCTTCGGCACCTATCGTTCTAAAAGACGATCCTACCCTGATGTTTAATAATTCAGGAATGGCGCAGTTCAAAGAATATTTTTTAGGTAACGGAACTCCAAAAAGTCAACGTATTGCCGATACACAAAAATGTCTTCGTGTCTCTGGAAAACATAACGATTTAGAAGATGTAGGTTTTGATACCTATCACCACACTATGTTCGAAATGCTAGGAAACTGGTCTTTTGGCGATTATTTCAAAAAAGAAGCCATCAATTGGGCGTGGGAATTATTGACAGAGGTGTATAAAATTCCAAAAGAGAATTTATACGTTTCTGTTTTTGAAGGAAACCCAGATGAAAATGTGCCTTTTGATCAAGAAGCCTGGGATTTATGGAAAGAATTGATTGATGAAGACCGCATTATTTTAGGAAATAAAAAAGACAATTTCTGGGAAATGGGTGACCAAGGACCTTGCGGACCTTGTTCTGAAATTCATGTCGATTTGCGTTCAGCAGAGGAGAAAGCCTTAGTTTCTGGTAAAAGTTTGGTGAATAACGATCATCCACAAGTGGTGGAAATTTGGAACAATGTATTTATGGAATTCAACCGTAAAGCTGATGGTTCTTTAGAAAAATTACCTGCACAACACGTTGATACCGGAATGGGATTTGAGCGTTTGTGTATGGCTCTGCAAGGTAAAACATCCAATTATGATACTGATGTTTTTTCACCCCTAATTGAAAAAGTAGAACAAATTACAGGGTTGAAATATACGTCAAACGAAATTCAAACTATTTCAGAGGAGCAAAACAAAATCAATATCGCTATCCGTGTGGTAGCGGATCACGTTCGTGCGGTAGCTTTTGCTATTGCCGATGGTCAATTGCCTTCTAATACAGGGGCGGGGTATGTAATTCGTCGTATTTTGCGTCGTGCCATCCGTTACGGATTTACGTTCTTAAATACCAAGGAGCCATTCATTAATGAATTGGTTGCTGTATTGTCGAATCAAATGAGTGAATTTTTCCCTGAAATTAAATTGCAACAAACGTTGGTTACCAATGTCATTCGTGAAGAAGAAGCTTCGTTTTTGAGAACTTTAGAACAAGGATTGCAATTGCTTGAAAATGTAATGAATCAAACTGCTGGAACTGAAATTTCAGGAGAAAAAGCGTTTGAATTGTACGATACTTTTGGATTTCCAATTGACTTAACCGCTTTAATTTTAAGAGAAAGAGGCTATCAGTTGGACGAAGTTGGTTTTGAAAAAGCCATGCAGGAACAAAAATCTCGTTCGCGTGCGGCTTCAGAAGTTTCTACTGAAGATTGGTCGGTTTTAATTCCAGGAAATGTCGAGCAATTTGTGGGTTACGATCAAACGGAAAATGAAGTTAAAATTTCGAGAATCAGAAAAGTTGATAGTAAAAAAGATGGTGTTTTGTACCAAATCGTTTTAGATAGTACACCGTTTTATCCTGAAGGTGGTGGACAAGTGGGAGACAAAGGAACTTTGGTTTCGGCGAATGAGACTATTGAAATCATCGATACTAAAAAAGAAAATAATTTGATTTTGCATTTGGCTAAAAAGTTACCTGAAAATGTAACGGCTAGTTTTGTGGCAAAAGTAAATACCAATTTAAGAACCTTGTCGTCTCGCAATCACTCGGCTACGCACTTGATGCACCAAGCTTTGAGAAGTGTTTTAGGAACTCATGTAGAACAAAAAGGTTCTTTGGTCAATCCAAATTACTTGCGTTTTGATTTTTCTCATTTTTCTAAAATGACCGACGAAGAATTACAAGCGGTTGAGGATTTTGTCAATGCGCGCATTCAAGAGCAATTGCCGTTGATAGAAAGAAGAAGTATTCCAATTCAACAAGCGTTAGACGAAGGTGCAATGGCGTTGTTTGGTGAGAAATATGGAGATAACGTGCGTGCGATTAAATTTGGCGAAAGCATGGAGTTATGCGGTGGGATTCACGTAAAAAACACGGCTGAAATCTGGCATTTCAAAATTGTTTCAGAAGGTGCTGTTGCAGCTGGAATTCGTCGTATTGAGGCCATTACTAGTGATGCTGTAAAAGCCCATTTTGCTTCGTATGAATCGACTTTAAACGATATTAAAGGAGCGTTGAAAAACCCACAAGATATTTTGAAAGCTGTTCATAATTTGCAAGAAGAAAATGCAAAATTGGCGAAGCAAATCGAAGCTTTGATGAAAGACAAAGTGAACAACTTGAAAGCAAGTTTAGCGGCTCAAATACAAGAGGTTAATGGTATTCAGTTCTTAGCGACACAAGTCGATTTGAATCCTGAAGGTGCTAAAGATTTGGCTTACGAATTAGGCAATTTAGGGACTAATTTATTTTTAGTTTTAGCTACAGCCGAAGACGAAAAACCAATGTTGACCTGCTATATTTCAAAAGAATTAGTGGCTGCGAAAAACCTAAATGCTGGACAAGTTGTTCGTGAACTTGGTAAATATATACAAGGTGGCGGTGGAGGTCAGCCTTTCTTTGCTACCGCTGGTGGTAAGAATGTAGTTGGAATTGTTGAAGCTTTAGAAAAAGCCACTGATTTTATTAAATAATTAAGAAAGACAATGTACTTGAAGCCCTTTTGAAGTTCTACTTTTAAAGGGCTTTGTTATTTGGAGAAAATTTTACACAACAAATGATTATTTATTTTTAAAATAATCGTAATTTGTAGTAACAAAATAGATCAAATGAAATTCACCACTCCTGTACCTATTCAAAATTCAATTCACCCCATAGATTACCATGCTAAAATGGTGTCTTTAGGGTCGTGTTTTGCTGTGAATATGGGAGATAAGTTGGATTATTTTAAATTCCAAAATACCACCAATCCGTTTGGAATTATTTTTAATCCTGTTTCGATTGAGAAATTAGTAGTGCGTGCAGTAAATCTAAAAAAGTTTACAGAGGAGGATATTTTTTTTCATAATGAACGCTTTCATTGCTACGAAGTACATTCTGATTTGAGTTTAAGCGATAAGCAAGAATTTCTGGATAGTCTTAATGCACTAGTCGAATCGACTCACCAAAAAATAAAAGAGGCGACTCATTTTTTGATTACTTATGGAACCTCTTGGGTGTATCGAGAAAAAAATAACGGTGCTGTTGTTGCCAATTGTCATAAAATGCTTCAATCGCATTTTGACAAACATATTCTGTCTGTAGCCACTATTGAAGCTTCTATTCAAAATACGGTAGATGCAATTAGACAAATTAATCCCAATTGTGCTTTTGTATTTACAATTTCGCCTGTGCGTCATATTAAAGATGGTTTTGTAGAAAATCAACGAAGCAAAGCCCATTTAATAACGGCTTTGCAAAATTTACTTTCAGATAACCAATTGAACTATGCCAATTATTTTCCAGCATACGAAATTATGATGGACGAATTGCGGGATTATCGTTTTTATGGAGATGATTTATTGCATCCAAGCGCGATGGCGATCGATTATATTTGGCAACGTTTCAGAGAGACTACAATTTTGCCAACAGTTTTTTCTGTTTTGGAGGAAGTCGATGCTATTCAGAAAAGTTGGCTACACAAACCCTTTAATCCAACTTCTGAAAGTCACCAAAAGTTTCAAGCAAAATTGCAACAAAAAATCACGAAATTACAAGAAGACTATCCGTTTATTCAGTTTTAATTATCCAATTAATTGATTGAATAAATCTTGCTTTTCGTTGATATAATTGTACTGAAAACCTCTTTCGGTCATCTTCGCTTTAATAGGATTGATGTCGTTTTTGTTTTTCAATTCTAGACCCACCACAACAGGTGCCGATTCACGATTATTTTTTTTAGTAAATTGAAAATAGGTAATGTCGTCATCAGGTCCTAAAATTTCGTTTACAAACTCTTTTAAAGAACCAGGTCTTTGTGGAAATTGAATGATGAAGTAGTGCATCAGTCCTTCGTACAAAAGGGAACGTTCTTTAATTTCGGCGGTCCGTTCAATATCGTTATTGCTTCCGCTGACAATACAAACCACATTTTTACCTTTGATTTTGTCTTTGTAAAAATCCAAAGCAGCGATAGTTAAAGCACCTGCGGGTTCTACCACCATAGCTTCTTCATTGTATAAACGAAGTATAGATGTACAAACTTTTCCTTCTGGTACCAAAATGATTTCGTCCAAAAGATGTCGGCAAATTTCAAAAGTCAGGTTTCCCACTTGTTTTACAGCAGCTCCATCTACAAACTTGTCTATACTTTCAAGTGGCGCGTTATTTCCAGCAGCTATGGCTGTTTTCATGGTAGGTGCGCCTTCAGGCTCTACTCCGATAATTTTGGTATTCGGACTCAATTCTTTAAAAACGGTTGTTAATCCAGCGGCTAAACCACCTCCGCCAATAGGAACAAAAACATAGTCGATAGGGGGATGGTAGGATTCTAAAATTTCCAATCCTACGGTAGCTTGACCAGCAATTACTTTTAGATCGTCAAAGGGATGAATGAATATTTTGTTGTTTTCTTTTGCATCGGCAACAGCTTGAGCATACGCATCGTCAAAAGTATCTCCAATTAATTCAATTTCTACAAACGATTTTCCGAATAGTTGAACTTGTTTTATTTTTTGTTTCGGAGTGGTTTTTGGCATGTATATTTTGCCTTTTATTTGTAATAAATTACAAGAAAAAGCAACTCCTTGCGCATGATTTCCGGCACTTGCGCAAACAATTCCTTGTTGTTTTTCAGCGTCGGTTAAAGAGCTTATTTTGTTGTAAGCTCCTCTAATTTTATAGGAGCGGACAATATGTAAATCTTCTCTTTTTAATAAAATAGTGGCGTTAAATTCGTTAGAAAGATTCGTGTTTTCGCTTAATGGAGTTGGAGAAACAACACCTTGCAACTGATTTTTAGCGATTATGGCTTCCTTAAAAAGATTCATATTTTATTAATTTTTATTCAAAAATACGATTTGTTTCTTTCGGTTGTTTGTGTTTTTAATAAAAAAACCTCCTTTGAGGGAGGTTTTTGCTTTTATTTTTTAGTTGGAGGATATTGTGATAATATTTGGGAGACAAATTCGTTAATTCGTTCTTCTTTTTTATTGGTGTTTTTAGTCAGCACTCCAGTACCTTCTCCTTGCCAAATCATTTCTTTCTTTTTTGCATCTATTAAGTCGATATATAAAGTACCTTCGGTTGAAGTAGTTACTGTAGTTTGACGACCTCCCATCATATAAGGATTCCATCCCCAACCCCAGCCGTATCCCCAACCCGCATTGAATTGGTTCACGTTTACTTGTTCTCTCGATTTGGTAAATAAATTAATTAATAAATCGGGATTGTCACTTTTGGTAAATCCTTTAGCAAGCATTTGTTGGTCAATTGCGTTGAGAATTCTGCGTTTGTCTAAATCAGAAATTTCCACTTTGTCAATGCCAGTTTTATAGTAAGCATAGGTTTTATAAGCTGAAAAGTCTACTTTTTTGTCGTAATCAGCATTGGTGCTAATCATTGGCCCACACGAAACCATTGTAAAAAGTAAGAATGCGGATAAGAGTTGAATTGCTTTCATATTTTAAATTTTTAAGAGTTGGAAATTAAGTACTGTTTTGGTAATCAATTAGTGTGCCTAAATAGTGTTTTTTCGAATGGTATTTGTTTTTTTGTCAAAACCATAAGGGCAATGGCGACAGCCACTTTTACAGCAATAGCCTCGTTTGAGATGGAATTTTTCTGTAAAACATTTATATCCTTCAGGCGTATAGTAGAAATCTTCGTCTCCTGTTAATTTATTTTCATTACTTTGCCTATTCATAAATCCTATTTTAAATAGTCATTTGTGACTCTAACAAATTTATGAATTTAAAAACGGGTATTTTTATTCCTTACTAAATATTTAACATTTTTATAGTGTCTTCATTGAATCAACCCCTTCCTATTTATTTTCCCAAAGGGATTTCAGTTGTTATTAAGCGAGAAGACTTAATTCATCCTTTTGTTTCAGGCAATAAGTACAGGAAATTAAAGTACAATTTGCGTCAGGCGAAAGCCGAAAAGCAAACTACTTTATTGACTTTCGGAGGTGCATTTTCTAATCACATTGCGGCAGTGGCCTATGCAGGAAAAGAAAACGGTTTTGAAACTATCGGCGTTATTCGAGGTGAGGAATTGGCAACCAAAATAGAAAGTAATCCCACTTTGAAATTTGCTCAAGAATGTGGCATGCAATTCGAATTTGTTTCAAGAGAAGCCTATCGTTTGAAAACGGAAGCATTTTTTTTGAAACAATTGGAACAAAAATTCGGTTCATTTTATCTCGTTCCCGAAGGAGGAACAAATGCACTTGCTATTCAAGGTTGTGAAGAAATTTTAACAGAAGAAGATGCAGTTTTTGATTATATAAGTTGTGCTATTGGAACAGGTGGGACTATATCGGGAATTATAAATAGTACCTTGTCTCATCAAAAAGTTTTAGGATTTCCTGCGCTAAAAGGCGATTTTTTACAAGAGGAAATTCGTAATTTTGTACAAAATGAAAATTGGGAGCTGATTCCTGATTATCATTTTGGAGGATATGGAAAAGTGAATGCCGAATTGATTGATTGTATCAATAGATTCTTAGAAGAAACCCAAATCCCTCTAGATCCTGTTTATACTGGAAAAATGGTTTTTGGGATAATGGATTTAATTGAGAAAAATTATTTCCCTGAAAACGCCAAGATTTTAGTGATTCATACCGGTGGACTTCAAGGGATTCAAGGAATGAATTTAAAATTGAAAAATAAAGGTTTACCAACAATAAATACCTTATGATTAAAAAGAGTGTACTTGTTTTTGTTTTGTTTCTGTTAGTAGGTTGTCACGCTAAAAAATCAGTGATTGTGACTAAAAAAGACGATCGATACAATTCTAGTAAATACAAAAGAAATACTGGGTCAGCATCCTCAAAACCGGTCTCTACTAGTGTGGTGGTTAATGATTATATTGCTAATTACAAAGAGGTTGCGATGAGCAATATGAAAAATTACGGTATTCCTGCGAGTATTATTTTGGCACAAGGAATTTTAGAATCGGGAGCAGGTAGAGGGACTTTGGCGGTAATGGCTAATAATCATTTTGGTATCAAATGCCACAATGATTGGACGGGTGAAACCGTCTTGAAAGATGATGATACGGCACAGGAATGTTTCAGAAAATACAACGATCCTGCAGAATCATTCAGGGATCATGCCACCTTTTTAACGGGTAGAAATCGCTACGCGAGTTTGTTTGATTTACCCAAAGACGATTATGAAGCTTGGGCTAAAGGCTTGCGTTTAGCAGGTTATGCGACTGATCCCAATTATCCCGAAAAATTGATTTCGTATATTGAAAAGTATGAATTGTATCAATACGATAGTCAGGTTTTGGGTAAGAAATACACATTTGATAAAAAGAAAATTGAAAGTCCTGTAGTGGTTGAAAATCAATCTCAAGGGGAGTATGAAGTACAAAAAGGAGATACTTTGTTTTCTATTGCCAAGAAATTCAATTTGAATTTAGAAGACGTAAAACAAAAAAATAACATGATAGATAATACACTTTATGTGGGGCAAAAACTCCGCTTAAAGTAACTTTAAAATATAATACTAATGATATACCAAAGAAGTAGTCAGTTATTTGCTGAAGCCGAAAAAGTAATTCCAGGAGGTGTAAACTCACCAGTAAGAGCCTTCAAAGCAGTGGGAGGTACCCCTATTTTTGTAAAAAGTGCCAAAGGTGCTTATTTGTACGATGAAGACGGCAACCGATTAATTGATTATATCAATTCATGGGGACCGATGGTTTTGGGACATGCTTTTGAGCCTGTTGTAGAGGCTGTTGTGGCTAAAGCTAAATTAGGAACTTCCTTTGGAATGCCAACCGAATTAGAAACTCAAATTGCTGCCTTAGCCGTTTCTATGGTACCTAATATTGATAAAATCCGTTTTGTAAATTCAGGTACAGAGGCGTGTATGAGTGCCATCCGATTAGCACGTGGCTATACTAAAAGAGATAAAATCATCAAATTTGCAGGGTGTTACCACGGTCATTCCGATTCGTTTTTGATTCAAGCGGGAAGTGGTGCCATTACTTTTGGGTCGCCTAATAGTCCAGGTGTTACTCAAGGTACAGCTAAAGATACTTTGTTGGCGCGTTATAATGATTTGGAAAACGTAACCGCTTTAATCGAAGCAAATAAAAATGAAATTGCAGCCATTATTGTCGAGCCAGTAGCTGGAAATATGGGTTGTGTTCCCCCTCAAAAAGGATTTTTAGAAGGCTTACGCCAATTGTGTACCGATAATGGAATTCAGTTAATTTTTGACGAAGTAATGACAGGTTTCCGTTTAGCAAAAGGAGGTGTTCAAGAATTATTTGGAATCCAAGCTGATATTGTTTGTTTCGGAAAAGTGATTGGAGGCGGTTTGCCGGTAGGTGCTTTTGCTGCTCGATCTGCAATTATGAATCATTTGGCTCCTTTAGGGCCTGTTTATCAAGCGGGAACCTTGTCTGGAAATCCGTTAGCTATGGCGGCTGGATTGGCGATGTTGCAGTCTTTGAATAATGATGCTGCTGTTTTTCAACGATTGGAAGAAAAAACCGCATATTTAGAAGCAGGAATCAATCGGGTTTTAACCGCTAATAATGTTGTGTTTACGATTAACCGAGTAGGATCTATGATTTCGGTTCATTTTGATGCGAATCCTGTGGTTGATTTTCAATCGGCTGCAAAAGGAGATAATGAAACCTTCAAGAAATTTTTCCATGGCTTGTTGCAAGAAGGAATTTATATTGCGCCATCCGCTTATGAAACTTGGTTTATTACTGATGCCTTGACTTATGAGGATTTAGATTTCACTATTCAAGCAATAGATAAGGTGTCTAAAACTTTTTGATTATTAAAAATGAAACCGCAGATTCGCAGATTATTTTTAATCTGCGAATCTGCGGTTTTTTATATTGAAAGCTGGATTAATACATCTTGTTTCAATATTTTTTATTCTTCTCTTTTATCTTCTTTGCGTTTTTCTCTCCATTTCTCCATTCTTTCGCCTATTTTTTCTCTGTTTTTTTCTCTTTGAGATTCCCATTTGGCGTATTGATCAGCAGATAAAATAGCTTTCATTTTGTTTTTCATTTCGATTTGGTCGTCCAACATTTTATTTGCCATTTCAAAGCGATCTGCTTTTGCGGCTTCCATTTTTGCTTTTCGTTCGGCTTTCATGGCTTCTCTTTTGGCAGTTTGTTCAGCGATAATTTTTCCAATTTGATCTTGTTGTTTGGCGTTCAAATCCAAATCTAAAGTCATTTTTTTAACTAGTAATTGGTTGCGTTGTTCTGGAGTCATTTGCTCCATTTTTTCTCTTGAAGGTCTTTCTTTTCGGTCTTGGGCAAAACTGTGTAGCCCAATTGCTAAAGCAGCTACAATAAATACTTTTTTCATGGTTATAATTTTTAAAGTTATATGAGTAAGACTTTTTGATGCTAAAAAGGTTTAAGTCTTAACATAAGTTTAGGAGTTCGCTTTTTGTTTTAGTTAGTTTAATCAGATATGTAGGATAAAAATGATTACCTTTGCAAGGTGAAAAAAATAGTATTCATAATAATCATAAGTTTGTTTCTAAAGCCAATTCTTCCGGTTGTAGATTATGTGGTTAATTATGAATATATTAGTAAGGTGCTGTGTGAAAATAAAGCAAAGCCCATGATGCATTGTAACGGAAAGTGTCATTTGATGAAAGAATTGGCAAAAGCCGCTGAAACAGACAATCCAAAATCATCAGACAAAAAATCATTTTCACCAATTCAAGAAGTCTTATTTTTTAAAGAAATCAAATCATTTAACATAGTTTCTTGCGGTTGTTCTAAGCAAACTAAGAATAGCTTATCGTATTTGAATTTGTATTCCTATTTGAATGCAAATTCTGAATTTCATCCACCCACTATCCTTTCTTAAATTTTAGTTGGCATTGAGTTGCCTTTCATTCGTTTTTATACGAATGTAAATCAGTGTGTTCATTTTAGATTGATCTAAAACGAACAGACAGGTAGTATTTATTATTTACATAAAATTTAAGAAATGAAATTTCAATTAAAAAATATCGCTGCGGTTATTGTAATCGCAATTAGCTTATTCTCTTGTTCTAATGATGACGAAGTAATTTCAGGAGAAGGGAATTTAAAATTAGAGTTTGATAATACCTATGGGACTGCAAATTTTGCCTTTAACACAGAGTACACTAATTCAAATGGAGAGAAAGTTAAGGCAACACAATTAAAGTATATTGTGAGTAACATCGTTTTAACCAAGGCAGATGGGACTACATTTACTTACCCTAAATCGAGCAGTTATTTTATTGTTGATGAAGCAACAGTTGCAAGTCAAATATTAAATTTATCTGCCATTCCTGCAGGTGATTATACTCAGGTTAAATTTGGAATAGGTGTAGATAGAGCACAATGGGAGTTAGGTGCTACAGGTCAAGGGGACTTTTTAGCAGCAGCTCAAACTGCATCAATGATGTGGAACTGGACTGGAGGATATAAGTTTGTGAATTTTGAAGGAAATGCTACATCAGCTACCTTAACTACTCCGCGTAATTATAGAGTGCATACTGGAAAAGTAGTAGTCAATAATGTTGAAACTTATAATTATGCTGAAATCACTATTCCATTTCCAAGTATAGCTAAAGTAAGAACAACTATTACGCCTCAAGTTCACATTATTGCAGATGCTAAAAAAATAGTAGATGGTGACAATAAGATTGCAGTAACGACAGGTACTTCTGGAGATATAATGAGCGGTGATAGACTAGCTTTAATTATGGCTAACGTGTCTAAAATGTTTACAATAGATCACGTACATAACGATTAAACTCAATTAAAAAGCGGTTGGCATAACCACTAACCGCTTTTTTTAAATCTTTTTAGAAATGAAAACAAAAATACTGTTGTTGCTCATTTTACCACTGTTTTGGAATTGTACAGACGATCAAGATGATGTGTATCAAAATATTCCCATAGAATTTAAAGTGCCTTCTAATTTTCCTCCATTAGTGTATAATTTGGCAAATAATCCGCCCACTCAGAAAGGATTTGAACTGGGTAAAAAATTATTCTACGAAGGGCGATTGGCTTCTGATGGTACTGTTTCTTGTGGCTTTTGCCATTTACAAGAAGATGCTTTTACGCATCATGGTCATACCTTTAGTCATGGGGTAGATGATTTAGTTGGTACAAGAAATACACCTTCAATTCAGAATTTAGGCTATCAAACTGCATTTATGTGGGATGGTGCTGTGACTCACTTGGATTTACAAGCGATCCTACCGTTTACAAATCCAGTAGAAATGAATGGTGATTTTAGTAAAGCTATCGCGATGATGAAAGGAGATGCTGAGTATAGAAAATTGTTTCAATTGGCTTTCACTGATGGTCAAATCAATTCTGAAAACATGCTTAAAGCCTTGGGACAATTTATGCTAATGGTTACCTCATCTAATTCTCGGTTTGATAAATACCGACGTAATGAATCGGGCGGAACGTTATCCCAACAAGAGTTAGATGGCTATGCTGTTTTTAACCAAAAATGTGCAAGTTGTCATGCTACCGATTTGTTTACCGATAATTCTTTTCGAAACAATGGTTTGCCTGTAAACCCAGCCTTGAATGATGTAGGTCGATATAGAGTAACCGAATTAGCCCAAGATTTGTACAAGTTCAAAGTACCTAGTTTGCGTAATGTCGAAAAAACGGCTCCGTACATGCACGATGGACGATTGTATACTTTGGAAGCAGTTTTAGATCATTATAGTTCAGGTGTAGAAAACTCACCCACATTGGATCCTATTTTGAAACGAAATGGTATAATAGGAATTGCATTAACTGCTACCGAGAAAACACAATTGATAGCATTTTTGAAAACCTTGACAGATACTCAGTATTTAACTGATAAACGATTTTCTGAATATTAATTGTAATTGATTCTAATGAAAAAAATAGCATTTCTATTTATTGTTTTTTTTCAATTGGCACATGCCAACGAAAAAGACAGCTTACAGTTTAAAAATCCGTTTACGAAATTCCATGATTTTATGGAAGACGATTGTGATGCATGTGGATGTTCGGCTAGTGGTGGTAGCATGGGATTTGCTTCGATGTTGAATTCTAATTTTGTTGGAGTGCGTTATTTTAATCAACAATACCAATCTACAGATGGCTTGTACAGTAATTCGCTTTGGTACACTGAAAACTTTAATACTACTCAAGTTTGGGCAAGAATTCCAGTAAAGGAGAACCTTCAAGTTTCGGTTTTAATTCCGTATCATTCGCACAATAGAGACACTCCAGTAGGAAATCAAGCCATTAGTGGAATGGGGGATATTACACTTCTAGCCATGTATCGTTTGTATCAAACTCATAAAGACAGCACTTATCTGGTTCACACTTGGCAAATGGGAGGCGGATTGAAATTACCCACAGGAAAATTTAACGAAACCAATTCAGGAGCGATTAACCCTAGTTTTCAACTAGGAACAGGAAGTTGGGATTATCTTTTAGCCACGGAATATATTGTAAGAAGAAAGCAATTTGGACTCAATACGATGCTGAATTACGTGATCAAAATCGAAAATCAGAAAAGCTATCGTTTTGGTAACCAATTAAATTATGCGGCTACTTTTTTCTATTTGTATGAAAAAGACGCTTTTTCTTTTGCACCACAACTTGGAATCGCAGGAGAAAATTACGAAAGCAATTACCAACACGGACAAAAATTAAATAAAACCGATGGAAACGCTTTGTTTGGAAAAATTGGTTTTGAAGTGGGGAGAAATGCATTTTCTTTTGGTGCCAATGCCATGTTGCCCATCAATCAAAATTTAACGGGTGGCAATGTCGAAGCTAAGTATCGTTGGAGTATTAATTTGAATTATTCTTTATAAATAAAAAAGGAGCTTCAATTGAAGCTCCTTTTTATTCATGTGAAATTAATTACCCAATCAATTCCATTATTTTGCTTTCGCCAGCGACACTGACTTTGATGAGTTTATGTTGCGATAGACCTTTAGTGGCAGCATCCCATTTTTTACCGCTCAATTCTGATTTGGTTTTTAATTCGCCCAAATCCATTTGGTTGTGGTTCGCTTTTAACAAATCAATGATTAATTTTTCTTCAGCAGTCAATTCAATTTGAACTTGCTTTTTCTCTGGACGCATTTGCGGGAAGAACAATACTTCTTGAATCGACGAATTGTTAGTTAAGAACATCATCAAACGGTCCATTCCAATTCCTAACCCAGACGTTGGCGGCATTCCGTATTCCAAAGCTCTCAAGAAATCTTCGTCAATAACGCCATTCGCTTCATCGTCACCTTTTTCAGCCAAACGCATTTGGTCTTCAAAACGCTCTCTTTGGTCAATCGGGTCGTTCAATTCGGAATAGGCATTGGCAACTTCTTTTCCGCACACCATCAATTCAAAACGTTCGGTTAGTTCTGGATTGTCGCGGTGTTGTTTACAAAGCGGACTCATTTCTTTTGGATAATCCGTGATGAAAGTAGGTTGAATGTAATTTCCTTCGCATTTAGCGCCAAAAATCTCGTCAATCAATTTTCCTTTCCCCATAGTTTCGTCTACATCAATGCCCATTCCTTTTGCAGCAGCAAACAATTCGGCTTCTGATTTTCCAGAAATATCAAAACCAGTAAAATGTTTGATAGAATCCGTCATGGTTACTCGTGCATACGGCGCTTTGAAATTGATTTTGTGTTCGCCAAAAGTCACTTCGCTCGTTCCGTTAACCCCAATAGCACAATGCTCAAGCAAGTTTTCGGTAAAGTTCATCATCCAGTTGTAGTCTTTATAGGCTACATATATTTCCATAGCGGTAAACTCTGGGTTGTGCGTTCTGTCCATTCCCTCGTTACGGAAGTTTTTAGAGAACTCATATACCCCTTCAAATCCACCAACAATTAATCGTTTTAAATACAACTCATTGGCAATACGCATGTACAACGGAATGTCAAGCGAGTTGTGGTGTGTGATAAAAGGTCGTGCCGCAGCACCACCTGGAATCGGTTGTAAAACAGGAGTTTCTACCTCAAGATAGCCTTTGTCGTTAAAAAAAGAACGCATCGCATTGAACAATTTAGTTCTTTTAATGAAGGTGTCTTTTACGTGGTCGTTTACCGTTAAATC
This sequence comes from Bacteroidota bacterium, assembly GCA_041191945.1. Classification (GTDB taxonomy): domain Bacteria; phylum Bacteroidota; class Bacteroidia; order Flavobacteriales; family Flavobacteriaceae; genus Flavobacterium. Next base: position 14,475 of record JBEENX010000017.1, read on the forward strand.
AACATAACGACGACGGTATCTTTGTTCAGGGTCAGCAAAGGCATCGTGAATTTTTCCATCGGCATCTACTTTTACTACAGGAAGAGGTTTCAATGCTTTTGCCAAAACCGTTAATCCATACACATGAACCGATATTTCGCCCACTTGGGTTTTAAAAACGGTTCCGCGAATCCCAATGAAATCACCAATGTCCAATAATTTTTTGAAAACCACATTGTACATCGTTTTTTCTTCATCATCCGAAATGTCATCTCTAGAAACATACACTTGAATGCGTCCTTCTGCATCCTTCAATTCAGCAAAAGAAGCTTTTCCCATGATGCGTTTTCCCATCAATCGGCCGGCCAAAATCACTTCTTTACCTTCGTATTTCTCGAAGTTAGCAAGGATTTCGCTCGAATAGGCGGTGGTGGTAAACTCCGCTGCGGGATAAGGTTCAATACCTAAATTGCGCAATTCGGTAAGTGCTTCTCTACGTAAAATTTCTTGTTCGGATAATGCCATTATATTCTGATTTTAAGAGCGCAAAGATAGTTAAATTTAAAAAATGTGGCAATTTCAAAATTTGAAAATAAGGATAGTTTTTTTAGGAGCAGCAATTTCTCTTTTTTCAAGCTGTTTAGTCCTGCTATTCGCTCTATCTTTTTTAGGGTGCTTTGACTTCGAGAGCCTCAGCCGGCGTCCCCTAAAAAAGGATGCCGCTGCTATCAGGGCTAGAAAACACGATTTTGTTTTCAAAACTTTGTACCTTTGTCAAACAAATAAAAAAGGAACGGGTGCAAATTGCTTCATTCCTCGTAGTGACAAATGAACAAACAAATCCAATTATACGATTTAGGAAACAAAGATTACAAAGCTACTTGGGAATACCAAGAAGAATTGTTTAAAGGTATTGTCGATCTAAAAATTCAAAATAGGAAAGACGAAACCAATTTGCCTACACCAAATTATTTCCTTTTTGTAGCACATCCGCATGTATATACTTTGGGTAAAAGTGGTGATTTGAGTAATTTGTTACTTTCAGAAAAACAATTAGAAGCCAAAGGCGCTACATTTTATAAAATCAATCGGGGAGGAGATATTACGTATCACGGACCGGGTCAAATTGTAGGTTATCCTATTTTGGACTTGGAAAATTTCTTTACTGATATTCATAAATACTTGCGTCTTCTGGAAGAAGCTATTATTTTAACTTTAGCCGAATACGGTTTGACTTGTGGTAGAAGCGAAGGAGAAACTGGAGTTTGGTTGGGTGTTGGGACTCCCTTCGCTCGAAAAATTTGTGCTATGGGAGTGCGTGCCTCTCGTTGGGTCACCATGCACGGATTTGCCTTAAACGTCAATGTAGATTTAGGGTATTTTGATAATATTATTCCGTGTGGTATTCGCGGAAAAGCAGTAACTTCTTTAAATGTAGAATTAGGAGTTGAAAAAGTAGATGAAGACCAAGTAAAAGCTAAAATCCTAAACCATTTTGCTTCGCTCTTTGAGGCAGAATTGCTAATTAGTGAAGCATTTTATTAATCTTTGTGCCTTAGCACCTTAGTGGCAAAAAAAAATCTAAATTTCTAGCTTCAACTGCTCGGGTAACAATCTAAAACTCATGCGATGGTATTTGGTTACTCCATATTTCTGAATGGCTTCGCGGTGTTCTTGTGTTGGGTAGCCTTTGTTTTGTTTCCAATTGTACATCGGGAATTCTTCGTGAATACGGTTCATATACTCGTCTCGGTATGTTTTCGCCAAAACAGAGGCGGCGGCAATACTCATAAATTTAGCATCTCCTTTTACAATACAACTGTGCGGAATATCTAGCACAGGTTTAAATCGATTGCCATCCACAATAATATACTCAGGTTGTGGGCTGAGTTTCAAAATACTTTCTTGCATGGCTTTGATAGAAGCGTTTAGAATATTGATTTCGTCAATAACTAATGGTTCTAAATGAGTTACAGCAAAGGACACAGCTTGCTCTTCTATAATTGGGCGTAGTTTTTCTCTTATTTTTTCAGACAACTGTTTGCTGTCATTCAGAACTTTATTTTCAAAATTAGCAGGTAAAATTATCGCTGCTGCAGTTACTGGTCCAGCAAGGCAACCCCGACCCGCTTCGTCAGTACCGGCTTCTAAATTTTCTGTCAAATAAAATTTATACAACATAAACAGATATTTTTTACAAAATTATTTTTTTTTAAAATATATTTCAATAAATCGTAAATTTTAATGAGTATTTTTTATTAAAATGGAATCAATAGAAAGATTTTATAACATATATAAATAATAATAATGATAAAGATTTGCTTTATTAAGAATTAATTAAGAGTTTTGTGATTAACTAATTCAAAATTTTTTAACATGAAATTAAAATTCAAGTGGATTTATACGCTTTTACTAGCGTTGTCTATGCAGTTTTCTTTTGCTCAAGAGAAAACAGTTTCTGGGGTTGTTTCAGATGCATCTGGTCCCGTTCCTGGCGCTAACGTAGTCGTTAAAGGAACAAAAAATGGAGTACAAACTGATTTTGATGGTAAGTTTGCTATCAAAGCAAAAGTAGGTGATGTATTGGTAGTTTCTTTTGTAGGAATGCAAGATACTTCTGCAAAAGTAGGTGCTTCTACTACTATAAACTTCAAGCTTCAACAAGGTAATACTCTTGAAGAAGTAGTTGTTGTTGGGTATGGTACACAAAAGAAAAAAGAAGTTACCAGTTCAGTTTCTAAAATCAATGGTGGAGCTATTCAGGGATTAGTTACGCCTAGTTTTGAGGGACAATTAGCAGGTAGAGCTACGGGTGTTCAAGTAACAACTGCAAATGGAATTGTTGGAGAGGCCCCTAGAGTAAGAATTCGTGGAATAGCTTCGATTAATTCTGGAACTCAACCTCTTTATGTGGTTGATGGTATGCCAATTTATTCAGGAGATATCGGAGGTTATGCAAGTACAAATGCACTTGGAGATATTAATCCGAATGATATTGAATCTATCGAGGTTTTGAAAGACGGTGCGGCATCTGCAATTTATGGTTCAAGAGCTGCTAATGGTGTTATTTTGATAACTACAAAGAAAGGGAAAAAAGGAACAATGGTGGTTAACTATAATAACGTTACAGGTTTTGCTTCTCCTTTTAAAACGTTTGATTTATTGCAGACACCAGATTTTATCAAAATATCGAATGAGAAAAGAACAAATATAAGTTCTACAAATACATTGTGGGCTAGAGGAACTGATTATAATACAGATTGGCAAAAAGCAGTTCTAAATAGTAGTGCATTACAAATAGATCATAATTTATCTTTTTCTGGAGGTAATGAAGAAACTAAATATTTCTTTTCACTTGGTTATACAGAACAAGATGGTATAGCAAAATCAAACTCAATGATTCGTTATAATTTGAGATCAAATATCGAACATAAAATTAATAATTGGTTGACATTTGGTGGAAGCATTGCTTTAACTCAGACAGAATATGATGGTTTGAATACTGGAAGAAATTCTTTGTCAGGTAATATTTTTAATGCAATAAGACAGTTACCAAATACTCCTATTTATGACGCTAATAATCCAACAGGTTACAATATTAATTTGTCTAATGGATTTATGGGAGCTTGGGACAATTTAACTAATGTTGGAGATAATATCAGTAATATTGTTTACAGTTTAGATAAAAATAAATATCAATCCAAAATTAGAAGAACATTGGTAAATGCATTCATGTCGGCTAACATTACTGATGGATTGAATTATAGATTACAAGCGAGTGTAGATAATGGTAATACGGGAGGATTTCTGTACTGGGATCCAGTTCATGGAGACGGTAGAGGTAGTTTAGGAAGGTTGCAGAATAATAATACAGATCTAACTAGATGGAATGTGCAAAATATAGTTTCATATAATAAAACGTATTTTGACGCTCATAACATTTCTGCTACTGGGGTTGTAGAATATCAAAAAGAAAGAAATCAATCATTTTTTGGTGTAGGGACTAATTTATTGAATGAGTTCTATAATCAAAATCTAGTGACAGGTTCTTATGCAAATCAAGAGTCTGGAGGAGGGGTAACTGAAGTAGGTATTATGTCATACATCGGTAGATTAACATACAACTACAAACAAAAATATTTCTTACAAGGTTCAGCCAGACGTGATGGTTTGTCTAAGTTAAGTTCGGACACAAGATGGAATACTTTTACAGGTTATTCTGCAGGTTGGAATATTGCTAAAGAATCTTTCTTTAACAGATTTACAAAATATGTAAGTGAATTAAAAATTAGAGCTTCGTATGCTGAAGTGGGTAATACAGAAATTGGATCATATCCATATTTAGGTCTTACATCAGCTTCACCGTATGGTAGTTTAAATGGTTTAGGATTTAGTCAGTTCGGTAATGATGCTTTACAATGGGAAACTAGTAAAAAAACAGATATTGGAGTAGACTTAACGGTTTTTGATAATGTTAAATTTACTTTTGACTATTTCAAAAATGATATTGATGGTTTAATATTAAATTCTCCTGTTGCTCCATCTTTAGGAGTTCCTAATAATTCTATTTCTAAAAACATTGGAAGTTTAGTTAATGACGGGTATGAATTTGGGGTTGAATTCAATTTGTTTAACAAAGAAAACTTTAAGTGGGATATCAATACTAATTTGACTTTACAAAGAAATAAAGTGACTGCCACACCTGATGGTAATGATATTATTGGAGGATCTTCAACAGATACAAATATTGCTCCAAATCTTATCATTCGTCAAGGAGAATCTATGAACTCTTTGTTTGGATTTGAATATTGGGGAGTAAATAAAGCGAATGGTTTCCCTGTATATTATAAGGCGAATGGAACATTGGTTCAAGGTAACCCTTCTTCACAAAGTTATACTGTGTTTGATCCAAGTAATCCAACTGCCACAGGAGCAGCTGCAACTTTGACTCAATCAGATAAAAAAATCTTAGGGAATACTTTGCCTAAATATTTTGGAGCATTTAATTCAAAAATGGTTTACAAAAATTTTGATTTGACTTTCTTAGTAAGATTTAGTGGAGGGAATAAAATATTCAACTCGACTAGAAGAGACTTGATGAATCAAAACTTTAACAACAACGGTACTGAAATTTTAGGTAGATGGCAAAGCCCTTCATCTCCTGGAGATGGATGGACTCCTAAATTGTGGGCTGGAGGAAATACTTTCTTAAATCAAACTAGTAATGCTATAACCCGTTTTGTTGAAAATGGAGATTTTATTAGTTTGGATAATTTAACTCTTGGTTATAATTTACCGGCTTCATTGACTTCTAAAATTAATGTTAATGCTATTAGATTCTTTGTTCAAGGACAAAATGTATTAATGATAACAAATTACAAAGGGTTAGATCCTGAAATGGAAACTTCTGGTGTTGACTTGAATGGAACACCTAGAGCTAAAATATTTTCTGTTGGAGTTAACGTAAAATTATAATTACTATGAAAAGACAATTTTTTAAACTAATAACGCTCTCGATTCTTGTTGTAGGATCAGTGTCGTGTACTGAAGAGAAGATCTTAGACTTATCTCCAGTAAATAATATTTCAATTAACGATGCATTTTCTACACCGTCTTTGATAGAAGCATCAATTAATGGAATGTATAACGCTGCAGCTATCGGTCAGTATAATTCTACATCTCCAAATGGAGGACGTGGTTATGTTTGGGGAGCTGCATTTGTTCAACAAAATGACTGTAGAGGAGAAGATGTTGTTAATGAACAAGCATTTTACCAGCTAACTTATACAAATACATATGATCCAGGAACAGCAAATAATTCCTACTATTGGATTGATGGATATCGATTGATTAACCGTTGTAATTTAGTTATTGAAGGTGTTACTGCAGCTGTTCAAAAAGGAATCATTACTTCTGCTGTTGGAAACGATTATATTGGTCAAGCTAAATTTTTAAGAGCAATTACTCATTTTGAATTATTGATTCATTTTGCAAGACCATACCAATTTTCAGCAGGTGCATCTCATGCAGGTATACCTTACAGAGAAGTTGGAATTGACACTCAATCTGAAATTGATTCAGAATCTTTAAAAGGTAGAAATACTGTTGCAGAGTGCTATACTAAAGTTATTGCAGATTTGAACGATGCAGAAAGTTTAATTACTAATACTACTAAAAGTAAAGCATCTAAAAATGCAGCGATAGCTTTTAAAACAAGAGTGTATTTACATAAAAGAGATTGGGCAAATGTTATTACAGAAGGTAACAAATTATCTTCATTGGCATTAACAGCTAATCCTGGAGATCCTTTTGTGACAGCTAATAATTTAAGCAATGTTGAATCAATTTTTTCAATAGCGCATGCTTCTACAATGAATCCAGGGGTTAATGCAGCTTTGGCTTCACAATATAAAAGAAGATTATTAGTTAGTATAAGTCCAATTATTTGGAATGATCCTCAGTGGTTGTCTGATGATAAAAGAAGAACTGAGGGTGATTTAGTGTTTACTTCAGCAGGAAGAAAATATACAAATAAATACAAAGATGATGTAACTTATACTGATGCGGCACCTGTAATTCGTTATGCAGAAGTATTGTTGAATATGGCAGAGGCCCATGCTAGAAAATCTACTCCAGATTTAACAACTGCATTAACATTGTTAAATCGTGTTAGAAATAGAGCTTTAGCAAATCCTTCTACTCAAGCCTACACATCTACTAGTTTGCCAAATCAATTATCAATGGTTGGAGCAATATTAAAAGAGAGAAGAATTGAGTTTTTGATGGAGGGTCGTCGTTGGGCAGATATTCATAGATTACAAGGTGATGATTTGTATCCAATGGATGGTATTCCAGCTAAGGTGGCTAATGGTTCTCCTTTGGCAAGTTCATATCAAATAGGTGCAGGTTATTCTGGGCCATATGGTGTACCAGCTCTTCCAGGTTCTGATTTCAAATTCTTGTGGCCAATACCTGTATTGGAAACAGCGGTTAATCCAACTTTGAAAGCCCAACAAAATCCAGGATGGTAATATTTAGTTGTAGTTTTCTATAATTCTTAAAACAGCAGTAAGCAATTGTTTACTGCTGTTTTTTTTATCCCTTTATATCAATTACCTTTGTGCAGCTAATTGGAGATGTCCTATTTTATTTGCAAATGAGAATTTATCTTAATTTACTTTTTTTATTTCTTTCTCTTGTTGTTTTTTCTCAAAATGAGAAGAAGAGTTCGGCTGATTTTAATTCCTCATATCGAAGTGTGTCAGATAGTATCTCTACTAAGAAAAAGATAGCCACTATAGATTTATACAGAGTGATCACTATTGATAGAGACACTACTTACATAGATACTTCTCTAACCATTCAAAAAGAATATAGTCATAATTATCTGAGGCAAGATACTTTTGGCTTATTGCCGTTTCCAAATGATGGACAAACCTATAATATATTACAGTATAGTCTAACTCAATTTTCTCCTTATCCTGAGTTTGGGTTTAAAGCAAAGCATTTTAACTTTATAGAAGCAAATGCCATTAGATATGCCTCTGTAGCAACACCAGTTACAGAATTATATTTTAAAACAACGCAACTAAAGGGGCAATCAGTAGATTCTTTTTTTACTTTGAATACTTCTCCAAATCTCAATTTTTCAATTGCTTATAGAGGATTACGATCTCAAGGAAAATATATTAATCAATTGGCAAGTGCAGGTAATTTTAGGTTTACCACCAGTTATAATACAAGCAATCAAAGGTATCGAGCCAATTTTCATTATGTACAACAAGATATTCTGAATGAAGAAAATGGAGGTATTACTACTGTTAATGATTTTGAAAGTGGTGATTTAGATTATAAGAACAGACAGCGATTAGAAGTTTTTCTGACAGATGCTAAGTCTTTTCTTAAAGGTAAGAGGGTGTTTTTAGATCATATTTTTAGAATAAACACACTTTCAAAAAGTAATAATTTGTATGTAAATCACCAATTTAATTACGAAAACAAGTTTTTTGAATACAATCAAACAACCGTCCCTTCAACTTTAAGTGGAACTATTGTATATCGATTTGGAGATTCATTTAAAACAAGCGGAATTAATGATCAAACTCATTATAATAAAATGTATAATAAGCTAGGATTGACCTATGAGAATACATTCTTAGGGAAATTCCAGTTTTTTGTAGATGATTTTAGATCGAATTATTATTATAATCAGATTCTTATTTTTGACAATCGAACCGTTCCAAGTGCTTTGTCTCAAAAAATAAATAGCGCAGGAGGTCAATACGAATACCGAAAAAACAAATGGAATGGAAAATTTTTGTATTCTAGATCGATTACCAATCAGTCATTGTCTAATTTAGACGCCAAAATGCAATTTGATTTAGATGCTGAAAATCAATTTACATTTCAGTATCAAAACATCAATAAACTACCAAATAATAACTACAATCTGCATCAAAGTAGCTATGTGGCTTATAACTGGTCTAATAATTTTAATAACGAAAAAATCAATTCATTATCCGCAAGTGCTACAACACCATGGATAAATGCATCATTCCAATTTTCGGTTTTAAAAGATCATTTGTTTTTTGATGATGTTTCTACTGATGCTCAAAAATTAGTTCAGACACAGATTGTGTCTCCTTCTCAATATGCAGGAACTATTAATTATCTTTCTTTGAAGCTGAGTAGAGAGTTTCAGTTTGGAAAATTTGCGTTAGATAATACTGTTTTATATCAAAAAGTGGAGCAAAATCAAGCTATTTTGAATGTCCCGGAATTAGTAACAAGAAATACGATTTATTTTACGGATTATTTTTTCAAAAAAGCATTGTACTTGCAAACAGGCGTTGTATTTAATTATTTTACAAAATATTATGCAAATGATTACAATCCAGTAATCGGGGAGTTTTTTGTGCAAAGAGAGAAACAAATTGGAAACTTTCCTAACCTTGATTTTTTCGTGAATGCTAAAATTCAAAGAACCCGAATTTATTTTAAAGCAGAACACTTTAATTCCTCTTTATCAGGTAATAATTTTTATGCATCTCCTAATAATCCCTATCGCGACCTTACCATTCGATTTGGTTTAGTTTGGAACTTCTTTGAATAAAAAAATAATTTTCTTTTGGGGTTTGGAACTGAAATAAATGATTCTTTTTTAGTATTTTAGTTTTTCATTTAATAGCCCCCTGAATGAAAGAAGATTTTTTACACTACCTCTGGAAATTTAAAAAATTCAACACCCTAAATCTTATGACTACTCAAGGAGAAGTTATTAGTATTATTCATGTTGGACGTTATTTAGAACAAGCGGGCCCGGATTTTTTCAATGCTCAAATTATAATTGGCAATCAAAAATGGGCAGGTAGTGTAGAAATACACTTGAAATCTTCCGATTGGTATGCACATCATCATGAACAAGACTCAGCCTATGAAAATGTAATTCTTCATGTAGTTTGGGAGCATGATATTGATGTTTTTAGAAAGGATAATTCAGTTATTCCAGTTTTAGAATTGAGTAATTATGTTGCTTCAAAAACGGTTGTTAATTACCAATCATTACGTTCTACAAAATCTTGGGTTTTTTGTGAAAATCAATTGGCTGATTTTGATGAATTTATTCTAAGGAATTGGCAGGAGCGTTTGTTTTTTGAGCGTTTAGAAAGAAAATCAAAATCTATTTCAAACTTACTCATTCAAACTAATTCGGATTGGGAGTCTGTATTATTTAATTTATTGGCTAAAAATTTTGGTTTGAATACTAATGGGGAGCAGTTTCTTAAAATAGTTGGCGCGCTTCCATTTTCGGTAATCCGAAAAGAATCTTTTGAACCAGAAAATATAGAAGCGCTACTTTTAGGTAATGCAGGCTTGTTGGACTCTGACAAGGAAGATAGTTATTTTAAGGATTTAAAATTTAGGTATTATTATTTACTTCAAAAATACCAATTAGAAAAGCCAGTACTAGCTCCAGTGCAATTTTTTAAACACCGACCGGATAATTTTCCAACAATTCGTTTGTCGCAATTGGCTATGTTGTATCATGTCCATCGCAATTTATTTTCAAAAATTATAGAGTTAAATTCTGCTGAAGCTATCTATTCACTTTTCGAAGTATCCGCAACATCGTATTGGTTAAGCCATTATCAATTTGATAAAGTGAGTCCAAAGAAGAAAAAAATGCTGTCAAAATCATTTATTGATTTACTTATAATAAATACGATTGTACCTATTCAGTTTGCTTATGCGCAAAGTCAAGGAAAAGAAAATAGTGACAATTTGATTCAATTATTGCATGCAATTGCTCCCGAAAAAAATGCTGTAATCGATAAATTTAAGTCTTTTGGAATTGTTGCTAACAATACATTTGAAACACAATCTTTATTGCAGTTAAAAAATGAATACTGTAATTATGGTAAATGTATGAATTGTGCTATTGGGATAGAATTGATTAAAAATTAATCAGTTAAATGAAATTTATGTAATTTTGGAATTAAATACGACTTACATTGAATCAATTAAAATTTTTTTTAGAAAAACATGGATTTCATGTATCCTCTCGATTGGCGGATGCTTTAGGGATGCGTGCCAGTAGTGTCCGATTGTTTTTTATTTATTTGTCTTTTGTGACCGTCGGATTGTGGTTTGCGGTCTATTTAGTATTAGCTTTTTGGATTCGATTAAAGGATTTGATTAGAGCTAAACGTAGCTCTGTTTTTGATTTGTAAATTTTGAGTATAAAAAAAAGGAGCTATTAAGCTCCTTTTTTCAGTTTCTTAATGTACTTATTTTTCTTTATTTAAAACACTATGTTTTTTTCCGTATGAATAATAGAATACAACACCTAACGCCATCCAAGCAAAGAGACGGAGCCAGTTAGTCCATCCTAAACCATACATCATAGCGATACAAACTGCTACTCCTAATAGTGGAACTAAAGGAACAAATGGAGTTTTGAATTCACGCACCATATTAGGTTCTTTAACTCTAAGTATAATTACAGAGATACAAACTAATACAAAAGCGAATAAAGTACCTATACTAGTCATATCACCTACTATATCGCCAGGAATAAAAGCAGCAAAAGCACCAACAATAATCAGGATAACGATGTTTGCTTTGTAAGGGGTTTTGAATTTTGAATGTAAATCACTAAACGCTTTTGGTAATAAACCATCTTTACCCATAGCATAGAATACGCGAGATTGTCCTAGAAGCATTACTAAAATAACAGATGAAAATCCTGCTAAAATTGCTACTGTTACTAGTTGTCCTAACCATTCGTAACCAATCATGTATTTATTAATGGCAAAGGCAACTGAAGCTTCTTTACCTCCAGTTCTAAAATCTTCTACTGTTGCAACTCCAGTTAAAACGTGAGCAAAAAGAATGTAGAGTAAAGTACAAACGGCTAACGAACCAAGAATACCAATAGGCATTGCTCTCTTTGGATTCTTTGTTTCTTGTGCTGCTGTACTTACTGCATCAAATCCAATAAAAGCGAAGAAAACAGTTCCTGCGGCTCCTAAAATTCCCATAATACCTCCATAACTATGGTCTATGCCATGTTCATCTGTAAAAATTGAACTTTCAGGAATATAAGGGGTGTGATTTGCTGGATTGATAAAATGCCATCCAATTGCTATAATAAGAACAACAATAGCTACTTTCACAATTACAATAATACCATTTACAAAAGCAGATTCTTGAATTCCTTTTATTAAGAGTAAACTAATTATTCCCACTATAAATAAGGCAGGAAGGTTAATTATTCCTTGAACTCCTTCGGTTGAAGTTTGAAACGGAGAATGAGAAAATTCATAAGGAATAGGGCTTACGTGGAAGACAGTGACTAGTAAATTGTTTAAGTATTCACTCCAAGCAATTCCTACTGTAGCAGCTCCTACGGCATATTCTAAAATTAAATCCCAACCAATTATCCAAGCTAAAAATTCCCCCATTGTGGCATAAGTATACGTGTAAGCACTTCCAGAAATTGGAATTGAGGAAGAAAGTTCAGCATAACACAATCCTGCTAATGCACATCCAATAGCAGCAACAATGAAAGCTATTGTTACTGAAGGTCCTGCGCTTTGAGCAGCAGCAGTAGCTGTTCTTACGAATAAACCAGCTCCAATAATTGCTCCAATACCTAGTGCAATTAATGACCAAGCGGTTAGCGTTCTTTTTAATCCTTTTTCAGAATCAGCGGCTTCTGCTAAAAGTTGTGCTAAAGGTTTTCTTTTCCAAATTGACATATATTTAGGTTTTTTATAGTTATTAGGTTTCAAATGTATTGTTTTTTGTAAAAAATAAAAACAATAATTGCTTTTAAAGTTATAAAAACTGAATTTTAGAAAAGAAGTTGGTTGTTTAGTAAGACTAATTCGTACGGATTTCTGTTTTCAATTCATTTTTTTTGTATTTTTAAGTTCCCAAATTTTAAATTGTCCCAATCTATGAATTTCAAGAAGTTTTCTCCGTATTTTAATTTTTCTAAATCACAGCGAACTGGTCTTTTTGTTTTGTTTGTTCTTATTGTTTTTTTGCAAACACTCTATTTTTTTGTTGATTTTAGTTGGTCAACAAAAGAAAATTCTGAAAAAGAAAAGTGGCTTGCGGTTCAAACTGAAATCGATTCTTTAAAAGAAACTAATCAGATTAGAAGTTCTAAATTGTATCCCTTTAATCCTAATTTTATTTCAGATTATAAAGGCTATAAATTAGGAATGACTGTAAAAGAAATAGATCGATTGTTATCTTTTCGAAAACAAAATAAATTTATTAATTCGGCTGAAGAATTTCAAAAAGTAACTCAAGTTTCAGATTCTTTATTAAGGGTAATTGCACCTTATTTTAAATTTCCGGATTGGGTGAACCATAAAACAAAATGGAAAACGTATAATAATCCAAATTACCCCGTTTTTGTAAAAAAAGGAAAAACAGTAGTGACTGATATTAATACGGCCACCATAGAAGAGCTGGTTAAGGTGTATGGTGTTGGTGAAGTGATTGCTCAACGGATATTGAATTATAAAGAAAGCTTAGGTGGTTTTGTAACTATGGATCAATTGAGTGAGATTTGGGGTTTGTCACCTGAGGTAGTCGTTAATTTGAATAAAAGTTTTAAGGTGATTTCTTTTTCAGGGATTAAAAAAGTGGATATTAATAATGCTTCAATAAAAGAATTGTCTCAATTTCCGTACTTCAAATATACTTTAGCAAAACAAATAGTAATTTACCGCAGTATGAATGGTTCTATCAATTCTATTGATGATTTAATAAAAATTAAAAATTTTCCTGTTGATAAAGCAAAAATAATTAGTTTATATTTGGACTTTTAATCATAACCATAAATTATGAATTTCGATTATAACGAAACACAATTGCTAATTGCGCAGTCGATACGAGATTTTGCAGAACACAATATTCGACCTCATATTATGGAGTGGGATGAAGCTCAAATTTTTCCAGTTCCTTTGTTTAAAAAATTAGGAGAAATGGGATTTATGGGAATTTTAGTTCCTGAAGAATTGGGTGGTTCTGGTTTGGGGTATCATGAATACATTACTATTGTAGAGGAACTTTCCAAGGTTGATCCGTCAATAGGGTTGTCTGTTGCGGCTCATAATTCACTATGTACCAATCATATTTTAGCTTTTGGAAATGAAGAGCAAAAGAAAAAATGGCTTCCTAAATTGGCTTCAGGAGAGCATATTGGTGCTTGGGGTTTGACAGAGCATAATACAGGATCTGATGCAGGAGGAATGAATACCACTGCGGTTCGAGATGGAGATGATTGGATTATTAATGGAGCTAAAAATTTTATCACACACGCTATTTCAGGTCAAATAGCTGTAGTTGTAGTTAGAACTGGCGAAAAAGGAGATTCTAAGGGGATGACTGCTTTTGTGATTGAAAAAGGAACGCCAGGTTTTAGCTCAGGAAAAAAAGAAAATAAATTAGGGATGCGTGCTAGTGAAACGGCAGAATTGATTTTTGATAATTGTCGAATTCCAGATGTAAATCGTTTAGGAGAAGTGGGGCAGGGATTTATTCAGGCAATGAAAGTCTTAGATGGAGGCAGGATTTCTATAGGAGCTTTGGCTCTTGGGGTTGCTAAAGGTGCCTATGAGGCCTCTTTAAAATATTCCAAGGAAAGACATCAGTTTGGGAAAGCAATATCGGAGTTTCAAGGTATTTCGTTTAAGCTAGCCGATATGGCTACCGAAATTGAAGCCGCCGAGTTGTTGTTGCACAAGGCAGCTTTCTTAAAAGAAAATAATAGACCGGTTACCACACTTGGTGCTATGGGTAAGATGTATGCTTCTGAAATGTGTGTAAAAGTAGCTACCGATGCCATTCAAATTCATGGAGGATATGGATATACTAAAGATTATCCTGTAGAGAAGTTTTATAGGGATGCAAAGTTATGCACCATAGGAGAGGGTACCACTGAAATTCAGAAAGTAGTGATTTCTAGAAATATATTGAAGGATTAGTTTTTAGAATAGTTGATAAAAAAGAAACGTCTAGAAATTTTATTTCTTGGTGTTTTGCGTGAAGGATAGTAGCGAAAAGCCCGGAATGCAATGAGGACTTGTAGCGAATAGCCTGACGGCGAATGGAGGTGTGTGTTTTTAAAAGCAGATGTGTTTCGCCGGCACGCCCAAAATATTTTAGAAATTGTGTTTGTAATTAAAAATAAAAATATACTTTTGCAGCCTTAACGAGAGGAGGTGTCTATATTATGTTAATTATACCAATTAAAGACGGAGAAAATATCGATAGAGCATTAAAGCGCTATAAAAGAAAATTTGATAAAACAGGAACTGTTCGTCAGTTGCGTGCGCGTCAAGCTTTCATTAAGCCATCTGTAACGAATAGAATGAAATTCCAGAAAGCGGCTTACATCCAAAATTTAAAAGATAGTTTAGAAAGTTAATTTCTAAATTTATTGAAATACTAACCGTTAGTCATTAAAATTATTTAATTTTGATGCTAACGGTTTTTTTTATGAAATCGCTATTAATGTCTCGTTTGCGATAGCAATTGAAAATCATCGAATACCGATGAAAATAAAATGGATGAGATAAACACCAATTATTAAAAATGCGATACCATATGTTACCGCTAAAAAATAGTATATAAACATATGAATAATAATATTAAAGCATTTCGTGATTATTTGGAGCTGGAGAAAAAATATTCTCCACATACTGTGCAGGCGTATTGGAATGATATTGTATCTTTTGAATCATTTAATTTGGTTCAATTCGAACAGCCAACCATTGACCAAGTTAATTATACTCAAATTAGAAGTTGGATTGTATCTCTGGTTGATGATGGTCTTTCCAATGTTTCTGTTAATCGAAAGATAGCTTCGCTTAAGGCGTATTATAAATTTCTTCTTAAAACCAAACAAATAGAAGTGAATCCGCTTTTGAAACACAAAGCGTTAAAGACTCCTAAAAAGATCCAAATTCCTTTTTCTGAAAAAGAAGTTGATGCTGTTTTGCTGCATTTGCAAAATCCTTCTGGTTTTGAAGCGGTCCGGGATAAATTGATTATAGATCTGTTTTATGCTACTGGAATGCGAAGAACAGAGTTAATTCATTTAAAAATATCTAATGTTAATTTTTCTGCACAAACTATTAAGGTTTTAGGGAAACGAAACAAAGAGCGTATTATTCCCATTTTGCCTGTAATTGGTTCTCAACTTGATAGTTATCTATTGGAAAGGTCTAAACTGGAAAACAAAATAGATTTGGATTATCTTTTCCTTACTAAAAAAGGGTTAAAAATTAATGATTCTTTTGTTTACCGATTAATAAATTCGTACTTTAGTATTGTTTCCGAAAAAACAAAAAAGAGTCCGCACATATTGCGTCATACATTTGCGACTCATTTATTGAATAACGGAGCCGATTTGAATTCAGTCAAAGAATTATTAGGACATTCTAGTTTAGCCTCGACACAAGTATATACGCATAATAGTTTGTCTGAACTTAAGAAGGTATATAAAGAAGCGCATCCTAGGAACCAGAAATAATTCTATAATGTTTAATTGTTTAATTAATTTTTGATTATGAAGGTAAGTATTCACGCTGTTAACTTTAATGTTGATAGAAAACTGGTTGATTTTATTCAAGAAAAAATGGATAAATTAGAAAAATATTATGATAAAGTAGTTGCGTCAGATGTTTTTTTGAAGGTAGAGAAGGCTAGTGATAAGGAAAATAAATTTGTGGAAATAAAGATTAATGTGCCAGGAGACGATTTTGTAGTCAAGAAACAATGCAAAACATTCGAAGAAGCAGTTGATTTGGCAACAGAATCATTAGAACGTTTGTTGGTAAAAAGAAAAGAAAAAATAAGAACATCGGTCTAAATTGAATTTTTTTTGAAAAAATGTTTTGAAAGAGAGATAAAATCTATACATTTGCAGTCCGTTAGAAATAGCGGACTTTTTTTATTGGTAAATGCCGGTATAGCTCAGTTGGCTAGAGCAGCTGATTTGTAATCAGCAGGTCGTGGGTTCGAGTCCCTCTATCGGCTCAATTTTTATATACTGATAATTTAATGGTTCGGGGAGATACTCAAGCGGCCAACGAGGGCAGACTGTAAATCTGCTGTGAAAACTTCGCAGGTTCGAATCCTGCTCTCCCCACAAAATTTTCAGCAATGAAATTTTTATAAAGCTTGCTTTGATAAAGTTTAGTCTGAAAATTTAGTAAGGGTTCACCCTTACGGATCACAAGTGTGCTTGTAATCCTAATATGGCTTAAAGATTAAATCATTTGGATTTGAAATTTAAGATCGCCGGTGAAAACTTTACAATCCTTGCCGGTGTAGCTCAGGGGTAGAGTGCTTCCTTGGTAAGGAAGAGGTCACGGGTTCAAATCCCGTCATTGGCTCAAAATAGAATATTTGAACACTAATAAATATATAACTAAGATTAAAAATTAAGTAAAATGGCAAAAGAAAATTTTAATCGTTCCAAACCGCACTTGAATATCGGTACAATTGGACACGTAGATCATGGAAAAACTACTTTAACTGCTGCAATCACGAAAGTATTATCTGATGCTGGTTACTGTCAAGCAAAATCATTTGATCAAATTGATAACGCTCCAGAAGAGAAAGAAAGAGGTATTACTATTAATACATCTCACGTAGAGTATGAAACAGCTAACCGTCACTACGCACACGTTGACTGTCCAGGTCACGCGGATTACGTAAAAAACATGGTTACTGGTGCTGCTCAAATGGATGGTGCTATCTTAGTAGTTGCTGCTACTGATGGTCCAATGCCACAAACTCGTGAGCACATCTTATTAGGACGTCAAGTAGGTATTCCTAGAATTGTTGTATTCATGAACAAAGTGGATATGGTTGATGATCCAGAATTGTTAGAATTAGTTGAAATGGAAATCAGAGATTTATTGTCTTTCTATGAGTATGATGGAGATAATGGTCCTGTTGTTCAAGGTTCTGCTTTAGGAGGTTTAAACAACGATCCAAACTGGGTACCTAAAATTATTGAATTAATGGAAGCTGTTGATGCTTGGATTGAAGAGCCAGTTCGTGACAACGCTAAACCATTCTTGATGCCAGTTGAGGACGTATTTACAATTACAGGTCGTGGAACTGTTGCTACAGGTCGTATCGAAACTGGAGTTGCTAATACTGGAGATCCTGTTGAAATCATTGGTATGGGTGCTGACAAATTAACTTCTACAATTACAGGAGTTGAGATGTTCCGTAAAATCCTTGATAGAGGTGAAGCTGGAGATAACGTAGGTTTGTTATTGAGAGGTATTGATAAAGCCGATATTAAAAGAGGTATGGTAATCTGTAAGCCAGGTTCAGTTAAACCACACGCTAAATTCAAAGCTGAGGTTTATATCTTGAAAAAAGAAGAAGGTGGTCGTCACACGCCATTCCATAATAACTACCGTCCACAATTCTATGTTCGTACAACAGACGTAACAGGTGTAATTACATTGCCTGCTGGTGTAGAAATGGTTATGCCTGGAGATAACTTAACTATTGAGGTTAACTTATTGAGCGAAATCGCATTGAACGTAGGTTTACGTTTTGCTATCCGTGAAGGTGGTAGAACTGTAGGTGCTGGTCAGGTAACTGAAATTCTATAATACTATTAAAGTATAAAACTCAAAAGCCAGTAATGTTTGTCATTACTGGCTTTTATTAACAAACGGGCGTAGTTCAAGGGTAGAATAGCGGTCTCCAAAACCGTTGATGGGGGTTCGAATCCCTCCGCCCGTGCAAAATATATATCATAATGACAAAAGTTGTTAATTACATATCGGAAGCATTTGAAGAATTAAAATCAAATGTAACTTGGCCTTCTTGGTCAGAAGTACAACGTCTAACAATTGTTGTTGCTGTTTTTTCAGTTGTATTCGCCTTGGCAACTTGGGGTGTAGATGAGGTTTTTGCAAAAGCATTAGCTGGATTTTTTAATTGGATAAAAGCTTAATTCTTTTTGCGATGACAGATAATAATATCAAAAAATGGTATGTCGTTCGTGCGGTAAGTGGTCAAGAAAATAAGGTTAAGACTTATATCGAGACTGAAATTGCTCGTTTGGGTATGGAGGACTATGTTTCTCAAGTATTAGTCCCAACAGAGAAGATAGTAACCGTTAAAGATGGCAAGAAAATAGCCAAGGATAAAGTATATTTCCCCGGTTATGTAATGATTGAAGCTAATTTAGTGGGAGAAATTCCGCATATTATAAAGTCTATTACTAGTGTTATTGGTTTTTTAGGTGAAACTAAAAATGGGGAACCAGTTCCTTTACGAGTAGCTGAAGTAAATAGGATGTTAGGTAAAGTGGATGAGTTAGCTGTTACAACGGATACTCAAGCAATACCGTTCAGCTTAGGAGAAACAGTGAAGGTTATTGATGGTCCTTTTAATGGTTTTAACGGTACAGTTGAAAAAATTAATGATGAAAAGCGTAAACTTGAAGTAATGGTGAAAATTTTCGGAAGAAAAACACCTTTAGAATTAAGCTTTATGCAAGTTGAAAAAGTATAATTTTTGTTACATCTATAATAACCATTACAATTGCTTCCAATAATTGTAATGTTAAAATTTTAAAAAATGGCTAAAGAAATTGGTAAAGTAGTTAAACTACAAGTTAAGGGAGGTGCTGCGAACCCGTCGCCACCGGTTGGACCTGCTTTAGGAGCTGCTGGGGTAAACATCATGGAGTTCTGTAAGCAGTTTAATGCTAGAACTCAAGATAAACCTGGCAAAGTATGCCCAGTGGTAATCACTGTGTATAAAGACAAATCATTTGATTTTGTTGTTAAGACTCCTCCAGCGGCCGTTCAGTTAATGGAAGCTGCAAAGCTTAAATCTGGTTCTGGTGAGCCTAATCGTAGAAAAGTAGCTAGCGTTACTTGGGAACAAATTAGAACTATTGCTGAAGACAAAATGCCAGACTTAAACGCATTCACTATTGAATCTGCTATGAGTATGGTTGCTGGAACAGCTAGATCTATGGGTATAACTGTATCAGGAGAAGCTCCTTTTTAATTAAAAGAAAGACATGGCAAAATTGACAAAAAAGCAAAAAGAGGCTGCTTCAAAAATTGAAAAGAACAAACTATATACTTTGAGAGATGCTGCGGCGTTAATTAAAGTTGTAGCTTCTGCAAAATTTGATGAGTCTGTTGATATCGCAGTACGTTTAGGTGTTGATCCTAGAAAAGCGAATCAAATGGTTAGAGGTGTTGTAACATTACCTCATGGAACAGGAAAAGATGTACGAGTATTAGCTCTTGTAACACCTGATAAAGAAGCTGAAGCTAAAGCAGCTGGTGCAGACCACGTTGGTTTAGATGACTATCTTCAAAAAATAAAAGATGGTTGGACTGATATTGATGTAATCATCACTATGCCTGCTGTTATGGGTAAATTGGGTCCATTAGGTCGTGTTTTAGGACCTAGAGGTTTAATGCCAAA
This sequence comes from Bacteroidota bacterium, assembly GCA_041191945.1. Lineage (GTDB taxonomy): Bacteria > Bacteroidota > Bacteroidia > Flavobacteriales > Flavobacteriaceae > Flavobacterium. The sequence continues at coordinate 34,458 of JBEENX010000017.1, forward strand.
TCCAAAGACAGGTACGGTAACTATGGATGTTGCAAAAGCAGTTCAAGAAGTTAAAGCTGGTAAAATCGATTTTAAAGTTGATAAAACTGGTATTGTACATGCAGGTATAGGTAAAGTATCTTTTGATGCTGATAAAATCTATGACAATGCACACGAAATTATTCAAACATTAATCAAACTTAAACCAACTGCTGCTAAAGGTACCTATATTAAAGGTATTCACCTTACAAGCACAATGAGTCCTGCAATTGCGTTGGATCCAAAAGCAGTATAATTGGTAGTTAAAAATTTTTAGTATGACTAGAGAAGAAAAATCAATCGCGATTGAAGATTTAACTGCACAGTTAGCTGGTACAAATGTTATTTATGTATCTGATATTTCTGGATTAAATGCAGAGACTACTTCAGACTTAAGAAGAGCTTGTTTTAAAGCAGGTATTAAATTAGAGGTTGTAAAAAATACATTACTTGCAAAAGCAATGGAAGCTTCTGATAATGATTATGGCGATTTACAATCAGTTTTAACTGGCAACAGCGCTATTTTTATTGCAGATATAGCAAATGCACCTGGAAAAATAATTAAAGATTTCAGAAAAAAATCTGATAAGCCTGTATTAAAAGGGGCTTATATTAACTCTGAAGTTTACATTGGAGACGATCAGTTAGATGCTTTGGCAACTATCAAATCGAAAGAAGAACTTATTGGCGAAATCATTGG
>JBEENX010000018.1:0-34801 GCA_041191945.1 Bacteroidota bacterium
GCCAATCCATAATTGGGGGTTAATCCTCAACCAGTTCTTAACTATATTTGAAAAAAGGGTTCAACTTTAATTAAAAAAGTAAAACCCCTATATTTTTAAACTTACACACTTTTTAGGATAGTGTCTTTTACTACTTGAGTAAGTCTGTTGTGGTGTTTCCAATAATAATCCTTTAGAACAACCTCCTTCAATTCTGGAGCAACTATTCTGAGTAAATCACCATTATCAAACTTCTCATAAAGAACTCCCATTCCTACCTTAGCCATTATTTCAAGTTCATCGTCGGCAAATCGTTCGACATCACAGAAAATTCTTGAAAAAGGTGCAACAATTTTATCGTCCACTTCCGAGTCAAATAAATCATCTGTGTACCAGTCGGTCAGTTTGATGATTTCTTGTTGAATTTTATCCTGAGTTGAAACATATCCGTCAATTAATGGTATTTCGACAGATGAATGTGGAATGTGTAATACTAATTTGTTCATACAAATAATTAAAGGTTTGTTTATTATTTGTACCCCGAAGTAATAAAGTAATTCAATTACGTTTATTTTGACTTTGACAGTCCGTATTGTTTTACCACCGCGGTGACTTCACTCGGTTGGTACCCTAATGGGTTCGGAATACACTACAAAAATAATATTTATTTTTGATTCGCATTAAATTTTTCTAATATTGATTCAATATCATTTTTTAAACTTTGGTAATCAGTCTCTAACACAAAAAAAGATTTTAGGTCATCTTTTTCACCAAAGAAACGAATCATTGTCCCGTCCTCAAATTCGATTTCATTTTCAGTACTCTTTTTATCTGTCGTTGTTACTGTCATTGAATCATCAAATTCAAAATCAGTAAAATCTAGACCTCTGAAGATTGAAGTTTGTGGATAAAACCAATTATCAATAAATTTTCGAAAAGTTTCTAAATTATCTTTAATTACATTAGTTGTCTCTATGCCATATACTTCTAGAAAATAATCATACTGTATATTGTCCTCACCGATTGACCATCCCATAAACTCTGAAATATAATATCGAAGAATGAGCATTTGTGAACCTATACTTTCTGTTTTATAGTTTTCAAACCAAGAAGAATAATTTTTAAAATATTTTTTCCCAGATTTGTTTTCTGATGTAAGTAGATAAAAATTTAAAAAGTAATAATCACTTTCGCAATAACCAATGTCAATGTATGTTTTATATAAATCACTTTTATTTTCTTTAAACTCAATTTTTCCCATTAGCAATGATTTAATTTAAAATACTTTGTTATAAATAATTTGAAGTTGGTTTTTATTAAGATGTTTATATAGAAAAACTAACATTATCATTAATAAAAAAATCTTTGATTCGATATTTTATTTTATTAGAAACTACAATACTATTAAAGTTGTTTTGTTGAATTGAAATTGAAAAATCAGAAATACCATAGTTATTGATATTTATGTTTTCAATAAAATATACTTCTAATGATTTTTTTAATTCTATTGACAAATTATTTTTCAAATAGTCAAATTCCTTTTTTGAAATGTATTCTTCATCAATTAATTCAAACTTGAATTCTTCAAGTACACAGTTATTATTCGCTCTTTCAAAATTAATAGTTAATTCCAAAAAATTCTCAAACCATTCTTCTTTATCAAAAGAATTAATGTTTAGTACATTTAAAAAAATTGAAAATATTTCTTGTAAATCAAATGGATTCCCATAATTATTTAATAAGTTATTGTGAGTACTTACATCAAGAATTAATTCTCCATTTTTTTCAAAGATAAAATTATAGAATCCCTCGTTTTTAGCATTTTCAAGCATCCACGAATTACAAATGTTTTCTATATGTTTTAATAGTTTAGTATCTTCAATTTTAGTTTGTAAATCAAGGTCGAAATACATCGGTGCAGAACTTAAATAAAAACCACTTAATAAATTATTTCTTACTAAGTCTACTATCAATTCATACGAATTTTTGAATTTATTCATTATCAGAATGTTTTTAAAAAGTAAAATTAAAAGAATCTGGAATCTATAATTCTCCGTATTTTTTAAAAAAATCTATCGAAGAATTTTTCAGTCTTTTTTTAAACTCCTCCATCGAAATATGACCAAACTTTGGAGGTTTGTTTTTTGATGTCCAATAATTATCATAATCGGTGTCATATTTTTTCTTTAATACTAATAAATCTTCCTGAGTAAGTTTTGAATATCTCTCTGAAATTGTAGAATTTATTATTTTTTTGTTTCCTTCTATTTAATTATAAAACAGTAAAATACTTAATAAATATTTATTATTAATTAAATATTTTTTTACTTATTTCTTCAATATCTTTCGCTAAGGTTGAATACATATCTTGTTGGATAAATACTAAATCTGTTAAATTGCTATAGTTCAGAGTTTCACCTTCTTTTTTGGGTGCAATGTTTATGGTATAACTAGAATCGTTTAGTTTGAATATTAATTCAGTAGCTAACAATTCATTAGATAAACTCCAATCGTCAATTAATTCGCCATCACCGTACTGAGAAAATCTTCCAAATATAAAATCTTCAAAATAATCATTTAGCATAACTCCATCGTCAATAAAATATTTCTGAACAAAATTATTTAAGCTTTCCTTATTATTTTTTATGAAATTTTCCAATTCTGTTGAAAAAAACGAATCTAAATTTTGTTCCTCCAAATTGTAATTTATATTACCGATTACCCACAGTTTGATTAACATAGATTCGTTTTGAAAAAAAACTTGCCAACTACCAATGTCAGTTGATTTGGGATAATAATAATATATACCATCATTATTATCCATATAAAACCCAATAGGTAAATACTCTCTGCCATTTATACATATTTTATCTATGCCTTTCATAATCATTCTTTTACTAATTCTATATCCAAATTAAAATTTTCAGACAGTAAATTTTGAAGTTCTACTTCTGAAAATTCAACTTTAGATTCATCCAATAATGAAAAATTTACATTCTCTTAATAAAAACCACTAATAGATTTAATTTGTGATATAGTTATGCCATCGTTGAAAATGTCAAATTGTAATTCTATTTCAATTTCCTGAAACGGTTTTAATAGTTTACGATAGTAAGAAAGAAAACTTTCAAATAATTTATTTGGAATTAATTTTTTTAGATTTGACTCTTCTTCTAATTCAAGGTAATTATTACTCTTATTGATTATTAAAGTTTGAAATGGAAATTCTATTTTTCCAAACTCAAAATGAGTTTGATTTTCATCAATCCAAATTCGGTCATATCCAGTCACCCAATCAAAATAGTTTGCTCTCTTAATGCACTTGTTTTTGTTTATAAAATATGAAGAGTTCCCTTCCCCTCTCTCAATTAAAGTTGATTTAGTTCCAGTAAAAGCAACTTGTATTTCCTCATTTATCTCATATACAAAATCATTTGAATCAATGTAATTTGAATCAATATTATTTATTTTGAATCCAAAAACATCATCACGATTATCTTGATTATAATAAATCTCAATCTCCTGACCACAGTTTAATAATTTTGTGAAAAAATCTTTTAAAGTCATTTACCTAATTGTTAAAATACTTGAGTTAATTACATTTCAAAATTCACAAAATTATCCTCATAATCATCTCGTTTAACGATAGTGTCATAAAGTCCAATGTCTTCTCCTTCGTGTTTATTTAAACTAACATATTCCAAACTTGAATCCTCATAACGTTTGAACTTATAAACGGCATCATTCATAAGAGTGTATGTCTTCAAACTAAAGTGAACTTTTCCTAAGAGAGTATTTAGTTAATAATTCAAAGATAAAAGTTTTTTTTGATTTGTTGTTAATTTGTACGTATTCAAACTAAAGTGAACTTTTCCTAAGAGAGTATTTAGTTAATAATTCAAAGAAAATATTTTTTTTTGATTTGTTTTTAATTTAAATTTTTGGTACTTGTAAATCGTCAGTAAAAAGTGGACTGATTTAGTTGAAATCTAAGAGAGTGTTTTCAAAATTCTTAAATTTGAATTATTATTAAAGCATGGTATGAAAAATTTAAGGCAATAATAATTCACAAAAGAATAAATTGAAATAAAAAAAAATGATTGTTATTTAAAACAAAAGAACTAATTTTGCTCAGAATAACAATCATTTAATTATGAATACTAAAAAACAATCCATTTTTCCAAAACACTATTCGATATTAGAAAAAATGGGGAAAAATATAAAAATAGCTCGTAAAAGACGAAAGTTAACTACCATTCAAGTGGCAGAGCGTGCGGATATTGCTCGTTCCACTCTTTACTTGATAGAATCGGGCCGTCCAAGTGTAGCAATGGGAGCTTATTTTAATGTATTAAGAGTATTAGGACTGCAAAACGATTTTTTAAAGCTTGCCGCTGATGATGAGTTAGGCAGACGACTTCAAGACTTAGAACTATTAAAGTAATTTATATGATGACACTCAATACAACCAACATCTACGTCTATGCCGATTGAATGGTATGGAAGAACCAAAAAGCATTCGCAAAAGAATTAAATCAATTAACTTCATACTAAATACTTACAGTTATTTAAAATAATTTGCATGAATTTTTAATAAAATATTATGCATTTCAATTTTAGTTGTTACCTTTGTACTTATGAATAAGCTGCAAGAACTAAAAAAGCATTTAAAACGAGGAAGAGTATATCGTAGAGCTGATTTATCCAAATGGTCAAAATCTGTTGACCGTCACTTGGACGAATTAGTTAGTTATGGTATACTAAAAAAGTTATCTCAAGGCTTATACTACTACCCCGAAGTAACAGTTTTTGGAGAAGCCCCTCCAGAAGAGGATGTGTTAGTACGTTCTTTTCTGAAAGACAAACGTTTTTTAGTAACTTCTTTAAATGAATATAATTTGTTGGGCGTTGGAACTACTCAACTATATAATAGCAAAACAGTATATAATCATAAGCGACATGGAGATTTTGAGCTTGGCGGCATGATGTATTCGTTTAGAGTAAAACCTCATTTTCCAAGCAAAGTAACACCCGAATTTTTATTAGTTGATTTATTAAATAACATAGAGCATCTAGCTGAAGATTCGGATGAGTTAGTATCAAAAGTACTTTACAAGGCAAAAACAATGGATACAAAAAAACTAAAAAAATCCCTTTTGGAATATGGTAGCCTGAAAGCAAAAAAACTATTAGAACCCGTTATATAAAACAATATGCCTGACTACTTACATAACCATAAAAACTTTCGGGATTTGCTCAGAATTATTGGAGCAGAATTAAATATCGAACCCGGGTTAGTAGAAAAAGACTATTGGATTATGCATATACTCTATGGTTTAAAAAAACAAGGATTTCAATTTGAACTAAAAGGAGGAACATCTCTTTCTAAAGGATATGGAATTATACATCGTTTTTCAGAAGATATTGATTTACATATTTTACCACCTGCCGAAATGAAAATCAATGAGAACCCAAACAATAACAATCAAGGTAATATCCAAAAAAGAAGAGATTTTTACAACATATTAGCCGATGAAATAAAAATAAACGGAATTGTTTCTGTAATTAGAGATGAAACATTTGATGATACAAGACAATACCGTAGCGGAGGAATAAGATTACATTATGAAAGTACAGCTAAATCTATCGACGGTGTCAAAGAAGGGATATTATTAGAAGTTGGCTTTGACACTGTAACACCAAACAATCCAATTACTATTTCATCTTGGGCTTATGACAGAGCTATCCAACAAAACGTCGATATAATTGATAATCGAGCTACAAATATTGCATGTTACCACATTGGCTACACTTTTGTTGAAAAATTACAAACTATTGCAACAAAATTTCGTCAAGAACAAGAAGATAAAAAAGAAAGACAAAATTTAATGCGTCAGTATTATGATGTGTATAGTCTATTACAAGATAAGAAAGTGCAAGAATTTATAGGCACAAAAGAATATCTAAAACATAAAGCAATTCGTTTTCCTTCAAAAGATTATGAAATTCCAATCGCCAAAAACGAGGCATTTTTACTAAAAAATGCTCAACTAAGAGAGCAATTTACTAAACGCTATGAAAAAACGGCTAAATTATATTACAATGGTCAGCCTGATTTTAATGACCTTCTCTCAGTAATCGAAAAATGGATTGATAAATTATAATCATTTTATAAATTTTATATGTATTTGCATATAAAATTTATCATTTACAGTAATTTATATGCTTTTGCATATAAAATCTACTTATAAAATGACGATTAACCTACTATAAATCTTCAAAGGCAATTAATTTAATGATTATGTAGAGTTACTCGAGCATTTTTGGTAGAAATTTTAAATCTAAATCAGTCCCGTTTTTACTGACGATTTATACTTGTTAAAATTCCATATGAAAATAATAATAAAAAAGAAGATTTAGATTTTATAGTTTTATAACGGCTGAAATTAAGTATTTAATGACAGCAAAAAACCAACACTAAATACAACTTACTACACTCACGATGGTATTTACCAACAAAAAATATTTGTTATAATTATGTTTTAACTATTAATTTTTAATATATTTGTTTGTAAATACCAACACTAAGTGCAATTTAAAGCAATAATAATGGGAAATACCAACATTGACTGGGTAGCAATGAGCGATACAGCTATAGTAAGTAAAATTGGAGAGTTCATTAAAAACGAGCGATTAAAAATCAATAAAACGCAAGCACAATTGGCGGGTGAAGCAGGTATAAACCGATGGACACTTAGCCAAATTGAAAATGGTGAAGCCATAACAATGATTTCGCTAATTCAAATCATGAGGGCTTTAGAAATTTTGCAGCTATTAGATGTCTTTTCCGTAAAACAAGAAATTAGTCCTATAGAACTGGCAAAGCAAGAACAACAAAAAAGACAACGCGCTAGAAAAAATGATAATGATAACGCAAAACAATCTGATTGGTAATGATTACAACAGCATTTTTGAAAATATGGGGAGAAAGAGTTGGTGCCGTAGCATGGAACAAGGAAACAGGTGTGGCTAGTTTTGAATACGAACCGAAATTTATTGCAACTAAATCGGATTTGGCTCCATTAAAAATGCCAATTGCAAATAGCACCAAACGTATTTTTTCGTTCCCGGAACTACGGGATGTGAAAACATTCAAAGGATTACCCGGTTTATTAGCCGATGTATTACCCGATGATTATGGAAACCAATTAATCAATAGTTGGTTAGCGCAAAACGGTCGACCAGAAAACAGCATGAATCCAGTTGAACTCTTATGTTTTATTGGAACACGAGGTATGGGTGCATTAGAGTTCGAACCTTCTCAATTCAAAAGCACAAAAAAAGCATTTGATATTGAAGTGGATAGTTTAGTTACCATTACCCGAAAAATGCTTGCCAAAAGAGAAGGGTTTCAAACCAACCTGAACGAAGACGAGCAACAAGCCATGTTAGACATTCTTAAAATAGGAACCTCAGCAGGTGGAGCGAGACCCAAAGCAATTATTGCCTATAATGAAAAAACAGGTCAAGTAAAATCCGGACAAACTAAAGCTCCTAGAGGTTTTGAACACTGGTTAATTAAATTAGATACAGTAAGTGATGTCCAATTTGGTGAAAGTACTGGCTATGGTAGAATTGAAATGGCGTATTACCTAATGGCAAAAGCTTGTGAAATAGAAATGATGGAATGTCGATTAATGGAAGAAAATGGTAGAGCACATTTCATGACTAAACGTTTTGACCGTGAAGGGGGTGAAGAAAAACACCACATCCAAACATTATGTGCCATACAGCATTATGATTTCAACCAAATTACAAGTTTTAGCTACGAACAAGTATTCCAAACCATGCGATTACTTAAACTACCTTATAAACAAGCCGAACAGTTGTTTAGAAGAATGGTTTTTAATGTAATAGCCAGAAATTGTGATGACCACACCAAAAACTTTGCATTTCGACTAAAAAAAGATGGAAATTGGGAATTAGCACCAGCTTATGATATTTGTTTTGCTTATCGCCCTGATAGTAATTGGGTTAGCCAACACAATCTGAGCATCAATGGAAAAAGAACCAATATTACAAAAGAAGATTTATTGATATTAGCAAAATCAATGAATATAAAAAAAGCAAATACCATCATTCAGCAAATTTGTGAAACGGTTACTAAATGGTATGAATTTGCTGAAATAGCCAAAGTAGAAACTAATTTTAAAGAAACAATTAGTAACTCACATTTAATTTTATAAAAATTTACAAATAAAGTAATACAAACTCGTTGGGTGCAATCATTAAAACTATAATTTCTATTACCTACTTAGACTCAAAAATATTCCTATACACAAACGGTTGATTTTTTGATTGCGTAGTTTGCATCTTAGATAATGTTTTACTGTAGTATTCTTGTAGTAATGGCGGACTGATAATTTTCACATTGTACATCCATTGAAAAAGCCAACCCAATAATTCCCTATTAATACCACAACAGCAAATGGTATTTTTTCCAGATTTTATTGGAGAAAAAGTTACAGTGTTCATTAGAGCTTCTTTAGGGGAAGGTGAAAAAGTAATTTCTAAAGAGTTCAAAATCATATTTGAAGATAAAATATAATTTAGTAACCGAAATTATTGCAAAAGCAACTTAAATTAAAACATTCCAAGACTAAATAAATTATGTTAAAGTTGAACCAAAATTTTTTCATTTCAATTATTTTTTGTTCATTTACGTAAGTACAATTGACACATATAAAAAATCAGTTACCCTATGAGTTACCCTGTGTGATTTCAAAAATGGGAAGTCTTGATTTCACTGATAAAATTTAAAGGGTTCGAATCCCTCTTTCTCCGCTGGTTTTTTCAAAAACCCAACTAAAACCCTCTAAATCCTATGATTTAGAGGGTTTTTTATTGGTACTCATATCCAAAATAAACATAATTACTCAATTAAAAAGGGGTACTATTAGGGGCACATCTATATTTTATAAAAACAGGTGCCCCTACCCTAGCCAACCCTTGAATTACATAGGGTTCAGTAATTGAACATCTTGATTTGTGTTGATAGAAAATCTAAATTTCTATAAACATAAAGGTCACCAATTATGAATGCAAACATCTCAATTCTTTTTTACCTCAAAAGAGTAAAAACCAACAATCAAGGACTTGCTCCTATTTTTCAAAGAATAACCATTAACAGTAAGCGATTAGATAATAGCACTGGCAAATACATCGATCCCGACAAATGGAACTCAGATACCTCCAGAATGAGAGGTAATTCAGAAGAAGCGCGTTTACTAAATGCACATCTTGATAATTTAAAAGTAAAAATATTTACAGCCGAAAAGAAATTAATCGCCAGTGAGCTGGAGATCACAATTGAAAATCTAAAAAATGCGCTGCATCATAAACTGAATCGCAAACGCATGCTCGTACCCATATTCCAAGACCATAACAACAAGATAAAAGAGCTCATTGGAAAAGAATACGCGCCAGGAACGTTAGAGCGCTACACCACCTCTTTAAAACACACCATCGAGTTCATGCAGTGGAAATACAACATATCCGACATTGACATCACAAAAATTGACCACGCTTTTATCACAGATTACGAGTTCTGGCTCCGTAGCGTGAGAAACTGCAGCAATAATACTGCCGTTAAGTACATCAAAAACTTCAATAAAATCATCAAGCTATGCTTGGCCAACGACTGGCTGGATAAAAACCCATTTGCCAATTACAAAGCCAAAGTAAAAGAAGTAGAACGAGTGTATCTTACCGAGACAGAAATTCAATCCATTATTGAAAAAGACTTCAAAACAGAAAGACTCTCGCTAGTACGCGATATCTTCCTTTTTAGCTGCTTTACCGGTTTAGCCTACATTGATGTCAAAAACCTAACAAAGTCACACATAAGCCACGGTATTGATGGAGAACAGTGGATATTTACCCACCGTCAAAAAACAGAAAGCGCCTCAAAAATTCCCATACTCCCAGTAACACAAATGATTATTGACAAATACGACAACCACCCACAGAGCACTAACGAGGATAAGCTCCTCCCTATTCTATCCAACCAGAAGATGAACGCCTACTTAAAAGAAATAGCGGCAATTTGTGAGATCAACAAAGAATTGACCTTTCACATTGCTAGACATACTTTTGCAACTACCGTAACCCTCACTAACGGTGTACCCATAGAAAGCGTGAGCAAAATGCTAGGACACAAAAACCTACGCACCACCCAGCACTATGCCAAAGTCCTGGACAGAAAAGTAAGCGATGATATGAAAATACTTAAAGACAAGTTTTCAATGAACAAGCCCATGAATAATACAAGTGCACAATCATAACATTTACCAGGACAAAAAAAGGGAGACATATCGTCTCCCCTTGTTTGAAATAAATTAATTTAAATACTGGTTATCAATATATTAAATTATAAAATTTGAGTCATCACTAATTTTGATACATTACCACTTAAGTATTGATTATCAAAATAATAACTTAATCATTTTAAGCCATCACTAATTTTGATACACTACCACATTACCCATTACCTTAATATTCTAGTTAACAAAAGTATCATTCCTCCAATAACAAAAAACAACGAAAATTTTTTAAATTTACCAAACATCTCATTATTTTTTGACAAGTTCATAAGCACTCCTGCTATTATTAATCCAATTGGAGCTATAAAACTATTTATTTCTTGAAAACTCATCTTTTTTATTATATTAAATTTAGAAACTAAAGTGATTTGAAAAAAAATACAATCGATGTTATTGCTAAAACAATTATAATAACCCAATTTTTAAATGTTCCAATATTAGTGTCACGTTTATAGAAAATAGGATTTTCATCCCTTCCTTCTAACCACCATTTATAGATTTTATAGTATCCAACAGTCAATATTCCAAACAAAATACTATAAAGTAAATTTTTATAATCCATTATTATGTAATTTAATTATTAACCTTTTTTATTACATCTTTAGTTTTATCAGCCGCAATGTTTTTAGTCGCTTTTTGTCCAATTTGGAAGAGCCCAGCTAGGTAAACAAATTAAAAATAATTTTAACATCTACAGAAAAATTAGTTTAAAAGCAATGGTACTTTATTTGATTTTAAACTTCCTGTAAAAATTTTATAGCCTTGATTTTCAATAGAATCAATTTTATGTTTAGAAACATACTTATTTATATAATCCTGTTTTATAAAATACTCTATTCGTCCTTTATATTTTTTAGATTTATCTATTTCATAATAACTATGGACATTATCTTTTAGATATTCAACAACTAAATGAAAAGGAATCTTTAATTTAAATGATTTACCTGCTCTAACTTTATAAAAAGTTAATGTATTAAATCGTCCTTTTTTATATAGTTTTGAATATAAATTAAATTCATTAATTACTAAAGTATCTGACCTCTTACTTAAAAAATTATTTTTATTAAAATAAATAGTATCATTATGAAATCCAGAATCTTTAATTTCCAAAATAACATCAAAACTCTTATTTGAATCATCATATAATACAACTTTAGGATTTTGAAATTTATTTCTATCAAAATAAACATCTCTACTATAGTAATTTGTATCAATTAAAAAACAATAATTATATTTAGTATTGTTTTTAAATTCAATTAAAATTGGACCTCCATTTTTTAGATTTGAATTCAAAATCTTAATCTCCACATTTGGATTCTTATCTATCCCATTAATAAGAAAAAAAATGGTAATTAGATTAAAAAGTAAAATTTTCATAATAAGATTATTTAAATTGAGAAAATTTATTCCATAAATATTGCTCTCTTAAAAAAAATTCAATTTGTTGAACATTATATACTCCACCATTATTAGCTTCTCCTGCTCCCGCGCGAATCCCTTCGCGTGGTGCTACAATTTAAAATACTACCCACTTAGTAATTAATTTAAGTTAATCTTTTACGCACAGTCGCCTAACTTAAATCAAATATAATAAAAATTAGTTCTAATGAAGTATCAATCAAACGAGAAGTAGTTGTGATTAGACTAAATTACAATCCCAGTCTAAAGTAGTGTTGTACCACAATTGCCCTTGGTCAACAACTAAAGGGCAATCAAAATTATTGGTGTACAAAGCACCGGTTCCTAATCCTTGTGGCATAGAATTATGTTGTAAAAAAGTCCATTGTGCAATCGCATTTAAGCCAATATTACTTTCCAAGGCCGAGGTAATCCACCATCCTATTTGGTGTTTTTCGGCTAACGAAATCCACTCTTGTGTTCCTCGAAATCCGCCCACAAAACTAGGCTTCAAAATGATGTACTGAGGTTTGATTTTTTGTAATAATGCTTCTTTTTCAGCTAGCGTAAACACTCCTATCAGCTCTTCGTCTAAAGCAATAGGAAATGGAGTAGTCTTACACAGTTCTGACATCCTGTCAGTATTATTTTTTTGAATAGGTTGCTCTATACTATGTAATTCAAATTCAGATAATTGAATTAATTTATATAAAGCTTTATTTTCATCAAAAGCACCGTTAGCATCTACCCGAATTTCGACTTGGTCTGGACTAAAATTGGCCCGAATAAATCGTAATAATTGCAGTTCTTTTTCGAAATCAATAGCCCCAATTTTCAATTTCACACACCGAAATCCAGCCGCTAACTTTTCTTCTATTTGCTCTTTCATAAACGCCTGCTCACCCATCCAAATCAAACCGTTAATCGGAATCGATTCTTGGCCTTTGGTAAAACCAGAAGGAAAGAGTAAAAAAGGATTAGCACTAGCTAACGACTGGAACGCCATTTCTACTCCAAATTGAATGGAAGGAAACTCGATTAATGCTTCCCAAAGCACCTCTTTACCCAAATGAATATTTGCACAAGTCCAAGCTAGTTTTTCTTCATAATCCGGACGATCATCACAACTGAGTCCGCGCAAGATTCCGCACTCTCCTATTCCTTTTTTACCGTCTTGTTCCAAAACAATAAACCAGGTTTCTTTATCCGTCAACACCCCTCTAGAAGTTCCCGAAGGGCGTTTGAAATGCAATAAGTATTTGTAATAAGTAGCTTTCAAAGGAAATTATTCTAGAATTTTCAAAATAGCATTGAAGTCGTCGTTTTGAATTCCTGCTTTTTGGAAAGCATCAAAATCCAATTTGGTTTTTTGCGTCCAGCTCAAGCTATCCGTCACATTTTGATTGAGATAGGCTTTATGAATTGCCTTAGCTGCTTTATAATTGCCGTTTAACAAATAAGCATGCGCTAAATTCAGCTGTACCAATAATTCAGTAGCATCTAGTTTCTCGCCTTCTTGTAGTGTTTTAATGGCTTTTCCGTATTGTTTTGTAATTAAATAATAATATCCGAGCGTGTTATAATCCAACACCGTAGCTTTACCATTAGTAATTATCGTATTCATTTTAGCGATTGCAGTGCCATAATTTCCTTTTTTAGCCAAAGTCGCAGATTGCGTACGTAAATCAGAATTAAATACATTAGAAGCACCTGTGTCGTTAAAACAAAGCATACCAAAATCTTTAAAAGCTTTAGCTCGTTCTTCGGACAACAATTTTTGAAACTCTTTGAAAGTGTATTTTGCTTGGATTTTATCAGAAACACAAACACAAAAATCAGCTGAGTTTGTCATTTTTTGAGCCAAATTAGATGTTTTACATTGGTCAATAATTGCTTTACGATTGTCTTTGGTCCAACCTCGGCTCAATTTGTAATCTACCCAAGGCACGACTTCCAAGACAATTTTTTGATTCATAATCCAGTTGTTGCTTTCAAACCCAAACCACAACACATTGGAATTGGAATTGGATTTCAAACAAGCCGATTTATCAACAGACAGGCGTTTTGCATCTTTACTCACTGGCTCATCTTGCACTAAACAAGCTTCGCTAGTTGCTCCAGTAGTAACATAATTGTTCGCTACATCCAACTTAGAAAAAATAGCATACTTGCATTTGTCGTCTCCTGATATTTTAGAAACCAAAAACACCGCACCTGCTGAGCCTTGACTAATGCCTGTCGGGTCTGGAATCGCTTTTAGAACAGAAACCAAACTATTGGCCATTTGCTGGTTTTTATCCAATAATGTAATGCGATAAATCAACTCCGTAGTTCCTGTTGGCAAATCATCAATAGCAACCAAAATACGATTGCGCGCTGACACCACTACTTCTTTGGTAGTTGAACGTTCTTTATCCCAATAGCCGTTTTTCTGTGCAAACAAAACCGGAATAGTCACCAAAAAGAAAAAGAGGACACTTATTTTTTTCAACATACTTTGACTCACTATTTATTGCTTTTTATTCTAATTGAATTTGACACTATAATTGCTTACGAATTATTCACAATTAAATCCGAGAAGAAAAAAATCATACACAACGCTAAAAGCACTGAAAGCGCAAATGTACTTAAGGCTACTTTTTTTAATTCAGGGTCTAATAATTTGGAATTATGATTATTATGAACAGTTATTAAATGTTTTACTAAAGGTATGTATGCCATTAAAAACAAGTATTGATCAAAATGAAAATCGCTTAAAAAAGCAAAAATCAACACCAAAATCATGGCTCCAACAATCAGAACGTAATGGTATTTTTTGGCGTTTTCAATTCCCATTTTTACCACCAAAGTATTCTTTCCTGATTTTCTATCCGAGGCTTCGTCACGCATATTATTCAAATTCAAAACCGCCACACTCAAGAAACCAATTGCGGTAGCTGGCAAAATTAAAATCGCATCCAATTGTTTCGAGTACAAGAAATTAACTCCTAACGTACTTACCAATCCGAAAAACACAAAAACAAACACATCGCCATAACCACGGTATCCATAAGCTGAATTACCCACCGTATAACGAATGGCTGAAGCAATTGCCAAAATTCCCAATACCAAGTAAACCAAAGAATACACTAAATTATGTGCTCCGAAAGCTAGATAAATCAAATAAATAGCCGACAACAAGGTCAATCCTGAAGTCAACACAATAGCACGTTTCATGGCTTGCGGACTAATTACACCAGACTGTATCGTTCGCTTAGGTCCTACTCGATCTTCGTTATCAGTTCCTTTCATTCCGTCACCATAATCATTGGCAAAATTGGAAAGAATTTGCAAACCTAAAGTAGTTAGAATAGCAAAAGTAAAAAGTGTCCAGTTGAAAACTTCCGTTGGCGTAAGCACATCATCTGTTGGATTCGCCAACGCATACATACTCCCCACTATAATCCCAGATACAGACAAAGGCAAGGTTCGTAATCGAGCAGCTTCTATCCAGTGTTTCATTTTTATATTTATTAGGTTATGGTTTAAAAGTTGAGTTTTTTTACTCTTTTATGGCAACCATTTTTTCTCGAAATTCGGTTTTCTTTTTTCCAAAAAGGCATTTCTACCTTCTGTCGCTTCTTCTGTCATGTAGGCTAAACGAGTGGCTTCACCAGCAAAAACTTGTTGTCCCACCATACCATCATCTGTTAAATTCATGGCGAATTTCAACATTTTGATAGATGTTGGTGATTTGGCTAAAATTTCTTGCGCCCATTCGTAAGCGGTATCTTCTAACTCATCATGCGGAATAACCGCATTCACCATTCCCATTTCGTAGGCCTCTTGTGCAGAGTAATTGCGCCCTAAGAAAAAGATTTCACGGGCTTTTTTCTGACCTACCATTTTGGCTAAATATGCCGAGCCATATCCCCCATCAAAACTGGTTACATCGGCATCGGTTTGTTTAAAAATAGCGTGTTCTTTACTTGCCAAAGTCAAATCGCACACCACGTGCAAACTATGACCGCCACCCACAGCCCAACCTGGAACTACGCAAATAACGGCTTTTGGCATAAACCGAATCAATCGTTGTACATCTAAAATATTCAGTCTATGGTAACCGTCTTCACCCACGTATCCTTGGTGACCGCGTGCTTTTTGATCTCCTCCACTGCAAAAAGACCAAATCCCATCTTTAGACGAAGGTCCTTCTGCTGATAATAACACTACTCCTATCGAAGTATCTTCTTGTGCGTCGTGAAAGGCTTGTAATAACTCCGAAGTTGTTTTAGGGCGAAACGCATTGCGCACATCAGGGCGATTGAATGCGATTCGGGCTACTCCGTTGCATTTTTTATAGGTGATATCTTCAAATTCTCGGACTGTTTTCCAATCTATTTTACTCATAATTCTTTGATTTGAGTGTAAAAATAAGTCATTTTTTAGATTCTCTACTAAAAAGAAAACCTAAAGTTAGTATTCTACACAAAAAAAGGCAATTCAATAAAATGAATTGCCTTTTGGTAGTACTATCAATTTAAAAATTACTCTTTAACCAAGTAAATTCCGTCGTCTTTAATTTCAATCAATTTCTCTTTATACAAAGCTCCAATGGCTTTTTTAAAGGTCTTTTTACTCATTTTTAAGACCGTTTTAATATCTTCCGGATGCGAGTTGTCATTCAAGCGTAAAAAACCACGACTCGCGCGCAATTCATCTAGAATTTTCTCTGCATTAGGTTCGATGCTTTGGTATCCTTGCACTTGCAAAGCCACGTCAATTTTGTTATCAGGGCGAATATTTTTGATAAAACCTCTCATTCTGTCTCCTGTACGAATTGAATCGTCATACACCTCGTCTTTATACACCAAGCCTTTGTGTCGTTCATTGATAATCACATTGATTCCGATTTCAGTGATGTGCGAAACAATCAAATCAACTTCTTCTCCTTTTTCAACCGTCAAATGCTCGTTACTCAAAAACTGATTGGTTTTACTCGAAGCAACCAAACGATTGGTTTTTTCGTCCATATACAAATACACCAAATAACGTTTCCCTTTTTCCATTGGGCGCGCTTGCTCTTTGAACGGAACCAGAATGTCTTTTTCCATTCCCCAATCCATAAAAGCCCCTATTTGATTGGTATAATTCACACGCAAAAGCGCAAATTCATTCAACAAAATATACGGTGCCAAAGTGGTGGCTACAGGGCGTTCTTCGTGATCCAAATACACAAAAACAATCAACTCTTCGCCTATTTCAAATTCGTTAGGAACGTATTTATTAGGCAACAGAACATCATGTACTCCTTCAGGATCTTTTTCGGGATTTCCCAAAAACAAACCCACTTTGGTATCTCGTAATATTGTAAGCGTATTGTATTTTCCTATTGCTACCATTTCTTCAATTCTAAAGTGCAAAGGTACGAAGCGATTTTGATTATCCGAACTATTCCTTAGAAACAAAAAAAGCAGCGGTACTATTTCTGAATTTCTTTTCGTGTACTCTTTATAAAAATAACTATTTTTGCGGTCTAATTTTTTTAGCTATGCCGAATAAAAAATACAAAATTGCAGTTATTCAATTGAATCTGAATGATGTTGCCGAAAACAACCTAAAGAAATGTTTGAGTTGGGTTCGTGATGCCGCTAGTCAAGGAGCCGAAGTAATTTCGCTACCTGAATTGTATAGCAGTCATTATTTTTGTCAAAGTGAAGATGTCGATAATTTTGCTTTAGCAGAACCATTATACAGTACTTCGTTTACGGCTTTTAGTGCGTTAGCCAAAGAATTGGGCGTGGTAATTATTGTTCCTTTCTTCGAAAAAAGAATGGCTGGAATTTACCACAACAGTGCTTACATTATTGACACGGATGGTTCAGAAGCTGGTTTGTACCGCAAAATGCACATTCCAGACGACCCTCATTTCTACGAAAAATTTTATTTCACTCCAGGTGATTTAGGTTTCAAAGCATTTCCTACCAATAAAGGAAAAATTGGAACTTTAATTTGTTGGGATCAATGGTATCCTGAAGGAGCGCGTTTAACCGCATTACAAGGTGCTGAAGTTTTATTTTACCCCACTGCTATTGGTTGGCATCCTCTTGAAAAAGAAGAATATGGCGTGAATCAACACGGGGCTTGGATGAACGTGATGAAAGGTCATGCTGTAGCAAATGGCGTATATGTTGCTGCTGCTAACCGAATTGGTTTAGAAAAATATGTACCTAATACTTCTGGAATCGAATTTTGGGGTTCGTCTTTTATTGCTGGACCACAAGGCGAAATCTTGGCACAAGCCTCACATGATAAAGAAGAAATCTTAATTGCTGAAGTAGATTTGGATTTACAAGAAAACGTACGCCAAAACTGGCCTTTCTTTAGAGACCGTCGTATTGATGCTTTTGGAGATATTACAAAAAGAGCCATCGATTAATTATGAGTACTCCAAACAGACGTTTCCCTGCCGAATGGGAAAAACAAGAAGGTATTTTACTATGTTTTCCGCACAATGGAAACGATTGGCCTGGCAAATACGAAGCAGTTCAATGGGATTTTGTTGAATTTATTAAAAAAGTCGCTGCTGTAGAAAAAGTATTTTTAGTAGTAGCTGATACAAAATTAAAAACTAAAGTAGCTGAAATGTTGGAAAGAGCACATGTGCAACTGACCAACGTTTCCTATATCATTCATAAAACGAATCGCTCTTGGATGCGCGATTCAGGCCCTATCATCATAAAAAATGGCTCCAAAAGAGAAGCCTTGAATTTCAACTTCAACGGTTGGGCCAAATATTCCAATTATCAATTAGACAAACACGTGCCACGTCAAGTAGCTGATTTCTTAAAGCTACCTTTAACTCAGGTAACGTATAAAGGAAAACCCGTTGTTGTTGAAGGCGGCGCTATCGATGTTAATGGAAAAGGAACGTTATTGACCTCAGAAGAATGTTTGATGCATCCTTCTATTCAAGTGCGCAATGCCAATTTTACTAAAGCCGATTACGAGGCGGTTTTTAAAGAATATTTAGGTGTTACGAATGTGATTTGGGTAGGTGACGGAATTGAAGGAGACGATACCCACGGACATATTGACGATTTATGTCGTTTTATAAACGAAGATACGATTGTAACCATTGTGGAAGAGGATACAAAAGACGCTAATTACAAACCGTTGCAAGACAATTTAAAGCGTTTGCAAAATGCGAAATTGGAAAACGGACAAGTACCAAAAATCGTTTGTTTGCCTATGCCAAAACGTTTGGATTTTGAAGGATTGCGTTTGCCAGCCAGCTATGCTAATTTCTTGATTTTAAACCACTGTGTTTTGGTTCCTACTTTTAACGACAGTAAAGACCGAATTGCACTAAACATCTTAGCCGATTGCTTCCCTGATAGAGAAATCATAGGTATTAACGCAACTGATTTTATTTGGGGATTTGGAACGTTACATTGTTTAAGCCAACAAATTCCAGTATAAAAACGAAACTTATTATATAAAAAAAACGACTGATTACTCAGTCGTTTTTTGTGTGTAACAGAATAGGTTTATTGTTTTGTAAACGGGATTTTTCTACCATCTCCTAAAATCATTTCGAATCCGGTTTTTGCTTCATTAAATTCCAATTGCAATCCCGCACGTTTGGATTCAAATTTATTTTTACCAATTGGTGTCAAATTGAATTTTGGATAGTTTGTAATTTCTACGTTCAAAGCACCATTCTTTTCGGTTAGGGTAAATTTAATTGGTGCCTGTGGATTAGTATAAACTCCAAGGTAACCATCTAAAATTAAATCCTCCTCTACTTTTCCTTTTTCTGAAGTCCAAACATTATTCGTTTCATTTACATCTGGAAATGCATGGTCAGGATCCAACGTAATACTTTCAATTGGTTCAGTCGAATTGTGTTTGAATGACCAATCGACATTTCTTTGCCAAATTTCTACTGGTAATTTTACACGGGTTACTTTTCCGCTTTTAGTTTTAACATCCAAAACAATTGGCATTGCCATTTTTTCAAAATTCTCAATGTTAATTATAATTCCTTTAGCTGGATCGTTTTTGATGTATTTAATCGAATTGATTCCTTGGTCTAAACGCCAATTGTATTGGAACCATCCTCTCCAAAACCAACTTAAATCCTCTCCAGCAACGTTTTCAATAGTTCTGAAGAAATCATCTGGTGTTGGATGCTTGAATGCCCAACGCTCTACATAAGTTCTAAAAGCTAAATCAAAACGCTCTGGACCTAACACTTGCTCTCTCAAGATTACCAAACCAGCACTTGGTTTAGAATAACACAAAAGACCTATATTCGCTTCTTTCATATTGTCTGGAGAACTCATAATTGTTTCTAAATTTGGACTCGTATAACGTTCTGCCGTTTTGTGTAAATCCGACTTTTCTTCTTTGTATTCCCCATTATTAAAATCTACAGAACTTAATGAGTTGATAAACGTATTGAAACCTTCGTCCATCCATCCAAATAATCGTTCGTTAGACCCGACAATCATTGGGAACCAATTGTGACCAAATTCATGATCCGTTACTCCCCAAAGACTTTCACCTTTAGACTCCCAACCACAGAAAACAATTCCTGGATATTCCATTCCGCCTTCATTACCTGCTACGTTAGTAGCTACCGGATACGAATATTCAAACCATCTTTTTGAGTAATTTTCAATAGACGTTTTAGTATATTCAGTAGAACGTCCCCAAGCAGCTTTTCCATCACTTTCTACTGGATAGGCTGATAAAGCCAAGGCTTTTTTACCACTTGGCAAATTGATTTTGGCTCCATCCAAAATGAAAGCCGCCGAGGAAGCCCAAGACAAATCTCTTGCGTTTTTAATTTTATAATGCCATGTCTTGGTTGAAGTAACTGTTTTTGGTAATTTATTTACTTCATCTGCCGAACGTATTATAACGGTTGCATCGCTTG
Source organism: Bacteroidota bacterium (assembly GCA_041191945.1). Taxonomy (GTDB): domain Bacteria; phylum Bacteroidota; class Bacteroidia; order Flavobacteriales; family Flavobacteriaceae; genus Flavobacterium. The sequence continues at coordinate 20,683 of JBEENX010000018.1, forward strand.
CTTTAGCTTGAGTAAAACGTTTTTGTTCTTCTGAAGAATACACTTCGGTTGGATTTAATAATTCTCCCGAACACACTACAATATGATTGGATGGTGCTGTAATATTTACTTCTAAATCTCCATATTCTAAATAGAATTCAGATGCTCCAAGATACGGATTAGTATTCCAACCTCTTACATCATCATACACACACATTCTTGGAAACCACTGCGCAATAGTAAAAATTTTACCGTTTTTAGTTTCCAAAACTCCCATACGATCTGACCCTTCAAATGGAGCAATGAAAGAGAAATCAATTTTGATTTTCACCACTCCCCCTTTAGCATTCAACCCTTGTGGGATAAAAACTTGCATTCTGGTATCTGAAATGACATACTTAGCTTCAACTTCAGTGGCTTTTCCTTTGGAAGTAGTAACTATTTTAACCGATTTAACTTTATGACCTCCGTCAAAAATTTGACCTTGCGCACCATTACGGCTTCCTGAAATAGGTACTACTGCATTTCCGCGAGAATCGGCTTGAAATAAATTCTGATCCAAATTCATCCAAACAAAATTCATTTTATCCGGACTATTATTAGTGTACGTAATCACTCCAGAACCGGTAATTTCATTTTTTTGTTCATCCAATTTGGCAGTCAATTGATAATCGGCTCTGTTTTGCCAATACTCATGACCTGGCTGTCCATTAGCTGAACGCGTACTTGTTCCGTTTTTCGAGTAGAAAAAAGGAGCAAAAGCATCGTGATAATTGTAATTGGATTTGGGTTTAACCAAATCAGAAGCAGCTTGATCTTGAGACCAAAGCATCGAAATACTCGTTAATAATGCCATCGCTACAATGACATTGCGCTGTATATTTTTCATATTAAAACTATTTTTATCACAAATAAATGAAAAAAAAGCAAATTTTAAACTAAGCCAAAGCAAATATGTTTGAAAAACAAAACAACTATTCGGGTTTTATGATTTATCCTTTTATATTTACCATTCTAAAATACAAACTTGATGTCAATTACAACCCTGTCTAATGGAACAATTGAAGCTCAAATCAACACTTTGGGAGCTGAATTATGTTCGTTAAAAAGCAACTCGAACAGAGAATACATTTGGGAAGGAAATCCTGCTTTTTGGGGCAAACACTCCCCTGTTTTGTTTCCAATTGTGGGTACACTAAAAAATAATACATTCTACCAAAATGGTATTGAATATGTCCTTTCCAGACATGGATTTGCTAGAGAAATGGAATTCCAATTAGTTACAACATGCGAAAACAGTGCTGTTTTTTCAATTCAATCCAATTCAGAAACCTTACAAAAATATCCTTTCGAATTTGAATTGCAAATTCAGTACACTTTAATTGGTACTACTTTAGAACTAGCTTATTCGGTAATAAACAAAGACAAGATCGCAATTCCGTTTTCTATTGGTGCGCATCCTGCCTTTGCCTTACCATCAAATTTTGAAGAGTACACTCTTGCTTTTGACGAAACAGAACCTTTAGAATATACCTTACTCGAAAATGATTTGGTTTCAAAACAAACCGAAAGAATAAAAACCAATACGAACAAAGTGCCTTTAACCTATGAATTGTTTAAAAAAGACGCTTTAATTTTTAAACAATTAAAGTCTACTGCACTTACTATTATTGAAAAAGAAAATCCAATTTTAAAAGTTCGTTTTGATGACTTCCCAAATCTAGGCATTTGGACAAAAATGGACGCGCCATTTATTTGTATAGAGCCTTGGTTTGGTTACTCTGACACCACAGAAAGCAACGGCAACCTTTTTGAAAAAGAAGGCATCATTGTTTTAACAACAGGCAGTACTTTTCAAGCAAAATTTAGTATAGAAATCCTTTAAAAACTATTCATGTTAACATTCAATTTTTCTCCTTTTCCCAATCTCGAAACTCAACGTTTGAACTTAAGACGACTAAATTCTTCAGATGTTGATGAAATTCTTACTCTTCGTTCCAATCCCGAAATTATGAAATTTATTCCAAGACCTTTAATCAAAAATAAAGAAGAGGCTCTTGAACTTATCACCACAATGAATGCTGCCGTTGATACTAATACATTGATTAATTGGGCAATTACTACCAAAGAAAATGACAAATTAATTGGAATGATTGGCTTTTACCGGATGAAACCTGAAAATCACAGAGCCGAAGTAGGCTATATTTTATCAGCAGCCTTTCATGGTCAAGGAATCATTACTGAAGCTTTAAAAAGGCTCATACAATTCGGTTTTGAAGACATGGGATTAAACTCAATCGAAGCGGTGATTGATCCAGACAATTTGGGTTCGGAGAAAGTGCTTTTGAAAACTAATTTTGTTAAAGAGGGGCATTTCAAGGAACATACTTTTTTTGAAGGGAAATTTTTAGATAGTGTCTTTTACTCGCTACTAAAGAAAAATTACTAAAGAGTATTAAGTTTTGGAAGTGTTTTTACATACAATTCTTCCACTTTTTTTCGAGCCCAATCTGTTTTGCGTAAAAATTTCAAACTGGAATTAATACTAGGATTTTCATTAAAACATTTAATTTTAATTAATTCGCCCAAAGTATCAAAACCATAATAGTGAACTAATTGTTCCACAATTAGTTTAAGTGTTATTCCGTGAAGTGGATCTTTTGAGACCTTATTTTCCATTTTTCAAAAATAAGTATTTCTACAAAAAGAATTGGTGTTTCTTAGATTTGTTTCTACCTTTGTCCAACTATGCTAAAAACAGTCAACATACTTAATAAAAGAGCGCGTTTTGATTATGAAATAATTGAAACTTATACCGCTGGAATAGTTTTGGCTGGGACTGAAATTAAATCCATTCGTTTAGGCAAAGCCAATATTACAGAGAGTTTTTGTGAATTTAGTAACAACGAACTTTTTGCCATTAATACCTATATTGAAGAATATGCTTTTGGAAATCAATTTAACCACAAATCCCGAAGTGAACGCAAACTACTTTTAAATAAAAGAGAACTTAAAGGATTAGCCAGAAGTGTACAAGCCAAAGGGTTAACTATTGTTCCTCTAAAATTATTTACCAATGAAAAAGGAATGGCTAAATTAGAAATAGGACTTTGCCGTGGAAAGAAAACATACGACAAAAGAGAATCCCTTAAAGAACAAGATACTAAAAGAGATTTGGATAGAATTAAGAAAGCTTTTTGATAAAAAAGTTTTTTTTACACAAAAATATGACTAAATTTGTCTTGACAAATAAAAACATAAAGGTAAAATGAAAACACTAATCAAAAACGCAAGAGAAAAAAAAGGACTCAAAACAAGAGAACTAGCTCAACTATTGGGCATTGATCAAGCCTTGATTAGCAAGTTTGAAGCAGGTACAAGAAAACCTACCAAAGAACAAGTGGCTAAAATAGCTTCTATCTTAGAGTTGGATTATGAAACATTAATGGTGGCTTGGCTTAAAGAAAAAATACTCAATGAAATTGGTCAAGATGAATTGGCTCTAAAAGCGTTATTAGTTGCCGAAGAGGAAATACGATATGTTGCAAAAAATACTGCAGAGAAAGTATCCAAAACATTAGCCTCAATCTTAACTCAAATTGACGAACTAAAAGCAAAATTAGACCAGTACAGACAATTTGATAGTTATAGAATTTCTCAAGCTTTAGAACTAGAATATACTTTTGAAAGCAATAGAATTGAAGGAAATACTATGACCCTACGTGAAACTGATTTAGTAATTAATGAAGGTTTAACTATTTCTGGAAAAAGTATGCGCGAGCATTTAGAAGCTATAAACCATCAAGAAGCGATTGCTTTTATTAAAGATTTAATGAATAAAAATACCTCATTGATAGAAAGAGACGTGTTGTCCATTCACAATCTTATTTTAAGAGGAATTCATCCTGAAGATGCGGGACGTTATCGAAAAGTACAAGTAATGATTAAAGGTAGCACTCACATGCCGCCACAACCTTTTTTGGTTGCCAAAGAAATGGAAGATTATTTTATTTGGTATGAAACCAATAAAAATAAATTACATCCAATTGTTCTTGCTGCCGAAATGCATGAACGTTTGGTTACCATTCATCCTTTTATTGATGGAAATGGTAGAACCTCTCGTTTAGTAATGAATTTAATTTTGTTGCAACATGGTTATGTAATTGCTAATATCAAAGGAGATTATGATAATAGAATGCGCTATTACCAAGCCTTAGAAACGGCTCAAACCAAAAACGATAAGGAAGATTTTCTTTTATTCGTTGCTCAAATTGAAAAAGAGAGTTTAGAACGTTACCTAGACATTATTGGTCAATAAAAAACCCGCTAACGCGGGTTTTGTTTTAATTTTTATCTTCTAATAAGGGAACAAATCGAAATTCGCCCAATTCGTGCTTTTCAAATTGAGTTTCATTTTTACGAATTAGCAAAGTCATAATTTGTACGTCCTCACCCAACGGAATAACTAATCTCCCTCCTATTTTCAATTGTGCCATCAAAGGCTTGGGAATTATTGGAGCTCCTGCTGTTACTAGTATACTATCATAGGGCGCATGTAACTCCAATCCTTTATAACCATCTCCCGAGGCAAAGTATTTTGGACGAATTCCTAGTTTACGAAATAATACCGATGTTTTTTTAAACAGCTCGATTTGGCGTTCTACCGTATAAACTTTGGCTCCCATAGCACATAATACTGCTGTTTGGTAGCCAGAACCGGTGCCAATTTCTAATATTTTATGTTCTTTTTTCACTTCTAACAATTGGGACTGAAATGCCACAGTATAAGGCTGAGAAATCGTTTGTCCAGCTCCTATTGGAAAGGCTTTATCTTGATAAGCGTAGTCTTCAAAACTAGAATTCAAAAACAAATGTCTTGGTATCTTTTTAATCGCCTCAAGTACATTTTTATCGGTAATGCCCTTTTGTTCTAAAAGGCTTACTAACTGATTACGAAGTCCTTGATGTTTGGCTGTATCTTTCAAAGTTTGGGTTTTTATTTTGGTAAAAATAGCAAAGAATTTCTAATTCCAAAGAACGAATTTTAAATTAAAAACCAACAAATAATTGTCTTTTTAACGTAATTAGTTAATCAATTTATTGCTATTTTTGTACAAACTACATACTTATGCTAAAAATTGGAGTGCTAGGCGCTGGTCACCTAGGTAAAATACATTTACGTCTATTACAACAATCTGAAAAATACGAATTAGTTGGTTTTTACGACGAAAATCAAGAAAACGGTGCTAAAATTGCCGCCGAATTTGGATACAAACAATTTGACACTATTGCTAAATTAATTCACGCTGTGGATGTAATTGACATTGTAACTCCTACCCTTTCTCATTATAAATGTGCCAAAGTTTCCATCAAATCAGGAAAACATGTTTTTATTGAAAAGCCAATTGCAACCACTGTTGAAGAAGCCGAAGAAATTATTGCTTTGGCAAATGAATACAAGGTAAAAGGTCAGGTAGGACACGTAGAACGTTTCAATCCCGCCTTTATTGCTACCAAAAACATGATTGAAAACCCGATGTTTATTGAAACACATCGTTTGGCCGAATTCAATCCAAGAGGTACCGATGTTCCTGTAGTTTTAGATTTAATGATTCACGATATTGACGCTATTTTGAGTGTGGTGAATTCGAAGGTTAAAAATATCAATGCTAGTGGGGTTTCTGTTATTAGCGAAACTCCCGATATTGCCAATGCTCGAATCGAATTTGAAAATGGTTGTGTGGCAAATTTGACCTCTAGCCGAATTTCGATGAAAAACATGCGTAAAACACGTTTCTTTCAAAAAGACGCCTACATCTCGGTAGACTTTTTAGAAAAAAAATGTGAGGTAGTTAAGATGAAGGATGCACCTGAAGTTCCAGGCGACTTTGATATGATTTTACAAAATGCCGAAGGAGTAAAAAAACAAATCTATTTTTCTAATCCTGAAGTCAACCAAAACAACGCCATTTTAGACGAATTAGAATCCTTTGCTGATGCTATTAACAACAATATTACTCCTGTAGTTACTTTGGAACAAGCAACTAATGCTTTGCGTGTAGCCTATCAGATTATCGATTCAATGGAAAAATAAATTCTTATGAAAACAATTGCTGTCATTGGAGCAGGCACTATGGGTAACGGAATTGCCCATACTTTTGCTCAAAATGGTTTTACCGTAAAATTAATCGACGTTTCTGAAAAAGCACTAGACAAAGGCATGAATACTATTGCCACTAATTTGGACCGAATGCTTTCCAAAGGAACCATTTCGCAAGAAGATGTTGCCAAAACCATAACCAATATTATCACTTATACCGATGTAAAAGATGGCGTGGTAGGCGCTGATTTAGTAATTGAAGCCGCAACAGAGAATGTCGATTTAAAACTTTCTATTTTCAAGCAATTGAATGAGGCTTGTTCTCACAATACCATTTTGGCAACCAATACTTCGTCTATTTCTATTACTCAAATCGGTGCAGTCGTTGCCCATCCTGAGCGCGTTATTGGCATGCATTTTATGAATCCAGTGCCAATTATGCAACTGGTAGAAGTCATTAGAGGATATAACACAAGTGACGAAGTGACTCAAATTATCATGCAACTTTCAGAAAAATTAGGTAAAACACCTGTAGAAGTAAATGATTATCCTGGTTTTGTTGCCAATCGTATTTTGATGCCCATGATTAATGAAGCCATCGAAACCTTATACAACCAAGTAGCAGGTGTGTATGAAATAGATACCGTAATGAAATTAGGCATGGCACACCCGATGGGACCACTGCAATTAGCTGATTTTATTGGGCTTGATGTTTGCCTTTCTATACTGAACGTAATGTATGACGGTTTTAAAAACCCTAAATATGCACCTTGTCCCTTATTAGTTAATATGGTTCGTGCCGGAAAATTAGGAGTAAAATCAGGAGAAGGTTTTTACGATTATTCTGCTAGTAAAAAAGCGGAGAAAGTGGCTGCTCAATTCATTTAAAAAATCAAAGACTACAATGTCAATTCAAAATAATTTAAGTTCTATACAAACTACACTTCCTGAAAATGTTACTCTTGTAGCGGTTTCCAAAACCAAACCCGTGTCAGACTTAATGGAAGCCTATCAAGCCGGACAACGCATTTTTGGTGAAAACAAAATCCAAGAAATGACCGAAAAGTGGGAAGCCTTGCCCAAAGACATTCAATGGCATATGATTGGGCATGTTCAAACTAACAAAGTCAAGTACATGGCGCCTTTTGTAAGTTTAATTCATGGTGTAGATAGTTTGAAATTGTTACAAGAAATTAACAAACAAGCACAAAAAAATGATCGAATAATTGATTGTTTACTCCAAGTGTATATTGCCGAAGAAGAATCTAAATTTGGTTTGGATGAAGAAGAATTGAATGAGATTCTAACCCGAGTTTACGAACAGTGCGAAGCAAAACAAGTTCAGAATGACAAAGAAAACTATAAAAACATCCGAATTGTTGGTTTAATGGGAATGGCAACCTTTACCGAGAACCCAAACCAAATCAAAAAAGAATTCAGTCGTTTGAAAACCATTTTTGATGCCATTGCAACTCACAATTCACAATTCACAATTCTTTCTATGGGTATGTCTGGCGACTACCAACTTGCCATTGAATGTGGAAGTACCATGGTTCGAATAGGAAGTAGTATCTTTGGAGGACGATAAATAACACTTTGAGGAGATTGCTTCGTACCTCGCAATGACCGATTACTAATAAACTGAATACTAATTTGTACTGCATACTCGACATAGAAACCACCGGAGGTCAATTCAACGAAGAAGGAATTACCGAAATCGCCATTTATAAATTTGACGGTCTTGAGGTAGTCGATCAATTCATCAGTTTAGTCAATCCTGAAATTCCTATTCAGCCCTTTGTGGTTAAATTAACCGGAATCAATAATGCGATGTTGCGCTCGGCTCCCAAATTTTTTGAAGTTGCCAAACGCATTATTGAAATCACATCTGGATGTATCATTGTAGCACATAATGCCTCATTCGATTACCGAATTTTACGCACCGAATTCAAGCGCTTAGGCTATGATTTTCAAGCCAAAACATTGTGTACTGTAGAGTTATCTAAAAAATTAATTCCGGAACAACCTTCCTATAGTTTAGGTAAATTGGTTCGCGCTTTAGGTATTCCTATGGCTGATAGACACCGAGCTAGTGGCGATGCTATGGCGACAACCAAATTGTTCAAAATGCTTTTGGAAAAAGATGTCGAAAAGCAAATTTTGAACGACTTTATCAAGCACGAAATTCAAAAAGGCATTGCGCCAAAACTGTTGGATATTATAGAAAAATTACCTTCTAAAACAGGCGTTTATTATATTCATAACGAAAAAGGAAATTTGATTTACATTGGCAAAAGCCGTAACATCAAAAAGCGAATCAACCAGCATTTTACAAGTACTTCTAGCAAATCCAAAAAAATTCAAAGAGAAGTATTCACGGTTACTTATGAAGAAACGGGTAGCGAACTAATTGCTCTTTTGAAAGAAAGCGAAGCGATTAAAATCAACAAACCTATTTTTAACAGAGCGCAGCGAAAAAGTATTTTTGAGTGGGCTTTATATACAGAAAAAGACACTAACGGCTACCTGAACTTACGCTTACAAAAAGCCGATGGGCGCAAAAAAGAAATTACCTCTTTTACTACCTTACAAGAAGGCAAAAATGCTTTGTTTCGCATAACAGAAAAGTACCAACTGTGTCAAAAACTAACGGGTTTATATCAAACCAATACGGAGTGTTTTCAATACAAAATCAAAGAGTGTGACGGCGCTTGTATTGGCAAAGTAACTTCCAAAGAATACAATATTCGTGTAGCTAATTTCATTGCCGATAATAGTTTCGAAAACCAAAACATGATTTTGATTGACCGTGGTCGCACCCTCAACGAACGCGCTGCAATTCTGATTGAAAACGGTATTTATAGAGGCTATACTTTTTATGATTTGAATTACCAAATAACCAATATTGATGTACTAAAAACCATCATTATTCCTATGCAACACAATCGAGATGTCAAAACAATTATTCAAGGACAAATTAGGAAAAGTAAAACACTAAAAGTAATTTCGTTTTAATTTTTGGGAGCTATTTCCCGCTATACGCTATATCTTTTTTAGGCTTCCAGCCTTTGAAGGGCTGGAAGCCTAAAAAAGGATGCCGCTGCTATCGGGGCTAAAACACGTTTAGATTACACAGATGAACTACCTCATTACTATAATTGGACCTACTGCTATTGGAAAAACTTCCTTAAGCATTGCTTTGGCACAACATTTCCAATGCGAGATTATTTCGTGCGACAGTCGGCAATTTTTTAAAGAAATGCGAATTGGCACCGCGGTTCCAAATTCAGATGAATTAGCTGGCGCACCACACCATTTCATCCAAAACAAATCCATTTTTGAGAATTATACTGTAGGTGATTTTGAGAAAGAAGCCATTGCAAAACTCAACGAATTATTTCAAACCAATACTATAGCCATTTTAGTAGGAGGTTCGGGCTTATATGTTGATGCTGTTTTAAAAGGGTTTGATTCATTCCCTGCTATTGCTGCTTCAATACGTGAAAATGTTACCGAAAACTATGAAAAATACGGCATATCGTATTTACAAGAACAATTAAAAAAAGTAGACCCCGTTTATTTTGAAAAAATAAGTTTGGAGAATCCGCAAACGCTACACAACCCACAACGTATGATGCGTTTTGTAGAAGTAAGTATTGGAACCGGTAAGCCCTATTCATCCTTTCTAAACCAAGTTGAAAACACTCGAAATTTCACTCCTATTATCATTGGTTTAGAAGCAGAGCGCAGCGTTATGTACGACCGAATCAATCAGCGAGTGGACATTATGCTCAACGAAGGTCTTTTGGCGGAAGCCAAAGAATTATACCCACACAAGGAGTTAAATGCCCTACAAACCGTGGGCTATCGCGAGTTATTCCGTTATTTTGATGGCGAAGATACTTTGGATTTTGCCATTGAAGAAATCAAAAAAAATACCCGCCGTTTTTCTAAACGCCAATTAACTTGGTTTAAACGAACTGAAAACGCCAAATGGTTTGATTATCTTAGCGATAGAAAAGAGATTATAGACTATATAACGGAAAAATCAAAATGAAATCATTAAAACTCATAGGAAAAATTATATTTCTGTTATTTAGTATAATCTATTTATTAATACCGTTTATTTTTGTAATTACAACAAAAATAAACCAACCTCATTTAAAAAACTTAAACAATAAAGAGATTATATACCTCGGATCTATTTTATTGATATCAATACTAATAAACATTAAACTATTTTTACCCTATTTTAAGAAGAAACCTAACTGATAATCAAAAAATGCCAATCTCCCCTAACTTCACCTCTATTTTTAGCAAAGACTGGGAAATTAATTTTACCCAATGTGCGCCCAATGGCTATTTAAAATACACCGAATTATGTAATATATTGCAAATGACCGCTGCGGCACATTCTGAAGTGGGAGGCATTAGTTTTACGGATATGCAGGAATTTCACCAAGCCTGGGTTTTGAGTAGAATGCGTGTAGAAGTAACCGAATTGCCCCAATGGCGTGATGTAGTTACCGTAAAAACTTGGATTAATTCGTTAGAAAATTCCCGCTCAGTTCGTGCTTTAGAAATGTATGTAAATGAAAAAAAAATGGTGGGTTCTGAAACCTTTTGGGCTGTTTTCAATACTCAACTTCGTCGTCCCGAAGCCTTGGCTTTGCCTTATGAACATTTTGAATTATACCCTGACCACAAAGCGACACGAGAAACTTTTTCAAAAATCAATCTCAATCACGATAAAGAAATGGTGTTTGAAAAAACTGTTCGTTTATCCGATTTAGATATTGTCAATCACGCCAATAATGTCAAATATTTAGAATGGTGTTTGGATTTAGCTGATGAAAACAAAATTATAAATCAAGAAATTGAAAGTTTTGAAATGAATTTCATGAAGGAACTTTCACTAAAAGACGAAGTAGTTATTCACGAAAATAACGAACAAAACACTTCTATATTCAGCATTACTAAAGAAGAAAAAAGCTGCTTTGCGCTACAATTGAATTGGAAAAATTAATTAAATTTAAAGGTTCAAAATTTTACACTATTAATTAGTTTTATAAAATGAAAAACAACCAACATTATAGATTATCCAATTCTGAGTCACTATTTGTAAGGGAACCTTTAACACGTCTCAAAAATTTAATATTTACATTCAAAGTACAATATCATTTCATTAGGGCGTTCAGAAAAATGCATTTCATAGGACCTTGTGTCACAATTTTTGGCTCTGCCCGATTTGGCCCAGAAACAACTCATTATAAAAATGCAGAGAAAATTGGAGCTGAAATGGCTAAATTAGGATTCACTGTAATGACTGGCGGAGGGCCTGGAATAATGGAAGCCGCCAACAAAGGAGCATTTGAAGCAGGAGGCTATTCTGTAGGTTGTAATATCGTTCTTCCTGTGGAACAAAATCCAAATCCGTATCTTAATAAATGGATTTATATTCCGTATTTTTTTGTTCGAAAAGTAATTTTAGTAAAATACTCGTATGCCTTTGTCGTAATGCCAGGAGGTATGGGAACATTAGATGAACTATTTGAAGCCCTTACTTTAATTCAAACCAAGATGATTAGTGGATTTCCCGTAGTGATTTTTGATACCGAGTACCACAAAGAATTGTGTCACCATATCAAAACCATGGCCGAAAATGAAAGTATTAGTACTGAGGACATGAATCTTTTATTTGTAACAGACTCTGTAAAAGAGCTTGTTAATCATATCGAAAAAAATAGTATTAAAAAATTTGGCTTAATTAAAGAAAAACATACACCAAGATGGTGGTATGGAGAAACTAAGTAACAATTCTTTTATCGTATAAACATTTAATAATGGCTTTTTGTAAGTCAGCTGAATTAATTGGTTTAGAAATATATCCATCCATACCTATTTCCAAGCATTTTTTCTTATCTTCATTTAAAATACCAGCCGTCAAAGCTATTATTCCAGTTCTTTTATATTTTTCCAATTGTCTAATTTCAAAAGTGGCTTCATATCCATTTTTTTTAGGCATTTGAATATCCATCAATATAATATCTAGTGGAATACTTTTAAAAATATTCACTGCTTGTTTTCCATTGCGAGCCTCATACAGTAAGGCTTTGGGAAACATTTTTGATAAAATCTTTTTTACCAAAAGCAAATTAATTTCGTTATCTTCTGCTATTAAGATCTTAATGTTTTCTACTTCCAATGAATCAACTTCTGTTATTTTTGATTTTGGAATGAAAGTGGGTTTTAGTTGTTCTTTTCTATTTACTGATGTTCTAAACTGAATTGAAAAATAAAATTCACTACCCTTACCAAGCTCACTTTTTAGGAACAATTTACTTTGCATCAATTCTAACAATTGATTGGAAATAGATAACCCTAAACCAGTCCCTCCAAATTTTCGCGTGGTACTTGATTCTTCTTGAATAAACGAATCAAATATCTTTTCCTTATTCTGCTTTTTTATTCCTAAACCTGTATCTATTACAGAAAAATGTAAGGTGGAGAAATTACCACAAGTTTTTAACTCTGTGATTTCTAATTGTATCTTTCCTTCATTGGTAAACTTTATTGCATTACCTATCAAATTTACCAAAATTTGCTTCAATCGAATAGAGTCCGAATAAATATATTGAGGAATATTATTCCCAATATTTAATATAAGCTCAATATTCTTTGTAGTTGCTTGATGCTTGAATAAATTAATTACCTGATGGGATAACTCATATAAATCGGTTTCTTCTACATTTAATTCTAAACGACCTTCTTCAATTTTTGAAAAATCAAGAATATCATTAATAATTTCCATTAACAAAATTGCCGATTGATTGACAATCCCCATGTACTCGGATTGGTCTTGGTCTAACTTAGTTTTTAATAACAAATCTGTAAACCCAATTATCCCATTCAAAGGAGTTCGAATTTCATGACTCATATTGGCCAAAAAACTAGATTTTGCTTTATTGGCAGCTTCAGCCTGTTCTTTTGCTTTGATCAGTTCTGTTTCCATCTGATTTGCATCGGTAATATCAATAAAACTGATTACAATCTCTGATAATTCACCATTATAATTTTTTAATGGAAACCCATTCACTAATAACAAACTAGACTCGTTAGTTTTACTTCGAGTCACTTTTGCCTTCAAATTTTTTATTGGTTGCCCTGTTCTTAAAATTACATTTACAGGATAGTCCTCAACGGTTAGTGGTAAATCATCCTCATCATAAAACATCCAATTAGAGTCATTCCCATTCATGGATTTCATTTCCTCTGAGTTTATTCCTAGTAAAGTAGAAGCTTTGGGGTTACACATTACAATTGACGTTTCTAAATTATGAACTACAATCCCTACCTCTAAATTATACAACAATTCTCTATGCCTTTCTTCACTATCACGTAAAGCCTTTTCAATTAAATTGATATCCGTTATATCTACTACCGTTATATGACTGGATTTTGTGTCCAAATTAGAAACTCCGGTTAAATAAACATAATGATTTTCGTTTTCTACTACAAGACACAATTCACTACACTCTTTGATCTTATTCATAAAAACTTTATCAAAGAAAAGATCAAATCCCATTCTACTTTCACTTAATACAAACGACCTAAATTTTAATCCTATTAATTCTGACGGTTCTTTACCTAATAAAGTAGCCCCTGTTTTATTTACTTCAAGAATAGTACCTTCTTGAGAAAGAGTAAAATAGCCTGAAGGAGAAAAATTATATAATTCAGTATATTTTTGAGTAATAGACTCTGCTTCTTGTTTAGCTAGTATTAGTGCATCATTTTGTTTCTTGAGATAAGCTTGATGTTCCTCTAACTGCTTAATAAGTTTAATTTTATTGGTAATTGAAAGATCTGAATGGGGAGAGTTATTCAGATAAGGGTCTTTTTGAATTATTTTACTTTTTTTATTTTCCATAGATAAAATTTCATTTTTATTTTATAATAACTTGAAAATAAATATTCTAAAAAAGCAACTTTTGTAACTACTTTTTCAAATAGATCTGATAGCTCTATTAATAAAAAAAG
>JBEENX010000019.1:0-31295 GCA_041191945.1 Bacteroidota bacterium
ATTGGGGGTTAATCCTCAACCAGTTCTTAACTATATTTGAAAAAAGGGTTCAACTTTAATTAAAAAAGTAAAACCCCTATATTTTTAAACTTACACACTTTTTAGGATAGTGTCGGTTTAAAGAAGAATAGCTTTCTTTTTAAAAATCAATTTCCTCAACTTTGTATCTTCCACTTAAAATTTCCGATAACACTTTAGGGTTCGTATTGGTATAAAAAATAGGCTCAGGAGTTTGTAAATTTGAAACACCTACTTTTTCTTCTAATACCTTTTGTGTTTGTCGGGCAACTGCTTGTCCTGAATCGATTATTTGAATGTGTTCTGGTAGTATTTTCTTAATTTGTGGAATCAAATACGGATAGTGACTACAACCTAGTACTAAATAATCAATATTAGCATCAATCATCGGTTGTAAATAGGAGTGGAGTAACTCTTCCATTTCTGTCGAATTGATTTGGCCTCCTTCAATAAGTTGAACTAAACCGTGTCCTACCTGTTCAATGATTGTGGTATCTTGATACATTTCGGTTGCTTTGTGGAATAATTCGCTATTAAGTGTTCCTTTGGTAGCTAAGATTCCAATAGTTTGTGTCTTAGAATTAGTTGCTGCAGGTTTTATGGCGGGTTCAATTCCAATGAATGGTACCTTGTATTTAGCTCTTAATTCTTGTATGGCATTCGTTGTAGCAGTATTACAGGCAACTACAATCAACTTACAATTCATTTTGAGTAGAAAATCAGTGTTTTTCATACTCAAATCGATGATTTCTTGTTTGGATTTCTGACCATAAGGGGCATTTACACTATCAGCTAAGTAGATCGTTTTCTCGTTAGGAAGTAATTGGTGTATTTCTTGCCAAATAGAGGTACCTCCAATGCCAGAGTCAAAAATTCCGATAGGTTGATTGTTATCCATAAAAACAAAGTTACGTGCTACAATTTTAATTTCCTATATTTTATAGTGTCAAAAAAAAACTGCTCGTTCCTAAATCTAGGGGAGCAGTTTTTATTTTCTATTTTGGGTTGTTTTAGAAACCTAAATCTTTTTTTACATCAGCAGTCAAATTTGGACCATCAGCTAATAAAAGTGTAGAACCATCTAATACGTATTGAAACCCTTTTGCTTTTCCAACTTTTTGAATAGAAGCTCTTACTTTTTCCATTAATGGTTTTACAATGTCTGATTCTTTTTGTTGTAATTCTTTTTGAGCGTTATCTCTAAAGTCAACAATTCTCTTTTGCATATCTTGAACTTCTTTGGAACGTTCTCCATTAATAGCTTCAGTTACAGTAGCAGCTTCTGCTTCGTATTTTTTTAATTTTGCTTGGTATTCTTCTACCATTTTTTTGTAATCAGCATCATAAGTTGTGCTTAATTTTTCTAATTGTTTTTGAGCATCTAACATAGCAGGCATTTTTGCCATGATGTCATTTACATCTACGTGAGCCGTTTTTGCTTGTGCAGAAATAGTTTGATTTGCTCCTAAGATTAGTATTGCAGCGATTACTAAAGTCTTGATTTGTTTCATTGTTTTAAGGTATTTAATAATTAATTTTTGTTTGTATTTGTTTTTAGTTTTTCTTCAGCTGCTTTTTTTGCAGCAGCTCTTTCTTCAATAATTTTATTTCTTTTTTCCTCTAGTGCTTTTTTGTTTTCTTCTATAATTCGTTTGCGTTCTTCTAAAGCTTTTTGTTTTGCTATTACTTGTTTCTGTTTTGCTTCTTCGATTTTAATTTTTGTAGAATCGACAGTTACATTAGTTGCTTTTTCAGAAACCATGCCATTTTTTTTAGCTTCTCTATCTTCAATTGCTTTCTTTCTTTTTTCTTCTAAAGCTTTTTGCTTTTCTTCGATAATTTTTTTACGTTCTTCAATTGCTTTTTGTTTTTCTTCGGCCTGTTTTTTTCTGGCTAATTCAGCAGCTTCTGTTTTTTCTTGTGTTATTTTCGCTGCTTCAGCTTTCGCTTCAATTGTATTTGTACCAGAGGTGTTATTTTTTTTAGCTTCCTTTTCTTCGGCTATTTTTTTTCTGCGTTCTTCAAATTCTTTCTTCTTGGCCTCTTGTTGCAGTTTTCTTTCTGCTATTATTTTTTCTCGAGCTTCCTTCTTTTCGTCTAAAAGTTTTTGTCTTTCTTTTAGACTTGGATTCTCATTTAATTCGTCTTCTTTTTTCTCTTTCTCTTCTAACTCTTTTTGTTGTTTCTTAGAAAGCTGTTCTCTTTTTTCAGTTCGATTTAATACGCGTAATACTTGGTCACTGATGTCAAATCGTTTGGCCGCAAAAAGCATTGTTAAATCGGATGATTTATCAAATATGAAATCAAATTGTTTGGCTTCAGCAATATCTTGAACCGTTGTAAAAACTTGATCTTGAATAGGTTTAGCTAAAACCAATTTTTGTTGGATTAAATCGCCATTAGCTCCAAATCTTTTTTGTTGAAAGTCTATTAGTTCTTTTTCTAAAAATTTGATTTCGGTTTCTCTTTCTTCGATAAGTTCTTTAGTTAAGAGTGGTTTTTCTATTTTTAATGCATCGACAAGTTTTTGTATTTCATTTTTTTTAGTTTCAATTTCTTGTTTCCATTTTTGAGCTTTTTGTTCTAATTGATTTTGAGCTTCATTGTAACTGGATACATTTTGTAAAATATATTCCATGTCAATATAGCCTATTTTAGGACTTTTTGTTTGTGCCTGAACACTAAAACTTCCAATAAGGGTTAAAAATAGAAATAAAAATTCTTTTCTCATAACTTGTTGTTTTAGAAAATGAAGCTAATTTTTAAAACTGTTGTCCAATTATAAAATGCGTCTCCCATCCATTCGGAGTAGTTTGTCCCGGAAGCGCATCAAATCCTTTACCAAAGTCAATCCCTAATAAACCAAAAGCAGGCATAAATACTCTTAAACCTAGCCCTGCTGAACGATTTAATGAAAACGGCGTGAAATTCTTAAAGGAATCATATGCTGAACCCGCTTCTAAAAAGGCTAAAGCATATATCGAAGCAGATGCTTTTAGTGTTATTGGGTATCTTAATTCCATAGAGAATTTATTGTATACAGTTGCTCCAACTTGCTCTCCATTGCTGTTTATTGGTGTTAATGAGTTGTTTGGGTATCCTCTTAGTTGAATAGTTTCTCTACCATCCATAGCATACATAGCCATACCATCTCCACCTAGGAAGAATCTTTCAAAAGGAATTGCGCCTCTATTTTGATTGTAAGCTCCCATGAATCCAAATTCAGAAAGACTTCGAAGTACTAATTTACCGTATATTTTTGTATACCAATCGGCTTTGAATTTTATTTTATAGTATTCTAACCAGTCAAACTTTTTTTGATCAACTTTAGCAGGATCTGCTGCAGCATCTTGATAATTTATTACACTATTAGGGAAAGGATTTGTACCGCTTGGTACTGCAGCTAAGTAATCCCCTTCATTTACTTGGATTCCATTAGATCCCGTATAAGTAGTTCCAGTGTATTTGTATTTATAAGCTTCTAGATTTCCAAGGTTTGAATAATCTATTTTATTAAACAACGAATACGGAGGAGTTAGTTTCGCAGTAATACTAAATTCTGAACCATAAGTAGGAAATATAGGATTTACACCTTTATTGTTTCGAGTTAAACCAATCGTATAAGCAAAATTTCTAGAGGTTCCATTTCCAAAAGTAAATAGCCCAGTATTGTAATTATTTAAATCATAATGTTGGTAACTGATAGCTTGAGATAATACAAAGAAATCATCAGGAACAGTTAATCTTTTTGCTAGTCCTACAGATAAAGTTAGTATGTTAAAGCTTTTAGTCTTGTCTACTTTGTACGTAATATAATTGTTTAAAAATTGTTTAGTATACGATAATGAAGTGCTAAACTGAACTGGTTTCTTCCCTCCAAACCAAGGCTCGGAAAATGAGGCACTGTAGGTTTGAAAATAGGTGCTAGCCTGCAAGCGTAATGATACTTTTTGACCATCTCCCATAGGTAAAGGTCTATAGGCTTCTTTTTTCAACATATTTCTTGCTGAGAAATTATTGAAAGAAAGTCCTAATGTTCCAATGAAACCACCGCCCCCATAACCACCTTGAAGTTCAATTTGACTGGCTCCTTTTTCGGTTAGATGGTATTCTATATCTACCGTACCTGCACCTGAATCTACGTTCTTGAACTTTGGATCAATAGTTTCTGGGTCGAAAAAACCAAGTTGTCCAATCTCACGAATGGTTCTCACAAGCTCTTCTTTACTGTATTTTTCTCCAGGTTTGGTGCGTAGTTCTCTATAGATAACACGGTCATTTGTCTTATCATTCCCTACAACTGAGATTTTATTAAAATAGGCTATAGGCCCTTCAGTAACCCGTATTTCAAAATCAATGGTGTCATTAGCGGTTTTTACTTCGACAGCATTTATACTAGAGAATAAATAACCATTGTTTTGATATAAGTTAGTGATATCTTCACCGTCAGGTTTCGATTTGTCGGCGATTCTTTTTTCTAATAATACGCCATTGTACACATCTCCTTTTTTTACTCCTAAGACTTTACTTAGTCCCTGATCTGGGTAAACGGTGTTTCCTAAGAATTTAATATTACCAAAGTAATACTTATTTCCTTCTTCGACTTTGATTTTGACCGTTAAACTATTTTTTTCCTTGTTATAAGATACTGTGTCAGAAACTATTCGGGCATCTCTAAATCCTTTTTCTTTATATATATCTATAACTTTTTCTAAGTCTGTTTTGTATTTATCTTTGATAAATTTAGAAGCTTTAAAAATACGAGTAAGTTTTTTTTGCTTCGTATTTTTCATTGCTTTTCGCAATGTTCTATCCGATATTTTTGAATTACCTACGAAATCAATTTCATCAATTTTAACTTTGGTACCTTTGTCAATAGCAAGTACCATATTTACTTGATTAATAGTGGTAGTGTCTACAACAGTATTGATGGTCACTTTGGTGTTGTAATATCCCTCTTTTTTGTATTTATTTTCAATATAATTTTTGGTGGTTGTGATTAAATTTTCGTTAACCACCTTGTTTTCCGTAAGTCCATTATCTTTAATAAGGCTTTCGGTTTTACTTTTCTTAAGTCCTACGAATTTTACTTTGTTTAACTTGGGCAATTCTTCTAAATGAAGGTCTAGAAAAACGCTATCATTTTGAATTTTATTAACATAAAATGAAATTTCATTAAAAAGACCAAGCTTTCCTAGCTTTTTAATAGCACTACTAATTTCTTCTCCTGGGATACTAATTTCTTTTCCTTTTTCAAGTCCTGTGAAGGTAACAACGGTTTGTGCGTTGAATGTCACTTTGCCTACTACATTTACATCTCCTAAAATGTATTTTTTCCCTTGATCAAATGGAACCCTTTCTTGTGCTTTTGCATGGAAAAAAAATCCAAAAAACATGAGGTAAAGGGCTATTTTTATACTTTTTTGTAACACTAAAAAATTATTTAATTTGTTCGCTTGTTTTTCCAAATCTACGTTCTCTTTTTTGATAACTAATAATAGCCTGATAAAGATCTTGTTCTTTAAAATCAGGCCATAAGATATCTGTAAAATATAATTCTGCATAGGCAATTTGCCAAAGCAGAAAATTACTTATTCTATGTTCTCCACTAGTTCGAATTAGTAAATCTACTTCTGGGAGATTTTGTGTGTAAAGATGCTCATTTATAATCGAATCGTCAATACTGTCTATCGAAATTATATTATTTTTAACTTTATCACTGATTTTTTTGACCGCATTTACAATTTCTTCTCTAGATCCATAGCTTAATGCCAGTGTTAAAGTAAGATGTTTGTTATTTGCTGTTTTTGTTATTACCTCTTGAAGTTCTTTTTGTGCACTTTTTGGGAGAAGACTAAGATTTCCAATAGCATTTAAACAGATGTTGTTTCTCTCCAAAGTAGGAAGTTCTTTTTTTAGAGAGTTAACTAATATACGCATTAACGCTTCGATTTCTAATTTGGGACGGTTCCAATTTTCAGTAGAAAATGCGTACAGAGTAAGGTTTTCAATGCCCAATTTTGCACAAGTTTCAATTACTTTTTTTACTGATTTGGTTCCGTTTTCATGACCTAAAGCCCGCAAAAGTCCTCGCTGTTTTGCCCATCGACCATTGCCATCCATGATAATGGCAATGTGCTTAGGGAGTTTGTTTTTATCAATAGTATTTATTAATTCCATTTTATTCTGCGCAAAAACAAGGTTTATTACCAAACGTATAGGTCATAGTTATACCTGAAAACACGTACCAATCCTTGTTGTTTAAATTTCCAAATTTTAGAGGTTGCCAGTTTTCATTCTTAGGGAAACTACCATCTAGATCGTCTGCAAATGTAAATCGAGCCCCTATTTCTAAACCAAGCACAAAATTAGAAGTTAAATTGGATTTTACACCTAAAATTATAGGTAAAGCGAGTGTTTTTTCTTTTGAGTCGAATTCGGCATGACCGTATTTGAAAAATAAGCTATCGTAAAAACTTATACTAAGCCCTGTAAAAACATAGGGTGTAAATCGTCTTTCTAATGGATTGTTGATGTCAAAATTAAAAAAATTAAATTCAATACCACCTGAGAGTTCTTTTATGTTATTTTGAAATTCAAAATCTCTTAGCATACGACCGATCTCTTTAGAATCAGTGTCTTTTGCTATTATTTTTGATTGAATGTATGAAAATCGCCAAGAATGTCTAGGTGTTTTATTCCATTTATAAATCAATCCTATTGCAGGACTATTGGGGTTAATGTATGTAGTTGAGCCAACATCTCCAATGAAGTTGCTTCCGCCCACAAAAACGCCTAACTCGTTAATTTGAGCTTGGGTAGTTGTAAAACAAAAAAAACTAATCAATAAAAGAATGACTTTATTCATTTAAATAAAAAATTGCGCGCAAATATAAGAATTATGAATCCGAATTGATGCTTGTTGTCGTAAATGTACTTTTCTGGTTTAACAATAGTTATTTGATTTTTAATCCAAAAACAGAATAGTCTAAACGAGAAAATAGATGAGAATCGTATGTGGTGAATTTAATTTCTTTTGTCTTCACCCCAAAGTAACTTGTTGCGCAAGGTTTTTAAGAAAGTTTCTTCTGGAATTTCAATCATATTAATTTCGAAAGGATTCTTTTTAATAATCAAAATCGATTCGTTTTTAACCGTAGTTACTCGGGAGTCAAGTGAAACTAAATATTGGTCTTCACGTCCAGTTACGCGTAGTTTTATTTCGGTATCGTCTGGAATAACAAGCGGTCTAGCGTTTAAATTATGAGGAGCAATAGGGGTAATTACCAAGCTTTTTACTTCTGGAGTTAAAATAGGTCCTCCGCAACTCATAGAATATCCTGTAGAACCTGTTGGGGTAGAAATAATCAAACCATCTGCCCAATACGAATTTAAAAATTCATCGTTCAAATACGTTTCAATGGTAATCATCGAAGTGGTGTCTTTTCGGCTTACAGTGATTTCATTCATGGCAAAATTAATCTCATTGATGGCTTCGTTTTCAGGAGAACAATGTAAGCCAAGTAAGGTTCTTTTAGAAACACTGTACTTTTTATCAATCACAAATTGCAAGAAAGAATCGATGTTTTCTTTTTGAACTGTTGCCAAGAAACCTAATCGACCTGCATTAATACCTAAAATGGGAACACCCGAATTACGCACCAAAGTAGCGGCTCTCAAAATGGTTCCGTCTCCACCAATACTAATTAATAGATCAAAACTTGTATCTAATTCGGTATGTGAGGAGAAGGTTTGGTAGGTTTCGTGAATAATATTTTTCTCGTGCAACATTTTAAGAAATGCTGATTCGATAATGAGCTCAATATTATTCTTTTTAAAAAAAACAAAAATGTCTTTAATAATTGGTTCTGTACTATTGAGGTAATATTGTCCGTAGATGGCTATTTTCATTTGCTAAGGGTATAACGCGTAGTTAAATATTGAGGTATTTATCTAAATAATCAGAACGCTCTTTTAGATTATTGATGTAATTATCTTCCTCATGTTCGGATATAATTTCATAATTGTAGCGTCTGAAGGTTTGAATAATATCATTCATAACGCCTAGAGTCACCTTGATAGTAATTTCAATGGTTTCATTATCGGATGCGGAAACAAAAATGCCTAATAATTTTCCATTATTACTTTCTATAATCTGAGTAATTTGACTCATAGAGTAGTCAATCAATGCTTTTCTTACAATAATAATTCCTCCAGCTTCTTTAATGAAAGGAGTTTCGTGAAAAAATTTCATGATGTCGGCTAGTTCATAATAGCCCACATAGTGATTGTTTTCGTCCAAAACAGGAACGATATCCGAGTGATTTTTGCCAAAAACTTCTAAAACTTCTAACCAAATCATATTAGTTCTAACAAAAAAAGGCTCCAAAGTGTATTTGTAATCGCCTACTTTTTTATCGGAATCAAAGGTTTCTAAGTCATCGGCGACAAGGCTTCCAATGTAAATTCCTTTTTCCAAAACGGGAAAATGAGAGAATGCGGTGTCCATAAAAAAGTCTTGTACTGCCAAAATAGTTTCTTGACTGTCAATGGCTCTAAAATCGTTATTGATGTAATCTGTAATCGCGGTCATAAAATCAATCCTCAATAGTTAATGCAAAATAATCAAAAAAAGGAAGAAACTCCTATCTTTTACTTTGTATTTTTGTGTCCGTAAAATAGTGTAATAAACCAATTAGTAGATTTTATGACAAAGTTAAGTGTAAATATCAATAAAATAGCAACTTTACGAAATGCTCGTGGTGGAAATGTACCTGATTTGTTAAAAGTTGCTGCTGATATTCAAAAATTTGGAGCACAAGGAATCACCATTCACCCACGCCCAGACGAGCGCCATATTCGATACCAAGATGCCCGTGACTTAAAATCTATTGTCTATACAGAGTACAATATTGAAGGGAATCCACAACATAATTTCATCGATTTGGTTTTGGAATGCAAGCCAGACCAGGTGACTTTAGTTCCAGATGCTATTGGTGCTATCACCTCTTCGGCAGGATGGGATACGGTAAAAAACCAAGCGTATTTGACTGAAATGATTCAAGAATTTCAACGCAACGGTATTCGAACTTCTATTTTTGTTGATCCCATTCTCGAAATGATTGAAGGAGCTAAAAAAACAGGAACTGACCGAATCGAGTTGTACACGGAGGCTTTTGCGCATCAGTATGATTTAGGAAATGAAAAAGGAATTGAGCCGTATGTAGCTTCGGCAGTTTTGGCTAACGAATTGGGATTAGGAATTAATGCAGGACACGATTTGAGTTTGGATAACATTCAATTTTTCAAACAAAATATTCCAGGTTTATTGGAAGTTTCCATCGGTCACGCGCTAATTTCTGAAGCATTATATCTAGGTTTGGACAATGTAGTTAATATGTATTTGAACAAACTGAAATAATTTTTGTTACCTAGATTTGTACCACAAAGATGCGCTAAAATTTTACAGAGAAATTCAAAATTTTAGTTTTTGAATTTTTGGTGCAACTTTGCGAATGCTTTGTGAATCTTTGTGAAATAATTATTAAAATATCAAAAATGTTATATTCAAAAATAGAAGGTTCAGGTAAGCCGCTTTTGATTCTTCACGGATTCTTGGGAATGTCTGATAATTGGAAAACTATGGGAGTGCAATTTGCCTCTGAAGGTTTTGAAGTCCATATTTTGGATTTACGCAATCACGGCCGAAGTTTTCAGTCGGAAGAATTTAGTTACGAACTTATGGTGCACGATATTGTCCAGTATTGTGAGGAACATCATTTAGAAAAAATCAATGTTTTAGGGCATTCTATGGGCGGAAAAACAGCTATGCTTCTTGCTGCGCGTTTTCCTAATTTAGTCGAAAAATTAATTGTGGCGGATATTGGTCCAAAATATTATGCACCCCATCATCAGGATATTTTGGCGGGGTTGAATGCAGTTGATTTTTCGCAAAAACCAAGCAGAAATGATGTGGAGGAAATACTTTCGAACTACATTTCTGATTTTGGTACGCGTCAGTTTTTACTCAAGAGTTTGTATTGGCAAGAGCCGGGTCAATTGGCTTTCCGATTTAATTTGGCTGTTTTTAATAAAAAAATAACCGAAATTGGTGTTTCTTTGCCAACGGATTTAGTTTTTGAAAAACCAACACTTTTTATTCGTGGAGGGAATTCGAATTATGTTTTGGATGAAGATATAGAAGCAATAAAGGTGCAATTCCCTAATGCTGAAATCGAAACTATACCCAATGTAGGACATTGGCTTCATGCCGAAAATCCTGCCTTGTTTTATCAATTGAGTATGTCGTATTTAAATTAAAATTAATTATGAAGTTATTTATTAGAATAGTAGTTACTGCCATTTTAGTTATGGTTTTGTCTTATTTTATGAAAGGCGTGCGTGTAGATGGTGCAATTACTGCAGTGACAGTTGCTGTTGTTTTGGGTTTATTAAACGCATTTATTAAACCCGTTTTAGTGTTTTTTACATTGCCGTTTACCATTTTTACTTTAGGATTATTCTTAATTGTCATTAATGGGATATTGATTTTGGTATGTACCAAGATTGTGGGAGGATTTCATGTAGATTCGTTTTGGACAGCAACCTTATTTAGTATCATCTTGTCTATTTCACAATCTATTATGTACAAAATTACGGGAGGGTCTAAATAGATACCGCTTTTAAGTACTGTATTTACCCTATTTTTAGATTGAATTAAAAACTTGTTTGGGTTGTAAAAATTTTATAATTTTGCAACCCAATTTTATTATGTAAATCAAAGAACAAAATGGATATTAAAAGAGTAGCTATAGATGCTGTAAATGAAATGATTGTCATGACTGTGGTTCATATGGATTACAAAGGACAAGTAGCAAAACGAATTAATGAAAAAATGCCTTTAGCTACCGTAAAAGGATTTAGAAAAGGACAAGTACCTAAAGATCTTGTTGAAAAACACTACGGGAAAGCTATTAAAAAAGAGGAAGTAAAAAAAGTAGTTGATTTGGCTTTAGAGCGTTTCATTCAATCTGAGCGATTACAACTTTTAGGAACCCCATTAGCTAAAGTAAATGAAGAATTAGATTGGGATGCCGAAGAATTGGTATTCGAATATGAAATTGGTTTAGTGCCTAATTTTGAATTGGACTTAGAAGCAAAAAACAATATCATTAAGTATGTAGTTAAAGCAGATGACAAATTAATTGACGGTCAAGTAGCGCGTATCCAAAAACAATTTGGAAAAGCAATTCCTCAAGATGTTGTTGCTGAAGATTGTGATGTAACAGGAACTTTTTCAAATGAAGAAAAAGGAATCAATAATAAAACAGTACTAGCTTTAGACGTTTTTAAAGATAAAAAGACGGCTAAAAAATTCATTGGAAAAAAAGCAGGAGATGTTGTAACGGTTAATACTAAAGGTTTATTTGAAGACGATCACCAATTGATGGACTACCTTAAAGTAGGACACGATGAGGTGCATTCTTTGGCTTTAGATGTTGACTTTACAATTGAATCTATCAATTCAACTCAATTGGCGGAATTGAACCAAGAATTATTTGATAAACTATTCGGAGAAGGAGTTGTAACTTCATTAGAAGATTTAAAAACAAAAATCAAAGAAGATGCTGAAAGCCAATTTGCGCAACAAGCAGATCAAAAATTGTTAGGTGATGTAACGGAGTTTTTAATTGAAAACACGAAGTTTGATTTGCCAGCTGAATTTTTGAAAAAATGGTTACAAACTGTTGGTGAGAAAAAATTATCTGCTGAAGAAGCTGAAGTAGAATACGCTCGTTCTGAAAAAGGATTGCGTTTCCAATTGATCGAAGGAAAAGCTTTGGCACAAAGTAATATCCAAATTACTTTTGAAGATTTAAAATCATTTACTTCAAATGCTATCAGACAACAAATGGCACAATTTGGACAAACTAATCCAACTGACGAAGAGGTTCAAGGAATTGTGGCTAGAGTTTTATCGAACCAAGATGAGGTAAAACGTTTGTCTGACCAAGTGGTTGCTGCTAAATTATTGGAAGTTTTCAAAGAAAAAGCTAACCCAACTACAAAAGAAGTTACTTACGAAGAATTTATTGCTGCTTCATACGGAGAATAAATCAACGTTAGAAGTTTGAAATTAGAGGTTAGAAAGAAAAATAGTTTTCTTCAATTTTAACGTTTGGTTTCGGAATAATAACAACAAAAAATAGTTATATTTGAGCGTCAAAAGAATATTCCTTTGACGCTCTTTATTTTGTTTGACGCTAAGGTTCTTGTTGAGCAACTTTAAACTTTTAAACTTTAAACTTTTAAACTAGAAAAATGAACTACGGTAAAGAATTTAGAAAATTTGCTACAAAGCACCAAGGGGTAAATGCTATGTATTACGATAAAATCGTAGGGGCAATGACTCCAAAAAATATGACTCCCTATATCATTGAAGAACGTCAATTGAATATCTCTCAATTGGATGTGTTTTCAAGACTGATGATGGATAGAATTATCTTCTTGGGAACAGGAATTGATGATCAAATTGCTAACATCGTGCAAGCGCAATTGTTGTTTTTAGAAAGCGCCGATGCATCTAAAGATATTCAGATTTATTTGAATTCTCCGGGAGGGAGTGTGTATGCTGGATTAGGAATTTATGATACTATGCAGTATATCAAGCCTGATGTAGCAACAATTTGTACTGGTATGGCGGCTTCTATGGGTGCTGTTTTATTATGTGCAGGGGCTGCTGGAAAACGTTCGGCATTGCCACACTCAAGAGTAATGATTCACCAACCTTCAGGTGGGGCTCAAGGAGTGGCAACGGATATGGAAATTAACTTGCGCGAAATGTTGAAATTGAAAGACGAATTGTATAAAATTATCTCTCATCATTCAGGACAAACTTTTGATAAAGTACACGCTGATAGCGAACGTGACTATTGGATGATTGCTGAAGAAGCAAAGGCCTACGGGATGATTGATGAAGTTTTAGTAAGATAGCCCCCTAACCCCCAAAGGGGGAATACAATAACTAATTTAAAAATATAGTTTCTCTCTCCCTCCCTTTTGGGGAGTGCTGGGGAGGGGCTCCAAAAAAAATGGCAAAACAAGTATTAGAATGTTCTTTCTGTGGTAGAAAAAAGCCAGAAACCAATTTATTGATTGCTGGGATTGATGCACATATTTGTGATAAGTGTATTGAACAAGCACACGGAATTGTTGTAGAAGAATTAAAATCGAGTGGAAGCTCAAAATTGGTTGGAGACTTAATTCTGAAAAAGCCAAAAGAAATTAGGGCTTTTTTAGATGAGTACGTTATTGGTCAAGACCAAACCAAAAAAGTGATGTCGGTGGCGGTGTACAATCATTACAAGCGTTTGATGCAACAGCAATTAGACGATGAGGTAGAGATTGAAAAAAGCAACATCATCATGGTAGGACAAACCGGGACAGGAAAAACATTAGTGGCTAAAACAATTGCTAAAATGTTAGACGTTCCTTTGGCTATTGTGGATGCTACGGTACTTACCGAAGCAGGTTATGTAGGTGAAGATGTAGAAAGTATTTTGACTCGTTTGCTTCAAGCGGCGGATTATGATGTGACCAAAGCAGAAAGAGGAATTGTATTTATTGACGAGATTGATAAAATTGCGCGTAAAAGTGACAATCCATCTATAACACGGGATGTTTCAGGAGAAGGAGTGCAACAAGCCTTATTGAAATTATTAGAAGGAACTGTTGTGAATGTACCGCCAAAAGGAGGTCGTAAACATCCTGATCAGAAATTTGTAGAAGTGAATACCCAAAACATTCTGTTCATTGCAGGAGGTGCTTTTGATGGAGTAGAACGCATCATTTCGAAACGATTGAACCGTCAGGCGGTTGGGTACAGTAGTTCGAAAAATGTCGATACTATTGACAAAGACAATTTGCTGCAATACATCATTCCTAAAGACATTAAGGATTTTGGTTTGATTCCAGAAATTATAGGTCGTTTACCTGTTTTAACACATATGGATCCATTGGATAAGGCAACGTTGCGTGCTATTTTGACACAACCTAAAAATGCCTTGATTAAGCAATATGCTAAATTATTTTTAATGGATGAGGTAGAATTCACCATTACGGACGATGCTTTGGATTTTATTGTTGAAAAGGCTTTGGAATATAAATTAGGTGCTCGTGGTTTGCGTTCGTTATGCGAAGCTATTTTAACTGATGCGATGTACGAATTGCCAAGTTCTGAAGACAAAAAATTAGCCATTGATTTGGAGTATGCTAAAGAAACCTTGAATAAAAATTTATTGAAGCGATTGGAAATAGCGTCTTAAATAGTTTTCTCAGAAATAATAAAAACCTGTCTAATACAATAGACAGGTTTTTTTGTGGCTATTGCTTTATGAATTACTACTTTTTTAAATGTTGTCCCTACGGGACATTTGGAGTAGGGACGCTATATTGATTACCTAAATTGCATCCCTAATGGGATTTTTTTTGGTAATAGCAATATTCTAAAAAGTTTTACTTCAATTTAGTTTCAATTAACTGTCCCGTAGGGACAAAATAGAGCTACTGAGCTTGTATCAGATTATAAGTTTCCTAATCAAAAGTATTCCTAAGGGATATTTTTTGGAATTGCGATTCTGAATTGATTACCTAAATTGCATTCCGAACTGGATTTTTGGTTGTAGCAATGGGTTTAAAAAGGTTTTACTTCAATTTAGTTTTAATTAACTGTCCCGTAGGGACAAAAGATAGGTAATGAAAACAGTATTGCATTATAAAAAGTCCCGTAGGGACGAAATATTTTTTGTGTAAACCCTGAAAAATCAAACATTATTCTTTTTTATCAGCGATAGAATGTCGATTTTTGTCGTTCTAATAAATAGCATTACCAATGGCAATAGAAGATAAAGAGATTATTTTGTTAAAAGTTTCTGGTCAAGATAAACCAGGTGTAACAGCGGGTTTAACCTCTATATTGGCAACGTATGATGCTGTAATTTTAGATATTGGTCAAGCTGATATTCACGATACACTTTCTTTGGGGATTTTATTTCAAGTAAAATCAGGGTCTTCTTCAGGACCTGTTTTGAAAGATTTATTATTTAAAGGGTATGAATTAGGAATCAAGGTAAAGTTTATCCCGATTTCTATTCCGGATTATGAAAATTGGGTAAAAGCACAAAGCAAGCAACGCTATATCATCAATATATTGGGAGAAGAGTTAACAGCGGTTCAACTCGCTGCAGTGACCAAAATCATGTCAGACCAACATTTGAATATTGATTCCATTATTCGGTTAACGGGGCGCACTTCGGTTGTGGAGAAAGAAGAGTATCCGCGTTCTTGTGTACAACTATCGGTGACCGGAATTATTGAAGATAAAGCCTCCATGACGGCTAGTTTTATGGAAATTTCTCGAACCTTGGATGTTGATATTTCTTTCCAAGAAGACAATATGTACCGCAGAAACCGTCGTTTGGTGTGTTTTGATATGGATTCGACCTTAATTCAAACCGAGGTAATTGACGAATTGGCCGATTTAGCTGGTGTGGGCGAACAAGTGAGAGCCATCACCGAATCAGCAATGAATGGTGAAATTGATTTTAAGGAAAGTTTCAAAAAACGCATGGCCTTGTTAGAGGGCTTGAGCGAAGAAGTATTGCATAACGTAGCCGTGAATTTGCCGATTACAAAAGGAGCGCACCGATTGATGAGAGCCTTGAAATACTACGGTTACAAAACGGCTATTTTGTCGGGAGGGTTTACTTATTTTGGAGAGTATTTGCAAAAAGAATTGGGAATTGATTATGTTCATGCCAATCAATTGGAAATAAAAGACGGAAAATTAACGGGTAAATACTTGGGCGAAATTGTCGATGGACAAAAGAAAGCGGAATACCTACAAGCCATTGCCGAAAAAGAAGGCATTCATATTAACCAAACCATTGCAGTAGGTGATGGTGCCAATGATTTACCGATGCTGAATTTAGCAGGTTTAGGTATTGCATTCCATGCAAAACCAACGGTAAAAGAAAATGCTGCTACGTCTATTTCTAGTTTAGGATTGGATGGAGTTTTATACCTGTTAGGCTACCACGACCGACATATTGATATGAAGGAGTAATAACTCGTTTTTACTAGAACAACAAAGCCCAACATTGAGTTGGGCTTTGTTGTTTTAATGGAATTATTTACATCTAGTTTGACCTTGTGATAAGTCTCCAAAAGGTTCTGATCCCCATGAGTAAATGTTGTCGGAATGTGTTAGTACTTCGTCGGGTAATGCGGATATACATCCGTCTTTGAATAAGTAACCATTTTCATTTCCTTCAAAACAGATAATATTATATTTTTTAATTCCTTCATTAGTGTTTAATTCTAATACTTTTAATGTCCACTTACCCTCTGTCGGATGTAAGAACATTTCGTGTAATTTCCCAGATTCGTATGTTTTGTGTGTCCAGGTTCCATCATCTTTAATTTCAACTACACCTTCTACATTGAAGTCTTTATTTCCAAATTTATAAGTTCCAACCGGGTTATCACTTGAGCTACAGCTAATCAAGCAACCAATACTAAAAATAAATAAAAGGGATTTAATTAAAAATTTGGGAGTAAAAATGTTTTTCATAATTAATTTATTTTATTGTTAATAATTAAACAGGCAACATAAACAGATATTCTGTTATTTGGACATTCCTTCCAATTAGGTTTGTTGTAAAGTGAGGCTTTTGTTTTATAGAGTTTTTCACCTTCTTTTTTAAGGTAATTAACTCTATCATTAATTTTATCAATAATTTCATTTTTTACTGATAAAAATTTTATCATTCTTCCAAATCGAATAAATAATTGATTTTCTATTTGAGTATACTCGAAAGAAGATTGTAGACCCAAAGTTTTATGCCCGTAAATAGTTGATTTAATATGATTTCTTTCTATTAACATATAGTTTGGATTTAAAAATGTAAAAATAAACCTTCAATAGCAAAAAAATACCTTTAAAATTTCTTTAATTGATTTAAAAGTTCTAATTTTGAACTATTAATTCTTATTATTATGATACAGCAAGCAGAAACCAAGATTAAACAAATTCGTGAGTTGAAAAATTATACACAAGAGTTTGTAGCTCAAAAACTAGGATTGTCAACTAGAGCCTATAGCAAAATTGAAACAGGTGAGACACAATTAACAATTAATAGGTTAAATGAAATTTCTGAGATTTTAGGTGTTCCTCCAATGGAAGTCTTAGGGTTTGATGATAAGCAGGTTTTTAATAATTGCAAACAGGATGGCTATATTGGTATTAATCATATAAATCTTCCAGAGAAACTACTGCAACAATATGAAGATACTATTCAGTCATTAAAAGAACAAATCCAATTATTAAAATTGTTACAAGATAAATAATCAAAGCCCAACATTGAGTTGGGCTTTGTTTTTTATGTATTACTGCAATTCTTTCAACTGCTCCAAATACTCTCTTTGATTCGATAATCTAGGAATTTTGTGTTGGCCGCCTAGTTTATTTCGTTCTTTCAACCAGTCATAAAATAAACCTTTTCGTGCCAAATTGATTACCAAAGGATTTAGGGTCATATTATTATAGCGCTTGGCTTCATAATCGGAGTTGAGGCTTTGTAAGGTGTCGTCTAGTATTCTTTGAAATTGAGCGATATCGGTTGGATTTTGTTTGAACTCAATCATCCATTCGTGAGCGCCTTTTTCTTTTCCATCCATAAAAATAGGAGCCACGGTATAATCTACTACTTCCGTTTGGGTAAGTTGGCAGGCTTTGGCAATAGCCTGATCGGTATTTTCGACCATGAGTTCTTCGCCAAAAACATTGATATGATGCTTGGTTCTGCCCGAAACACGGACTCTGTAGGGGTTTAATGAAGTAAAACGAACAGTGTCGCCTATTAAATAGCGCCACAAACCTGCATTAGTAGTAATCACAACCGCATAATTTTTAAACAATTCTACTTCTGATAAACGAATTACTTTTTGATTGGGTGTGCCAAAAGTATCCATCGGAATGAACTCATAAAAAATCCCGTAGTCGAGCATTAATAGCAAATCGCTAGAATCATTCAAATCCTGAATAGCAAAGAAACCTTCCGAAGCATTGTATATTTCGTAGTACTTGAAATCAGCTTTAGGAAGTAACTTTTGGTATTGTTCACGATACGGTTCAAAGCTTACTCCACCGTGAAAATAGACTTCTAAATTAGGCCATAGTTCTAGTAAATTGCCTTTGCCCGTTTCTTCTAACAACCGATTCATTAGGACTAAAAGCCAAGAAGGAACACCAGCAAAACTGGTAACGTTTTCGTTTTTGGTTTCGTTGATAATAGCGGTTAGCTTCGTTTCCCATTCACTCATCAACGAGATTTTATTACTTGGTGTGCTACTAAACTCGGCCCACATGGGCATATTTTCAATCAAAATGGCTGATAAATCACCAAAAAAAGTATCCTTGTCTTCATAAATTTGGGAACTTCCGCCCAAGCGAAGACTTTTTCCTAGGAACATTTCGGAATTTTTGTTGTTGTTCAAATACAAACATAACAAATCCTTACTGCCTTTATAATGACAATCTTCTAGAGCATCATTACTTACAGGGATGAATTTACTTTTAGCGTTGGTTGTGCCACTTGATTTGGCAAACCATTTAATGGGTGCGTCCCAAAAAACGTTTTGCTCGCCTTGGCGCGTTCGTTCAATCAGCGGTTGTAAATCTTCGTAACTAGAAACCGGAACTCGCTCTGAAAATGTGGTGTAAGACGTAATAGATGGAAAATCGTATTGGGTTCCTATTACTGTATTTTCTGCTCGCCGAATCAAATTCATCAATAGCTCCTCTTGTACCTCATTAGGGTACTTTAAGAACAATTCGATTTGATGAATCCGTTGCTTTAAAACCCATGAAGCAATGGAATTAATGATGGGTATGGGCATAGCAATTTATAATTTTAGAATGCTGATTTTAGAATGACAAATACTAACTTTGCGTCTGTATCAAAAATAGTGTTTTTTTGTATAAAAATCTATTCTTATAAATATTGGAGCTTGATTTAGGGGTAAAGAAATAAAAAACAAAGAAATCACACTTCAAATCTGAAATCATCAATCGTTAATCAACAATCATAAATGCTATGACATACGAAGGGGTAATAACCAAAATGCAAACTGAATTTGGGAATCCGATTCAATATTATCTTGTTTTTGAAGATAGCTTTTTGAATATGAATCAACTATTGGGTAAGCCAATGGAAATTACTTTTGTAGGGTTTCAATGTTTGAATTGTGGCAAAAAGAAAAAGATTTTCCGACAAGGTTTTTGTTACGATTGTTTTTATTCTAGTCCTGCGGTGGGAGATTGGATTATGAAACCAGAGTTAAGTACCGCACATTTAGGTATTGCAGATCGTGATTTAACCTACGAACAAAAAGTACAATTGCAACCGCATATTGTGTATTTGGCTTTGTCGAGCGAAGTAAAGGTGGGAGTGACCCGAAAAACACAAATGCCTACGCGCTGGATCGACCAAGGAGCGAGTCAGGCGATTGCAATTGTTGAGGTGCCAAATCGTTATTTAGCAGGAATTACTGAGGTGGCTTTGAAAAATCATTATGCCGATAAAACCAATTGGAGAAAAATGCTAACCAACACTTTTGAACCGCTTGATTTGGTTGCTGAACGGTTGAAGGTAGAACATTTAATTCCGACCGAAGTTCAGGAATATTTTTACAATCAGAAAGTTGATTTGTATGAATTGCAATATCCAGTTTTGGAATATCCAATCAAAGTAACTAGCTTGAGTTTGGACAAAACACCTAATTTTCAAGGCAAGTTAATGGGAATAAAAGGGCAATATTTATTGTTTGAAGACGGAACCGTTTTTAATGTTCGAGGGTCAGAGGGGTACATTGTGAAAATTGAGATATAAAAAAACAGCTTCCAAATATTTTTTGGAAGCTGTTTTAATTTTTATTGAATGCTAATCTCAAATGGCATTCGAGCTTGAATTCCTTTGTAATTTTGAACGCGTTTGATTTGCTCCATTACTTTATAATTCTCTTCGCCAATTTCTTCTTTAATTAAACGTTCTTTGGTTTTAGCGAAAGGTAAATTTTCTAAGAAATCATCAAAATTTTTCTTGTATTCAGGGTAGTTTTGAGTGGTGTAGGATGTAATTTTTGCTAAACGCGCCGCTTCTTTTATGGCGTCGTTTAGACCTCCAATTGTATCTACTAGTCCAATTTTAATAGCATCTGAACCTGTCCAAACCCTACCTTGTGCAATAGCATCTACTTGTGCAAAAGTCATTTTTCGACCCTGAGCTACATGAGAAACAAAGGTCTTATAAATGTGTTCTACACCCTCTGTTGTTACCGCTTTAAATTTTTCGTCTATTGGTGCAAAAGGGTTGTAGTTTCCTGAGTTTTCGTGTGTTTTTACTTGCTCAGAATGAATGCCCATTTTATTGGTTAAACCACTAAAATTAGGTAGTATTCCAAAAACACCTATAGAACCCGTAATGGTATTGTTTTCTGCGAAAA
This sequence comes from Bacteroidota bacterium, assembly GCA_041191945.1. Lineage (GTDB taxonomy): Bacteria > Bacteroidota > Bacteroidia > Flavobacteriales > Flavobacteriaceae > Flavobacterium. Next base: position 20,581 of record JBEENX010000019.1, read on the forward strand.
TTTTGGTAGCATTACAAGCGATATAATATCCTCCGGAAGCCGCATAATTTCCCATTGAAACCACGACAGGTTTTACTTTTTTGGTCAATTCAATTTCTCTCCAAATTAAATCAGAAGTCAGGGCGTTTCCACCTGGACTATCAATGCGAAGGACAACTGCCTTTACATCGTCGTTATTTCTCGCCTCGTTAATGGAACGGCGCATCGCCCCTTCGCCAATGATATTGACATCGCCTTCACCGCTTTGTATTTCGCCTTGAGCGTAAATAATAGCAATTTCGTCTGTGGCGTCAGAAGGGATTGATGTTGTGGTAAATTTACGAGCATAATCAGCTATAGACACTTTTTCGTATTCGTCTTTGGTAGCCACTTTCAAACGTTTTTTTATAGCATCATGGTAGACATCTTCGTAAGCAACTACATCAACTAGTTTTTGTGCTTTAGCCATTTCAGGAGTTCGGGCTAGAAGTCCGTTTGCAATTTCATTAAGTTTTTGAACAGATAAATTTCGGCTTTTGGCAATGTCTGTTATAACGGAGTTCCAAATCGAATTTAATAAAGCCGTAATTTGTTCCCTATTAGCCTCACTCATTTTATTTTCTAGGAAAGGCTCTACAGCACTTTTGTATTTTCCGTGACGAATGACTTCCATTTTGATACCTGTTTTGTCCTGAAAATCTTTGAAAAATAAAAGTTCAGAAGATAATCCTTTAAAATCTAAATCGCCCACAGGATTCAGGTAAATGGTATTGGCAACCGAATTCAAGTAATATTCTTTTTGCGAATACGTATTGGCATACGCCATAACAAATTTTCCTGATTTTTTGAAATCTTCCAAAGCATCTCTAACCGCTTTACTTTGAGCCATTCCAAGAGAAGAGTTGTTGTTTAAAATGGAAATTCCTTTGATATTGGTATCTGTTTTAGCTGCTTCGATAGCATCAATAATATCCGTTAAACCGATGTGCTTTTTGTCTGAAAAAGCAGTTACCCAAGGATCAGAATATTTTCCAGCATAGTCATTGTGGATTTCTTCCAAATTCAATTCTATCACTGAGTTTTCTTTTACGGTAACACTTTCTTCTTCTCCGCCAAAAATAGCTCCAATAAGTAGAATTCCGAAAAAGAATAACATCGTGAAAACAAAAATACCTACAATGGTGGCCAATACATTTCCTAAAAACTTCATACTAATTTATTTTTCTAATGAGTAGTCATCGGTATTAAAATGTTACAGAATTTCATTTTTTAAAATCGAAATTTAGTTATTAACACCTCACACAAATATAACATTCTTTTAGTTAATTTGCAGCCATTATGAAATCACAGCATCAGGTCGTTTTATCTATAGGAACTAATCAAGGGAATCGTTTGGAAAACATTCAGCAATGTTTGCAATTGATTCATCAAGAGGTGGCTACTGTAGTTAAGGTTTCTCAAGTGTATGAAACACCTTCTTGGGGTTTTGATAGTGATGCCTTTTACAATGCGGCTGTTTTAATTCATACCTTCGACGCTGCAACAACTGTATTGTCAAAAGTGTTGCAAATTGAGAAAGAAATGGGCCGCGTGAGACAAGAGGAGGTTTTAGGGTATCAATCTCGCACCATTGATATTGATATTATTGCTTTTGACGATGAAATAATTGATACAGAGCATCTGCAGGTTCCTCATCCTTTGATGCAACAAAGAGCTTTTGTTTTGAAACCCATGTTGGATTTGAATTTAGAATGGGTTCACCCTGTTTTGAATCAGACGATTTCAGATTTAGTCGCTACTACAGATGATAACAGTGAGTGTAAAGCGATTCAAACGTTAGAAAGCCCGTTGCGAAAAATCAGTTTGGAGCAATTTAATTATGTGGCTTTTGAAGGGAATATTGGCGCTGGAAAAACTACTTTGGCTACTAAAATAGCCGAAGATTTTAATGCGAAAACAGTTTTGGAACGTTTTGCAGATAACCCATTTTTGCCGAAATTTTACAAAGACCAAAACCGATATGCCTTTCCGTTAGAAATGTCTTTTTTAGCCGATAGGTACAAACAATTGTCGGATGATTTGTCGCAATTTGATTTGTTCAAAGATTTTATTGTGGCGGATTATCATATTTTTAAGTCCTTGATTTTTGCAAAAATCACTTTGGCTGATGACGAATATAGATTGTATAGCAATTTATTTCACATCATTTACAAGGAAATGCCTAAGCCTGATTTGTATGTGTATCTGTACCAAAACTCAGAGCGATTATTGCAAAACATTAAAAAGCGTGGTAGAAGTTACGAACAAGAAATTCCTGCCGAATATTTGGACAAAATCAATATTGGTTATTTGGATTATATCAAATCACAAAGCGATTTGAATATCTTAATTATTGATGTTTCTGAACGCGATTTTGTCAAAAACCACGAAGACTATCTTTTTATCTTGAATGAAATTCAGAATAAAATTAATTCCTGATTTGATTATCTTTTTAAACTGAAATGCCCTCTTTTTTCTGGACTTGTTAGGTCTAATTTTAAAACAAACCAATAGTCAGAAGAAGGTAATTCTTGTCCGTTAAAAGTGCCATCCCAACCGGTACTTCCAGGAGTTAATTCTTTAATGAATTTTCCGTATCGGTCAAAAATTTTGAGGTCTGAATTAGGATAGGATTCCATTCCTTTTACAGTCCAAAAATCGTTAAAACCATCATTGTTTGGTGTAAAAAATTTGGGGATACTCAATACGGTAATTTCTTTGGAAACCAATCCGCATCCGTTTTTATCGTTTACTACCACCTGATGAATTCCTCCAGGGACATTGCTGAAAAAATTAGAATCTTGCCAAACTCCATTTAAGTAGTCCATGCTGTATTCATAGTCGCCAGGTCCGGTGGTGTTTACAGTTACGGTATTAGTATCTACTAAATCAACAATGTCTACAGAGATAATGGTTGCACTATTAGAAGCAGTAACTTGTATTGTTCTAGTTCTACTACAACCCGATAGTGTGGCTACTTCTACGGTATAAACCCCATTTGTGTTAACGCCTAATGTAGGAGTCGTTATATTCAAGTCAACACCATCTTTTTTCCATTGGTAATTAAAATTAGAACTGGTACTGTTGTTTAAAAATCCTGCATCTAATGTTACAAAGAAAGTTGGGATGTTGGAACAAATTAAATTGGTCGAATTGAGTTCAATGTTTGGTAATTTTTCTACGTTCAAACTGATGTATGGGCCTAATCCCACACAACTATTATCTAGATTACTTTCTATTCGGATCCAAAGCGTTTGAGAATTGGGATATCCTATATTTCTGTAGTTGGAGATAGTTGCAATCGCATTAGTTTGCGCCAAGGCATCTGCTTGAGTTCTGTAGTAATTAATGGTGTATGTTTGCGTAGAAGGTAATTGCGATAAGATGACTGATTTAGATGGAGACAGATCAAAACTCGCGATTCCATCCGTGTCGCTATTATTAGCAGTATTGTTCCCATTTGCGTCTAAAAAATCATCACAAACAGAATAGGTAAAATTTGTTGCTGGATGAAAATTAGTAGTAGGAACGTTTAAGGTCATTTTACTCACGCTATGACAACCGTAGGAATTACTTATTCTAGTCCAAATGTCCATTGATGTAGGTGTGGTGTTTTCAAAAGCCAATTCGTTTGTGATTAAATCAGCAGCTAAATCGTTCATCGCTCCGTTTGACGAGGTGTAATATTTGAAAGTTTCGTTTGCGTAATTAGAAGAAATCAGACTATTATTTATTGTTAAATTAAAAGATGTTTTTCCATCCGAAATTAAATCAGTATCACATTGCGTAATTATAATATCATTTACTGTAGGTAGTGGATTTACTGTAATGGTAATTTCGGTACGAGATCCTTCACATCCAGTAATTGTATTGGTTTGACTGACATAATACTTAGTTGTCCCGCTAGAGGTAGTTAATGGCGTAGGACTAGTTGTACTTGAAGTTCCTCCACTAGCAAGAGTGTACCAATTCAGGGTGTTGTTTGCATCAGCCGTTGCAGTCAAAGGTACGGCAGTAGTATTTAAACAATAGGCAACAGGAGTTACATTGGGAGTGTTTGGTAATGCATTTACTGTGACGTTAATTTCGGTACGAGGTCCTTCACAAGCTGTAGGTGTGTTGGTTTGACTGACATAAAATTTAGTAATTCCGCTAGAGGAGGTTATAGGAGTAGGACTGGTAGCACTCGAAGTTCCACCGCTAGCTACTGTGTACCAATTGAGTGTGCTATTTGCATCAGCAGTGACTGTTAAAGGTGTTGCGATATCATTTAAACAATAGGAAATGGGAGCTACACTAGGAGTAGTTGGTAATGCGTTTACTGTGACGTTAATTTCGACACGCGGTCCTTCACAAGCTGTTTGTGTGTTGGTTTGACTAACATAATACTTAGTAATTCCGCTAGAGGAGGTTGTAGGCGTAGGACTGGTAGCACTTGAAGTTCCTCCGCTAGCTACAGAGTACCAATTGAGCGTGCTATTTGCATCAGCGGTTGCGGTTAAAGGTGCGGCAGTAGTATTTAAGCAATAGGAAATAGAATTAGTAGTACTCGGATAATTAGGTAGGATTATTATTGTTGCTTTAATTTCTGTTCTTACAGTACATTCTGATGTTGTTACATAGTAAGAAGTAGTGTTGCTGAGCGTAGGAGTAGTGTAATTTGTTCCTGTTCCTAATACAGTTCCTCCTGTATTGGTATTGTACCAACTAATTGTTCCAGAAGAAGCTGTTGCGCTAAGTGTTACACTGCCTGGTCCACATCGATTATCAGGTGTCGTGCTGATAATTTTAGCAACAGTTAATGTTGTACTTGCTGAAATATCAATAATTGGATCTCCTGGCATACCTCCGTATTCTACAATATAGCCTTTGGGCTGGTAGGAACCACTAGATGCTCCTGTATTAGATAAGTCATTCCACGATCCAGGAAATCCAACTCCTGGCGCAGTGATGTGTGCATAGTCTTCATTTCCAGCATTATTAGGCTCGCCTGTATTCCAGTTTGCATAGGACATAATAGTGCCTGCTTCAGGACCAGTTACCCATTTCCATACTCCCTCGACAGCTTCATCTGTTGCACCAATCCATCCCGTTCCTGGGGCTTGTTTCCCAGCTAATTGGGCTTCGTCAGCTGCAGTAAGTGTAGCTAGATAACCCTGTAGTCCGAAAAAAAATTTGGTCGAGGCTTCAATTTTTGCATTAGTCCATGTTATACCTATATTAGAAACGTATTCATAAAAATGTTTGTTTCGTGGTAAGTAACTTTTACCTCCAACTCCAATATTAATAGAAAAATCTCTACTGCCGGATACAGAGTTAGATGGATTGTAAAATTTTACAGTTTTAATAGCATTTTCAAAATCAGTGTAACTAACTGAAATCCCTAAAGTTGCACTTGAAAGAGTTAGTTTTCCTTCTGAGGCACTCCAAGTTCCACTTATTGATGAAGTATTAGTAAATTGTAATTCATCTTGACCCGCAACATATCCTGAGGAAATTTGGATACTAACTTCACTAGTGGTGCTTGTTTCTCCTAGTGAACTTGGAGTTATAGTTATTGTTTCAACTATGGGTTTGCTAGTTTGAGGGCAATAACTTTGATTACCGGTTGCGGTAATTTTTGGTGGAGTTTGAGCTAAAGCTACAATTCCCAAAAAAAGAAAAATTAAGAAATGAAATTTACTGATTTTCATTGTATAAAAGTAAGATTATTCAAATGTCATTTCAAAGAAATTGATTTAATTTTTTAAACAAATCCCAAACAACAATCCCTGCACTTACAGAAATATTAAGTGAATGTTTTGTTCCTAATTGCGGAATCTCAATAGCACCATCACAAAGAGCTACAGCTTCTTGGGCTACTCCAAAAACTTCGTTACCAAAAACTAGGGCATATTTTTGATTGTTTTCTACTTCAAAATCTTGAAGAAAAATAGCACTTTCTACTTGTTCGATGGCAAACGTCAAGATGTTCTCGGCTTTTAGTTTTTGGATGACGTCCAAAACATTCTCCGCATGTTCCCAAGCTACAGTCTCAGTAGCACCAAGAGCAGTTTTATGAATTTCTTTATTAGGTGGGGTAGCAGTGATACCACACAGGTAGATTTTTTCAATTAAAAAAGCATCTGCAGTTCTAAAAACAGAACCAATATTGTGTAAACTGCGAATGTCATCCAATATCAAAATCAAAGGTGTTTTTTCTGATTTTTTAAAATCTTCAATTGATTTTCTGTCGAGTTCGCTGTTTTCTAATTTTCTCATAGTAGTCAGAAGTAGTAGATAAAAAAAAAGCTTCCTTAAATTGGGAAGCTTTTATATTTTTTTTGAAATAAAATTAACTTTTTGCTGCAACCGCTACAACATTCCCCTTGATGGTTAAGACTTTAGTGGGTTGACCTGCTGCATTTGATGAAATCGTAACTGTTTTTGTAAATGGTCCCACTCTATTAGTGTCATATTTTACTCCAATAACCCCCTTAGCTCCAGGAGCAATAGGTTCTTTTGGGCTAGAAGGTACTGTACAACCACAAGAACCTTGTGCATTAGTAATTACTAAAGGAGCATTACCATTATTAGTAAATACGAACTCGCGTTTTCCATCAGCATTTTGATTAATTGTACCGTAATCAATTACTTCGTTTGCAAAAACCATTCCTGCTCCATCTACTTTTGCGGTCATTTTTTTAGTAGTTTTTGTAGTTTCTTGAGCATTTGAAGCTACAGATCCTAAGACTAATAAGGCTAAGACAATTATTTTTTTCATGTTTCTTAAATTAAAATTTGAAACACAAAGCTATATAAAAAACCCAAACTAATTCATAAATTTTCCTTAAAAATAGATAAAACTTTAGAACAGTTTATTATTCGCTATAAAATATATAAATTCGCTCACATAATTTCTAATAGATTAAAACAATTCCATTGGCAGCAAAAGAGAAAGTAGTTAAAGAGACTCCGTTAATGAAACAATACAACGAAATCAAGGCGAAATATCCTGATGCGTGTTTGTTGTTTCGAGTAGGTGATTTTTACGAAACATTTGGAGAAGACGCAATTAGAGCTTCGAAAATATTAGGAATCGTATTGACCAAAAGGGGGGCTGGTTCTGAAACCGAAACTGCTTTGGCAGGATTTCCTCACCATTCTTTAAATACCTATTTGCCTAAGTTAGTCAAAGCAGGTTTGCGTGTTGCTATTTGTGATCAATTGGAAGATCCAAAAATGACTAAAACCATTGTGAAACGTGGTGTTACAGAGCTTGTTACTCCGGGTGTTTCGATGAATGATGAGGTGCTGCAAGCCAAAGTCAATAATTTCTTAGCATCGGTTTATTTTACCAATAAAACCATTGGAATTTCATTTTTAGATGTTTCTACAGGGGAATTTCTTACCGCTCAAGGAAATGTAGAGTATATAGATAAATTGCTGCAGAATTTTAGTCCAAGCGAAGTTTTGGTTCCAAAAAATAACAAAAATGATTTTAAAGTTGCTTTTGGAGAGGATTATCACAGTTTTTATTTGGAAGATTGGTTGTACAAAGAAGATTATGCTTTTGAAACCTTGACCAAACATTTTCAAACGGTTTCATTAAAGGGATTTGGGATTGAAGAATTGAAAGAAGGAATTATTGCTTCGGGAGCTATTTTATATTATTTGTCAGAGACACAGCACAATAAAGTGCAACATATTACGTCTATTCAGCGAATTGCTGAAGATGCTTATGTTTGGATGGATCGGTTTACGATTCGTAACTTAGAATTGTATCACAGTTATAATCCGAATGCAGTTACTTTACTGGATGTGATTGATAGAACGCTTTCGCCAATGGGTGGGCGTTTGTTGAAACGTTGGTTGGCTTTGCCTTTGAAAGATAAGGCTAAAATTCAAGGTCGTCATCAAGTAGTGGCTTATTTGAAAGACAATCAAGAAATTTTAAAAAACATACAATCGCAAATCAAACAAATTTCTGATTTAGAACGGTTGATTTCAAAAATTGCAACAGGAAAAGTATCGCCTCGAGAAGTAGTGTATCTAAAAGAATCCTTAGATGCTATACTTCCAATTAAAACTTTGGCTTTACAAAGTTCGCAAGAAGCGGTTAAAGTAATTGGCGACAGTTTGCATAGTTGTGATTTGTTACGTGAAAAAATAAAAACCACTCTTAATCCAGAAGCTCCTGTGGCTATTGCCAAAGGAAACGCAATTGCGGTGGGTGTAAATGCCGAATTAGATGAATTGCGCGCTATTTCTACTTCGGGAAAAGAGTTTTTGGAGGGAATTGAAAGAAGAGAATCAGAAAGAACAGGAATATCTTCTCTGAAAATTTCATTCAATAATGTTTTTGGGTATTATATTGAGGTCAGAAATACGCACAAAGATAAAGTCCCTGAAGAATGGATTCGTAAACAAACTTTGGTGAATGCAGAACGCTATATTACCGAAGAATTGAAAGAATACGAAACAAAAATTTTAGGAGCTGAAGAGAAAATCCATAAAATAGAATCGGAATTATTTGAACAATTAGTGCAATGGATTGGTACGTATATTAAACCGGTTCAAATGAATGCCAATTTGATAGCACAATTGGATTGTTTGTGTTCGTTTACCCAATTGGCTATTGAAAATAAATACGTTTGCCCAGAAATTGATGCTTCTTTCGAATTAGAAATCAAAGAAGGAAGGCATCCAGTTATTGAAAAACAATTGCCTGTAGGAACACCGTATATTTCTAATGATGTATTCTTAGATAGAGAAACACAACAATTGATTATGATTACGGGGCCTAATATGTCTGGTAAGTCAGCTATTTTGCGTCAAACGGCTTTAATTGTACTCTTGGCTCAAATGGGAAGTTTTGTTCCTGCAGAGAGTGTGCGAATGGGGATTGTAGATAAAATTTTTACTAGAGTAGGAGCGAGTGATAATATTTCGATGGGTGAATCAACATTTATGGTTGAGATGAATGAAACTGCTTCGATTTTGAATAACATTTCTGATCGAAGTTTAGTGCTTTTGGATGAAATTGGAAGGGGGACTAGTACGTATGATGGAATATCGATTGCTTGGGCTATTGCTGAATTTTTGCATGAACATCCTACGCAGCCTAAAACGTTGTTTGCTACACATTATCATGAGTTGAACGAGATGAGTGAATCGTTGCCTAGAATTCAGAATTTTAATGTAGCAGTAAAAGAATTGAAAGATACGGTTCTTTTTGTTCGAAAGTTAGTGAAAGGAGGAAGCGCTCATAGTTTTGGTATTCATGTGGCTAAAATGGCCGGAATGCCTCAAATTGTAATTTTGAAAGCACAAAAGTTGTTGAAGAAATTAGAAAAGAATCATTCGAATGAGGCACTCAATGGTATCAAGGAAATTAAAGAAGAAATGCAGATGAGCTTTTTCAATTTAGACGACCCGCTTTTAGAAGAAATTAAAGAAGAAATTTTAAATTTAGATATCAATACCATTACACCAATGGAGGCTTTGATGAAGCTGAATGAAATAAAAAGAATGCTGACAAAAAAATAGTTTTGAATTTAAAGTTTACGTTATCAGAAGATTACCTTTCTAGGACTATTTTTTTAAAGAAAAGGCTTGTGTAATTGAATTAATGTATTAAATTTGCATCCGCAATACAGAACAAGTATCGTGATTCTTTCATTAGAATTGAAAATGCGAAAATAGCTCAGTTGGTAGAGCGCGACCTTGCCAAGGTCGAGGTCGCGGGTTCGAGCCCCGTTTTTCGCTCCAACAAGACCATATAATGCTCGGATGGTGAAATTGGTAGACACGCTGGACTTAAAATCCAGTGAACAGCAATGTTCGTGCGGGTTCAAGTCCCGCTCTGAGTACTAAAGCCTCTTCAATCGAAGAGGCTTTTTTTATTTTATAAACAAAACGATTGATGTGCTTTTTAGAATAGTATAGAACATGGGGACTTTTGTAATTACAAAACGATTTAACGACGAATATAAGTTTGTATTTGCTTCTAGAAAAGGAAAAACAATCTTTACAAGTTTGAGTTTCGAATTAAAATTTGAAGGAGAAGAAGCTATTGAAAAATTCAAGGCCAATATTGACTTAGTTACATTTTTAAAATTTAAATCGACTAAGGGGAAGTTTTATTTTAAACTATTTTTGGATGGTGTGCATTTTGCAACTAGTAGAAAATACACGACTGAGTTGCGGCTTCAAAAAGGAATTGATGAAATTGTGAAATATGCTGGACAATCTGATGTACTTGATTTTTCGGTTAATGATGTCATTTTTTCAGATTAAATAAACGTAGTTATTTTTAATCCAACTGTATTAAATAAAAAAAGCCGTGACACTAAGTGTACGGCTTAATTTTTTCTGTGTCGTAATTTAATTACTTTGCAGCAGCAGCAGAATCAACTGGAGCAGCAGCAGAATCAACAGCAGCAGCAGCAGTATCAGTTGCAGCAGAATCAACAGCTACAGCAGTAGTATCAGCAGCTACTTCTTCAGCAGGAGCTTCAGCTTTTTTACAAGATACAACAGTTAATACAGCAACAACAGCTAAACTTAAAAATACTTTTTTCATCTTACTTTATTATAAAAGGTTAATTATTAATTCGTGGCAAAGATATAAAATTTTTAATATGTAAAATATTTTTTCATTTTTTTTTTAAATAATATTCGCTAATAGTGTTATTTTTTGGTCAAAAGAACTTCTA
>JBEENX010000020.1:0-30524 GCA_041191945.1 Bacteroidota bacterium
GAAAACGTTTTCGGAGCCCCGAAAACGATATAGTTGACTTTTTCTTAATATTTTCATAAAATTAGTATTATGTTTGGTGCAATATTTAAAACAAACCATTTATTAACCAACTTATTTTTTACGTATGAAAAATAGTCTACTTAAAGGCTTGATGGTACTAGTAACCATCCTATGTACAAGTTTGACATACTCGCAAGATGTGTCAGGTACCGTATCCGATGCTAGCGGACCTCTTCCAGGGGCTTCTGTTTTAGTTAAAGGGACGACAAAAGGAGCACAAACAGATTTCGATGGTAAATTTACTATCAAAAATGTTGGCTCAAACGCAGTTTTAGTTTTTAGTTACATTGGTCTTAAAACACAAGAAGTAAATGTAGCAGGAAGAAGTAATGTAAATGTTACTTTAAAAGAAGATTCAGCAGAATTAAAAGAAGTAGTCGTAATTGGTTACGGTTCTGTGAAGAAAAAAGATGCTACAGGAGCAGTTGATCAATTAAGCGCTAAAAGCTTTGACAACGTAGGAGCGCCATCTCCAGCAGATTTGTTGAGAGGTAAAGTTTCTGGGGTTCAAGTAACTTCTGCAAGTGGTGAGCCAGGAGCTGGTGCTAGCATCAGAATTCGTGGTAATTCATCTATCCGTTCAGGAAATGGACCGCTTATCGTAATTGATGGTGTGCCATTAGATGGAGGAGATATTTCTTCTGGTAGTGATATTGGTTTAGGAGGTTCTTCTGCTAGAAACCCATTGAACTTTATCAATCAAAATGATATCGAGAGCATGACTATCTTGAAAGATGCATCATCTACTGCTATTTACGGTTCTCGTGGAGCTAATGGTGTAATTGTTATTACTACTAAAAAATCAAAATCTAAAGAGCCTCAATTGACTTATTCTAACTCATTTACATTTAGTTCTTTAGCTAGTAATTTGAAATTAATGAGTTCTGCTGAATTTGTGGCTAATGGAGGTGCAAATAATGGTGGAACTGGTTACAAATGGGAAGATGCAATTTTGAGAAATGCATTCTCAATGAATCATGACGTAGCGTTTACTAAATCTACAGAAAACTCGTCAACACGTGTATCTATTGGAGCTTCTAACACTGAAGGAATTGTAAACAAAACAGGTTTAGATAAATATACTATGGCTTTCAACAACTCTAACGATTTCTTTGGTGGAGCATTGAAAGTAGATACTAAAGTAAATTACTCAAGTTTGAGAGATCAAGCAGCTTTAATTTCAGATAACGCTGGATATATTGGTAACTTGATTGGTGCTGCAATGTATTGGAATCCAACTAATAAATTGTACAATACTAATGGTACATACAATGTAATTAGTAATACATATATTAACCCTGTTCAATTAGCAAATGCTTATACAGATTACACTAATACTAATAAATTGTTAGCAAGTGTAAAATCTACATTGAAGCTTAATGACAATTTGAACTATCAATTATTAGTGGGTGTTGAAACTTCTACATCATCTAGAAAGTTGCAATTAGATCCAACTATTAATATTCAAAACGTAGCTCAAGCTAGTTCAGGATCAACTACTAAATTTGGACAAGCTAATATTTCAAACATTCAAAAATTCAATAAAACGTTTGAACATACTTTGAACTACAACAAAACATTTAATGATAATTTTGTAATGGATGCATTAGCGGGTTACTCATACTACCAATACAATGCTAATGGTAATGATGTGTCTGCAAAAGGGTTTGATGCTAATCAATTGAACTTAATTGACAATATTGAAGGAGGTTTACAAAACGAATTCCGTGCATCTTCATGGAAAAATCAAGTAGAATTACAATCTTTCTTTGGAAGGGTAAATGCTACTTTATACAAAAAATTCTTAGTAACAGCTACAATGCGTGCTGACGGTTCTACTAAATTAGGTAAAAACAACAAATATGGTACTTTCCCATCTGTGGGTCTTGGATACAAAGTGTTTGAAGATAAAGCAGGTTTAGTAAACAGTTTAAAACTAAGAGCTAACTATGGTATCACTGGTAACCAAGAGTTTGCAGTAAATTCAGCAGTTGCTCGTGCTTCTTACGGGAACAATGGTTCATTAAATGTGGATACCAATGCGAATCCTGATTTGAAATGGGAAACTACTACTTCTTCAGGTGTAGGTGTTGATTTTGGATTGTTGAATAACAGATTAACAGGTACTGTGGATTATTTCCAAAGAGATACTCAAGATTTAATCTTCCCAGTACCATCAGCTGCTACTCAACCAGGTCCACCATCACCTCGTTTTGTGAATTTACCAGGAAACTTGATCAACAAAGGTCTTGAGGTAAGTGCAAACTACAAAATTATTGATTCAGAAAAATTAACTTGGGATGTAGCTGCTAATGCGTCTTTCTTGAGTAATAAAATGGAAAACTTCGCTGGATTCATCCAAGCTGGTGCAGTAGATGGTCAAGGATTGACAGGGGCTTATGTTCAAGTAGTTACTAATAATCAACCAATCTACAGCTACTATATGTACGAGTGGAGAGGATATGACTCTACAGGAGCTTCTATCTATGCAGATGCTGCAGGTAATGATGCATCTTTAGGTTTAGCGGCTAAAAAATTAATTGGAAAACAAGGTTTACCTAAAATGAACCTAGGTTTCTCTACTAATGTAACCTACAAAAACTTTGATGCAGCAGTTTCATTCTACGGAGCATTTGGTCACTATTTATACAACAATACGGCTAATGCGTATTTCTTTAAAGGAGCTTTCCTTGGAGGAAGAAACGTTCCTGCTAGTGTAGCTACTTCGGCTCAAGCACAGGGAGATCCAAACTCACCTTCTACTAAATACCTAGAGAAAGGAGATTTCTTAAGAATGGGTAACTTGACTGTAGGATATACTTTCTCAGGAGCTACTTTGGAGAAAATGAAAATTAAATCAGCGCGTTTCTTTGTAAACGGTCAAAACTTATTGTTGTTCACAAACTACTCTGGATTTGATCCTGAGGTGAATACAAATAAAGCTAAGAACGGAGTTCCATCTGCTGGTATTGATTACTTATCGTATCCACGTTCAAAAGCATTTGCTTTAGGTCTTAATGTAACTTTTTAATACTAATATCAATGAAAAGAAATAATATAATAAAAGGATTTTTATACTTAGGTATAGCTTCTTTTAGCATCGGGTGTACTAACTTAGATGAAAAAATCTTAGATGGTGTTTCCAATGATACTTCTGCAGGAGGAACAATTAACACTGCTGGGGCTTTACAATCTGCTTATGAAGGATTAAGAGATTTTAACGGTCAAGGAGGAGTGTATGCCTTGAATGAAATGTCAACAGATGCTATGGTAGGACCAACTCGTGGTGGTGACTGGGATGATAATGGAGTGTGGAGACAAATTCATACGCAAACTTGGGCACCTGACCACGGTGAAGTACTTGGAGCTTGGAACTCTTTGTTGTCTAATGTTTATAAATGTAATCAAGTAATTGAAAATGGAGGTACTACAGCACAAGTAGCAGAAGCTCGTTTCTTACGTGCTTGGTACTACTATAATGTGGTAGATTTGTTTGGTCAAGCACCATACAGACCAGCGGGTTCAGCTTTAACAGACGATCCAAAAGTTTGGTCTCGTTCTGAAGCTACAGATTTTATTATCTCTGAATTGGAGGCTATCGTGAATAGTTTGCCAAACAGAACGGCTAATGATGCGAGTACAGCAAATAAAGATGCGGCTCACTTTTTGTTAGCTAAAGTTTATTTGAATAAAGGAGTATTCAAAGCGTCTAATCCTGCTGGACCTTATACTTTTGATGCTGCAGATATGACGAAAGTGGTACAACACGTTGATGCATTAACAAATACTTTAGATTTGACTGTTGGATCTGGATATTGGAGTAATTTTCAACCAAACAACAACACTTCTAATGAAATCATTTTCTCTTCTAAGAACATTCAAGGTGGAGCAGGTGGAAATATGCAATCTAAATGGAGAATGTGTAACCACTACAACCAAACTCCAGACGGATGGAATGGTTTTGCTACTGTAGCTGATTACTATAGCAATTTCAATGCTGCGGATAAACGTGCTCACTATGCCGTTCCAGGATATACATTTACTGTTGATCCAAATGGAAATGGTGTTGGTTTCTTAGCTGGGCAAATGTATAAGTTAGGAACAGTAGCTCCTGCTAATGCATTGAAAGACAGAAACAACAATCCATTGGTTTTCACTTCTGCAGTGACTTTGATTACTTCTGGTGCTACATTAGAAACTGCTGGTATTCGTGGTATGAAATACGTTCCAGATGCTGCTAACGTTGGATCTCCTGATAATGATTTAGTATTAATGCGTTATTCAGATGCCTTATTAATGAAAGCGGAAGCAATCACTAGAGGAGGTACAGGTACTGGAGTAGCTACAATTTTATCTAATCTTGCAACTAGAGCTGGTGTTACTGCTGCTGCTGCAACTTTGGATGGTATTTATGCTGAAAGAGGTAGAGAATTATGGTGGGAAGGATGGAGAAGAAATGATGCAATTCGTTTTGGAAAATTCTTAGCTGCTAGAGCTTTGAAACCATATACTTCAGATGCTAAATATTTATTGTATCCAATTCCTGCGGATGCATTATTTAACTCTAATTTATCTCAAAATCCTGGTTATTAATAGCTAGATTTAGTTGATTATAATGTAAGGAGGGTGTACACCCTCCTTATTTTTTTTAAGAGCCGTTACGGCTCTTTTTTATTTCAATAATTTCACAAAATAGCTCGATTTATAAGGGTTTAAATTTTTTTATATACTGAATTATCCATAAATTGCTCGCTATATTTTTGATTTTAAAATAAATGAATACTGTCATGTTGAAACGCATTTTCTTTTTTATTCTTTTTGGAATACTTGTGAGTTGTTCAAAAGGAAATCCAGATACTCTTTTTACTCCATTGGATAGCTCAGAGACGGGTATTGATTTCATTAATGAAGTAAAAAACGGTAAGAATATGAACATATTCAAATACCGTAATTTTTATAATGGAGGAGGTGTAGCTATAGGAGATATTAATAATGATGGGTTAGCAGATGTTTTTTTTACCTCTAATCAAGGAGAAAATAAATTGTACTTAAATAAAGGCAATTTGAAGTTTGAAGATATTTCTGAAAAATCAGGAATTGTTGGCAAAAAAGCATGGTCAACCGGAGTAGTAATGGTGGATATTAATGGGGATGGCTTTTTAGATATTTATGTGTGCGACGCAGGGAGTAATATAGATGCTATTAGAAAAAGTCAGTTGTATATCAATAATGGTAACGCTACATTTACAGAGAAAGCGAAAGAATATAATTTAGCCGATACCGGAATAACAACACATGCTGCTTTTTTTGACTTTGATAAAGACGGTGATTTAGATTGCTATATTTTAAACAATAGTTTTATACCTGTAAATTCATTGAATTATTCCAACAAGAGGGAATTGCGTGATAAAGATTGGGATGTAGCTGATATTTTAAAAGGCGGAGGAGATAAATTATTGCGAAATGATAACGGTAAGTTTGTTGATGTGAGTGAGGCTTCGGGAATTTACGGGAGTTTAATAGGATTTGGTTTAGGAGTTACTGTAGGAGATGTTAACGGAGATTTATATCCAGACATCTATGTTTCTAATGATTTTTATGAAAGGGATTATTTATATATAAATAATAAAAACGGCACTTTTTCCGAACAAATTCAGACATGGGCAACTCATATTAGTCAATCCTCAATGGGTGCCGATTTAGCAGATATTAATAATGATGGGAAATCAGATATTTTTACTACAGACATGTTACCAGAAGGAGATGAGCGATTGAAAACAACAACTAGTTTTGATAATTATGACTTGTTAAGAAGAAAGCTGAATATGGATTTTTTTAATCAATATATGGCGAATGCATTACATATAAATGAAGGATCTCATTTTACAGAAATAGCTCATTTTGCTGGAGTTGGGAAAACAGATTGGAGTTGGGGTGCTTTGATGTTTGACATGGATAATGATGGATATAAAGATATTTACGTGTGTAATGGCATCTATAATGATTTGACTAATCAAGATTTCATGGACTTTTTTGCTAATGAGGTGATGCAAAAAATGGTGGTTACTGGACAAAAGGAAGATATAGAAACAATTATTGCCAAAATGCCAAGTACTCCAATTCCTAACTATGCTTACAAGAACAACCATGACTTAACGTTTACTAATACTGCGGTTAATTGGGGCTTAGCAACGCCAAGTTTTTCTAATGGAGCAGCTTATGGAGATTTGGATAATGATGGGGATTTGGATTTGGTGGTGAACAATGTCAATATGGAATCGTTTGTTTATAGAAATAATTCAGAGAAAAACAAAGTCAATCATTTTGTAAAAGTAAAGTTGAAAGGAGACAAACAAAATACGTTTGCAGTAGGTAGTGTAGTGGAGTTGTATTCGGGTAAAGAGATTATTCGTCAAGAATTGATTCCTTCAAGAGGGTTTCAATCTTCTATCGATTATGTGATGACATTTGGTCTAGGAAATAAAAAAGTGGATTCTTTACAAGTTATTTGGCCGAATGGCAAATTACAAACGATTAAAAAAGTAGCTTTAAATTCCACTATTAATGTATCTATTGCGGATGCTAAAACAGAGTATGTTGTAAAATCTAATCCATCGAAGAGTTTATTGAAAGAAGTGAAATCTAATTTCGCTGCCCATAAAGAAAATGATTTTATTGATTTTGATTATGAAGGTTTAATATCTAAAATGCTTTCGCAAGAAGGTCCTTCATTAGCAGTTGGAGATATTAATGGAGATGGAAATGAAGATGTGTTTATTGGCGGAGCCAAAGGGCAATCAGCTAAAATTTATGTCAATAAAGGGAATAATAGTTTTAGTGTTACCGCACAAAAAGCCTTGGATATCGATGCTGGTTTTGAAGATACCGCAGCAAGCTTTTTTGATGCCGATGGTGATGCCGATTTAGATTTATTAGTGGGTTCTGGAGGAAATGAAAGAACGAGTCCAGCAAATTACCAAAACCGTTTGTATTTGAATAATGGGAAAGGGGTATTCACAAAATCTTCAGTAATTATTCCTTCGGCAACAACTAATGTTTCGGTAATTGCTCCGTATGATTTTGACAATGATGGTGATGTTGATGTATTTGTTGGTAGTAGAAGTGTTCCTGGAGTGTATGGGGTTGATCCAAAACATTTGTTGTTAGAAAATGATGGTAAAGGGAATTTTACTAATGTTATTGATAAAAAAGCATTTAAATTAAATGCAGTAGGGATGATTTCCGATGCGGTCTGGGAAGATGTTGATAATGATGGTAAAAAAGATTTGATTGTTGTTGGCGATTGGATAGCTCCACAAGTTTTTAAAAATACTGGAAAACGTTTAACTACCTTCCAATCAAATCTAGAAAAGTATTCAGGTTTTTGGAACTCGGTGCAATGTGTGGATTTGAATAATGATGGTAAAAAAGATTTTATTTTGGGTAATAAGGGAACAAATACTCCGTATAAAGCTACGGCTAAAAACCCCATGAAATTGTTTACCAATGATTTTGATAGTAATGGAACAATTGAACAAATTACAACTCGTTTTATTGAGGGCAAGGATAAACCAATTAATTTGAAACAAGAACTAGCAAAACAAATTCCCTTTATCAAAAAGAAGAATTTGAGCTATACAGATTATGCTGTGAAATCAGTACAAGAGATTTTTGATCCTGAGTTAATTGCTAATTCAATACAAAAAAAGGCGGTTATCCAAGAAAGTGTAGTGGCTATTAACAAAGGGAATGGGCAGTTTAAAATAAAGGTATTGCCAGCTCAAGTTCAGTTTTCAACAGTAAATACGAGCTGTCTTATGGATGTCAATAAAGATGGTGTTTTAGATATTATTCTTGGAGGAAATCAATACGAGTTTAAGCCCCAATTTGGACGATTAGATGCCAGTCACGGTAGTGTATTAGTAGGAAACAAAAAAGGAGACTATTCTTGGATGCCTTACGCAAATTCAGGTTTCTTTATTACAGGTGAAGTTCAAAAGATGAGAGTAATAAAGAATAAAAATAATACAACTGCTATTATAGCGGTGATTAATAATTCTACTCCAAAATTATATATAAGCAATGAATAAGTTTATTTTAATAGGTTTAGCTGCATTGCTATTTATTGGTTGTTCAAAGAATAAAAATCAATTATTTGAAAAACTGTCACCAGATGTTAGTAATGTGAAGTTTTTAAATCAACTAGACGAGTCAAAAAACATTTCCATTTTAGATTATCTCTACTATTATAATGGAGGTGGAGTCGCTTTAGGGGACATTAACAATGACGGTTTAGTTGATATTTATTTTACGTCTAACCAAGGAAAAAATAAATTATATCTGAATAAAGGAGGTAATAAATTCGAAGATATTTCTGTAAAAGCAGGTGTAGAAGGAGAAAGTGATTGGCAAACGGGTTCTATTATGGCTGATGTAAATGGCGATGGTTATTTAGATATCTATGTTTGTGCTGTGGTTGGAATTCATGGGTTTGAGGGGCATAATGAATTATATATCAACAATAAGGATAATACTTTTACTGAAAGTGCCTCAGAATATGGGTTGGATATAGATAATTATAGTACATCTGCTGCTTTTTTTGATTATGATAATGATGGCGATTTGGACATGTATTTATTAAACCATGCAGTTCATTCTGAAGTCTCTTATGGAAAAGCTGATATTAGAAACAAAAGAAATTATGAAACTGGGGATAAATTATTCCAAAATAACAATGGCCATTTTGTTGATGTAAGTGAAAAAGCAGGAATATTTGGAGGTGCCAACGGTTATGGCTTGGGAATTGCAGTTTCTGATTTTAATCTAGACGGGAATCCTGATATTTATGTGTGTAATGATTTTCATGAAGATGATTATTATTATTTAAATAATGGTGATGGCACCTTTACAGAGAGTATGAGAAATTACTTTGGACATACTAGTAGATTTTCAATGGGAGTGGATGCAGCGGACATTAACCACGATGGATTTCCAGATTTGATGACTTTAGATATGTTACCTGATGATGAAACGGTATTGAAATCCTCAGCAGGAGATGATAATCCACAAATGTTGAAATATCGTACTGAAAAATTAGGTTACCATTACCAATACACAAGAAATATGTTGCAAATTAATCAAGGAGGACAACATTTTACAGAACAGGCACTGTTGAGTGGTGTGGCGGCAACGGATTGGAGTTGGAGTACATTGTTTGCAGATTATAATCAAGATGGAGAACAAGATATATTTGTGTGTAATGGAATTCCAAAACGTCCTAATGATTTGGATTACATCAAGTATTATTCCAACCAAAGTATAAAAACAAAATTAAATTCCACCAAATTATTAGACAAACAGGCATTGAAAAAGATGCCCAAAGGGAATGTTACTAATTATGTGTTTCAGGGAGGTAGAGACTTGAAATTTAAAAATAGATCGAATGATTGGATAGAAAATGATTCAATTATTTCTAATGGTGGAGCTTATGCTGATTTGGACAATGATGGCGATTTAGACATTGTAACTAATAATTTAAATAGTGTAGCGTCTATTTATATCAATAAGACAAATGAAAAAGCTAATTATTTAAAATTGAAATTGCGTTTTGGAGGAAAGAATACTTTTGCAGTTGGAAGTAAAGTGATTTCGTATGTCAAAGGAAAAAAACAATCTAAAGAGATTCAAACGACACGTGGATTCCAATCTAGTTCAGAACCTATTATTCATTTTGGATATGGAAAAGTGAGTCAAGTTGATTCGATCCAAATTATTTGGCCAGATAAAACGTTCCAAACACTGGTTAATGTAAAAACAAATCAAACATTAACGGTTAAGGCAAATGGGAACCGTAAGCCATTTAATTATGCAAAGTTACATCCAGCAACACTACCAATTTTTAAAAAATCAACAACTAATTTAGGAATAGATTTTATTCATCAAGAAAATGATTTTGTTGATTTTACAGCTCAGAAATTAATTCCATACCAACGTTCCGATAGAGGTCCTGCAACTGTTATTGGAGATTTAAACAATGACGGAAAAAGCGATATTTTCTTTGGTGGCGCACAAGGTAAACAAGCGGCAATTTATCTACAGAACGGTACTGGGTTTATTAAAAAAACCTTCCCTTCAATTATTTCAGATTCGATTTATGAAGATGCTTCAGCAGTAATTGGAGATTTCAATGGAGACCACCAAAACGACTTAATTGTTGCATCTGGGAGTGGGCAGTATGCAGCCAATTTAATTCATAGATTGTATTTAGGCAATACGTTATTAAAAACCAGTTTCCCTGAGACCAAAGCAATGAATGCTTCGGTTATTAAAACAATTGATTTCGATAAAGATGGTGATTTGGATGTATTCATTGGAAATAATTCTAAATCAAATAGTTTTGGTAGAATGCCAGATTGTTATTTGTTTGCTAATAACAAAGGAGTTTTTACACCAGTACAATCCAAGACTTTTGAAGGAATTGGAATGGTAACAGATGCAATAGTTACAGACTTTAACAAAGATGGAAGTCAAGATTTGATTGTAGTTGGAGAATGGATGAAACCAAAATTCTTTGCCAATACAAAAGGTACATTTAAAGAGGTAACAGAAAATGTGTTTCCCAAAAATCAAAATGGATTATGGCAATCTATTACAGGTTTTGATATTGATCACGATGGCGACCAAGATTATATAATAGGAAATTGGGGAATGAATTCTAAATTTAAAGCTTCGGATGAGTTTCCAATGAAAATGTATTATGATGATTTTGATTCTAACGGAACATTTGAAACTATTGTCACAATCGAGAAGAATGGGAAGTATTATCCAACCATGGGGTTAGATGAATTAGCAGAAGAGTTTAGTGGAATGTTAAAAAAGAAGTTTAACAGCTATAAGTCATTTGCAGGGAAAACGGTTGAAGAAATTTTTGATCCTGCTCTGTTAGAAAAAGCGGCTTTATTTGAAGTGCATAATTTGAAATCAGGTTACCTAAGAAATGATAAAGGGAAATTTACTTTTGTCCCATTTTCAAATAAATTGCAAGTAGCTCCAATTACATGTTTTGTGAAGAGTGATTTTGATGGAGATGGAAAAGAAGAAGTTTTTGCTGCAGGAAATTATTTTGGGGTTACCCCTTATCATAGTCGATTTGATGGTTTTTCAGGCGCATTGATTAAAGATCAAAAGACAACTTATTTAGGGAATCAAATAGGAATCGATTTAACTCAAAAAGCTGTAAGACATTTAAATATAATTACAATGAATGGGGAAAAATATCTTTTGGTAACAATAAATAATAAAAAAACGGAAGTGTATACACTACCAATGAGTAAGAAGTAAACTATATATCTTTTAAAAAATGAAAACTAAAATTTACCTTTTAGGAATACTAGCGATTTTATTCGCTTCTTGTAAAAAAGAGCAACCTATAGTGGTTACTACAGATGATTATTGTGCTGCTGTAGATACAGTAACTGGTATTATGGTTCATGATATTTTCTCTCCACCCGTAGCTGCTAGAGTATACGTGTATCCTAATATAGCTGCTTATGAAATTATGGCGCAGAATAGTGCTAAATATAAAAGTTTACAAGGACAGCTCCATGGTTTAGATTCTATTCCTGAATTAGAGGCTAATAGTGGTGTAAACAAAAATTTAGCAGCACTTATTGCCCACATGGAGGTAAGTAAATTACTAATATTCTCAGAGGAGGCTTTGGAAAAGTATAGAGATAGCTTGTATGCAAAATGGAATGATGAAAATAAAAAAGAGTTTGATGCTTCAAAACAATACGCCTTAAAGGTAGTGGATAGAATTAAAATATGGATGGGTAAGGACAATTATAAACAAACGAGAACTTACCCTAAATACTCTGTTCATACCGATCAACCTGGTAGATGGCAACCTACTCCACCAGCCTATATGGATGGGGTTGAACCACATTGGGGAGAAATTAGAACTTTAGTGATGGATTCTGCAGCGCAATTTAAACCAAAAGCACCACATCCTTTTTCAACGGATAAGAACTCTTTGTTTTATAAAGAAGCTAAAGAAACCTATGATGTTGGGAACATGATTTCTAAAAAATTAGTAGAATTTGAGAATACTAAATCTACTCAAATCCCTGAAGAATCAGCGATAGCCACTTTTTGGGATTGTAATCCTTATGCAACAGTAACTCAAGGTCATATGATGTTTGCCAAAAAGAAAAATACTCCTGATGCGCATTGGATTAATATTGCAAAAATTGCTTTGAAGAAAACAAAATCAGATTTTGAAATGGCTGTTTTTGTCAACACCAAAACTTCTATTGGAATCTTTGAGAGCTTTATCAGCTGTTGGCATGAAAAATACAGAACGAATGTGATTCGACCAGAAACGTATATTAATTTGTATATTGATGAAAATTGGCGACCACAATTGCAAACACCTCCATTTCCTGAATACACAAGTGGGCATTCTGTAGCTTCTTCGTGTGCTTCGGTTATTTTGACTAGTATTTTTGGGGATAATTTCAGTTATGCGGATGATTCGGAAATTCCTTTTGGTTTGCCAAAAAGAAATTTTAAATCATTTAAGCAAGCGGCTTCTGAAGCTTCAATCAGTAGATTGTATGGTGGAATTCATTATAGAGCTGCGATTGAAAATGGAGTAGTTCAAGGAACCAATCTAGGTAATTTTATCAATAGTAAAATCAATTTTTTTAAAACTAAATAATTCAAATTAATACAATGAATACTAAAATTAAATGGTCAATTGTTATAATTTTAAGTGCTTTTTTAGGGTGGTATTTTTTACTAAAACAATCAGATTATATAATTTCTTTTAAGGCTAAAACAGCTACAGGAACTATTTCTCAAGGTGTTCAGGAATGGGCATCTAACCAAAAAAAAGTAGGTATAGAGCAAGTAACTATTTTAGAAAAAAAAGGATATGAACAACTAAAATTAGAATTTTCAAAAGGGGACCATAAGGTCGAATATAATTGGGAAATTAATCCTATAAATGATTCGACTACTGAAGTCAGTATTGGTATTAAAGAATTAGGCCATAGTCTCTATAACCGATTAACCGCTCCTTTTGTTGAAACTCCTTTCAAAAAAGAACAGATTGCCAGAGTAACAGATTTTAAAAATGGACTTGAACAGCATTTGAAAGCATTTAAGGTAAAAGTTGAAGGAGAGGGTTCTTCAAAGTCAGATTATGTAGCCTATATTAAGTTAACTAGTATTATGTCTGAAAAAGCACAAACCATGATAAGTAATGATGGTTATATTACAGGCTATTTGCAAAAAAATAATATTAAAATTATTGGTAAACCTTATGTTGAAGTTACAAATTGGGATAGAGAAAAAGAAACATTAGATTTTAATTATTGTTTTCCAATCTCTAAACAAGCTATCCAAGTGCCAGATACTAAAGTAAAATTTAAAACTATTCCTTCTATTAAAGGGTTAAAAGCTACTTATTATGGAAACTTTAGAACTTCTGATAGGGCTTGGTTTGCTATTATAGATTATGCTAAAAGAAATCAGATTAATTTAGAAAATAGAGTTCTTGAAAACTTCCTAGCCAATCCATTTAATGGTGGGAATGAATTAGAATGGGAAACAAAAATTATTATTCCTTTCGCTTCAAAATAAAACTATTTTTCTTTGATGAATTAAACAACTCGAAAACGTTTTCGCAATAAACGAAAACGTTTTTTGTATTAATAGCCCTTTAGATTGTTATTTTCAGCCTATTTTTATAAACTAACCAAATAAACTAAACCCGATGAGTACAAAATTAAAATTAAGTTTTTGGCAAATAATTAATATGAATGTTGGATTTTTTGGTATCCAATATAGTTTTGGCTTGCAGCAAAGTGCGGTCAATCCAATTTATGATTTTTTAGGAGCAAATCCAGATCAAATCCCTATTTTGAACCTTGCTGGACCATTAACTGGATTGTTAATTCAACCTATTATCGGGGCTATGAGTGACAAAACATGGCATCCGCGTTGGGGAAGACGTAAACCCTATTTTTTTATAGGCGCTATGATTTGTAGTTTGGCTTTATTGCTATACCCATTTAGTAGTTCATTGTGGATGGCTGCTGGATTACTTTTACTTTTAGATGTAGGAAACAATACGGCTATGGAACCGTATCGCGCGTTTGTTGCAGATACCTTAGACGAAGAACAACAGCCAACAGGTTTTCAAGCTCAAAGTTTCTTTACTGGTTTTGGACAGTTTTTGTCTTATATTTCGCTTTTCTTATTTCCAATAGTTTTTGTTGGATATACTGGTTCTTTGCCTAATTGGATTTACGCATCCTTTTTCCTTGGATCGGTATTGTCCATTACTTCTATTTGGTGGAGTATGAAAAAAACTCCCGAAATACCACCAACACAAGAAGAATTAGTTCAACTCAAAGCAGAGCCATTAAATATATTTTCCCCATTTATAGATATTTATAAAGCGGTCTTGGAGATGCCTAAAGTAATGTGGCAGTTGTTTTTGGTATATTTATTTCAGTGGTATGCATTAATGTGTTACTGGCAAAATAATGCTAAAAGTATTGCACTTTCGGTTTGGAATACGACCCCCAAAAATAAATCTCTTTATGAAAATGCAGTTGAATGGAATGGATTGATTGGAGCTTTTGGGTTTATAATTACCTTTTCAGTTGCTTTTTATTTGGCTAAATTAGCTAAAAAGTATAGCCCGAAAATAGTTCACTTTGCTTGCTTGATTTTAGCAGGATTAAGCTTTATAATTTTTCCGACTGTACATAATCAATATTTGTTTTTTGCAATTATTATTGGTTATGGTGTTGGTTGGGCGAGTATGATGGGCATTCCGTATTTAATCATTGTTAATAATATTCCTAAAGAGCGATATGGAGTGTACATGGGAATTATCAATATGATGATTGTAATACCAATGATTATTCAAAATCTGACATTTGGATATATCTTGAAAAATTTCTTGAATAATGATGCTCGATTAGCCATCGTTTTTGCTGGGGTTTTGTTAATTATTGGTGCACTTTGCACACTTTTTATAAAATCAAAGAAAGTTTCTCATTAAGTAACTAGTATAAATTTTTTAATCTTAACAATTTAAATTGGAAAAAACAATAGACCTTATATGTGTGGGTGAAGTGCTTATAGATTTTATAGGCCATGAGGTAAATACATCAATCAATAGAACCAAAGATTATCACCGTTTTCTAGGAGGTTCACCTACTAATGTTGCTGTAAATGCGACTCGTTTGGGCTTAAAATCAGTTATAGTAGCAACCTGCGGCGAGGATGGATTGGGAGAATATATAGTAAGAAAGCTAAAAGACAATCACGTAATTACTACGCAAGTTAGAAAATCGGAAACCGAACCAACTTCGGTAATTTTTGTTTCTAAGTCGACAGGGACTCCTGATTTCATTCCATACAGAGAAGCTGATTATCAAATTTTGCCTTCTCAAATTCCAGATGAATTGTTACAAAGTGCTAAAATTTTTCATACCACTTGTTTCGCGTTAAGCAAAAACCCGGCACGTACTACGATTGTTGAAAGTGCTAAAAAAGCCAAAGCTTTGGGATTACAAACGAGTATTGATATTAACTTTTCGGAACGCATTTGGCCAGACAGGGAAGAAGCTAAGCAAGTGTTGCGAGAGTATTTGTCCACTAATCCTTTAGTCAAATTAAGTGAAGACGATTGTTACCGACTTTTTGCCGCTTCTAAAACGGAAGATTATATTTTTGACTATTTCCATGATTTGGGAGCTTCTACTATTTGTTTAACAAAAGGGAAAGATGGTGTGGTATTATCTGATAAGGAATATGGAATGTTCCATCAACAAGCCACTCAAATTGATAATATCAAAGATACAACAGGAGCAGGAGATGCTTTTTGGACTGGATTTTTGTATGCCCGTTTATTAGGAAAAGATTTTGAGGAAACCATAACTATCGCTCAGAAATTGGCAGTTTTAAAATTGCAAAATGTTGGAAGATTACCTGAAGGAATTAATATACAAGAGTATTTAGGGGCGAAAATAGCTAAATAAGCTTCTAAAAGTTGTTTTCTTGAACATTTTTTTTAACTTTATAGTTCACTAAAATAACTTGTTATGACTGTAAACCAAATCCTGAATGCTAAAGGGAATGAAGTCTATTCTGTCCTTCCATCTCATACAGTGTATGAAGCATTAACTGTAATGAGTGAAAAAAATATAGGTGCAATTCTAGTAATTGAAGATGCTATTTTAAAAGGAATTCTTTCAGAAAGAGATTATGCTCGGAAGATTGTTTTGAAAGATAAGTCATCAAAGGATACACTAGTCAAAGAAATTATGGTTAGTGAGGTGATTTGTATCAAGCCTTCCGATAATTTAGACTATTGTATGGAGTTGATGAATACTAAGAAAATAAGACATTTGCCTGTTTTAGAAGGAGATAAAGTAATTGGGATTATTTCGATTAGTGATGTTGTAAAAGCTATTATTGAGATTCAAAAAGATACGATTAATCATTTGAATTCATATATAACACAATAACCAGTTCGAATAAATTAGTAAACAGCTACAGTAATTGGTAGCTGTTTTTTTTGACTACTACCTGAAAATTGCACTCTTTCCTGTAAAAGAATGAACTTAAATACTCCTATTTCAGTCAAGAGTTCTATCTTTGTCAATTAGAAAAATACAACAAAAATGGATAAAAATAATAAAAAAAGTGAGGCTTTATTATATCATTCAAAACCCCAGCCAGGTAAAATACAAGTACTTCCAACTAAAAAATACGCTACCCAAAGAGATTTGTCTTTGGCTTATTCTCCAGGTGTGGCCGAACCTTGTTTAGAAATTGCAAAAGACGTTAATGATGTCTATAAATATACAACAAAAGGAAATTTAGTTGCCGTAATATCAAATGGTACTGCTGTTCTAGGATTAGGAGATATTGGTCCTGAAGCCTCTAAGCCAGTAATGGAGGGTAAAGGTTTGTTGTTTAAAATTTTTGCTGGAATTGATGTTTTTGATATTGAGGTGAATACCAAGAATGTAGAAGAATTTATTCAAACGGTTAAAAATATTGCGCCCACTTTTGGTGGAATCAATCTAGAAGATATCAAAGCGCCTGAGTCGTTTGAGATTGAACGACGTTTGGTAGAAGAACTCAATATTCCGGTCATGCATGATGACCAACATGGAACTGCAATTATTTCTTCAGCAGCGCTTATTAATGCTTTAGAATTAGCAGGAAAAAAAGCCGAAGACATGAAAATGGTTGTATCTGGTGCGGGTTCTGCAGCCTTGGCTTGTGCTGATTTATACATTTTATTAGGAGTAAAATTAGAAAATATATTAATGTTTAATAGTAAAGGGTTGTTGACCAAAGACAATCCTTCACTATCATCGTTACAACAAAAATATGCTAAGGATATGCCACAGATGACTTTAGCAGAAGCCTTAGTGGGGGCAGATATCTTTTTAGGATTGTCTTCAGGAGATATTATGTCGCCTGAAATGTTATTGACAATGGCAGATAATCCTATTGTTTTTGCTATGGCAAATCCAATTCCAGAAATTGATTATAATCTAGCTATTGCTACTCGAAAAGATGTAATTATGGCAACAGGAAGATCTGATTTTCCTAATCAGGTAAATAATGTTCTTGGGTTTCCTTATATTTTTAGAGGAGCATTAGATGTTCGTGCTACTAAAATTAATGAGGCGATGAAAATGGCTGCAGTTAGAGCTTTGGCTGCTTTGGCAAAAGAGAATGTTCCTGAACAAGTCAACATTGCTTACGGAGTAACTAAATTGACTTTTGGTAGAGAATATATTATTCCTTCGCCATTTGATCCAAGATTAATTACTGTGGTGGCACCTGCTGTGGCTAAAGCAGCTATGGATTCAGGAGTGGCATTAAATCCAATTACCGATTGGAATGAATATGAAGAATCACTTTTAGAACGTTTGGGGCATGACAATAAAATGGTTCGTTTAATTGCTAATAGAGCCAAAAGAGATCCGAAACGTATTGTTTTTGCCGAAGCGGATCATTTAGATGTGCTTAAATCAGCTCAAATTGTTCACGAAGAGGGAATTGGTTATCCAATTTTGTTAGGTGATAAAGAAGTTATTCAAGAATTAAAAGAAGAAATAGGATTTACGGCTGATGTCACTATTATTGACACGAAAATTGCAGAGGAAGAAGAAAGACGAAATCGATTTGCTACTGCTTATTGGAAAACAAGGCAAAGACGAGGAATTTCCTTATTGGATGCTCAAAAGTTGATGCGAGAAAGAAACTATTTTGCCGCGATGATGGTGAACGAGGGTGAGGCAGATGCTTTAGTTTCGGGACATTCAAGAAGTTATCCTTCTGTTGTAAAACCCATGTTGCAATTAATTGATAAAGCGCCAGGAGTTTCTATTGTGGCTACTACCAATATGATGATGACGGCTCGTGGACCAATGTTTTTGTCAGACACGGCAATCAATATCAATCCTTCAGCAGATGATTTGGCTAAAATTGCAATTATGACTGCTAAAACAGCGAGAATGTTTGGTGTTGAACCTGTAATTGCAATGGTATCATTTTCTAATTTTGGTTCCTCTACGAATGAGGGTGCGGCTAAAGTGAGAGAAGCAGTTGCTTATTTGCATAAAAATCATCCTGACTTGATTGTAGATGGAGAAATTCAAGCTGATTTTGCCTTAAATCAAGAAATGTTAGAGAAAAAATTCCCATTTTCTAAATTAGCAGGTAAGAAAGTCAATACCTTAATTTTTCCAAATTTAGAATCGGCGAATATTACTTATAAATTATTGAAAGAACTGAATAATGTAGAGTCAATAGGGCCAATTATGTTGGGAATGGGCAAACCAGTTCATATTTTTCAATTAGGAGCTAGTGTAGAAGAAATGGTTAATATGGCTGCTATTGCAGTGATTGATGCTCAAGAAAAACAGAAAAATAATTAAACCAAGATAAATAATTTATCCCCCACATAATTATGATAGCACATATTCAAGGAAAATTAGTAGAGAAAACGCCTACCGAAGTCGTAATTGATTGTGGTGGTGTTGGATACCAAATTAATATTTCGTTACACACCTATTCTTTGCTTCCTAATTCAGATCAAATCAAATTATTTACCTATCTTCAGGTAAAGGAAGATGCGCATACTTTATTTGGGTTTGTCGAAAAATCAGAAAGAGAAATCTTCAAAATGCTTTTGTCTGTTTCTGGAATTGGAGCAAGTATAGCTAGAACAATGTTGTCGTCGTTAGAACCTAAACAAATTATTCAAGCAATAGCTTCAGGAGATGTAGGTACTGTTCAATCTATAAAAGGAATTGGAAACAAAACAGCTCAAAGAGTTATCCTCGATTTAAAAGAAAAAGTCATCAAATTGTATGATTTAGATGAAGTTTCTATGGTGCAGAACAATACAAATCGAGATGAAGCGTTATCTGCTTTGGAGGTATTAGGTTTTGTTCGTAAAACTTCGGAAAAAGTAATTGACAAAATTAGTAAAGAAGATCCAGACGCTTCTGTAGAAACCATGATTAAAAAAGCATTAAAGAGTTTGTAATTGCATAAAGAAACAATGAATTTATGAATAAAATTTGTCAGCTATTGCTAATTTTATTTTCTACTTATGTAGTTCAAGCTCAAGGGATACCTGCCGTTCAGGATACTATTCCAAAAGGATTTTCAGTAGGAAAAATTGCTGTTAAAAATCCTAAAAGTGTGCTTTCTGGCTACACCTATGATCCTGTTACTGATCGGTATGTTTACACAAATTCAGTAGATGGATTTACAATTGATTATCCTATAATTTTAACTCCTAAAGAATATGAAAACTTGGTATTGAGGGAGTCAATACGTAATTATTTTAGGAAAAAATCAGATGCTGTAGATGGTAAAAAAGAAGGTACTGATGTTGCTAAAAAAGATTTATTGCCCAAATATTACATTAAGTCTGGTTTGTTTGAAACCATTTTTGGAGGCAATACTATTGATGTAAAACCCACAGGTTCAGTAGAGATGGATTTAGGGATGCGTTACACTAAACAAGATAATCCTTCTTTTTCATTGCGTAATCGGACTAATACTACTTTTGACTTTAATCAAAGAATAAGTCTCGGTTTAACAGGTAAGGTAGGAAAGAGATTGAATGTTAATGCGAATTATGACACACAGTCCACGTTTTCTTTTCAAAATTTAATCAAGATTGCCTATGACCCTAGTTATAGTGCTAGTGAAGATGCTATTATACAGAATATAGAGATAGGTAATGTGAGTATGCCTTTAAATAGTACTTTAATTCGTGGAGCACAAAGTTTATTTGGGCTAAAAACAAAATTGCAATTTGGTAAAACAACAGTAACAGGAGTGTTCTCTGAACAGAAATCTAAAACTAAAAGTGTCGTTGCTGAAGGAGGAGGTACAGTTCAAAATTTTGACATTTTTGCATTGGATTATGATAGTGATCGTCATTTCTTTTTATCCCAATATTTTAGAAGTAAGTATGATGCAGCCTTAAAAAATTACCCATTTATAGACAGTAGAGTTCAAATAACAAGGCTAGAAATATGGGTAACCAATAGACAGAATCGCATTACAACTACAAACAATAATATCAGAAATATTATTGCTATTCAGGATTTAGGAGAGAGTCAGTTGTCAGGTTTAACTGATAACGAAGTGGTTGTATTAAGCCCTTCAGCAGGAATGTTTAGTCAACCCGCAGATTCCCCATCAGATAATACCAATAATAAATACAATCCTGATTTGATTAAATTAGGAACAGGATTGCTGAATAACAATATCCGTGAGATGGTTACAGCAAAGTCAGGATTTAATGCTACGGTGAGCGAAGGGCAAGATTATTCTAAACTT
This sequence comes from Bacteroidota bacterium, assembly GCA_041191945.1. GTDB lineage: Bacteria > Bacteroidota > Bacteroidia > Flavobacteriales > Flavobacteriaceae > Flavobacterium. The sequence goes on from JBEENX010000020.1 coordinate 20,965, forward strand.
GAGAATGCTCGTAAACTTAATCCCAATGAGTACACTTTTCACCCTCAATTAGGGTATATTTCTCTTCAGCAAAAATTATCTAATGATGAGGTTCTTGCAGTAGCCTATCAATATACTATAGGAGAAAAGGTTTATCAAGTAGGAGAATTCGGTAATGACGGAGTTGATGCTACAGTAGTTACGGGAAACACTCCATCCACTCAGGCGGTAGTTACTCAAAGTTTAATTTTGAAAATGCTTAAAAGTAATTTAACGAATGTCAAAAATCCTGTTTGGAATTTGATGATGAAAAATATTTATCAAATTCCTGGAGCATATCAACTCAAAAAAGAAGATTTTAGATTTAACATTTTATATACTGATCCCTCTCCAATAAATTATATTACACCAGTAGCAGGAAGCCCTTTTCCTGTGAATCCAACTCTAGATAACAAAGTAGCAGAAACTCCATTATTAAAGGTGTTTAATTTAGATAAATTAAATTATAACAATGATCCACAAGTAGGAGGTGATGGTTTTTTCGATTTTATGCCAGGGTTAACAATTGACGCTCAAAATGGGCGAATTATATTTACAGTTAAGGAACCTTTTGGCGAATTACTTTTTTCAAAATTATCGAATCTAGGTTCAGGAGAAAGGTACAGTGATGTGGATACCTATAATGCAAATCAGAAAAAGTATGTATTTAGAAATATGTATCGAAATACTCAATCAGGAGCATTGCAGGATAGTGAAAAAAATAAATTCTTATTGAGAGGAAAATACAAATCATCTACTGGTGATGGAATTCCTATAGGAGCCTTCAATGTGCCTCAAGGCTCTGTTAGGGTTACTGCGGCAGGCAGAGTATTGGTTGAGGGTATCGATTATAGTGTTAATTATCAGTTAGGGCGTGTTCAGATTTTAGATCCTTCATTACAAGCATCTAATACTCCTATTGAAGTCTCATTGGAAAACAATTCAATTTTTGGGCAACAAACGAGAAGGTTCATGGGGGTAAATGTGGAGCATAAAATTTCTGATAAATTTTTAGTTGGAGCTACATTCTTAAAAATGACAGAAAAACCATTTACCCAAAAGTCAAGTTTTGGACAGGAGTCTGTGAATAATACAATTTTTGGATTTAATACTACTTTTTCATCTGAAGTCCCTTTTTTGACTCGTTTAGCAAATAAATTACCTAATATAGATACCGATGTTAAATCTAATCTTTCAGTCAAAGGAGAAATAGCATTTTTAAAACCAGGAACTCCAAAAGCGGATCAATTTCAAGGCGAATCAACAATTTATGTGGATGATTTTGAAGGTTCACAATCAACCATTGATATGCGTTCTCCTTTAGCTTGGAGTTTGTCTTCTACCCCTGTTAATGATACAGAGAGCAGGTACAATTTTAATGAAAGTTCAAATGATTTAACCTATGGATTTAAAAGAGCTAAGCTAGCTTGGTATTCTATCGATCCTGTATTTTATACTCAAAAGCCAGGAGGAATCACTTCGGATGATCTTTCTCTAAATGCTACCCGAAGAATTTTTAGTAAAGAATTGTATCCTTTGACAGATATTGCACAAGGGCAGTCTCAGGTAGTAAATACTCTAGATTTAAGTTATTATCCTTCGGAAAGAGGTCCATATAACAACAATCCTAATATTTCTTCAAATCCAAGAGGCAATTTTGGTGGAATCATGCGTGCCATTAATGCTACTAATTTTGAACAAGGTAATGTTGAATATATTCAATTTTGGGTGTTGGATCCATATATCGGTCAAGGAGCTTCCCCATTGTCTAACCAAGGAAAAATCTATTTCAATCTTGGAGAAATTTCAGAAGATGTATTAAAAGATGGCAGAAAACAATATGAAAATGGATTAGGAACAGATCAAATTTTAGTAAATCCAAGACCTATTTGGGGTAATGTTCCAGCCTCTCAATCGCTAATTTATACTTTCGATGGGAACGCTGCTAATAGAAACAATCAAGACATTGGTTTAGATGGTTTAAAAAATGATGATGAAGCAGCAACCTACTCTAATTTTTCTACAGAAACCGACCCGGCGGCAGATGATTATATGTTTTATCTTAATACAACAGGAAGTGTACTAGATAGATATAAAAATTATAATGGAACAGATGGTAACTCTGCAGTTTCAGTAGATACACCTAATAGGGGATCTACTACAATGCCAGATGTTGAAGACCTCAATAGAGATAACACGATGAATACCATTAATGCGTATTATGAGTACAGTATTGATATGATGCCTAATATGATAATAGGACAAAATTACATCACTGATATTCGAAATACTCAAGTGGAGTTGCCAAATGGATCAACTACCGAGGCGCGTTGGATACAGTTTAAAATACCAGTATCTCAACCTCAAAACACGATAGGTTCTATTACAGATTTTCGATCAATTCGTTTTATGAGAATGTTTATGACAGGCTTTTCTAGTCCTGTAACACTTCGTTTCGGATCATTAGATTTAGTTCGAGGAGAATGGAGAAGGTATGCTAATACATTGGATTTTAGAGACACAAATGTTGATGATGACAGAACGGATTTGGATGTTTTGGCAGTAAACATTCAACAAAACAATGAAAGATGCCCTATCAACTATATTACACCTCCAGGAGTGGTTCGTGAGCAGTTATATAATAACAATACTGTAATAAATCAAGATGAACAATCACTTTCCTTGAGGGTTTCAGGTGATGGATTAGAGTCAGGAGATTCAAGAGCAGTGTTTAAAAATGTGAGTGTAGATATGCGTCAATTTAATAAATTGAAGATGTTTTTGCATGCAGAGTCTTTGCCTAACGAGATTGCTATTCGCGATAATCAAATGATAGGATTTATTCGTTTTGGAAATGATTTTACTCAGAATTTTTATCAAATAGAAATTCCTTTAAAGGTTACTTTACCTTCCTCTTCGGCTAATTCAGGCTGTTCACCATTAAGCCCAGAAATAGTTTGGCCTGAAGAAAATCAGATTGATTTGGCCTTAGAATTGCTAACGCAATTAAAAATTAAATCAATGGGTATTGATCCTACAACACTCCCTGTAGATGGGATTTATTATCAAAATGAAGATGAATTAAATCCAAAGTTGGCTAACAAGACCAATAAGTTGCGATTAGGAATAAAGGGAAATCCTAATTTTGGGTTAGTAAGAACCTTGATGGTGGGGGTAAAAAGTAATGAAGCTTCAAGGCGAATTAAGGGAGAAGTTTGGTTTAATGAGCTCCGACTGGCAGATATGGACAATAAAGGAGGTATGGCTGCTATTTTGAATGTAGATTCAAATATGGCTGATTTTGCTACGGTTTCAGCCTCAGGTAAAAAAAGCACTATCGGGTTTGGAGCCTTAGAACAGGGACCAAACGAGAGAAGTAGAGAAGACATTCAACAGTACAATATTGTAACTAATTTTAGTTTAGGAAAGTTATTACCAAAGAAATGGGGAGTGAATTTGCCTTTTAATTACGGTGTGGCAGAAGAAGTCATTACTCCTGAATACGATCCTTTCAATCAAGATATCAGGTTAAATCAGCTTTTAGACAACACCACAGATACATCAAAAAAAGCAAATATTCGTAATAGAGCTATTGATTATACAAAACGTACGAGCATCAATTTTATAGGAGTTCGAAAAGAAAGGTCAGCTCAGCAAAAACCACATATTTATGATATCGAAAATTTTACATTTTCTCAATCAATTAATGAGGTAAAACGACATGATTTTGAAATTGAAGATTATTCAGATCAAAAAGTAAGTTCTTCTGTAGATTTTGCCTATACTTTTAATTCTAAAGCAATTGAGCCATTTAAGAAAGTAAGTTTTATGAAGAAAAGTAATTATTGGAAATTACTTCAAGACTTTAATTTTAATTTTTTACCTGCTTCGGTTACCTTTAATACTGATATAGTAAGGCAGTACAATCGTCAACAATTTAGACAAGTAGATGATGTAGAAGGAATAGGTTTAGATGCGTTATATAGAAGAAATTATGCGTTTAATTATCAGTATGGATTTAATTACAATCTATCTAAATCTTTAAAATTAAATTATGCAGCCTCTTCAGGTAATATTGTAAAAAGTTATTTGAATTCTGATAACACCTCAAAAGAAGGGTTGACAGTTTGGGATGATTATTGGAATATTGGAACCCCAAATCAACACCAACAACAAGTTGTTCTTAATTACGAACTTCCCATTAGCAAGATTCCTCTTTTTAGTTTCGTAAAAGCAACCTATTCGTACACTGCCGATTATAGTTGGCAACGTGCCTCAGAGGCATTATCAAAGATTGATATAGGAGGCACTACCTACAACTTAGGGAATACTATCCAAAATGCAAATTCCAATAATGTAAATGCTACATTTAATATGGAGACTCTGTATAGATATTTAGGATTGAACAAGCCAAAAGCCTCAACGAACCCTAAATCGAATCTAATTTTGCCTCCAAAACCAGGAGAAAAAGTGGTGAAGACTAACACACAGCAAAATCAATCTAATTTATTTGTAGATGGTGTTATGGGTGTTTTGACAAGCGTAAAGAATATTCAAATGAATTATACGTATAATAGCGGTACAGTTTTGCCAGGTTATACACCTAGTATAGGTTTTTTAGGAACTTCTAAACCTACTCTAGGATTCATTTTTGGAAGTCAAGATGATGTGAGGTACGAAGCTGCAAAACAAGGTTGGTTGACTAATTATCCAGAATTTAATCAAAACTTTACTCAAGTAAAAAACAAGATATTTAAAGCATCGGCTAATCTAGATGTATTTCCAGATTTAAAAATTGATTTGAATTTAGATCGATCTTATTCTGAAAATTTCTCAGAACAGTACGATATTGCTAATGGAGTTTATAATTCTAGATCGCCTTATTCATCAGGAATTTTTTCTATTTCTACCGTTTTAATTAAAACATCATTTTTGTCTAGTAATGCAAATTCGTCAGTTGCATTTGATGATTTCAGACAAAATAGACTAGTTGTGGCTAATAGATTAGCTCTTCAGCGGGGTATAGATATAACTAATCCGGCGAATATTGATGGGGATGGTTTTCCAGTAGGTTTTGGAAAAAACAATCAGGCGGTTTTGTTACCGGCTTTCTTGGCGGCTTATTCAGGAGGTAATCCAGCAAGTGCTTCCTTGGGGATTTTTAGAAGTCTCCCATTGCCTAATTGGTCTTTGCGATATAATGGATTTATGCGTTACGAATTTTTCAAGAAAAATTTTAAGCGTGTTTCGTTACAACATAATTATAGGGCTTCGTATACCATTAATGCATTTCGATCTAATTTTGAGTTTGATAAAAACCCAAATGGAGTAGATAAAAATGGTAATTATTTCAATTCCACTATAATGTCAAATGTTAATTTAGTAGAGCAATTCAGTCCATTGGTTCGTATGGACATGGAGTTGAAAAATTCGTTAAAGGTTTTGACAGAAATCAAAAAAGATCGCGCTTTGTCAATGAGTTTTGATAACAATTTGTTGACAGAGGTAAAAGGGATAGAATATGTGATTGGTTTAGGGTATAGATTTAAAGATGTTATTTTTTCATCGCGATTAGCAGATAGCCCTACTGGAATTATCAAAAGTGATATTAATGTCAAAGCAGATTTGTCATTAAGAGATAATAAAACAATTGTAAGATATTTGGATTATAATAAAAATCAATTAGCAGCAGGACAAAACATTTGGACTTTGAAAATTACAGCAGATTATTCGTTAAGCAAGAATCTTACAGCTATTTTTTATTATGATCATTCTTTTTCAAAAGCAGTTATTTCAACCACTTTTCCTTTAACAAATATTCGTTCAGGATTTACTCTGAGGTATAATTTTGGAAATTAATTTTTAATTCTAATCTAAATTTCAAATGAAGATAGTACCTTTGTCGTAATTAAATTAATTCACATATTATGAATATACCTGCAAATTTAAAGTACACAAAAGATCACGAATGGGTAAGCATTGATGGAGATGTTGCTACCGTTGGAATTACCGATTTTGCTCAAAAAGAATTAGGAGACATTGTTTATGTAGAGGTTGAAACTTTAGATCAAACTTTGGATAAAGACGAAGTTTTTGGAACAGTAGAAGCAGTTAAGACGGTTTCTGATTTGTTTTTGCCTTTGTCAGGCGAAATTATTGAATTCAACGAAGAATTAGAAAGTACTCCAGAAAGTGTGAATTTAGATCCTTATGGAGCAGGTTGGATGATAAAAGTAAAGGTTTCTGATTTGGGAGAAGTAGATACATTACTTTCAAGTGATGCCTACAAAGAACTGATTGGTGCTTAAAAATAATTTTTTTTGGATTGCATTGTGCTGGACAGGAGTGGTAAGCTTTTTTTGTTTAGTGCCTTCTAATGATATTCCAACAGTTTCTATCCCGAATTTAGATAAATTAGTTCACGCTTTTTTTTATTTTGTTTTTACCATACTTTGGTTTTTGTTTTTCAAAAAGCAAGTTAAAAAAAAGAATCAGTTCAAACTTCTTATTACTGCTGTTTCCTTTTCTGTCTTATTTGGAATAGGAATTGAAATTTTGCAAGACAAATTGACCGCAACAAGAAGTGGCGATTTTTTTGATATATTGGCAAATTTAACAGGTGCAATTATTGCTTTTGGTTTTGTGCTTTTTGCTAAACAAATAAAGAAAAATCAGAATACAATTAAATAGATAAGTCCCACTTCGGTGGGATTTTTTATACCTTGATAAGTTATGAAATTACAACCTACTTCTGTTATATCGTTTGCTCTTTTCTTGATAACTTTAGCTGTTAATATATCAATGCCGCTTTTTAGACCGTATGCCGAGTTGGCGGGATTCAATAACGGTCAGACGGCTTTGGTATTGGCGACTTATATTTTAGGAATGCTACCGTCTTATGTGTTTTTAGGAGGTATTTCAGATCGAATTGGCAGGAAGCCAGTCTTACTTTTTAGTTTGTTTTTGGCTTTGGCTTCCAATTTAACTATCACTGTCTTTCCTACAGTTTATTCTTTGATTGTTGCTCGATTTTTTCAAGGCGTGGCTTTGGCATTAAGTATGGGAACGGGTACGGCGTATATTTCCGAAATTGTTGCTCCAAATGTGAATGCTTCTGTTCGTGCAGCTAATGCTACTTCAATGGCAACAGCAATTGGTTTCAGTGGAGGTGCTTTTATGACAAGCATCGCATTGTTAATCCATTTTACGTATTTGCCCATCACTTATTTTGTAGCTATTGTCATTACGCTATTGGGAATTGTTTTGGCTTTTTTTCTTCCTAAATTACCTCCTATTGGAGGGAACTTGGTTCGGTTGCCCTATTTTCCAAAAGGGTCATTTCCAGTTAATTTATCAATTGCCATTTGCTGGGCTACAACGGGAGTTGTTATTGCAATCATCCCGACTCAATTAGCCACATTTCATTTAACAGCTTATGCGGGATTTTGTTTGGTACTAATTAATTGGACGGGTGGATTCATGCAGCCATTTATCCGTAAAAGATTTCAGCCGAAAACGAGTCTTAAATTAGGATTTGCAATTATTCCTTTTGGTTTTGGCTTGGTGATTTTAGGAGCCTATTTAGGAGTATTGCCAGTTGTTTTGTTAGGTACGGCTTTCATTGGTTCTGCTGCCTATGGATTTAGTTATCAAGGCGGATTAGCTATAATTGCTGATTTAGGTGGCAGTCAAAAAGCACGTGCTGTTTCAGGATATATGTTTTTTGGTTATGTTGGTTTTGGTATTCCAGCGATAGTGTTAGGATTTTTAGCAGATGCGGTAGGAATAGTAACCTCATTATTGACTTTTGAAATTGTAATACTGCTTTTGAGTTTGTATTTGTTTCTAACTTTTGATAAAGCAAAAGATTGATTTTATTTGTAAAAAAATCTAAAATTCAGGCACTACATTCTATAATCTTATTTGTATCTTCGCGCCAGTTTTATACCAAATACATTGAGTACAATTTCTCTTAAATCCATTTATATCGATTTTAAAGCAATCACTAAAGCTGGCTTAGCAGTTAGTGTGGTGTTCTCTTCTATTGCTGGGTTTGTATTGGGTGAGACTGATTTTCATTCATTTCATTGGCTTGTATTACTTAAATTAGCTATAGGTGGTTATTGTATGGTGGGCGCATCGAATGCTTTTAACCAAGTGATTGAAAAAGATTTAGATGCCTTAATGGATCGAACTAAAAGCCGACCAATTCCTGCTGGTAGAATGCAATCTAATGTTGCGTTGATTATTGCTAGTTTGTTAACCATAATGGGGATTTTTCTTTTGTACACAATTAATCCTAAAACAGCGATGTTTGGGGCAATTTCTATATTTTTATACACCAGTGTTTACACCCCATTAAAAACAGTTACTTCTCTATCTGTATTCGTGGGAGCTTTTCCAGGAGCCATTCCATTTATGTTAGGATGGGTTGCGGCAACAGGTAATTTTGGTATTGAAGCGGGAACCTTGTTTTTAATTCAGTTTTTTTGGCAATTTCCTCATTTTTGGGCAATTGGGTGGTTTTTATTTGAAGATTATGAAAAGGCAGGGTTTTTTATGTTGCCAACAGGTAAAAAAGATAAAGGAACAGCACTCCAAGTAATTTTATATACGGTTTGGTTGATTGTTGCGTCTCTTTTACCGGTCTTAGGATATACAGGTCAATTGTATATTACGCCAATTGCTGCGGTTATTGTATTTTTGTTGGGTCTTTGGATGTTGTTTTATGCTGTAAAATTGTATCAATTACGCACCGCTAAAGCAGCAAGAACCTTAATGTTAATAAGTGTTTCGTATATTACTTTGTTACAATTAGTTTATATATTTGACAAATTTTTAAGATAGTTATGAATATGACAATGATACAAGACGAAGAAAAAGTTAGAAAATCAAGGTCGGCTAAGTTGATTTTATTGTTTGCAATGGTTAGTATGACCATGATGTTTGCGGGTCTTACAAGTGCTTTTGTGGTTAGTAAATCTAGAGCTGATTGGTTAAAAGATTTTCAATTACCATCAGCCTTTTATATAAGTACAGTTGCAATTATAGGGTGTAGTGTAACATTTCATTTGGCTAAAAAAGCAATCCAAAGGGATGAACGTTCTAAAACCACCGCATTTCTTCTAACTACATTAGCATTAGGAGTGTTATTTGTAATTTTGCAATTTGTTGGTTTTGGGCAAATAGTTTCGGCAGGGTATTATTTTACAGGTCAGGCAAGTTCAATCACCACAACGTTTCTTTATATTGTTACTTTGATGCACTTATTGCACTTAGCAGGAGGAATAATTTCCCTCTTAATTATAATTTATAATCATTTTAAACAAAAATACAATTCAATACAAACTCTTGGAATTGAGCTGGGTGCGATGTATTGGCACTTTCTCGATATTCTATGGGTTTATTTATTTTTATTTTTATTTTTCTTTAAATAAGAAAAAAACGTAAATTTGGGAACTTTTTAACGAATAACTTTTTATGGGAGCGACAGTTACTACTGCAAATAGTGAAGAAAAAACTTGGGGAGGCGGAAATGAGCC
>JBEENX010000021.1:0-30233 GCA_041191945.1 Bacteroidota bacterium
ATATTAGAAATACATTACAATATGGTGATGTTGATTTTGATCAAAGTAACATTGCTGTGGGAAAAGGAAAAAAATATGTTATTGAAGGCAAAACAGTAAAAAATCAAGAAATCATACTTACTGTAACCAACTATTCCGACAAAGCCGTTTTAGAAGATATAGCTAAAAAGTAATTTATACCTTGTTTGTAATTTTTAAACCATTAAGCCTTAAATTATCTTAATTTCTTAATGGTTTAGATTTTTATAAATTCAACCAATTTATCGGTTTCAGACCTTTAGATTCTAAATAAGCATTAGTTCTGCTAAAATGTTTGTTACCAAACCATTTCCCTTGATTGGCACTCATTGGCGAAGGATGACCACATTCTAAAACCAAGTGTTTTTCTCTATCAATCTTATTGCCTTTTTTGTGAGCAAAACTGCCCCAAAGTAGAAAAACGACTTGCTCTTTTTCATCGGATAGTTGTTGAATGACTGCATCTGTAAACGTCCCCCATTGCAAATGTTTATGGCTATTAGGTTGGTCTTCTCTAACTGTTAATGAAGCATTAAGCAACAACACACCTTGATTAGCCCAAGAGGTTAAATTCCCATAATTTGGCATAAAAATACTCTCTAAATCCTCTGTTAGTTCCCTGTAAATATTGCGTAAGGAAGGCGGAATTTTAACTCCATAATTGACCGAAAAACACAAGCCATTAGCCTCTCCTTTTCCGTGATATGGGTCTTGCCCAATGATTACCACCTTCGTATTCAAAAAACTACAATGATTAAACGCAGCAAAAATCAATTCTTTAGGAGGATAACACGTATAATTTTGATATTCCTCATCTACTTTTTCCATTAATTGAAAAAAGTACGGTTTTTGGATTTCTTCCGCCAAAATAGATTGCCATTCTGAATTCAACTGGAGTTGCATAGTACTAAATATAAGTCGGGCATAAAATTATACTTTTTCTTCAAGAAACTCTTCTTAAACTTTGTAACTTTGCTTCTTTGCAACAAATTAATCAATGATATCCATTACCGAAAAGACTTTACAAGATTTACAATTTCCTACCGTTTTAGAAACGATTTCGGCCATTTGTAATACTGATATTGGAAAAGAAAAAGCCCTTGAAATAACGCCTTTTAAAGACAAAGATAGTTTGATGGAAGCCTTGTTGCAAACCTCTGAATATGTTTCGTCTTTTGACAATAATAATGCGATACCTAATCACGGATTTGACGCTATAACGCACGAAATTAAATTTTTAGCTATAGAAGATAGTTTTTTGGAAGTGGGAAGTTTTAGAAAAATTGCCAATCTATCCAGTACCGTTAATTTTTTATTGAATTTCTTAAAAAAATTCCACGATTACTATCCCAACCTAAACAATAGAGCCTCAAAGGTAGAATTCACCAAAGACATCATCACTATGGTAGATGAAGTGGTGGACAAATACGGAGAAATTAAAGACAATGCTTCGCCTGATTTATTAAACATTCGTAGAGATATGAATGTAGTTAGAGGGAAAGTGAATCAAAGTTTTGGTGTGGCTTTAAGCCAATACAATTCGCTAGGCTATTTAGACGATATCAAAGAAAGTTTTGTCCAAAACCGTCGTGTTTTAGCCGTTTTAGCTATGTACCGTCGAAAGGTTAAAGGATCTATTTTAGGGAGTTCCAAAACAGGAAGTATCGCCTACATTGAACCTGAAACTACTTTAAAATATTCGCGCGAACTAAGTAATTTAGAATACGAAGAAAAGGAAGAAATCACGCGGATTTTAAAACAATTATCCAATAAGATTAGACCCTTTTTGGATTTACTTATTGAATACCAAAATTTCTTAAGCGATATTGATGTGGTGGCTGCCAAAGCAAAATATGCTAAAAAGATTAATGCTATTTTACCAACAATCACAGAAGAACGTCGCTTGTATTTTAGAGATGCCTTCCATCCTATTTTGTATTTGACTAACGCAGAGAAAAACGAAGTAACGTATCCGCAAACTATTGAATTGCAGCAAGAAAACCGAATTATTGTTATTTCGGGACCCAATGCAGGTGGAAAAACCATTTCGTTAAAAACGGTTGGTTTATTGCAATTAATGCTACAATCGGGTATGTTAATTCCAGTTCATGAACGCAGTGAAACCTTTTTGTTTGACCGAATATTAACGGACATTGGTGACAATCAATCCATCGAAAATCACTTGAGTACCTACAGCTACCGCTTGAAAAACATGAATTATTTCTTGAAAAAATGCAACAAGAAAACGATGTTTTTGATAGACGAATTTGGAACCGGTTCCGATCCAGAATTAGGAGGCGCTTTGGCGGAAATTTTTTTAGAAGAATTTTACCATCGTGAGGCTTTTGGAATTATTACGACGCATTATTCTAATTTAAAAATTTTGGCTAACGAATTACCTTTTGCCACCAATGCCAACATGCTTTTTGACGAAAAGTCGTTAGAACCCATGTACAAATTGGTATTAGGTCAAGCCGGAAGTTCATTTACTTTTGAGGTGGCTCAAAAAAATGGAATTCCGTATGGCTTGATTAATCGTGCCAAAAAGAAAATTGAATTAGGTAAAGTACGTTTTGATAAAACCATCGCAACACTCCAAAAGGAGCGTTCTAAATTAGAAAAAACCTCTTTAACGCTGAAAGAAGAAGAAACCAAAGCGCGTGAGGAAAGTAAAAAAATGGAAATAATCAATGCTAAAATCAAGCAAAAATTAGAAAGCTATCAAGAATTATATGATAGCAATCAAAAGACAATTTACATTGGGCAAAAAATTGAAGATATTGCTGAAAAATATTTCAATAATAAAAACAAAAAAGAGCTAATCGGTGAATTTTTAAAGATTGTTGAAATCGAAAACTCCAAGCGTAAAAAAGCAACTGCTAAAGAAACTAAAGCCGTAGCCGAAAAGAAAAAAGAGATCATCAAAGAAGTAACAGTTCAGGTTGAAGAAATTCGCGCCGAGAAAAAAGCTAAAAAAGCAAAAGTAGTAATCGAAAAACCACGACCTATTCTTAAAATAGGCGATCGTGTTCGAATGATTGACGGAAAAGCCGTAGGAAGTATTGACAGTATTGAAAAGAACAAAGCCACTGTAAATTACGGTTTATTTACTTCCAAAGTAAGTTTAGACGAATTGGAATTAGTAGAAGCTGTAAAAAAATAAAATGCAAAACCTTCCTCAAAATAAAAAAATCATTTTGTTTGACGGACTTTGCAATTTGTGTGATGCCTCGGTGCAATTCGTTAGTAAAAGAGACACCAAAGATATTTTCCGATTCGTGTCTTTACAATCGGATTTAGGACAAGAACTACTTCAAAAACTGCCACTTGCTATTCAAAAAACAGACAGTATTATCTTGTATGAACCCTTAGAAAATAAGCCGTATTTAAAATCAGAAGCAGTATTTGAAATTGTAAAAAGTATTGGTGGAATTTTTTATTGTTTACTCATTTTCAAATGGCTTCCAAATGCTATTACCAATACAATATATGATTATATAGCTAAAAATCGCTATCGATGGTTGGGTAAAAAAGAAAGTTGTTTAGTTCCTACACAAGAATTACAATCAAAATTTTTAGAATAAATTGCTTATATGACAAATGTCATAAAATAGTAATTTGTATCAAAGTACATTTGGTTCATCTTAAAAGTCTTAATTATGAGAAATTTACCATTATACTCTTGGGCAAACGGTTCCTTTATTATGATAGTTGTTTTTGGTTTGGTACTACTAGGGTTAGTTGGAGCCGTGCTAATAATGATGAATTCTGGTAAAAAGAAATAAAGAGGTAAAAAAAGAGGATGTCAATGACATCCTCTTTTTATTTTTGGTATTAGAAAAACGATTATCCTCTAATCAACTTTCTGTATTTCAAACGTTTTGGAGTCAAATCGCCACCCAAACGTTTCTTTTTGTTTTCTTCATAATCAGAGAAACTTCCTTCAAAGAAATACACTTCTGAATCCCCTTCAAAGGCTAAAATGTGGGTACAAATTCTATCCAAAAACCATCTGTCGTGAGAAATTACCACGGCACAACCTGCAAAGTTTTCCAAACCTTCTTCTAAGGCACGTAGCGTGTTTACGTCCAAGTCATTCGTTGGCTCATCTAAAAGCAAAACGTTTCCTTCTTCTTTTAAAGTCATTGCCAAGTGCAAACGGTTTCTTTCTCCACCAGAAAGCATGGATACTTTTTTATTTTGATCACTTCCGCCAAAGTTAAAACGAGAAAGATAGGCACGAGAATTCACTTGGCGTCCACCCATCATAATTAATTCTTGACCATCGCAAAAGTTCTCCCAAATGGTTTTATCAGGATTGATATTAGAATGCGATTGATCTACGTAAGCGATTTTAACGGTTTCGCCAATAGTAAACGCTCCTGCATCTGGTTTTTCTTCTCCCATAATCATTCTGAAAATAGTTGATTTACCAGCTCCATTCGGACCAATAATTCCCACAATTCCTGCTTGTGGCAAAGTAAAGTTCAAATTATCATATAATAATTTGTCACCAAACGCTTTAGCTACATTTTGAGCTTCAATCACATTCGTTCCTAAACGCGGCCCATTCGGAATGTAGATCTCTAATTTTTCGTCTAATTGTTTTTGGTCTTCGTTCAATAATTTATCGTAGTTCTGCAAACGCGCTTTTTGTTTGGTTTGACGTCCTTTAGCCCCTTGGCGAACCCAATCCAACTCACGTTCTAAGGTTTTTCTACGTTTTGAAGCTACTTTTTCTTCCTGAGCCAAACGGTTTGATTTTTGGTCTAACCAAGAAGAGTAATTTCCTTTCCATGGAATACCTTCTCCTCTATCCAATTCTAAAATCCAACCCGCTACATTGTCTAAGAAATAACGGTCGTGCGTCACTGCAATTACAGTTCCTGCATATTGTGCCAAATGTTGTTCTAACCAAAGTACACTTTCGGCATCCAAGTGGTTTGTTGGCTCATCCAAAAGCAATACGTCAGGTTGTTGCAATAACAGACGACATAAAGCCACTCGGCGGCGCTCTCCTCCTGATAAATTTTTAATAGGTGTATCGCCTTCTGGAGTACGCAATGCATCCATGGCAATTTCTAATTTAGTATCAATCTCCCAAGCTCCTAAAGCATCGATTTTATCTTGTAATACTGCTTGACGATCCATCAATTTATCCATTTTATCTTGATCTTCGTAATTTTCTGGAAGACCAAATAAATCATTAATTTGATTGTATTCTTCTAAAACAGCCATCGTTTCAGCAACTCCTTCACGAACAATTTCGATTACCGTTTTAGAATCGTCTAATTGTGGTTCTTGTTCCAAATAACCAACAGTATATCCTGGAGCAAAAACAACATCTCCTTGGTAATTTTTATCGACTCCTGCTATAATTTTTAAGAGCGATGATTTACCAGAACCATTCAATCCTAGAATACCGATTTTGGCACCATAAAAGAAACTTAGATAAATATCTTTTAGTACTTGTTTGTTGCTGCTTGAATACGTCTTACTCAATTTGGACATTGAGAATATTACTTTCTTATCGTCTGACATATAGTTTGTTTTTATTTTAAAATTTGATGTAGCTACAAAGATAGTTTTAAATAAAAACAATACAATAACTGTGGTTGAAATTATTAGGTTTTATACCGATTATCGACTTTTTAGGTCGATTATAGATAAAACATATTGCTTTATTATGCTTGTTTGTAGTTTTATTCACATCAAAATCCTTGAGCTATGAAAAATATCCGAACCATTGATTTATTTGATTTCAATTTAGAAAAAGGGAAACAACTAGAACATATTACGTTATCGTATAAAGTTGTTGGACAACCCCTTGGCACTGCTCCTATCATTATTGTCAATCATTCGTTAACAGGTAATGCTATTGTTAGCGGACGATACGGATGGTGGAATGGTTTAATTGGCGAAAACAAAACGATTGACACTGCCACTTATACTATTCTATCGTTTAATATTCCAGGAAATGGATTTGAAGATGATTACGAGGCTTTAATCCCTAATTATCGAGATTTTACAATTCGTGATATTGCATCTATTTTTTGGGAAGGTCTTTTCCAACTAAAAATTAAAAATGTATTTGCCGTTATTGGAGGTAGTTTAGGAGGAGCTATTGCTTGGGAAATGGCCGCATTGCAGCCCAACCGAATTGAAAATCTAATCCCAATTGCAACAGATTGGAAAGCCACTGATAAAGTAATCGCCAATGTTTTGATTCAGGATCAAATTTTGAATAATTCGGAAGATCCAATTGTGGATGCGCGTTACTTTGCTAATTTACGGTATAGAAATCAAGAATATGTAAATCAAATTTTTAAAAGAACGAATTTAGAAATCAGTTCCATAAGTCCTATAGAAAAATGTGTATTTACCAATAATAAGTACCAAATTGCTGGATATCGATTGATGAATTTTTTACTCTTAAGTAATGATTTAACTCGTAATAGAAGGGATTTTTTATCAATTGCTAATACCATAAAAGCCAATATTCACCTCATTGGAATTGACGCTTACGGATTATTCTCTGCCGATGAAAATAGAATTACGTTTCTAAAATTGAGAAAGATTAAACCCAATGTTTTTTATCACGAAATTGAATCTAGCTTTGGTCACGATGCTTATTTAAAAGAAACTGAACGTATCGCATTTCTATTAAAACCTATTTTCAAATCCAAAAAAATAATCATTAGAAATAAATTCAACTATACTATGGGAAATTATTTTATGAATATTTAAATACAAATAGCGAATGTTTGTATTTATACTCTGCCTTTTAATGAACTAAATACCCAAGCATTAGCTAAGAACCCCACTCCAACAGCTGCAAATCCCCAACCCGCTACATCGTCATATCTAAAAGCACCAAGGCCTATCAGTAAAAGTCCCATAACAATCATTAGTAAAGTTGCCCATCCTAAAATGGTATTCTTATTCATTCCCATAAATTGAAATTTTAAATTTTGAGGTACAAATATCTGAATTTTGAACTAATTAAATATTGTATATAGCATTTCTTTTAACAAATCTGCTTGAGACAAATTAGCTCCTACTCCTTTACTCTTTACGTCAACATCCCTCAAAGAAGCAATAATTTGGCTCACTTTTTTCATTGGATAATTTTTCAAAGCTACATCATAATCTTTCAAAAAATAAGTTGAAATACCCAAAGTAGCAGCCACATTTTTTGGATTTCTATCTTTCAATCCGTGGTATTTCAATATCTTAACAAAAAAACCAAATACGATACCTGTAGTTACCACTAGAGGATTCGCTTTTGGATTTTCCGAAAAATAGTGAGCAATATGAAATGCCTTAGCCTGATTTCGTGATCCCAAAGCATTTAGTAACTCAAAATTATTGAAGTCTTTACTAAATCCTATATTCTCTTCAATATGTTGTGGAGTTATTGTACTACCCACCGGAAGTATAATTTGTAGTTTCTCTAATTCATTGTTAATTTTACTCAAATCAGTTCCTAAAAACTCCACAAGCATTGCCGTGGCCTTAGGTTCAATGGAATACTTTTTACCTGCTAAAACCCGTTTAATCCAATCCCCAACTTGACTCTCATATAGTTTTTTACTTTCGTAAACAATCCCTTTTTGTGCTAATAATTTGGTTGCTTTTTTCCGTTTGTCTAATGTTTTGTATTTGTAACAAAAAACCAAGACCGTAGATTCCATTGGATTTTCTACATAACTCTCTATTTTATCAATTGTACGGGACAATTCTTGAGCTTCTTTTACTATAACTACTTGGCGTTCTGCCATCATTGGGTAGCGTTTGGCAGTCGAAACAATATCATCAATGGTGACATCACGACCGTACAAAACAGTTTGATTGAAACCTTTTTCTTCTTCTGAAAGGACATTTTGTTCAATAAAATCAGATAGTTTATCGATATAATAAGGCTCCTCTCCCATCAAAAAATAAATAGGTTTGATGTTTCCCGCTTTAATATCATTTACAATTTTTACTACTTCGTCCACAAAAAGTTGTTTTGGTTATGCGTTTATTCGGAAAATTGAAATTTAAAATAGTACTTTTGGAGCATGCAACAATTGAATTTCTCTTCCTATTCTTTCCGTTTCAAAAATAGCGAAAATAAAGTGTCTATTTTTGATCCCATCAGGAAAAAATTTATAATTCTTACCCCCGAAGAATGGGTACGCCAACACGTTGTTCAATTTTTGATTGCAGAAAAAAACTTTCCAATAGCGTTGATTAATGTAGAAAAAGTATTAAAAGTCAACGGATTGCGAAAAAGATACGATATTGTGGTGTACAATTCAGACGGTTCAATATTTTTATTAATCGAATGTAAAGCACCCCAAATTTCTATTTCGCAAACTACTTTTGACCAAATTGCTCAATACAATATGACCTTGAAATCAAATTATTTAATGGTTACAAATGGATTGAATCATTACTTTTGCCAAATGGATTTTGAAAATGAGAAGTACCAATTTTTACCTGAATTGCCCAACTATCAATCAATCGGAATATAAATGAAAATAGCAGTTGTCATACTCAATTGGAACGGAAAACAATTGTTAGAGCAATTTTTACCTTCTGTGGTTCAGTTTTCCAAAGAAGCTACGGTTTATGTTGCTGACAATGCTTCGACGGATGATTCTGTAGCCTTTGTTACAGCACATTTCCCAACGGTTTCTATTGTAATTAACTCTACCAATACGGGGTATGCCGGTGGTTATAACGAAGCGTTACAACATATTGATGCTGACATTTATGCTTTAGTTAATTCGGATATTGAGGTAACCGAAAATTGGCTACAGCCAATAATTAACACGTTTCAAAACGAGCCTACAACTGCCATTATTCAACCAAAGATTTTAGATTTTAAGAACAAAGAGTTTTTTGAATATGCAGGAGCTGCGGGAGGTTTTATTGACCAATACGGCTATCCTTTTTGTAGAGGAAGAATCTTTGATACTTTAGAAAAAGACAACGGACAATACGATTCTAACCAAGAAATCTTCTGGGCTTCGGGGGCTTGTTTCTTTATTAGAAGTGCCGTTTACAAAGAATTAGAAGGGTTTGACACTTCTTTTTTTGCACACCAAGAAGAAATCGATTTGTGCTGGAGAGCAATTAACAAAGGATATGTTATCAAATATGCATTTGAGTCAAAAGTGTATCATGTAGGAGGTGCTACTTTACAACAAGGCAACCCCAAGAAAACAGAATTAAATTTTAGGAATTCATTGTTGATGCTCACTAAAAATGTACCCGAAAAAGACTTGTATCGAATACTCTTTATCCGAATGGTATTAGACGGAATAGCAGGAATTCAGTTTGTATTACAAGGAAAAGTAAAACACTTTTTGGCTATTCTAAAAGCGCACTTTGTATTTTACACTCGCTTCTCAGAAAATTATGCCAAACGGAGTAATTTTCAACAAAAAGAATACTATATCGTAAAAAGTATCGTTTATAATTATTTTGTAAAGAAAATTCGTTTTTTTAACGATTTAATTACGCTAAAATAAATTATAAAAACTAAATTTGCTTACAATCAATTAATCCTCTAAAAACATCATTTATGAAAAAAGTTGTAATTGCTTTATCGGTTTTAGCTCTTTTAAGTTCTTGTGTTTCTAAAAAGAAATATGCTGAACTAGAAGCTAAAAACAAAGAGACTCAAGACTTATTAAATACTTGTACTGTAAAATTGAATTCCTGCTTAGAAGAAAAAGCATCTCTAGCAGCTACAGCGGCTGCTTTGAAAGACCAAAATAAAAATTTGATGGAAACTTCGAAAGAAATGGCCGTTTTATCAACAAAAGGAGCTCAAAACATCGAAAAAGCATTAGAATCTATCAAAGAAAAAGATTTGAAAATCAGTAGAATGCAAGATGCTTTAACTAAAAAAGATAGTGTTACTTTAGCTGTTGTAACTAGTTTAAAAAGTGCTGTTGGATTATCAGACCCAGATATTGAAATCAATGTTGAAAAAGGAGTGGTTTTCATTTCTATTGCTGACAAACTATTGTTTAAAAGTGGTAGCTATGAGGTTACAGACAGAGCCAAAGGAGTGTTAGCAAAAGTGGCAAAAGTAATTAATGATAAACCAGATTTTGAATGCATGGTAGAAGGACATACTGACAATGTTCCATATGTTGGCAACAAAATCTTACTAGACAACTGGGATTTAAGTGTAAAACGTTCTACTTCAATTGTTCGTGTTTTAACAAATCAATTAGGGGTTAAACCTTCTCAATTGATTGCTGCAGGTAGAAGTTCTTATGTGCCATTAGTAGACAATAATTCTGCTGAAAACAGAGCTCGTAATAGAAGAACTCGTATTGTGGTATTACCTAAAATTGACCAATTCTATGAAATGGTTGAAAAAGAAATGAAGAAACAACAAAAATAAAACCTGTTTCACCATATAAAAAAAAACGTCTTGAAATTCAAGACGTTTTTTTATGTAAAATTTTAAAATACAACTAATTATACAAACTAATCTAAAGTATATCTGTATCTCCTTTTCCTTCTCTAACCACTATCGGTTCGTGACCAGATAAATCAATTATAGTCGAAGCTGTATTGTCACCATAACCCCCATCAATTACCATATCAACACGATTTTGCCATTTCTCAAAAATCAATTCGGGATCAGTGGTGTATTCAATCACATCATCTTCATCGTGAATGGATGTTGAAACAATGGGATTTCCTAATTGCCTAACGATTTCTAATGCAATAGCATTGTCTGGCACACGAATCCCAACGGTAGTTTTCTTTTTAAATTCCTTTGGTAAATTTGTACTTCCGGGTAAAATAAACGTGTATGGTCCTGGCAACGCTCTTTTTAAAATTTTAAAAGTAGTAGTGTCTATTTGCTTTACATAATCAGATAAGTTGCTCAAATCATGACAGATAAAAGAAAAATTAGCTTTCTCTAGTTTCACGCCTTTGATTCGGGCAATGCGTTCGAGTGCCTTGGTATTCGTAATATCACAACCCAATCCATAGACCGTATCTGTAGGATAGATTACTAAACCTCCTTCTTGCAACACCTTCACTACTTTGGCAATAGCCGACTCGCTCGGTTTATCAGGGTATATTTTTATAAATTCAGCCATAGTTTATGTTTTTTTATGGTTCTCGATACACGTCACTTCGAGTGATTTTAACCAATAACCTCTAACTTTGCAAAACGCAATAATAATTTCTTGATACCGCCCACTTCAAAACGGATTTCAGCTTTTCTATCAGCACCCACACCTTCCATATTGATGACTTCTCCTTTACCAAAACGCTCGTGCATCACAATATTTCCTGCTACTAATTTATTATCAAACAAATTAGCATTCCCTGAGGTTGGTGCATTTCCTGCTACAGGTTTTAATCTACGAATTGGACTATCTGGCTTAGGTTGGTTGTCGGTAATGTATTTTGGAGGAGTTCCAGATATAGGTTTCGACAAACGTAATTTAGATTTATCCACATCACCAAAAATGTCACTATCAATCATCGGTTTGTAGCGGTAATTCGATTCAGTTGGCGTTAAATATTCTAAATATTGTCCATCGATTTCTTCGATAAAACGAGAAGGCTCACTATCGGTTAATTTTCCCCAACGGTAACGCGATTGCGCATACGTCAAATAGGCTTGATGTTCGGCACGAGTTAAAGCCACATAAAACAAACGTCGCTCTTCTTCGAGTTCAGAACGCGTACTCATACTCATCGCACTAGGAAACAAATCTTCTTCCATTCCCACCACAAAAACGTGTGGAAACTCGAGTCCTTTTGCCAAGTGAATTGTCATCAAGGCTACGCGGTCTTCATCACTTGTGTCTTTATCCAAATCCGTTGCCAAAGCCACATCTTCTAAAAATTCAGACAAAGCACCACGAGCGCCGTCAATTTCTTTTTGTCCTTCGGTAAAATCCTTGATACCATTGAGTAATTCCTCGATATTTTGAATTTTAGCCATTCCTTCTGGCGTGGCATCTTTTTTTAATTCCTGTACCAAACCTGTTTTTTTGGCCACATGATCTGTGATGTAAAATGCGTCTTGGTTTTCATTAATAATCTGAAAACTCTTGATCATATTCACAAAATCTGTTAACTTTTGCTTGGTTCCCGCATTTAATTTCAGGTCAATTTTATCAATGTTTTGCATCACTTCAAAAATCGAACGTTTGTAATGATTAGCTGCAATCGTCAACTTCTCGACCGTGGTATCCCCTATTCCTCTGGCGGGATAATTAATCACACGAATCAAGGCTTCTTCATCCTTTGGATTGATAACCAATCGCAAATAACACAAAACATCTTTGATTTCTTTTCTTTGGTAAAACGAAAGCCCTCCATAAATTCGGTACGGAATATCACGTTTGCGCAACGCATCTTCCATGGCACGCGATTGGGCGTTGGTACGATACAAAATAGCAAATTGACCGTTCATCATTTGGTTTTGCATCTTTTGTTCAAAAATCGTACTGGCTACAAAACGACCTTCTTCGGCATCCGTTAAACTGCGGTGTACTTTTATTTTGGGACCAAAATCATTGGCAGTCCAAACAATCTTATCCAGTTTGGTTTTATTCTTATCAATAATCGTATTGGCAGCCTCCACAATATTTCGGGTCGAACGGTAATTTTGTTCCAAACGGAAGGTTTTTACATTGTCATAATCCTTTTGGAAGTTCAAAATATTGTTGATATTGGCACCACGGAAGGCATAAATACTTTGCGCATCATCACCCACCACACAAATGTTTTGAAATTTATCTGACAAAGCACGAACAATCAAATATTGAGAATGATTGGTATCTTGGTACTCATCTACCAAAATATAACGGAAACGATTCTGGTATTTGGCTAATATTTCTGGAAAACGAGTCAGCAACTCATTGGTTTTAAGCAATAAATCATCGAAATCCATCGCCCCTGCTTTGAAACAACGCTCGACATAATTTTGATAAATTTCGCCCAGACGTGGTTTTTTAGACATCGCATCGGCTTCTTGTAATTCGGGATTATTGAAATAGGCTTTTACCGTAATCAAGCTGTTTTTATAGGTAGAAATGCGGCTTAGCACTTGTTTGGGTTTGTAAATATCTTTGTCCAATTGCATTTCTTTGATAATGGCCGAAATCAAACGAACTGAATCTTGCGAATCGTAAATCGTAAAATTAGACGGATAACCTAAATGCTCTGCCTCCGAACGCAAAATACGAGCAAAAACTGAGTGAAAAGTTCCCATCCAAAGATTTTTAGCCTCACTGGCTCCCACAATAGATGCAATACGATTTTTCATTTCGCGTGCGGCTTTATTGGTAAACGTCAACGACAAAATGTTAAACGAATCCACGCCTTGACTCATCAAATAGGCAATTCGAATGGTCAATACTCGGGTTTTGCCCGAACCGGCACCGGCAATGATAATCATTGGTCCGTCTTTTTGAAGGACTGGTTCGCGTTGCGCTTCGTTCAATTGATCAATATACTGCTGCATTTGGAATAGTAATTATGGAAAGCAAAAATAAGGATTTCAAACGAAGTTTTGAACAGCAAAAAACTAAGAATATACAAATTTATTAACTGTTTACTTTATCACAGATTCACAAAATTTCACACTGTTTAGAAAATAAATTTATATATTTAGTGAATTATAATTTTTTAATATGAGAAAAATAATTCTTCCTATAATACTGTTAGTGATAACAGCTTCTTATTCGCAAAAACTTTCAGGCAAAGTTCCTGGGCTTACAATTTCGAAACCAGAATATTCTATGAATGACTCCATAATACGAGTCGTTTACAAAACTCCTCGGTTAAATTCTACCAAAAAACCAGCAGTTTATATTAACGGAACTTTAGTTAAAGAAATCAATCTTTTAACCATTAATCCGAATGAAATTGAATCGATAAATATTGAAAAAGAAGAAATAGAAATTGATACTATTAAATATGGGGAAAAAATATTTATTAAAACCAAAGATAGCTATAGATATAATCCTCGTTATTTAATTTCTTTAAACAATTTAAAATCAAAATATTTAAAATCATTAAAAGGTCCTGTGATTTTTCAAATTGAAGAAGAAAAAATACTTGATGATTATGACCAATACCAAGTAGATGAAAAATACATCTTAAAACTTGTTGTAGAACATTTCGAAAACAAAAAAGAAAAACTGAATTTACATACTGTAAAAATAATCTTAAAAACAGAAGAAAATGTAAAAAAGGCAAATGAAATAATTATTCGAGGCGAAAATTAAATTCACTTAAAAAACACATCGTACCCAAAACGAATTAGAGTTCCAATTACCACAATCAAAAAGAAGATTCGGATAAAACGATTCCCTTTGTTTATGGCTAGTTTAGCTCCTAAAAAACCACCCAAAGCATTGCTAAACGCCATGGGTACAGCAATAGCCCAAATGATTTTGCCTTTGATGAAAAACAAACAAATGGAACCAAAATTAGTAGCCAAATTGACCATTTTAGCATTGGCGGAAGCGTGTAAAAAATCAAATCCCATTAAGGCAATAAACGCCACTACCAAGAAACTTCCAGTTCCAGGTCCGATAAAACCGTCGTATAATCCCACCACAAAACTAATGCTCACAGCATTAATAAGCTGTTTTTGAGGGAAACTATTCTTTTCAATTTGTTGCCCAAAATTTTTCTTGGCATAGGTATAGATCACTAAAAAAGAAAGCACAACCAACAAAATAGGTTTCATAAAATCATTGCTCACATAAGTCAATAAAGTCGATCCTAAAAACGCTGACGGAAAGGCTAACAGCATCATAATGGATAGCAATTTCCAATTCATGTCTACTTTTTTAAGGTATTGGTAGGCCGCAAACGAAGTACCACTAAAAGCCGGAATCTTCAAACTTCCCACCACAGTAGATACAGGTAAATTGGGCAATAAAATTAATCCCATTGGAGTTTGAATTAAACCTCCGCCTCCAACAACAGCATCAATAAATCCTGCAAAAAAGGCAGCTAAACAAAGTAAAATGATAATGTAAATTTCCATAAAGGTTGTATTGAAATCAAAACACTATTTAAGATTCTAGAATGACAAACTATTTCGTTTCCTAATCAAAAAGCGTATTTTTGTGTTTCAAAAATAGAAAAAAACAAATGGAAACAGCCAAAATACTTGAAATCCTTGGATATACATTGCCTTCTTTAGTAACGGGTGGCGTTGCTTATTTTTTATTTGAAGGGTATTTTAAAGACCAACAAAACACCCGTCGTTGGTTATTGCAAAAAGAGAATAAAAAAGATATTTTGCCTTTGCGTCTTCAAGCCTACGAAAGGTTAAGCTTGTTAATGGAACGCATCCATCCAAGTCAAGTAGTAGTGCGAAACACTCCACTTAGCAACGATAAAAAGGAATATGAGAATTTTATCATTGACCAAATCCAACAAGAATTTGAACACAATCTAAGCCAACAAATTTATGTGTCTAGCGAATGTTGGTCTATCATTCAAACGGCTAAAAATGCGACTATCCAAATGATACGCATTGCGGGTCAAAATGAAAAAGTACAAACTGCCGCTGATTTGAGAGAATTTATAGTAAGTAGTTTGGTAGATAAAGCCTCGCCTACTTATGCCGCTTTGGACTTGATTAAACAAGAAGTGGGACAATTGTGGTAATGGCATTGTTATTCTAGCTCCTCATACATTGCTAACAACTGCGTTACCGTATTCCAATTTCGAATGGTAGCCGTCACATTTAGTTTTTTCTCAATGTATTTTTGATCTAATCTAGTTTTTCCAGCGCCAACGGCATATTTAATGTATATTTTGTTGGCATCAATAAACGCTTGATCGGGTTTGACCTGACTCATTTTTAAATCATTAATGGCTTCATTTCGCAAAGCCATCGATACAAAAGCTACATAGAGTTTTTTGGTATCCAAATCGGTTTCTTTCAAATACGGATTGTTAGCCAAACAAGCTTCTAAATCGGTTTTAGCAATGACCACCACAGGTACTTCGTGACCCAATGCTTTGAAGATTTCTTGTTTGATAAGAAAGCCTACTTTGGCTGGATTTTCTTCTTCTGTCGTCACAAACACATTCCCAGATTGAATGTAGGTGGTTACATTTTGAAAACCACATTTTTCCAAAGTCGTTTTTAATGCCTCCATTTTAATCATATTGTGTCCAGAAACATTGATGCCGCGAAGTAAAGCAAGATGGGTTGTCATTATAATTTACGATTTACGATGGTGGATTTACGATATGCGAAGTACGATTTATTGAATTAAGACTTTAATGACTACCTTCTTCACTTCTGAAGGGGATTTTACTTGAACACAAGGTTGGTGTATGTCATCTGGGAAGAAAATAGTAAACATTCCTTGCTTCACTAGCACCAACGAAGTGTCTCCTTCATAAAAGATATAATCTCTCTCCGGATTTTGTTCTATAACTACCTGGTTGTTTTTTGTGGTAACTCCAATCAATTCCTCTCCGCGAATCATGTATTGAATATCAATATATCTTTGATGACTTTCTAATTTACATTCATTCAAGGGTTTAGTTGGGTATTCTTGTACCAAAGCGAAAATTGTATCGCCTTCTATATCATGTCTTCCTGAGGCAATGGCATCTAAATCAGTATTGCATAAAAAGGCAAAACCTTTGGCTATTCTTTCGTTTATGGAGCTGTACAACTCGTAATTGTCTAGGGTATCGAGAATCATTTTGTAGATTTAATTTTTTCCAAATATATCATTTTCAAACGCCATTTTCTATTTTCCCAACAAAAAACTATCTTCGCAGTATGCAGCAAAATCTTCTACAAACTCCAATAGAATACCTTAAAGGCGTTGGTCCTCATCGGGGCGAACTCTTGCGTAAGGAATTGGGGATTCACAAGTACGGAGATTTAGTCAATTTCTTCCCTAATCGTTACATCGACAGAACGCGGTATTATAAAATTAACGAGTTGCAAAACACTGCCTCTGAAGTCCAAATCATTGGAAAAATTATCCATATTAAAACGGTGGAATTTGGTAAAAACAAAAAACGTCTCGTTGCCACTTTTGTGGATGACACAGGCCAAATGGAATTGGTTTGGTTCCAAGGTCATAAATGGATTCGGGAAAGTTTGAAACTCAATGAAGTAATTGTGATTTTTGGGAAATGTACCTCATTCAATGGTACGTTCAATATGGCGCATCCTGAAATGGAATTGTTGAGCGAACACCAAAAAAGCCTGCGTTCTGCCATGCAAGCCATCTACCCTTCGACAGAAACTCTGGCAAATCGCGGAATTTCGAACCGAGTTATTATCAAAATGATGCAGCAATTATTTTTGGAAACCCAAGCTTTGTTTTCAGAAACCTTACCTGATTATTTGATTGACGAATTGAAACTGATTTCTAAGAAAGCCGCCTTATTTAACATTCATTTTCCAAAAAGTTCAGAAGCTTTGGCGAAAGCCCAATTCCGATTGAAGTTTGAAGAATTATTCTTTATTCAGCTGCAATTGATCACCAAAAACCTGATTCAGAAACACAAAATAAAAGGACATCCATTTACTTCGGTAGGACATCATTTTAACGATTTTTACCAAAATCACTTGCCTTTTGAGTTAACCAATGCCCAGAAAAGAGTAATAAAAGAAATCCGCACCGATATGGGAAGTAACGCTCAAATGAATCGGTTATTACAAGGTGATGTGGGTTCTGGAAAAACCATCGTAGCCTTTATGAGTATGCTTTTAGCCATTGACAACGGTTTTCAAGCGTGCTTGATGGCGCCTACAGAAATATTAGCCAACCAACATTTTTTAGGTTTATCTGAATTGGCAAAAACCGCCAATATCAACATTCAATTACTGACAGGCTCAACTAAAACGGCTGAACGAAAAATAATTCATGAAGCATTGGAAAACGGTAGTTTACATATCCTTATCGGAACCCATGCTTTATTAGAAGATAAAGTACAATTTAAAAATTTAGGACTAGCCGTAATCGATGAGCAACATCGTTTTGGTGTAGAGCAACGTTCCAAATTGTGGAAGAAAAACGAAATCCCTCCTCATGTTTTAGTGATGACAGCCACTCCTATTCCGCGTACTTTAGCAATGAGCTTGTACGGTGATTTGGATATTTCTGTTATTGACGAATTGCCTCCGGGACGAAAACCTATCCAAACCGTGCATCGATTTGATAGTAACCGATTGAAAGTTTGGAAGTTTTTAAAAGACGAAATAGCGTTAGGAAGACAAATCTATATTGTCTATCCATTGATTCAGGAATCCGAGAAAATGGACTTTAAAGATTTGATGGACGGCTACGAAAGCATCTCTCGTGATTTTCCACTACCACAGTATTCCATTTCTATCTTGCATGGAAAAATGAAACCCGCCGATAAAGATGCCGAAATGAAGCGCTTTGCCGAAGGAAAAACCAATATTATGGTCGCCACAACAGTGATTGAAGTGGGTGTTAATGTTCCCAATGCCAGCGTAATGATTATTGAAAGTGCGGAACGTTTTGGACTCTCTCAATTGCACCAATTGCGTGGCCGTGTTGGGCGTGGCGCCGAACAAAGTTATTGCATTTTGATGACGAGTCATAAATTAAGTTCCGATAGCAAAACCCGAATGGAAACTATGGTGAGTACCAATGACGGCTTTGAAATTGCCGAAGTTGATTTGAAGTTAAGAGGTCCCGGTGATTTGATGGGAACGCAACAAAGCGGTGTTTTGAATCTTCAAATTGCAGATATTGTTAAAGACAGAGATATTTTAATACTCGCCAGAAATTATGCTTTACAACTACTCAAAAACGATGCTGGAATGCACAAGCCGGAACACGCTACGTTACGAAGCGTATTTATCGAAATGACCAAAAAGAAAAATATCTGGAATTATATAAGTTGAACTAATCATCTCAAAATAATAACTTCAAGTTAGTCTATTATTAAATTCAATACCCTAAATTTGTGAATTGCGTTAATATGACACTATAATAAACTCTTATGAAAATAAAAACTCTCGTTTACTCCCTACTAATAATAGGATTAGTTGGATTAATTGGTTACCGAATTACAAAAAACAGCGATTCAAAAGGACCAAAAGATAAAGAAAAAGACAAACAACCTACTACGGTAAGTGGAGCGGTAGTTCGCTTACAAACATTTGATAATAATTTAGCGCTTTCGGGTTCTATTGAAGCCAATGAACAAGTAGAGATTCGTTCTGAAGTGTCTGGAATTGTAAAAAACATCTATTTTCAAGAAGGTAGTACTGTGACTAAAGGCCAAGTGTTGTTCAAAGTAAACGATATTGAATTGAAAGCGCAATTGGCTCAAGCCAAAACCAAAGAAAGTTTAGCGGCTGAAAATGAACGAAGAGCCAAATTATTGTTGCAAAAAGAAGCCATCAGTCAAGAAGAATATGATGTAGCACGAGCCGACTTCAAATCGGCACAAGCGCAAAGTCAATTGATTCAAGCTCAAATTGAAAAAACGTCGGTACGTGCGCCTTTTTCGGGGAAAATTGGATTGCGATCTATTTCGCCAGGAACTTATGTTACTCCTACCCTTCTGGTAGCTAAATTGGTGAATGTTGGCCAACTGAAAATCACTTTTTCTATTCCTGAAAAATATGCTTCGCAAATAAAAAAGAATGCGACCATTACGTTCAAAGTAACAGGAGCTGAACAACAAACCTATTCAGCTAAAATTTATGCTATTGAACCCGAAGTAGAAATTGCAACCAGAACACTAAAAGTGCGTGCTTTGGCAGATAACAAAGATGGAAAATTATTACCAGGTACATTTGCAAACGTTCAATTACCTTTAGATATCATAAAAGATGCCGTGGTTATTCCAACTGAAGCAATTATCCCAGTTCAAGACGGTAAAAAAGTATTCGTTGCTAACAAAGGAATGGCGAAAGAAGTAATGGTGGAAACAGCTACACGAACTGATGCATCTATTTTAGTACTTTCAGGTTTAAAAGCAGGAGATACTGTATTGACTTCGGGCGTGATGTCTTTGAAAGACGAAGCACCTATTATAGTTAAAGTTAAATAAAATTAATCGATTCACTTTTATTTTAAAAAACAGTAATGAGTTTATCTACTTTAAGCATAAAAAGACCCGTTTTTACTATTGTAATCAATTTGACTATTATTTTATTTGGATTGATTGGGTACAGCTTTTTAGGAATCCGAGAATTCCCCTCCATAGATCCTGCACAGGTTTCTATTCGCACCAATTACACCGGAGCGAATTCTGATATTATTGAGTCGCAAATTACAGAACCTTTAGAAAAAGCTATCAACTCCATTGACGGAATTCGCAATGTTACTTCTTCAAGTATTCAAGGAAGTAGTAATATCACAGTCGAGTTTAATTTAGACAAAAATTTAGAAGAAGCCGCTAATGACGTGCGTGACAAAGTATCTCAAGCTACTCGAAATTTGCCACAAGATATTGATGCACCGCCAGTAGTTTCTAAGGCTGACGCCAATAGTGATGCGATTATATCAATGACGATACAAAGTGATTCGAGAAACGCATTAGAATTAAGCGATTTTGCCGAAAACGTAATTGGACAACGTTTGGAAACCATTCCAGGCGTGAGTGGTATTCAAATTTGGGGACAAAAACGCTATGCAATGCGTTTGTGGATTGACCCCGTAAAATTAGCTTCTTATGGCTGTACCGTTTCTGAAGTTCGAAATGCTTTAAGCAAACAAAATGTCGAATTACCTTCAGGTAAAATCACGGGAGCCAATACCGAATTAACGGTGAGAACCATTGGAAATTTATCAAAAGCTGAAGAATTCAACAACATTATCATTCGATCAGAAGGAGAAAAAATTGTTCGTTTTAGTGATATTGGTAAAGCCGAAATTGGCCCTGAAAATGTAGAAACTAACATGACACAATCAGGCGTTCCTTTGGTGGGTGTAGCTATTGTACCTCGCCCAGGTGCCAACTATTTGGATATTGCAACGGCGTTTTACAAAGAGTACCAACGTTTCAAAAAAGATTTACCAAAAGATATTCATTTAAATATTGTAATTGACAATACCGTTTTTGTAAAGCAATCCCTAATCGAAGTAGCCGAAACTCTAGGGATTTCAATTGTTTTGGTTATCTTAATTATCTATTTATTTTTTAGAGACTGGGCTATT
Organism: Bacteroidota bacterium; assembly: GCA_041191945.1. GTDB lineage: Bacteria > Bacteroidota > Bacteroidia > Flavobacteriales > Flavobacteriaceae > Flavobacterium. The sequence goes on from JBEENX010000021.1 coordinate 21,198, forward strand.
GCTTTCAGACCTTTAATTGATATTCCTGTATCCTTAATTGCTACGTTTTTTATCATGTGGCTGTTTGGTTTCTCTATCAATGTGTTGACCTTGCTAGCTATCGTTTTAGCCACGGGATTAGTGGTCGATGACGGAATTGTAGTTACTGAAAACATTTTCAAAAAAGTAGAAGAAGGCATGTCGCCTATCGAAGCAGCTATCAAAGGCTCTAACGAAATCTTCTTTGCGGTGATTTCCATTTCCATCACTTTAGCAGCAGTATTTTTACCCGTAATTTTCTTGGAAGGATTTGTTGGACGATTATTCCGAGAATTTGGAGTGGTTATTGGAGCTGCAGTATTGGTTTCGGCTTTTGTATCCCTTACACTTACACCAATGCTGAATGCCTATTTGATGAAAGGTGGAAAACAGGAAAAATCTAAATTTTACCAGCTAACCGAGCCGTATTTTCAACAATTGAATACCGGTTATGCGAATGCTTTAGCACGTTTCATGAAAAAGAAATGGTTGAGTTTTCCAATTTTGATTGTGTGTTTCGGATTGATTTATCTGTTCTTTAATCTATTGAAAAAAGAAACTGCTCCTTATGACGATCGCAGCGGAATGGTAGTAAGAACGACTACAGCTGAAGGAGCCTCTTATGAATACACCGATAAATTTATGCAAGAATTATCTCGATTGGTCGATGATTCTATTCCTGAGAAAAAAGTAGCCTTAGTAATTACGTCACCTGGTTTTAATGCTTCTTCTGTTAATAGTGGATTTGTTAGAATTTCATTGGTGGAACCTGATGAACGAAAGATTTCTCAAAAAGAGATTGCTGAAAAAGTAACCAAATGGACGAATAATTATTCTGAAGCAAAAACAGCCGTAATTGAACAACCTACTATTGCTGTAAATAGACGTGGAGGTTTGCCCATTCAATACATTATTCAAGCACCTAATTTTGAAAAATTACGCGAAAAAATTCCATTGTTTATGGAAGAAGCGGCTAAAAATGAAACTTTTTCTACCACCGATGTGAATTTGAAATTCAACAAGCCTGAAATCAACGTTACTATTGACAGAGAAAAAGCCGAAAGTCTAGGTGTTTCCGTACTTGATGTGGCACAAACATTACAATTATCATTAAGTGGACAACGGTTTGGATACTTCATTCGCAACGGGAAACAGTACCAAGTGATTGGTCAATTTGAAAAAAATGATCGTTCCAAACCTTTAGATTTAACTTCAATGTATGTTAAAAACAATAAAGGTGAATTAATTCAAATGGACAATATGATTAAAATTGAAGAACAAAGTAACCCTCCTCAATTGTATCATAATAATAGATACATGTCGGCTACCGTTTCTGCTGGATTAGCTCCTGGTAAAAGTATTAGTGATGGTATTGAAGCTATGGACGCTATCAAAGCCAAAGTTTTGGACGACACTTTCACTACTGATTTAGGTGGAGAATCTCGAGATTTTGTAGAAAGTAGCTCCAATACTTCGTTTGCCTTTGGATTAGCCTTACTGTTAATATTTTTAATTCTTGCAGCTCAATTTGAAAGTTTTATTGACCCATTTATTATTATTTTAACCGTACCAATGGCTGTCGCTGGAGCTTTATTTTCGTTGTGGTTATTCAATCAAACTTGGAATATCTTTAGCCAAATTGGAACCATCATGTTAATTGGTTTGGTGACCAAAAACGGAATTTTAATTGTTGAATTTGCGAATCAATTACGAGAGCAAGGAAAACCTAAGTCAGAAGCTATTTTGGAAGCTTCAGAAGCACGTTTACGCCCTATCTTAATGACAAGTTTAGCCATTGCTTTAGGTGCTTTACCAATTGCCTTATCATTAGGTGCCGCTTCTAATAGTAGAATTGGTATGGGAGTTGTTATCGTTGGGGGAACCGTTTTCTCTTTAGTTTTAACTTTATTTGTTATTCCAGCCTTATACCTCATGTGGTCAAAAGCAAGAAAACATTATCCTGAATTTGATCATATTAACGAATAGGAACAAGAAAATAAATAAGTATGACATTATATAAATTCATCATAGTTAGTTTAATTTTTTTAGGTTTTAGCCAAGCTAAAGCACAAGACATTATAACCCTTGAAGCCGCTGTAAAAGTAGCCTTAGAAAACAATTACGAAATAAAAATTGCTTCGAATAATGCGCTAATCAATACAACCAATGTAACTGTTGGCAATGCAGGAATGTTACCTACAGTAGCAGCCACAGTAGCGGCTAATAACAGAGTACAAAATAGTTCGCAAACATTGCAAAATGGTACCACTAACTCATTAGACAATGCTAAAAATAATAGTTTGAATTATGGAGTTAATTTGGATTGGACAGTATTTGACGGATTCAAAATGTTTGCCAAATTAGACCAATTAAAAGAGTTACAGAAATTAGGCGAAGCGCAATTGAAACAAACAATCCTAACCAAAATTAGTGCTGTAACCAGTACCTATTTTGATTTGGTACAGCAACAACAGCAATTGAAGGCTTTAGATTCTACCATTGTAATTTCGAACCAACGCTTGGCATTAGCACAAAATCGTTTTGCAATTGGTAAAGCCTCTAAACTGGAAGTCTTAAATGCTCAAGTCGATTTGAATACAGATAAAGTGGCGCTACTTAGACAAAAAGATTTGTATGCCAATACTAAAATTTTGTTCAATCAAATTTTAGCTCGAGATACAAAAACAGAATTTAAAGTAATTGACACCATCAAAGTTGATGCTGATTTAACGCTGAATGAATTAACTGCTTTAGCTGAAAAGCAAAACCCCCAACTAGAAGCCCAAATTATTGCTTTAAAAGTAGCTGAACTCCAATTAAAACAAGTTAAAGCCAATCGCTATCCAAGTCTAAAATTGAGTACAGGTTACAACTTATCCAGTACCCAAGCTAGTTTAGGATTTGCTACAGCCACATCAGCCAAAGGATTTAATTATGGATTTAGTGCCGCTTTAAATATATTTGACGGATTAGCACAGAACAGAAATGAAAAAATAGCGCATATTCAAATTGACAATTCAAAGTTAATTGTTGAGGAGCAAAAATTAGCATTACAATCGCAATTAGCGACTTCATTTCAAACCTACACCACTAATCTAGAATTAATTAGTTTGGAAGAAAAAAATGAAGCAATAGCCAAACAAAATTTAGCAATTACCTTAGATAAATTTAAAATTGGAACGATTACTACCTTAGAATTTAGAACGGCACAATTGAATTATGTGAATGCGAAAGTGCGTAACAGTAATGCGCAGTTTCAAGCTAAATTATCTGAAATTGCTTTAAAAGAATTGGCAGGAACTATTAATCTTAATTAGGAATTAAATGACATCATACAACCCAAAAGATTGGATTAGTTTTATATTTCAGTTAAGTAGAGCAGATACCTTTAGAAAATTAATACCAATGATGGTTATTATAGCAATATATTCGGGAATCATCGCTTATTTTGAAATTGAATATTGGCACTTACCTGAAGAAAGTCATGTCAAAAATATTTCAATGATGCACGGAATGTTAGGATTTGTAATTTCTTTATTACTCGCCTACCGAACAAATACTGCTTATGATCGTTGGTGGGAAGGAAGAAAATTATGGGGCAGTTTAGTTAATAATAGCCGAAATTTAGCCCTCAAAATCAATGCCATATTGGTTGATAATAATGATCGGGATTATTTTAAAAAAATGATTCCACATTATGCCAATATCCTAAGAAAACATTTGAATGATAGTGATACAGGAAAACAATTATTTGACGATTTAGATTTAGAAATTGACCATCATAAACACCGTCCAAACCAAGTAGCCAATAAATTGTTTATGAAAGTAAATAATTTATATATTTCAAATAAAATATCAGGGGATCAACTCATTGTTCTCAATGCAGAATTACAATCTTTTACAGATATTTGTGGTGCTTGTGAACGAATTAAAAATACTCCAATACCATATTCGTACAGCGCATTTATTAAGAAGTTTATTTTTATTTATGTATTAACATTACCATTTGGTTATGTATTCAGTTTGGGGTATTATGTTATTCCAGTTGTGGTTTTTATATTCTATGTTTTAGCTAGTTTAGAATTAATTGCAGAGGAAATCGAAGATCCTTTCGGAGAAGATGCTAATGATTTGCCAACCAAAAAAATTACAGAAAATATTAAAAAACATATCGAAGAAATATTATAAATTTTATACTTAACTACATGAAAATTATTTTCAAAATTTTAGTTGTTATTTCAGTTTTATTTTTAGCTTCCTGCTATAAAGAGAACTCACAAAATAAAGATCTTTATTTTCAAAAAACAAAAGATAGTATTCAAACGGGAGGAGTAAAAGTGATCCCAATCACCACTCCGAAAGGTACTTTTAATGTATGGACCAAACGCATTGGAAATAATCCAAAAATAAAAGTATTACTTCTTAACGGTGGGCCAGGTGCAACTCACGAGTATTTTGAGTGTTTTGAAAACTTTTTACCTGCAGAAGGTATTGAAATTATTTATTACGACCAATTGGGTTGTGGCAACTCTGATAATCCGAATGATGTAGCACTTTGGGATTTAGGACGCTATGTAGAAGAAGTCGAACAAGTTAGAAAGGCATTGCATCTAGATGCTTCCAATTTTTATTTGTTAGGTCATTCTTGGGGCGGTATTTTAGCAATGGAATATGCGTTGAAATACCAACATACTATGAAAGGCTTAATTATTTCTAACATGATGTCAAGCTGTCCTGAATATGGGAAATATGCTGATGAAGTGTTAGCCAAGCAAATGGACCCAAAAGTAGTAGCAGAACTCAACCAAATTGAAAAGGCCAAAGATTTTTCAAACCCAAGATACATGGAATTATTACTTCCTAATTTCTACGAAAAACACATTCTTCGTTTTCCTTCAAAAGATTGGCCAGAACCAGTCAATCGTTCACTTGCTAAACTAAACCAATCCTTATACGTAACAATGCAAGGCCCGAGTGAATTTGGAATATCTGGAAAATTAGAGAAATGGGATAGAAAAGCAGATTTAAAAAACATCACTATTCCTACTCTAGTCATTGGAGCTAAATATGACACTATGGATCCTAAACACATGGAAGAAATGTCAAAATTAGTTCAAAATGGGACTTATTTGTATTGCCCAAAAGGGAGTCACATGGACTTTTATGACGATCAAAAAGTGTATTTTGAGGGGTTAATTCCTTTTCTTAAAAAGGAACACTAATTATCGAAAAGCAGGAGATTCATTGGATATAATTTATATAAATTAAGGATTTAAAAATTAAAAATTTTGTTTCCTACTCCAATCTGCAATGCGTATATTTGCAAACCTGAAAAAAATTCACAATGAAAATATCATATAACTGGCTTAAACAATTCATCAAAATCGATTGGCAATCAGAAGAAACTTCAGCTTTATTGACCGACTTAGGTTTGGAAGTAGAAGTGGTTGAAAAATACCAATCTGTAAAAGGAGGTTTAGAGGGAATTGTGGTTGGACACGTTTTAACTTGTGCACCTCACCCAGATGCTGACCGATTAAAAATCACAACAGTAGATTTAGGCGATGGAACTCCTGTTCAAATTGTATGTGGCGCTACTAATGTTGCTGCTGGACAAAAAGTACCTGTAGCCACTATCGGAACTATTCTATACGACAAAGAAGGAGAAGCATTTACAATAAAAAAAGGAAAAATTCGTGGACAAGAAAGTCACGGAATGATTTGTGCTGAAGATGAAATCGGTCTTGGTACTAGCCACGAGGGGATTATGGTGCTAGACGAATCATTGCAACCTGGAACTCCTGCTGCTACCGTTTTTAAAATTGAAAATGACGAAGTATTTGAAATTGGATTAACTCCAAATCGTGCCGATGCCATGAGTCACCTTGGTACCGCACGTGATTTACGAGCCGGAATGCTTCAAAAAGGTACTCATGTAGAATTAATTACTCCTTCTGTAAGTAAGTTTAGAGTAGATAAACGTACATTAAAAATTGATATCGACGTAAAAGACAGCAAATTGGTTCCTAGATATTGTGGAGTAACTATTTCAGGAATTACGGTAAAACCATCACCTACCTGGTTGCAAAACCGTTTGAAAGCCATTGGATTAAATCCAAAAAACAATATCGTTGACGTAACTAATTATGTATTACACGAATTAGGACAACCACTTCACGCCTTTGATGCAGCTAAAATTAGCGGTAAAGTAATTGTAAAAACAGTTCCTTCAGGTACTAAGTTTACTACACTTGATGAGGTAGAAAGAAGTTTGCACGAAGAAGACATTATGATTTGTGATGAGAAAGGTCCTTTGTGTATAGCAGGAGTCTTTGGAGGTAAAGAATCAGGAGTTTCAGAAAGCACCAATGCTATTTTCTTAGAAAGTGCTTATTTCAATCCGGTAAGTATCCGTAAAACTGCCAAAAGACACCAATTAAGCACCGATGCATCATTCCGATTTGAAAGAGGAATCGATCCTTCGATTACCGAATATGCCTTAAAACGTGCAGCATTATTAATTCAAGAAGTAGCAGGTGGTGAAATCACATCTGATGTAATCGACGTATATCCTAAAAAAGTAGAGGATTTTAGTGTTTTTCTAAACTTTAATAAAGTCACCAAAATTATTGGTCAAGAAATCCCTAAAGACACTATCAAAAAAATATTAGTCTCTCTTGATATAAAAGTAAATAGTGTTTCAGATTCTGGATTAGGCTTAACCATTCCAGCTTACCGAGTAGATGTACAACGCGAAATTGATGTTATTGAAGAAATCTTAAGAGTTTACGGTTACAACAACATCAAATTCTCCAACAAGGTTAACGCGACAGTTGCCAATTCTCCAAGAACGGAAGATTACAAAATCCAAAATGTGGTAGCCACACAATTGAATTCGCAAGGATTTCACGAAATGATGGCCAACTCATTGACAACAGCTAACTACATCCAACTTTCAGAACTATTGAAAGAAGAACATAATGTAAGTATGCTAAACCCTTTAAGTAGTGATTTGGCAACCATGCGCCAATCTTTACTGTTTTCTGGATTAGAGGCTATTTCGTACAATATCAATAGAAAAAACACCGATTTAAAATTATTTGAATTCGGGAAATCCTATCACAACTTCCCTTCAGGATATGAAGAGCAAAAACATTTAACACTATTCCTTACAGGAAATAGAAATCAAGAAACGTGGACAGCAAGTCAAAAACCAACGGATTTCTTTTTGTTTAAAGGGTATGTCAATGCAGTGTTAGAACGATTGGGAATTCAAAAAATACAGAATCAACCATTAACATCCGACGTGTTTTCTGAAGGAATTGCCATCAGCATAGGGAAAGATACCATTGTTGAAATGGGGGTTGTAAAAAAATCCATTTTAAAATACTTTGGTATCAAACAAGAAGTGTTTTTTGCTGATTTCAATTGGGCTGCTATTTTGAAATTAATTTCGAATAAAATTAAATTCACCGAAATTCCAAAGTATCCGGAAGTTCGTAGAGATTTAGCATTGTTAATTGACCAAACAGTGACTTACGAAAGTATTTATACAATTGCAAAACAAACAGAAAAATCATTGCTAAAAAACATTGATTTATTTGATGTATATGAAGGTCAAAATTTACCTGAAGGCAAAAAATCATATGCGTTAAGTTTCAGTATTCAAGATAGCTCTAAAACATTAACAGACGAGCAAATTGACAAAATAATGACTAAACTACAAAAGAATTTTGAAACAGAACTAGGTGCTGTTTTGAGATAATTATAGTTTTTACTAAAACAAAAACCCCTAAATCTAATATAGATTTAGGGGTTTTTATTTTGTTGTAATATTACACCAACAACAATGAATTGATAAAAAAAGCCTCACAATTGTGAGGCTTTTCAATTTATTAAAAGAACTGAGATTTATTTTTTCTCTGTTTTTTCCATTTTAGCTTTCAAAGCAGCTAATACATCATTGTTATCTCCTAAAGTTGCAGCTGGTGCATTAGTAGATGCCGCAGAAGTAGTTTCAGCAACAGCTTTCACATTTTTCTCTTCTTCTTCACGGAAGATAGCAGTGTGAGAAGCAACTACTCTTTTGAATTCTTTATTAAATTCAATTACTTTGAAATCAGCAGATTCTCCTTTTTTCAATTTTTTACCGTCTTCTTTTTCTAAATGACGAGTAGGAATGAAAGCAACGATATCATCCCCAAATTCTACAGTAGCACCTTTGTCAACGATTTCAGAAATCTCTCCTGTGTGGATAGTTCCTACAGCAAAAGAATCTTCGTATTGATCCCAAGGATTAGCAGTAGTTTGTTTGTGACCTAAAGATAATTTACGTCCTTCAACATCTAATTCTAATACCACTACGTCTAATTTTTCACCTACATTTACAAATTCAGATGGGTGTTTGATTTTCTTAGTCCAAGAAAGGTCAGAGATATAAATCAATCCGTCGATTCCTTCTTCTAATTCTACGAAAATACCAAAGTTTGTAAAGTTTCTAACGATACCTGTATGTTTAGAACCTACTGGGTATTTAGAAGTAATATCAGTCCATGGATCTTGAGTCAATTGTTTGATACCTAAAGACATCTTACGATCATCTCTATCCAAAGTTAAAATAACTCCTTCTACAATATCACCCACTTTTACGAAATCTTGAGCAGAACGTAAGTGAGTTGACCAAGACATTTCAGAAACGTGAATTAAACCTTCAACACCTTCAGCCACTTCGATAAATGCACCGTAATCAGCGATTACAACTACTTTACCTTTTACTTTATCCCCAACAGTTAAATTAGCATCTAAAGCATCCCATGGGTGAGCGTTTAATTGTTTCAATCCTAATTGAATTCTTGTTTTCTCATCATCAAAATCAAGGATTACAACGTTTAATTTTTGATCTAATTCAAGAACTTCACTTGGGTGATTGATTCTTGACCAAGAAAGGTCAGTAATGTGGATTAATCCATCAACACCACCTAAGTCAATAAACACACCATAAGAAGTAATGTTTTTAAC
>JBEENX010000022.1:0-26522 GCA_041191945.1 Bacteroidota bacterium
GCTACTACTTCGTCTTTGAGGTAGTAGGCGATGAGTTTGGATAGGTTGTTTTGGTCGGCTTCACGGAAATGGAATTGGGTACCATAGTCGGTTTTTCCTTTTTGTTCGAGCCATTTGATTATTTCGGGGTAGTCGTAGTGGGTTTTCATTTTTTCGGTTTATTATGGGTTGTAACGAGTTCGAGATACTGAAACAAGTTCAGTATGACAAATAATACTAAAGTGGTTCGTCGTAGTTTTTGTCTAGTGTTGTGTGGAGGTTTTGCGCCTGGGGTTGGTTAGTACTCGGTTTTTTTTGAGGCAGGTTGGTGTTGAATTTGGCTGTATTTAGGATCCAATTGCGCGCGGCGGCTTGCCAGTCTTTCATTTTGGTTTTTCCGCCAATCAACCAACCGTTACTGGTGTAGTAATTGAAAAAGCGCTCGGCTTCGAATTCGGAGGCCTGCTGGGTACTGAAGTATTCCTTCACGATTTCGAGCGCCGGGTGTGTTTTTTGGATTCTCGCTTCGGCTAGTGGAAATAAATTTTCTTCTTCTTTATTTTCTACTTTTTCGGGGGTGGTCTCTTTATATTGTTTTCTTTTTGTTTTAAGTATAGGTTTACTATATATAGAGGGTTCATCAACTTGTTTAGCGACCTGACTAGTAGGCTGCCTATTTTTGGTACTAGTACCATTGGACAAATCGTGGATTACTACAGTCGTTCCCGCATACGGATTGTAGGAAGGAAGGTACTCGATGAATCCTAAACGCTGCAGTTCTTTGATGCATTTGTGGTAAGTGGCCTTAGAAGCGATTTTGCTGGCTTTCATCATTTCGTCTCTTGAAATGGTAATGGGGTTTTTGAATCGGTTCATGTTCCATCGCTGAAAGAGGGCGAGGTATAAACTGATGTGCGTTGGGTTGAGGGTTTCTTCATGGGCGATTTGTATGAAGAAGCCAGTGAGGTGTTTGATGTAGTTCATTTTGGGTATCAATTTATGATTTACGATGTACGATATACGATTTACTATTTACGGTTATCGGTTGTCAGTTCTCGGTTGTTAGTTTTCTGTTGACGGTTTATGGTTTATGATTTGTTTTGGTTGAGGAGTTGGTCGATGTGGGCGGATTCGTAAAAGAGGATCCCGCCTACTCGAGAGTAGATCAGGGTGCCGTTGATGCGGAGGTTTTGGAGTGTACCGGGTGAGATGTTCAACAATTTGCGGACTTCATTGGATTTGAGCCACTTTTTTTGTTGCTGTTGGGGTTTAATTTCTAATAGTGTGCTGAGGTCGGCAATGAGTAATCGGCGGAACTCGTTTAGGTCTTCTTTTGTGATAATTTCTACAGACATAGCTTATTTTTTAAATTAGTATGGTGCAAAATTGTGGGGTCTGATTTGTTTTGTTTCACAACGGAGAAGGGGTTGGGTGTTTTTTTTCTTTTGGCTTGACCCAAAAGAAACAAAAGGTCAAGACTTGAGCCCTCGTCGGTCAAATTTATTCTTGAATTCTAAATGAAAAAAACTCGCTTCGCTCAAACAGTTTTTCATTTTACGAATTCTTCGAATATTTGACACTCGACTGCGGACTCTAAGGTCGGATGAGTTTTGTAGTAAGGCATCATGAATAGGTTTCAGTTGATGTTTGTCGGTTCTCGATACGATTTTTTAGCAAAAATCACTCGAACTGACGGTTGATATACGATTGATTTACGATTTACGAATTCCGCGACTATTTGACACTCGACTGCGGACTCTAAGGTCGGATGAGTTTTGTAGTAAAGCATCATGTTTAGGTTTCAGTTGATGGTTATCAGTTGTCGAATTACGAATTATGAATTAGGTTGTTAGACTAGTTCGTCGAGCTTGTCCATGCGTTTGAGGAGTTGGTGGTTGAGGGAGGTGAGGAATTTGGTTTTCTCACTTTTGCGGGCTCTGATTTCGAGGAAGGCTCTGCGGTATTGTCCCAAGTCGATTTCGAAGATGTGTTCGAAGTATTCGGCGATGTCTTTGAGGTCGGAGGCGCCATTGTTGAATACTCCTTCGGTGTGCAATGCGTACAGTAGTTCGGTTAGGGCGACTTTTGAGCTGGTCCAAGTTATTTTCCCTTTCGGTTCGCGTTGTGAATTTTCTAAGCTTTCTTTTTTTTCTAGGACCAATAGTTGGTTTTCGATATACAATTGAATGAGATCATTGGCTAAGATGGTGGCTACTTTGAAATCATGAGAGGTGGCAAAGGAAGGATCTGTTTCGAAATAATAGGAGTCTAGGGCAAGTTTAATATCAAACTTTCCGCGTACGAAATATAGGTAGTCTAGATAGGAATTTCCGGCACGGAAGTATTGGTAGAAGTCTAATTCTTTGTCAAAAAAGGCTTTCAGTTTTGAGAGTTCGTTGTTGTAGTATTTTTTCAGAATGCGATTGCCACCACTTGGCTTTTTTCGCTCTATTTTATAGATTTTGTTGTAGTAAATGAGCTTGGAGGTGAATTGTGGCTTGACTTCTTTGAAGAATTGGATTTCTTCTACTTCGGTTTTGAAATTGGATTTGGCAACTATTTTTCGAACGGCATGAATGGATTTTAGAATGACGTTAATTGCTTGCTCGCACTGTTGGATGGTGTCGTCTATTTCTAGATCTATAAAGTTTAACTGCTCGTTGAGGTTGTTGAGTAAAGGGGCGAATTTGGGATGCAAGGGAATTGGGATTTGTGATATACGATATTCGATTTACGATATGAGATATCTGGTTTACGATTTTTTTAAGGTGGGGACATGATTGTGAATTTAGATTTACGATATTGGATATACGATGTACGATATTTGGTTTATGGTTTTTGATGTTGAATATTGATTTTAGATTTTTGAATTACTAATTGGGTGGTGACATGATTTCTATTTTTTTAGTTTGAATTTCATCTTTTACTATTATTACTAGTGAGGCTAGGAGTAAACCAACACTAATTAGTAATGCCCATTTCAGGTATTTGTTTTTTTTCTTTAACCTTGTAATTTCTAAAGAATTTAAAAGTAGAGTAGGGGGTATGGTGTAAAATAGATCTTGTAGATCTTCATAGTTTTCGGCACAAGTCCATCTTTCACGCCCTTCTACCCAAATAGGAGTTGTTTTTACCACACCTCTTTGTCTTAGTTCTTCTTTGTCAAAAGGACCAATGCTTTGTGTGCCGTTATGAAGGTAGAATTTTTTCATTGTACAATAGACTGATTCAGTGCATGCTACTTATATTGAAAATGTAATAATCTGCTAAATTGGTTTCTTTATGCGTTTTTGTCAATACGTATTTACACGTATTTTTATAATGATTTTGTATTGGGATATGGTTGCGATTTGATTTTAGTTATTATTGCATTTACCTATGCGTATAAATACGTATTTTAGTGCCGGAAAACACGTATTAATTTTGGCTACTTAATATTTAAATTTACATTTTATGAAACTAGACCCAAACACTGGTGGTGTTATTACTGCAGAACAAGCTAAAAAATTAATAGCTGGATTTGCTAAAAAGTTCCCTGGACAAGTAGTATCTTCTTTTATTGGAGGGGATAATGTTAAAAAAATACTTGAACAAGACAATTGTATTGGTCTTCGTATTTATAATGGATATGATGATGTGGAACAAAAAATAAGTTTAGTTTTGGTAGGAGTAGACCAAGAGGAAAAAGATATGTTAGACGCTGAGATTATCTATGATAAAATGGCAACATGTCCTCCATTATGTCCTGGTCCTTCAAATGGCTTAGTATAATTTTAAATTATTTAAGAAAGCCTATCTTTATTGAGATAGGTTTTCTATTATTTATTGAGGATGGTTTTATTGTATTTTGTAATCGTTTTTGGCATTAGCCCTTTTCTTTATTTTTTAGTTGCTAGACGACAAAGTGCAATTGAATTAAAAGCCATCCTACCTTATGTTTTTCTGACTTTTATTTCAAGCTTTTACGAATTTTTTGGCACGCTCACTTTTGGTTGGAATGTTTCGCATTGGTTTCTTATCTATGATATTTTATCATTTATTAGTATTTATTACTTTTTCTTTCAGGTTTTACAAAAGCAATTTTCTATATTATTTTTATCTTTTTTTTTAACCTTTATTTTGTCTTGTATTTGTCTTTTTATTTCTTTTGAGGTAAAAGATTTTCTCTTCATTACTTCTTATTTAGATGCATTTATCACTCTTTTTATTCTATTTTTTACAATTATCTGGTTTAGAAAATTAATGATAGAGACTTATGTAGACAATCTTTTGAACAATAGTACCTTTTATTTTATTTCGGGATTTGTTTTGTATTACTGTGGGACTCTCTTTTTATTCTTATTAAGCAATTATATATATAAGGCTGATTCTGTTCTATTTCAATCGTATTGGATAGTTAATATTGTATTGAATTTTGTTTTACGAAGTCTCTTACTTGTTGGTTTATGGAAAGCGAAAACGAATTAATATCTATTTTTTTTATAGGTACTTTTCTGATGCTTTTTTTAGCATTTGGATTGTTGTTTTTGGTTTTGTTTTATCAACGGCATTTGGCTAAAATTAAGAAAAAGGAAGCGGAACTTTTATTGAAAACAGCGCTGAAAAGCGAAAAGAAAGAACGTAAGCGTATTGCTAAAGATTTGCATGATGCTATACAGAGTGATTTGAATGCCATTCGTAATTATGTTTTATTATTTTCTAAGAAAAATACTCATACCGATGCTCCGGAACTTTTAGAAGCGATACAAATTTCTTTAGCACAAACGATTGAAAATACTCGACTAATTTCGTATCAGTTGATGCCACCGTTGCTTGAAACGGCTGGGTTTAATTTAGCCTTACGGGATTACTTTGAACAATTGAGCGCTTCTAGCGGCAAGCGTTTTGAGTTGGATATGAATCTAGCCGATACTTTGGTTTCTGATGCTGTTTCGTATGAATTATTTCGTGTAGTCCAGGAATTGACTTCTAATATGCTCAAATATGGTGCTATCACTACTTGTATCGCTCGTTTGACCAATACCCCTAGAGGAGCTTGTTTAGAGCTGATTGATGATGGACTTTCCTTTGATTTTAAAACAGCGTACAAACAAACTAAAGGTGCAGGCCTACAAAATATTCAATCGCGTTTAAAAAGTATAGCTGCTGAATTAGAGCAAGAAACGATTGCTACTGGTAATCATTTTAAAATTTATTTAGACCCCACCTATGATTAAAGTTGCCTTAGTTGATGATCATCAGCTTTTTAGAAAAAGTTTGTCTTTATTATTGTCTTCTTTTGAAGGAATTTCGGTGGTATATGATACCCCTGATGGGATGGCTTTTTTAAAGTTTTTAGAAGATACTGATATAGATGTTTTGCTATTGGATTTAGAGATGCCTGTTGTACATGGTTATGATGTATGTAAACAAGCCAAGTTTATTGATCCTAATCTTAAAGTAATTATACTGTCTCAGTTGACCTCTAAGGAGGCAGTGCATCAGGTTATGGAAATAGGAGCGAATGGTTATTTTACTAAAAACTCTTCTCCTGATATGCTCGAAGAGGCTATCAAGAATGTGTTGGATAAAGATTATTATTTTGACATCGCTTTGAGTACCGTTATACGAGAAGCGTTGTTGTGGAAGAAAAAGAAACCTACTTTATTAGATACCAATCCAACAGCTTATTTGACTCCAAGAGAAATTGAGATAGTTCAACTGGCTACCCAAGAAAAATGTAGTAAAGAAATTGCTGATGTACTTTCTATTAGTACCCGTACCGTAGAACAACACCGAAAGCATATCATGGAAAAAACGGAATCTAAAAATTTTATTGGGGTTGTTTTGTATGCATTAAAAAATAAACTTATTGAACTCGAAGTGGTATAGTTGGTTTTTAAAAATTAATTACCTAATTCCAGCTGATTTTTGATTAAATTGAAATAATCAGCCTTGTTTTGTACCAGCTGTTCATGGTTGCCAATTTCGGCTATTTCCCCATTTTTAAGAACTATGATTTGGTCTGCATTTTTGACAGTACTTAAACGATGTGCAATTATTAAAACTGTTTTACCTTTAAAAAACTGTTGTAAGTTATCATGTATTATTTTTTCATTTTCAGCATCAAGTGCTGATGTTGCCTCGTCAAAAAATATGTAATGAGGGTTTTTATAGACTGCCCTAGCAATAAGAATTCGTTGTCTTTGTCCTCCTGAAATTCCGTTCCCAGATGCTCCAATTTTAGTATTATAGCCCAAGGGTAACGAGTTTATAAAATCTTCAATATTTGCGATTTCAACTGCTTGTTGTAATTTTTCTTTATTTATATTTACATCTCCAGTAGCGATGTTTCTTTCGATTGTGTCAGAAAAAATAAACCCATCTTGCATCACAACACCAGTGTTTTTCCTGATACTTTTAGGCGAAATTTTATTTATATTATAACCATTAAATATTATTTCACCCTTTGTAGATTCATAAAATCTTAATAATAACTTCATTAGAGTTGTTTTTCCACTACCGCTTGCTCCAACAATTGCTGTTACTTTTCCATCTGGAATTAAAAAACTTATATTTTTAAGAACATATGAAGACTTAGGACCTTCGTATTGAAATGAAAGGTTCTTAAATTGTATGCTTACTTTTGTTAAATT
Source organism: Bacteroidota bacterium (assembly GCA_041191945.1). Taxonomy (GTDB): domain Bacteria; phylum Bacteroidota; class Bacteroidia; order Flavobacteriales; family Flavobacteriaceae; genus Flavobacterium. The sequence continues at coordinate 6,615 of JBEENX010000022.1, forward strand.
ATTCTTTATTACAATAGATTTTTGATTTTCAGGTTGTTCTTCTATTTGATGATTTTGTACTTCGTTTAATCTTTCTAAACTTAAGCGAGCATCTTGTAAAGAGCGAAAAAATCCAACCAATTGGTTTACTGGAGAGTTCATTTGACCTATAATATAAGAAACGCTTAAAAGTTCTCCTAAAGTCATTTTTCCTTTTACTACTAAAGTCGCTGCTAAAAATGTTACTAGAATATTTTTGAATTGATTTAAAAATTCAAAACCAGATAATTGAAATTGATCTAATTTAAGAACTCGAATATTTATTTTAAATAATTTTTGTTGAATATTTTCCCATTCATGGCGTTTGAAATCTTCAAACTGATTAAGCTTCATTTCGGTTACACCGTTGATTATTTCATAAATACTTTCTTGATTTTCACTACGATGTTGAAAACGATAGTAATCTAATATTTTACGTTTTTTGAGCCAATAAAAAGACCATAATATTGAAATTAAGGTAAGAGTAAAATATATTATTAAAATTGTAAAATCATAATACCAAAGAACAGTAAAAAAAACAGAAAAGGTAATTATTGAAAACAAAGTAATTAAACTTTGTGAAGTTAAAAAATGCTCAATTCGTTCATTATCTTGAATGCGTTGGTTGAAATCTCCCATTAATTTACTATCAAAAAACTTAATAGGTAGTTGTAATAATTTTTTAAGAAAATCGGATATTATAGTAATACTAATTTTAGTTCCTACAAAAAGCATTAGCCAATTTCTGATTATTTCAATAATAATTGAACCTAAAAATACTGCTAATTGAGCTATTAAAATAACACTTATAAAAGACAGATTTTTTTTGTTTACGCCTTTATCTATTAAGTTTTGAGTAAGAAACGGAAGTATTAATGTTAAACAGCTACCTAAAAAAAGGAGTGCAAACATATAAAGGATTTGTCTTTTGTATGGATTTAAATAACTTAAAATATATTTTAGAGATAATTTTTTATTTATTGGAGGTTTTAAATTATAAAATTCATCTGTTGGTTCCAAAAAAAGAGCTACCCCCTTATCAACAATTGAAATCCATGATTTTTTAAATTTTATTTCATTTAATTTGATTATTCCGTGTGAAGGGTCAGCAATATGGAAATATTTTTTTTTTGTAATAATATTTATTGATATTTTTTTTAATACTACAAAATGATTTTGATTCCAATGCAGTATACAAGGAAAAGATCCTTTTTCATTATATAGTCTTTCTAATGTTAGTTTTGCCGAAACTGCTTTAAATCCAATTTTATTAGATGCTTCTACTATACCAAGCAATGACACTCCTTCACGAGTTATGAATGAGATTTCTCTTAAATATTGTAAAGAATATTTTTTTTTATAATAGCTAGATATCATTGAAAGACAAGCAGGTCCACAATCCATTTGATCATGTTGCGGAATATATTTCATTGAATATATTAATTATAAGTTTTAAAATCATTAACAAATAAAGACTTAAAGTCTAAGAATAACTCATTTAATTCTTTTTTAGGTATTGAAGAAAATAAAGCGCTTTTAGATATAAACTCTGATGAACTACCCTCTGCTAAAAAATCAATAATTGAATTTCCAATTTTATTAGCCTCATTTAGTTTATTATCTTTATAATATATTTTATATTTATTGATAGATTGTTCAATTTTAGCTAAAACAAAATTTACATTTAAATGCTCATGTTGTTCAATAAAATAAATACTTTTATCGATGTTGTCGTTTGCCAGATTAAAATCTTTTTTATAATAATTATAAAAAGCCATTGCGGGGTAATATATTATATTCATTGATTCCTTTAGCCTTGTATCTAATTCATTATATGATAAAATCACTTTATTTTTCAAATAGTCAGAAAAGTGCAAGTTATTTGAACGGCAATTCTCTATAAATGCTTCAATGCAGTAATATAAATTGATCATATCTAATCGATCATTTATTGATATACTGCTATTATGTATTTCTAAAATTGTTTGAAAAACATGCATTGGTTTGAAAGATCTATTTTCCATTATCATGATTGTATTAGTTCAAGTAGCTTTCCTTTTTTCTTTAAGTATTCTAAAATAAGCCTGTCACCCATATTAAATTTAAATGTAGGACAAGTAGGTTCATTTTTTAACCAATTTTTAGGACAACTACCTCCACAAACTGGTAAAAACTTGCAAGTGTAACAAGGATAGTTCTGAATTATATCCGTATGCCAATTGCGTAATGGACTTATCTTTTCAGAAAAAACATTTGAATTTAAGTTACCAATGATGTGTTCTGTATCTTTGTATAAATCAGTATAATTCATTTCATAACAAGGAGTAACCTCTCCATAAGCATCGTAAACTTCTGAAGTAGGATTAACTACCATGCAAGCAGGACCTCTGTTAGGAATAAAATTATCTACCATAAAGCCAAGTTTTAAGGCTTCCATAAACCAATTTATTTCGTGTTCAGCTAAATTATCTCTAGTTAAACTTACAGATGAAGCTTTGTTACCACCCCAATCTACAATAGGAGCAAAATCTAGTCTTAGATGTTTTTGAATATTTTTTGATGCCAAGAAGTTGATAAATGGTATAACATCATTACAATTTGTTTTATCAATGTTTATTCTTAATAAAACAACACAGCTATATTTTATAAAATATTCATTGTTAACTAAATTAATTAAATTATTTAAAATAATATTAAAAGTGGGTTCTCCGGTCTTTGTATACCTTCTTTTATCGTGGTTTTCTTGATTACCGTCAATTGTAATCTGAAATCTGCGAATTTTATTGATTTCAATTAACTCTTTTAAAATATTTTCTTTTAATCCAAGGGCATTAGTAATTATATCAGGATCATAATTAAGTTTATATTTTTTACTTAAACTTATTAATTTAGGGGATAAATATCTTATTTGTGCTAATGCTAATAATGGTTCCGCACCGTACCAAGTAATTGAAAGGGTATCTGCATTTGAAGTTGATGCAATTATTTTACTTTCTATTCTTTTAACAACTTTATCCATTAATTCTAAAGTCATTTGTTTTTTAGTATGAGTTTGTCCACAATAACCACAACCCAATTGACAATTTGCTCCTGGCTGTATAACAAAATATAGATTTCTATTTTCTTTTACCATTAAATCATTTTCTTTCAAAACTGATACAGTTTCATCATCATCTATTCTAACGATAGCATTATCTCTAATTAGTTCAGACAAAATATTTGTTGGTATTAATTCAAAATGACCATTTTTAAGTAATTCATAAATATCATTAGTCATTTTATGTATTTTACCACTACGCATAGCAAATAATATTATATCATTCGAATTATTTTCAAGGTCTAATTCTGCTATTTCGTTAAATATTGATAATTTATATTTTTTCATTTATTTATATTTTTTAAATTAAAATAGAGACTGTTGACTGGAAATCAAACAGTCTCCAAAATTAAACTTAGTTAATTAACTAAATTATTCAGCCGATAAAGTATCATCTGCTGGAGCAAAACCGCCTTTACATTTGAAATCTCCGCAAGAGAAACAAGAAAGACCACCTTTTAACTCTCCTTCTTCAGAAGGGTTTAAAATCTCAAAATTAACATTGTCATTAATTTTCGCAGATTTTAGGAAACTTTTTAACTTACTATTTTTCATAATACTTAAAAAATATTTTTTTATACCTACTCATTGTTGGCTTTTCGGTTTCCGCCATTTTCATTTTGAAAAAAATCAATGTTCTAATTTATTCTCTGTTTTTCATCTTCATTTCCAAATTGTCTCTTTTCGACCTTTAATTTGTCACTCCCCATTTTATAAATAATTGACAACCTAAAATATCTGATATCATAATAATTTTTATATTCCTGCATTATATTATTGTTGAATGATGTATATCTAGATCTATTACTACTTAATACATCATTACCTAATAGTGTAAGTTGTAGTTTCTTATTTAAGAGAAATACTTTTATTGCTAAATTCAATTGATTCGTAGCTCCCATAATATCTAAATCACTTACACCTTTTGGATTTAACCAAAAATTAATGTTTAGGATAAAAGTTTTGTATTTGTTAAGATTTATAGTATTATTAGTGGAAAAAAATGAATTAAATCCTATTCTATTTGGATTTGTGATTGTCACTTGAGAATTTGTTTTGCTATAATTTAAATCAACCGTATTTACACTTTCAAGCCAATTAGAAATATTTAAGGTGTATGACTCTGAAAAACCAAAAATTTTACTGTTAAAATAGTTGTCATATTTAACGGCTTGAATATTAGTAGATGTATTTAATGTTGAAAGTTGAGAAAATCCATTTGAAATATTACTCAGGTATATTTTATTTTCCCATTTCTGATTTCTAGTATAACTTAATTCGATGTTATCTGTAAATGAAGGTTGTAAATATGGATTTCCTTCAGAATAATAAAATGGATTTATGTACCATCTAAATGGATTAAAACTAAAATACGAGGGTCTATTTATTCTTTTGCTATAGTTTAACGAAAAAGAATTATTTTCATTGTTTAAATATGTTATATAAGCAGTTGGGAAATATCGTATGTAGTTGTTGTTAATTTTTTGGTTAAATATAATTGAATTCCCAACTGTATGGGTATACTCCATTCTTAAACCTGACTGAAATTCCCATTTATCATTAATTTTTTTTGACGCTGATATATATAAAGCTTCTATTTTTTCAGTATATTTAAATTTATTGCTCTGATTCGGATTATATATTGAATTTCCATTAGTAAGATTATAATATCGAACATCACTTTGATTTTCAATAGATGATATTTTTCCTCCATAAGAAAAGTTTGCAAATTTTGAAGGCATTTCAATATCTATTTTTGCAGCATAATTGATTAAATTATTTTTACTGAAATTTTTTGCTGAAAAATATGTATCTGAGATTGTATTAAGATTTAGATCTAAAGATTTTGAATTAAAAGTTCTATCATGATCATTTGTATAACTGAAATAGTCTAAATCTGTCGTAATTTTAGCACCATTCGTATTAATTTTATAAATAGTATGAAAGTTTATGGAAGTTGAATTATTGTTTCTAAAATTTTTCGCATCTGTTTTGATGTAAGACTCAATACTATTTGAGTTATTAGAAATTGTTGTCAAATTATTTTCATAAATATTTGGCTTAGAATAGCTTCCAGAATATTGTAAACCGACCAACCATTTTCTTGATATTTCATAATCAATTCCAATTCTTCCACCAATTGAATTATTATAATCCTGTCGCTGACTATTATTAAACCATAAATTGTTAGGATAAAATATTTTTGATGTTTCCGTAGGAGCTGATGAACCATTTAGAATATTAATACTTGATAATAATGTAAATTTGTTTTTGTTAAAATTAAGGCTTGCACCTAAGCTCCCAGTTGAGTAAAAAGCTTGTTTATAAGCGGAATTTAAGGAAGCATTCCAACTATCTTTTTTTACTTTCTTTAATTTAATATTAATTAATCCACTATTTCCTTCGGCACTATATTTAGCTGGAGGCGTTGTAATTACTTCAATATTTTTGATGTTGTCAGATGAAATTGTTTTTAAGAAATTTATTAAATCATCTCCTGAAAGTTGGATTAATTTATCATCTATCATTACAGCCAGACTGCTCTTTCCAATCAATGAAATTTTCTCATTTTGTACTCTAATACTAGGCGTAATCTTAAGAGCATCTAATGCATCACCTCCTGCAGCTGAAATACTGTTCTCAACATTAAATACAAGTCTATCTACTTTTCTTTCTATTAACTTTTTTCTTGCAACGACAGTAATTTCTTTAAGTACATTGTCATTTAATACTACAATTATATCTCCAAGATCGGTATTTCTTACTGCTTCTATTTCTTTGTAGAATAATAATTTTCCTATTTGCCTTATTTGAATTTTATATTTACCTGGATTGGCTTTTAAATTAAAATAACCATTACCGTCTGTTAATTCACTTTTAATAGCAACACTGTCTTTTGTTAATAGAACGACTTCGGCTAGGTCGAGCGGTTTATTTTCGGCAGTAATTACTTTTCCAGATATTGTAATTTGTGCATTTCCTATATAAGTAAAAAGTAAAAAAAGAATTAAAATAAAATATTTGCTTTTATTTTTAACCCTGTTTTTTATTTTTGAATTTAACTTGTCTGCAATCATGTTTTTATTTCTCAAGATTTTACTCTTATTTCTTTTGCAATTTAGATAGCTCAGTTATTTCGAGAAATACGTGTTTTTACGTAAAGTCATTTAAAATGAAAAAAGACCTCAGTTGGGGTCTTTGTGGGAGAGGGGGGGATGGGATTTACTACTTTCTGATACTTAAACCAATTCTGTCTCGGTCTATGTAGACCTTATTTTCTTTATCGTCAAAAATAAAAGGTTTTGTATCTCTTTTTAATCCGTTATTACTTAAATTTTCAATATTTCCGGGAAGAATTAGTTTTGGATTGTAATAGTTTAAAAAATCATGATACCAATGATTGAAATATGAATTATTATCAAAATCTTCAATGTTTTTGAAGAATTTTTCAGTTGAAAAGTCAACTTCATAAAAGACTTCATTTTGATAGTCTACTTTGTTAATCTCAAAATAATCTGTATTTATAAATTCTAAAAGATTACTGTAAAACTTGGCTGAACTTTTTCTTAAGCCTTCGCTGTCATATTCATTTTCTTCATTTATTGGATCATGATAATTACATACAATTTTATCGTATAAATTATATGAAATACTAGCAACAGAGTAATGTCTATTTAAATTACCAGAGCTTGCTTGAATTTTATGCTCAGCCATATTTCCCGGATTGTTTACTCTTCTGCCTTTTGCTTCAATGGTAAATACAGCATTTTGAGAAAAAGCAACTAGATCAGGTCTCTGTCCAATTAAAGGTTTTTGTGCTACGGCTTCATAATTTAGAGTAAAAAAACTATTATCTATTCTCTTTGAGAGAAAGTCTGCTATCGCTTTACCTGCAATATTTGAAAATTGTCCTTGCTCAGTAGGGTCATGAAAAATTTTGGGTGGTAATGAAAAGCAATGATTCATATAAAATTCTTGTTTTTTAATATACCTGCTATAATGGAAAAACATCCCTAATGTTCTTAATAAGTTACTAGGTTTTATTCTGTAACCTTGTCCTGCAAAAGCCATGTGCTTAGCAAATGTGAGACGAGACATTCTATGAGTTTGATTGTGTATGAACCCTGCTTGGTCTATGTATTCGACTTCTATGTTCATTTAATTTTGATTATTTCGTTATTGATATATTATAGATTTATATTTTACGTATTGTAAACACTATTATTTATTCTATATTTTAAGTTTGGATTAGGTATAATTGCTGTAAAACATTTTACTATCAAGAAAAAAATAATTCTATAGTTTCTTTAATTTTTGATGAGTCAAACGCCAAACCAAGGTCGGCATATCCCAAAGTATGCATTGTAGCTGTGAGTTGTATAGGTGCAAACCGAGTCTCTGCAACTATACCTAATAAATATGGTTCTGGAATATTCATTTCAATCGTATTATGTTTAAGTCTGCCGACAACAGGTTTCAGAACTACAGGACTACCGCTTGAACCAGGAATTAAACCTCCATCAATTAAAAATCCAGGAATCTGTCTTTCAATAATATTATTTTGAGCGTCTTTCATTGTTTTATCAACGTATATTTGTCCGAGTTGTGAAGCTACAATACCTTGCCTTACGATAGGAAAATTAGTATTTCCTTGCTTAAATGATGAAGGATAACCTAAAACCATAATGTCATCGCCAATTGTTAAATCTTCAGATTGAATTATTTCTGGTGTTATGAATAAAGAATAGTCTACCCACTTTTTTTCTAAATCTGAATGAGTAATAATTAATTCGGTTACATCAATGGCTAAAATATCAATGTATTCATTAGGATGTTCTTTCCAGTTTTTATTTGTTGTTCCTGAATAAATCAATGGAAAATTTATTTCAACACCTACAATTTCTTGTGCTTCGTTTTTCTTGTTCATATGACATACTATATGAGTCGCAACTTCTCGTTGTGCTCTCTCTTTATGTAGAACGTGTTTATTTGTTACAAGAAAAATTTTAGCTGATGTTTCATTGATATCTCTTTTTACAAGGAATCCAGTTCCATACTGATTCCATTGATTATAAATAAGGACAGTGGTGTAAGTCCATGTTCTTGATATTTGTGACATTATTCGTTTTATTTTAATTGTTTACAACTAATAAATTACTGATGATTTTGCAATTTATGTAGTATAGCAATCAAACAAAATACGTGTTTATACGTAAATTTAGCTGATATAAAAAAAGACCTCGATGAGGTCTTGGGGAATCTTACACTCGTACTGTTGAAAAAACCGCAAGCATATTATGGAAAAAACAGAATGTAAAAATTTTATTGGGGTTGTTTTATTTGCACTGAAATACAAACTTATCGAATTGGATGAAATTTAATGGTTTTGTTCAATAAAGTATGGTTTATTTTATATTAAAGCCTACCCCAAGTCCAATATAACCAGCTAACCTATTTATTACTTCTGTTGAAGTGAAGTTGTTTTTAGAAGTGAATTTTAGTACCTGAGCATTATTGATGTTGAGAATATTGTTTCCTTCAATCCAAAATTTCATTTTATTGGTTTTATAATTCAATTTAAAACTTAGATTATAAAAATTGGTAGTTTCAATTTTTGAGATAAATTTTTCAAACGAATGATCTATAAAATAAGTGAATTTATTTTTTAGATTCCCGTTGAATGATAGAAATGGATTTACTTGAACGATTTTATCATGATTGTTAAACAAGGTCAAATTGTTGTTTTGTTGGCTGTAGTTCAAACCGAATTCATAATTGAACAATTCATTTTTAAATATACTTATCAATGATGTTCTTAGACTTGTGAATTCTGTTTTTTGAATATTAAATTGGGCGTTTATTTGATTATTAAAATTTGAATTGATATGATTTAGTGTCAATTTGAATTTGTTTTTAATCTTTGAAATACGGGTTTCGAAAGAAAATACATTATTCCAAGAATACTGATTTTCAGTATTGATTTGTTGTATTTGAATATAGTTCCCAGCGTTTGTAGTATTGTTTGAAAGACGATTGCCAAATTGGGTGTACGATGAATTGGCCATAATTACAACTCCATTGTATAAATCAAATTTGAAATAATTTACAGCATAAATGTTTTGAACCACTGGTGTAGAAAAATTAATAGTAGATCGGGTATAATAATTTCTGAAGTTTTCAAAAAATGGATTCTCATTTAAATTACTCGATGAGTAAAAGTCGATTTTTTTTGAAAAATTAGCCATTATATGGTGGATTTCACTGAAATTGTATTTCAACTGCAGCGTTGGCAAAATGAAGGAAGTATTTTCAGCTTCTGTCTTGAATTTAAGGAAGTAGTTACGCCATTCTGATTTGACCTTGTAATTTAATTTTCCTTGATTTTTTTGTATTACTACATCAGAGGTAGCATAATTTGAATCAAAATTGATTTGATTTGAACTTATAGTATTCCTAGTATTGAAAGTTGAATTTTCTACAATATACCCTATGTTCCATTTCAAAATATGATTATGATGCTTTACTGTTAGTTTTGTGTAGAAGCCATAATCATTATTTTTTTCTGTTATGTCTTGGGAGATCCTGTTTCCGGTGTTGAACAGATTGTAATTAGCATCGAGTCTTATGTCATTTTGATTTTTATTGAATTCTTGAAATAGATTAAATGACAGTAATTTATTTTTAGCAATTTTATTTATCCAACTGAGTTGGTGTCCAAATTTGAAATTTACTTTATCAAAGTATTCGTTTATACTATTTTGATTATTACTTATATTGTTTTCTAAATTAGTATTGGTATTGATGGTATTTGGGTCAAAAAGCAGGGTGTAATTGACAAGGGAGTTGTCGTTACTTTTGTAATCAATATTCAGTTTAGTTTGGTTATACAATAAATCGTTGTTGCTTGAAAAAAATTCTACAACATTATTTGTAGAATTACTATCAAAGAAAGTCTTGAAGGTTCTTGAAATTTCATTGGTTTTCAGCCTTGAGACTATCGAAAAGCCATTCATTGACAGTTTGTTAGAGGACTGGAATGCAAAATCTAGGGCTAAGAACTCATTCGATTTACTATTTACATTATTGTCGGATAATAAAAATTTTGGTATTTCATTGGTATCCAAAGAATTGGATTGTCCATCATTATTTCTAAGTTCTTGTCTGACACTTCTGTTCATTGAAAAATATTCCTTCATTGAAATCGGCTGGTATCCTGTATTATTAACATTTAGTATAGCTGATAGATTAAGCTTTTGATTGAATTTGAATAAATTACTATTGGCTTGATAGCGCTTATCATGGGCTCCAAATACTTCTAGGTTTCCGGTAATTTTGCCTAAATATTCTTCTTTGATATTGATGTTTAAAGCTGTTTTATTACTGCCTTCCACGTCTTTAATGGCAGCAAAACTTTCGAAATTACTTAGTAAATCAATCCCTTTTAGCATCTCAGCATTAATATTTTCGGTTGCTATTTTATGATTGTCACCAAACATTTTTTTACCGTTCACCAATAAGTCATTGATTACTTTACCTTGTGAAATTATCTTACCGTCCGGATTAATATCAATACCAGGAAGTTTTTTTAGAACATCAACTAATTTTTCTTCATTACCGGTAGTAAGTGCCTTGAGGTTATAGCTTAGGGTGTCTCCTTTTACTTTGGCGTAACTCAGTTTGTTTTGAACCGTAACCTCATTGAGGGTTTCTGTTTTTTCTACTAGACTAAGTACTATTTTATCTTTTAGATCTAAAGAATTCAGTTCCCAATTTTTGGATACAAAACTCATGTGAGTTACTTTCAAAAGACCATTTGCACTAGTAGTTGGGTTGTAGTTTATTTCAAAATATCCATTTTCATCGGTAGCAGTGTATTCGATAACTTTATCCTTTAGAATCATTTGGACAGTTGCAAAAGGAACTTCGCCTCCAGTAGTATTGACTACTTTACCGATGATTGTTTTTTGACAGAAACAAAAGTTAGCAATGAAAAGGAAGGAGATAAGGATCTTCATGTTTAATTACGCAATGAATTGCCTACACCTCTTTTTAATTCATTGATTTTTTCTTCTACAATTTTTAGATATTCTGATTTGGATACTTTGGTTCCCTCTGTTGGTTTCTTAATATCAAGATTAGAGTTTGTTTCGGTAATTTTGATTGCATGGTATGTCTTTTTTTCGGCAATTAATTCCATAATAAGACCTGGTAAGCCATAAAAGTCTTTAGGACCGTCTTGTAATGCTACTTCATCTGTGAACCAAGCTGTAATTTCTTCATTGTTAATTGTCGCTACTGCATTCTTGCATTTGTAGTTTCCAATTGTTTTTCCCTCGCCAAGCAGCTTCCATTGTATTTTATTTAACTTATCTACCACTAGTAGTTCTTTTCCTAAAACATCCGCTTCATGAAGGTATTCTTTGGTTTTGAAGTTTTTATAAATTCCACCACCATTTTTACCAATCTCAATTTTTTTTGAACTTTGATTTTGAATATTTAAGTCTTCATTTTGAGCAATTTTTTCTTTCTCTTCAATGTATAATGATTCCCCATTTTTGTAGTATAAATAGAAGGTAGTTGCCTTTGACAAATAGGCACTCACTCTTTTTCTAGTTTCAGGATCGGTTACATTCTTGAGTTGGTTGTTGATGTTGGCACGTTCTTCGTATTCTATTTTATACGATTGTGCAATGGTGAAATTTGAGATCATCATAATGCTGAGTAGGTTGAAAAGGTTTTTCATAGTTACTTTTTATTGATTATTAAATGTCTTTATTTGGTTCGAAGTAAATATTCCCCTCAACTTTTTGAAGAGGGGAATAAAAAGTCCTATTGAACTACTAAATACACATCATATGTCCCGATGTAAACTCCATCAACGTATACGTCATATCTACCCAAGTAAATGACATCTGATAATTCCTCAGCTGATAATTTTTCATTAGAAATTACCATATTAGACTGAAGTTCAATTGATTTTTTTGCAGGAACTTCATTACTTGCATTTGCAAATAAACCTGAAAAGGCTAATGCCAAAGTAAAAAATAATTTTTTCATTTTAATAAATTTTAACGCTCCATTAAGAACTTGAGCAGTTAGGTTTCGTTCTTTTGCTGTTTTATAGTGTAAGCATATTTCACTATTTCATTATTTTCTTTGAGTAATGAACAAGTCTCGCAATCATTGGCCAAATAATAGTACTATCTAATACATTAGATAATTAATTGCAATTTATAACGTACTGTTATTAAATGAAATACGTGTTTATACGTAAATTTATTGGTTATAAAAAAAGACCTCAGTTGAGGTCTTTGTGGGTGTTAGAATTTTAAAAATAATTATTTCTTTTTATTGCTTTTTTCGCGTTGTGATAAAGCACTACCAGCAACAGATTTGCTTGCTGCACTTGTTCTTCCGTCTTTGAGTACTTTTGAAGCTGTTGAGGCTACTTTAGCACTTGTTGTTTTTTTTGCCATTGTTAAATTGTTTAGTTAGTATTATTTGATTTAAGACTTGGGTTAATTGTTGCGGAATGTATTTGAATTAGATAGGATTTAGTGGAATGGTTTTTGGTTGTGGTAGTTTTCTATATTTTGAGTTCATCACCTTCATTTAATATTAATGTTTTTGATTCTCTATCTTTGATATACTCGATTGTTAATGTCTTTTTTGCTCCTGGTGTAGGATCGCCTGCAATTTCGTTACTCACATTTATTTCAAGTCGACCATTTATAATTTTGTCTGTCAATTCTTGTGCTATGTTTATGGATTTGTTAACTGTCCCATATATAGCCTTAATAATTTTTAAATTACTTGGAATTTGTTTTGGAAACATTTTTTCAACTTCCTCCATTTCTTCTTTAATTTCAGTTAGGTCAATGTTTTTATTTTTATCCAATTTATTGTCCATCACATTTAAAATAACAGCTAAGCCAATACCGAAAATTGAAATTATCACGTAAAGAGGGGTGACCCAGCTTGGCAAATTGTCTGCATATGCTATTGGTATTATAGATAGTCCAGCTGAAACGCCAACACCGTATAATATTGAATATGAAAGTTTAAAATCTATATTATCTTTTGTGCCTGTATTGTCAATTTTACGTTTTATTCTACTCCAATCAAATTTACGAATTGAATAGCATCCATCGTCAGACGGAAGATAAACAGTCTCGTCTTTCTTATAATTTAGTTTTTTTTCTTCCATACTATTTAGAATTTGGATCTTTTTGTTCAGGTTCTATAAGACCAGCTTTGATTGCATTAAAGTGCATTGTATGTCCACAACTATTACAAGTGATTGAGGCAATTGGTATTATAGGTCCACCTACAACTAATGAACCCTGATTAAATTCTCTTAATTCAGATAAGCTTTCGTGAACTGCCCAATCATTTTCTTGACAAACTGTACAAAAAAATCCTCCTTTCCATTTTTTATTTAAGTGTTCTACGAATTTCTCTCTATTAATTTTATTGTTCATATCGTTTTTAGTTTTTGTTATATTGTAAATTATATTTGTAATCAACTTATTGCTAGTTTGCATATTGGTATTTTTGGATTCCGATATAGTTAGGCAAGCTCATAAGTAATTGTTGTAAAAAGTTTAAAGTCTCTGAATTAGTCAGCATTAAGCAAAAGAGTTGTTAGCGGTGGTTATTATTTCTCAGTCTGTATAACTTCTGATAATTCATTTATAAGTTTCTCAATATTGTTTGCTGAAACAAAATAAATTCTTCGTCCTGCCAGTCCAGTCTTTTTCTGTAAGTCGGATACCATAGAATATGTTGAAAAATCAACAATTCTATTAGTTACAATTATTAAGGCGTCTAACCCTGATTGGTCAAACTGATTTCTCATTTTTATTAAAATGTCAGTCCTTAGTCTTGATTTTACTTCAAGTCCGATTTTCTTTTTACCAAGTTTTATAACAAAATCAAAGACTGAGTCTTTAGGGTTTTTAGTGTAGTCATCAAACTCCAATTTAAGTTGTTCTAATGCTTGTCCAACTGTATTTTCAAAATTTCTGTATTCACTCACAAAGTCTGGACGAGCTTCTTGAATTTCTTCAAATTTTTTCTCCAATTCCTGATTTATCTCTTGCTTTCTTCTCGTGAAAAGTCCTAAAAGAAGAAGTCCGCTAATTAAAAGAGATAATGTTGAAAGAACATAAGTGAGTATTGTAAATAAACTTGCTTTACTCTCGGACTTTGAAATTTGAATTTTGTCACTAGGGGTTATCAAATTTAAGCTGTCTGCTTTGTTGTATAGCTGAATTCTCTCGTCTAACGGCAAGAATTTGTCGATCATAAAATCTTCTTGAACTTCGACTATTATCTCGCTGTTTGTCTTTGGAAAAACAATGTCGTATTTAAGTTCTTTTCCTGATTTGAGAGTCGGAACAAGCAAACTGTCAAATTTTAAGTCTGAGTAAATTATTTCTTTAATGTCATTGACTATTTCAATGTTAGCAACGTTCTGTCGCTCTTTATAAGCGTTTTTTACATAGTCAGGCACGAATAGTAGTCCGTAAACTCCAAAAACGAATGTAGCAATTGTTCCTATTACACTTATTACGTTCCAAATATTTTTCTTAAACCATTCTTTCATTTTTTTGTCTGTCTATTTTTATAATCACCACTAACGTTTTGCCGCTTGCCTCAGTGGGGGATTTCGGAGCATAAAACTGTCAATACACCACAAAAGTTGATGCGAGGTAGAATGTTCAATTAACCATGTCACCCGCTATTGAGCCAAACGCCTGTTATAGCCAGTTGTTATGCTATTCCAATCCATCTATCACTTATTTTTTTAAGTTCACTTGTCTTAGTTGGCTCGTTTACCCAGCCTATTACAAAACTGATATCATTGGAGTCTGGCAATTGTTCCGGTTCCAGTTTGTTAATTCTTATTCGACTTGGTAATGCAGCCGCCTCTCCAACAAAAATCGCTTCCCGTCTGGTAAGAGAAGGTAGCATTTTTGTCAAGCCCACTAAGCTATCTGGTAAGAATTTAGCAACATGTTCTTGGTCATTAGAGTTCGTAAGCCGAAGAATTATCCACGAATTACATTGTGATAAAACAGTTGCCTCAACATCAGATGGTCTTTGAGAAATTAGCATTAATCCTACACCATATTTTCTACCTTCTTTGGCAATACGTCTTACAGCTTCTTGGGCTTCTTTGTATTGTGCTTCTCCATGATTTGGTACATAACGGTGAGCTTCCTCACAGATAAACAAAACAGGGTCTTTCTCTCGTTCATCTCTTGTTTGCCATAATTTATATTGAAATAATAGTCTTGCGATTAGAGCAGTTAATGGCCCAGCAACTTCATTTGGTAGTCCTGAAATGTCAATAATTCTTAGGTTCTTATCTTCAACATCGCCTACAAATTGATGGAGCACAGTTTCGAGTGTCGGTGAAGTTACACCATACTCCTCCATTAAAAATGCCAATTGTGGATTAGAACGAAGGACTTTTAGTTTTTTAAGAATCGACTCAATTTTTTGTCTATTGGAATCACTAGGTGTTAAGCTGTCTGTTTTACCTGATTTTCTCCCTTGTACTTTATCAACGTGTTTGACAAACTCAGAAAGAAGAAATGGAATTGGTTTGTCTCTGTCAAAGTTTAAAATATCACTCTCGGTTTTACCTGCTGTTGGAATCTCTGAATTTGCTTCTCCCAGTGGATCAGCTCCAACATTTTCAACCAAACCTGCATTTAATAATCTTGCATAAGTTACTGCTTGATAAACCATATTGGTCTGTGACGTTGCTTCAAATTCAGTTTTACCAATTACTAATGCTCTAAATTCATCGCTTGACATAAGCCAATAAGGTAATTTCAATTGCTCAGTTTTAACAGCTTTTGCGGATGCTTCGTTATAGGCTTTGTATACAACAGCTTTATTCCCGAATGCTTTGGCATACTCTCCATGTGGGTCTATAATTACAATCCTTGGTGATATTGTTTTACCTCTTGTTTGATGAGCAAGAACGGAGTGGAGAATCGATGCAACTGTACCTGATTTTCCTGAACCAGTTGAACCTAAAATTGCACAATGGTGTCCAAATAATTTGTCGATATTTGCTCTACAAACAGCATTATTCCCACCAACGTAATTTCCAATAGGAACCATTGGATTATTTTCAATATCTTTTGAGTCTTCTGCTGCTCGATAAATACATTCAAGCTCATCATTCAAGCATAGAAAGGCATCTTGTAAGGGAAGTGGATATGTTTCAACACCTCTCACGAATGATAGTTTCTCATCTTTTGAATTCCATATACCTTGGCCAAATAAATCAGCTTCTAATATCCTCTTATCATCACCAGGTTGAATTGTAGTTTTGCCCTCTTCAGCAAGAATATCAGACTGCATTCTAAGCATTCTAACATATGCAAATAGTATTTTTCTGCCGAAATGTATTTTAATAATACTACCAATTTGACCTACCGAATATACTTGTCCATAAACAGATCTTGTAAGTTCTGTAATTTTAGTATCAAGTTCAATTCTAATTTGATTACCGCTTACTTCTACAATTTTACCAATTCTTAAAGAAGGAAGTGTTATAAAAAGTTCTTTACTCATGGTTTCCAGTTAAAATGAAATTTGTTAATCCTGAAAATTTCCACCAGTACAAATCTTTCTTATCGGAGGTTTGTAGAGGTTCTGTTGAATTATAGTAAACCCCCTTTTGTCCAGCAACATAAACTCTACTGCCGAATTGTTTATCTGTCAGCCATGCATCAAGGGTTTTATTAATCACAATAGTGACGTCAGGGTTTTCTTGTGCAAAAGCAATTAACGTTGTCCTATTGTTTCTACTTGTTAGTGCTGCTTCAATTTCAGAATTAATATGGTCATCACCGAAGCTATATCCACATGTTATTAATACATTGTCTTCATTTGTATTTAGTGCACTTCTAAAGCCATTAAACAAATATGAAAATGGGTCTTTTTGAGTCTCAACATATTTTGTTGCTTGAGGATAAATCATTATCTCAGACTTATTTGCTAAATATTTAGTCCCATATCTAGTTCTTACTAGACCTTTTTTTTCATCACGATACCAGTCAATTGACCCGTGCAGTTTGTAAAGCATGCATTTATTAGGCAAGCTATGAGCATCTTGAAATTCAAATTGAGGATTCCAATATGCAATTGCTCCACCCGAAAAACCATCAACAACAGTGAATTTTTCTAACCCTAAAGCATCCTCTAATAATGTATCATAATTGGTAGAAAAAAAAGTGAGCTTTGATCTAGATAGCAAATTAGATCTATTTGAATAAATCGCTTGAACAAATTTGATATGGTGTTCTATTTCAACGATTGGATTTGAAAAATCACCAACTATTTCCGTTCCATCATTTGAATAACCATATCGAACAGTTTCGCCAATTGCAGAAATTATAGATTTATGAAGATTTAAAAGTTCATCTTTTGTGAATGATTTTGTCCCCACAGTTGCTGACTGTGTTTTTGACCTGTCAGCCAATGCAATCAAATCACCGATGTGACTTAAATAGTGTTCTATATGTGACTTGTCCTGTAATTCAGAAGTAAGTAAATTATAGATTTCAATATCCTTTTCAATGTTGGAATCAACAATAATACTTTTTACCCTCGCAGTCAATCGGTACATCAAAGGAATATTTGACTTATAGCTTATACCAGCTCCAAAAAGCCAATTTTGTCTGCTGGAGTCTAGTTGCTTTCTTAGCTCTTCGGTTATTGATTCAAAGTCATGGTCTGCCATTGTTGTCATTTATTTGGGTTAATATAGTTTGCATTTGATCTTTTGAAATAATCAAAAAATTTGTCGTGTCATATGTGTTCTTTTCAACTCTTCTTAAGAAACATAAATAATTCATGATTCTGATAAAAGTTCTCATAGTCTTTTCAGAATAAGCTACACCAAATACCTATTCTTCCTAACGATGCGGCATTAATTAGACTTCCCATAATGTGTTTCTTTGAATTTTCATTTTCTATTTCTATTGCAAGAAAACATCTTGCATTCTGATTTTTGTAAATCAAATCTTCGAATGGTGAAATTGTTATTTCGTTGTTTACTTCTAACCCAATATTCTTAATGTGTATTTCATATAATTGTCTAATAAATGACTGAATGTTCTCATTTACTACTAGTTGATTATAGATATGTGTTTGATTTTGTCCAGCAACAATACTAAATGGTCCGACAGTAATGTCAACTCTAGGTGAATAGTGATTATGGTATCCTGTAAATGTTGTCCATTCATTTTTCACATCAAGACCTTCAAGTTTAGTCTGAATTAACGGATGGATAATATTTTGATATTCTTTGGTCGTCATTTTACAATTGGCTATAACTATTTTATATCACAAAAAAGTTATAATAATTTGCAATTTATGTAGTTTAGCAAATAACTAAAATACGTGTTTTTACGTATTTGTAATCCAAGAAACAATCTCTTTATGAAGTTTTGGAAAGTGTGGAGAGGTGTGAAAACTTGTCTTTGAGTATTTTCATGTCCTCACTTACTTTTCTGTCCAAGACTTTGGCATAGTGCTGGGTGGTGCGTAGGTTTTTGTGGCCTAGCATTTTGCTCACGCTTTCTATGGGTACGCCGTTAGTGAGGGTTACGGTTGTCGCAAAGGTATGCCTAGCAATGTGAAAGGTGAGTTCTTTGTTGATCTCACAAACAGCCGCTATTTCTTTTAAATAAGCGTTCATCTTTTGGTTGGATAGAATAGGGAGGAGCTTGTCCTCGTTGTTGCTCTGTGGGTGGTTGTCGTATTTGTCGATAATCATTTGCGTTACCGGGAGTATGGGAATTTTTGAGGCGCTTTCTGTTTTTTGGCGGTGGGTGGAAATCCATTTTTCGCCATCGATACCTATTATAATATTGGCAGGTGTTAGATTGAATACATCTATATAAGCAAGCCCAGTAAAACAACTGAATAAAAACAGGTCTTTTACTAGTTCTAATCGTTTGATTTGGAATTTTTTATTTAATAGTGCTTCTATTTCAGTTTCGGTTAAATAGGTTCTTTCTACTTCTTTGACTCTTCCGTCGTAGTTTAAGAAAGGATCTCTGTCTAACCATCCGTTTTTGTAACATTGTTTGACAATTTTTCCAAAGTTTCGAATGTATTTAATAGTCGAATTGTTGTTGCAATTTTTAGTGTTTCTTAAATAGAAGTCAAAATCAGTAATAAAGGCAAGATCTATCCGGTTAATGGAAATGTCATTAATAGCATACTGTGTTTTTAAAAACTCTTTTGTATGGGCTAGGGTAGTTTCGTATTTTTTGTAGGTGTTTATAGAGAACTCTTTGTTGATTAGCTCTTTCATTCTCTTGTTGTGCTCCTGGAATATTAAAATTATTTTATGTTGTTTTTCTTCTATACCTAATAGCTTGTTTTTAAATGTTTGTGCATTAATTTCAAGATTGTTGTTTACCATCCATTTTTCGGCTTCGTACACTTTTGCTTTAAGGATGTCGAGATAACTATTTATTAATCTGGCTTCTTCTGAGCTGCCTTTGATTTTTCCTGCACTTGTGTTCCATTTGGCTTTTTCTATAAATTTAGAAGTGCTCATTTCGATTCGTTCTCCGTTAACTGTGATTCGTTGATAGATTGGGAGTAATCCGTTTTTGGATGTTTTAGCTGCTTTAGCATAAAACAGGGTTGAGATTTTGTGTTTCATTTGTGGTCACCTTTTTTGTTATTCAAATTAGAATTTTAGCCACTTTTTGTCAAGATGTTCATCTTCTGAACAGCTTGCCAGTGTTGGG
>JBEENX010000023.1:0-26238 GCA_041191945.1 Bacteroidota bacterium
AATTATTCTCCAGTTGAGTCAAGAGCACTTGCATTTCTTGCAGAAAGATTATTTACTTTATATGTTCATCATAATAAATTTAAAAAATATGAATTGACTGTTGGTTATATAAATCCGCAACATAGAATTTTTAAATTTTTAAAGACAAATAAATATAAAATTATTGAATCTGTGTATTATATATTGTACATATTGGATAAATATTTTAATGTTAAGAAAAAGTAATATGAGTAATATATATTCAGTTGTTGTATTATATAATCCTAATCCTGGAAACATAAGTAATTTAAATAAAATATCTAAGTTGTCAAATATGCTTTTTGTAATTGATAATTCAGATATTATTTCGGATTTAAATTCTATTGATACTGATAATGTTATTTATATTAAAAATGATTTTAATATTGGTCTAGATAAAGCTTTAAATATTGGTATAAATAAATGTTTAGAAGATGAAGAGTGCACACATATTGCTTTATTTGATCAAGATTCTATTCCAGATGATTTTATGTTTAAAAACATGATTTTATATCTTGGTAAATGTGAAGATAATGTCGTTGCAGTTAGTCCTCAAATTATAGATATTAAATATCCCGAAATTACTAGACTAAATGATGTGGAAAATGTAGACGTAGTAATAACCTCTGGTTCTTTGTATCCAAGAAATGCTTTTAAAAAAGTAGGATTAATGGATGAAACATTTTTTATTGATTATATTGATTATGAGTGGTGTTTGAGAGCAAAATCTAAAAAATATCAAATTGTCAGAGTTAATGATGCAATTTTGTATCATAATATGGGAGATACTCTCGTTAATTTTCTGGGTATATCAAAGCCCTTACATGTAAATAAATTAAGACATTATTATATTATTAGGAATCAACTTATTTTTATATCAAGAAAATATATTCCATTTAAATACAGATTAATTCATTTTGTTAAACTATTTTACAGAGTTCCGGCTTATTTGTTTTTGTCTAATGATAGAATTTCGAGTTGGAAATTAATTTGTAGAGCATTTGTTCATTTTATTAGGAATAGAAAAGAATATTCTCAAATTAAATTTTAATAAAATAATGATTCCTATAACAATAGTTAATTTTATTTTTTATTATCTAGCATCTATATTTAGTAATTTTAAATTTAAAATAGGATTTTCTTTATTGTTTATTCTTTCTACAATTGTACTTAGGCTAGTGGTTAACAATAGTCAATTGCCGGATTATGATAGCTATTATTCTATTATTGGAATAATTGAACCTGAATTTTCTTTTAAAATATTGTTTACTGAGCCATATTATTTTCAATTAGTTAATTACTTTAATAAAACATATTCGTCCGAAACATCAATAAATTTTTTTTATACTATTAATTACCTTATTTCAACAACTTTCTTTGTTTGGCTTTTGTTTGTTAATAAAGTGTCTCCTTGGAAGAAAGTGTTGTTGTTTTCATTGTATTATTATGTTTTTGCATTTATTCTATTAAGAAACACTATATCGTATATAATGATAGCAATATTGTATTATCGATTAAATTATAATAAGATAAATAAAACATCTTTTTTAGCGTTTTTTTCACATTTAAGTTCATTACCAGTTTTAGGATCCAGTTTATTTCGAAATAAAAAAGGGGATTTAAAATTAATTGTTTCAGGAATTTGTTATGTCCTTTTTTTTAGCATACTCATACGACTAGAAGCCTTTAATGTATATGAGAAATTTTCAGCTTATCAAGAGTCAAAAGATTACGGGGTAAGCTTCTTTCATAAATTTTATTTTTATTTTTTTCTAATTGTTAATGTTTTTTTATTCATATACAAAAGAAAAATGGTTTTTAATTATACGTATTTACCTATTTTTTTAACTTATATTTTATTGCAATATGCTAATGCGGTGATGGGGTATAGGTTTTCTATATATTTAATGTTGTATTTATTGTTATTCATAAATGATGTTAAAGAAGATATTTACATAAATACTAAGTTGAATTTAATTTCATTTTTTTTCATATTCCTGATGTTGTTTAATCTTAAAAGTATTTTTCCTTGAAAGTTTTAGTGATTCTAGCTTCTTATAATGGAGTAAAATATATCAAAGAACAAGTAGATTCTATCTTAAATCAAGAAGGAGTACATGTTACTCTAAAGATTTTTGATGATGGGAGTATGGATGGGACAGTTAGTTTAATTTCTTCATGGAAGCAATATGAGCGACTTGAGTTGATTCAAAATCAAATTCCAACCGGCAGTGCAGCAAATAATTTTTTTAATGCTTTATTAAGTTTTGAAGATTCTTTTTTAGAAAAGTATGATTATATTGCCTTTGCTGATCAAGACGATATTTGGTTACCTAACAAACTCCAAGTTGCTACTCAAAGTATTCATTCTGGAAAATCAGATTTATATATGTCAAATTTGATTTTATGGGAAGAAAAAACAAGTAAAAAATCAATTCTTAACAAATCGTATCCTCAAAAAAAATACGATTATTTATTTGAAGGGGGTAGTGCTGGTTGTACGTATGTTTTTACTGTTTTTTTTGGAAAAGAATTAAAGAAAAAGATAAATACTATCAATTATAAAGATTGGTGTTTTTTTTCTCACGATTGGTTTGTTTATTTTTTTGCAAGATTAAATAATTATAAAATAATAATTGATAAGGATGCTTATATATTATACAGAATTCATGATGCAAATGTTCATGGCCAATTAAACACTTTTTCACTTTATGCGATTAAGGAAAGATTAAAGTTAATTAATAAAGGGTGGTATTTTAAGCAAGCTCAAGGTTTTATGTCTCTACTTAACCCAAATTCTGACGAATATAAAATTTATAAGTTGTATTCAAAAAATTATTTGACTAGATTGTATGTATTATTGAGATATAATTTTTCATTGATTAGAAGCCCCAAAAAAGCACTTCAATTTTTTATAATTAGTTTATTACCATTAAGAATTAATAAATAAATGTATCGATTAATATTTAAAAGAATAATAGATTTTTGCCTATCTTTAATAGTGTTGATTTTGTTTTTACCTGTTATATTTGGAGTTACTGTATTTTTATGTGTTGCTAATCAAGGTAAACCTTTCTTTTTTCAGTTACGTCCAGGTAAGAATGAACGAATTTTCAAAATCATTAAGTTCAAAACTATGAACGATAAAAAAGATAGAGAAGGGAATTTACTTCCTGATGATTACAGATTAACAAAAATTGGTCAATTGGTTCGAAAGACGTCCTTGGATGAATTACCTCAATTAATCAATGTATTAAAAGGAGATATGAGCTTGATAGGGCCAAGACCCTTGTTGCCAGAATATTTGTTATTATATAATGAAACACAAAAAAGAAGACATGAAGTCAGGCCAGGTATTACAGGTTGGGCACAAGTAAATGGTCGAAACGCAATAAGTTGGCAACAAAAATTTGAATATGATGTATGGTATGTGGATCATCTTTCTTTTTTATTTGATCTCAAAATTCTTTTTTTAACGATAAGAAAAGTGATTGTTTCAGAGGGTATCTCACAAAAGGATCATGTAACTATGGATTATTTTAAAGGAGAATAATATGAACATATTAATTACATCTGCGGGGCAAAGAGTTTCATTGGTTAGAGCTTTTCAAACTGAAATAAAGAGAAAATTTCAATTTAGTAAGGTTTATACTGTAGATATGAATCCTAAATTAGCTCCAGCTTGTATAATATCAGATGGATATAAAAAAGTCGATCGAGTTAGCAATATAAATTATATTGAAGATTTAATTGAAATATGTAATGAATGGCAAATTAAAATAGTTGTTCCTACAATTGATACTGAATTATTAATTTTATCTCAAAATAAAGAAAGGTTCAATAAATTGGGAATTAAGATTATTGTTTCAGATGAAAAATTTGTTACCATATGCAGAGATAAGCGATTAACAAATCTTTTTCTAATTGATAAAAAGATTGATATTCCTAAGCAATATAATAAATCTAATTTGGAATATCCTTTATTTATAAAACCGTATGACGGGAGTTTAAGCAAAGATATATTTCTTATTAATAAAGAGGAGGAATTAACTGAATTTCATTTGCAAAACAATAAGTTGATGTTTATGGAATATATTGATACTAGTCTTTATGATGAGTTTACTATTGATACTTATTACGATAGAAAAAGTGAATTAAAATGTGTAGTTCCCAGAAAGAGAATAGCAGTTAGGAGTGGTGAAATCAGTAAGGGTTTAACATGTAATAATTTTTTAGTTGATTATGTTATAAATAAATTAAGTGTAATTAATGGAGCTATTGGTTGTCTTACAATTCAAGTTTTTTTTAATGAAAAAACTCAGAGAGTTGTTGGGATAGAAATAAATCCTAGGTTCGGAGGAGGTTATCCACTAAGTTATTTAGCAGGTGCTAATTTCCCAAAATGGATAATTGAAGAATATTTATTAGAAAAAAATGTTTCATATTATGATAAATGGGAGTCAAATTTATTAATGTTGAGATATGATGATGAGGTATTAGTTCATAATTATGAAAAATAAAGTAGTAATTTTTGATTTAGACGATACATTATATAATGAAATAGATTTTTTAATCTCTGCATATAATGAAATTTCTCAATTTTTATCAAATGAAAAAGGTGTTGATAAATCAAAAAATGAAATTTTTGATTATATGTATAGTACATATTTAGATAAAAAGAATGTTTTTGAGCATATAATTTCATTTATAAATGTTAAAAACATCACAGTTTTTGATTTATTAGATATTTATAGAAATCATAAGCCAAACATTAGTTTGAATAATGATGTTAAAGAATTATTAGATTGTTTTTTTGAACAAAAAATTACTCTGGGAATTATTACTGATGGCAGATCAATTCAGCAAAGAAATAAAATTAAGGCTTTAAATCTAGAATATTATATAAGTGATTTAATTATTTCAGAAGAATTTGGTAGTGAAAAACCGAATATTAAAAATTTTATATTTTTCGAGAAAAAATTCCCAAATTCAAATTACACATATATTGCAGATAACATTAATAAGGACTTTATTGCACCAAATAAACTAAATTGGGATACTATATGTTTATTAGATAATGGTAGAAATATACATCGCCAAAATTTATTTCAGCCAACTTCACATTTACCTAAAAGATACGTAAAAAATATTAAAGAAATTAAAGAAATAGTTTTATAATTATTTAAATTTTAATTAATTGATGATTAACTCAAAAATATGGCTTTCTTCTCCACACATGGGAGGAACCGAACAAGACTACATAAAAGAAGCTTTTGATGCGAATTGGGTTGCACCCTTAGGACCTAATGTTAATGGATTGGAACAAGATTTAGAACACTATTTGGGTAATCAAGCTCATGTAGGGGCTTTAAGTTCGGGTACAGCAGCCATACATTTGGGTTTAATCTTATTAGGTGTACAAATTGGAGATGAGGTCATTTGTCAGAGTATGACGTTTTCAGCATCGGCAAATCCCATTTTATATCTGGGTGCAACTCCTGTATTTATAGATAGCGAGGAACAGACTTGGAACATTTGTCCGGTTGCATTAGAAGAAGCCATTTTAGATCGCATTCAAAAAGGTAAAAAACCTAAAGCGATTATTGCCGTACATTTATACGGAGTACCGTATCAAATTGAAGCCGTTAGAGCTATTGCAGATAAATATCAAATACCTATTTTAGAAGATAGTGCGGAGGCACTTGGTAGTTCCTACAAAGGGCAAAAATGTGGTACTTTTGGAGATATTGGAGTGTTATCATTTAATGGTAATAAAATCATTACTACTTCGGGTGGTGGCGCCATCGTAACCCAAACGGCTGCTCAAAAGGAGAAAGCGGTGTTTTATGCCACACAATCAAGAGACGCTGCTCCGCATTACCAGCATAGCGAAATAGGGTACAATTACCGCATGAGTAACATTTGTGCAGGAATTGGTAGAGGACAAATGGAGGTTTTGGATCAACATGTTGCTTTGAGAAGGCAAATGCACGATTTTTATATAGATCTTTTTGCTGCGATTGAAGGAGTCGAAGTTTTTTCTACGCCAAACAACGATTATTTTGCCAATTATTGGCTGAGCGCTATTACGATAGATGCTACTAAAACCAATGGTATAACAGCTGAAACCTTGCGTTTAGCGTTTGAAGTAGCTAACATCGAATCACGTCCGTTATGGAAACCGATGCACTTACAGCCTATTTTTGAGCGCTATCCTTATTATGGTACTAACATAGCCGAACATTTATTTAGTAATGGTTTGTGTTTACCTTCTGGGTCTAATTTGACCGAGGAAAATAAATATAGAATAAAAGTGGTAATTAATCAATTATTTAAAGCTTAGTCTTGGAGATTAAATCTCAAAAAATAGAGTTATCAATAAACAATAAAAAAGACTACTTATTAGTGTTTTTTTTTACATTATTGGTTATTGTTAAACAACTATTTGGAATTTATAAAAATGCTTATGAAAATATAGATTTAATTATTTTCAATAATGTTACTTCTATATACTACATAAGTTTATTATCATTAATCATATGCTTAAGAAATAAGTTAAAAATTTTATTTGCATTACTATTAATATTTTTTTCTGATTTTTTTATTGATCTTAAATACGCAATTCAGCCTTATACTTTTCCTCTAGCCTCTAGTTTAATATATAAGCAAGCATACACGATAACTTGTCTATTAATTATTGGATTATTTGTTTTCATATTTATAAATAAATATTTTAAGTATACTCTGCTATTTTTTATAATTAAATACTTTGTAGCGATAATTTTTCTTTTATATTCAAAAAACCAAGAATATAAACAAGTTAAATATGATACTAATTATGAGGCAAAAAAAAATTGTTACATATTATTGTTTGACGAATATCCAAGTCAATATGTAATTAACAAATTTTTACATCATCAGGATTTGTTTTTGGACAATTTAAGTGTTAAAGAAAAATTTCGTCAATTAAAAAAAGTGCGAAGTAATTATACCAATACTGAAATGTCTATTCCTTCCATTCTTTATGGAAAAAAAAGTAATCATTTTAAGGTTAGAGATGCAATTAACTCTTTAAACAATAATCAATTTAGTTCAAAAAATAAATTTGTAGGATATTCGTTTTTTGATGAATCTAATAGTAAAGATGCTATTAATAATTCTAATTTTATTCATTCAATTAATAGCTTAGCTACTCGTTATTTTTTTCCATTATTAATCCGATTTTTCGATGGTAAAGGACATGGTGTTTTTTACAATATTGAAGAATACCATCAAAAAGCATTTGAGTTATTAGACAAAACCTCTCATTATAGAGGATTTAAAAAACAAGTGGTTTTTATCCATTTTTTCACCCCTCATGACCAAGTTTTTTCTAAGCGGAAAAATATGTTAGATCGAATTCAAGAAGCTAACGAGTTCATGGTAAAAAGCATAAATATTATTAATAAAAACGATCCAAATGCCTCTGTAGTTATAATGAGTGATCATGGTTATCGAGGTCTAGAGGTTCCTACTTATTACCATTATAATGGATTACTATTATATAGAAATATTGATTTAGATACCTTAGCTATCACAAATAAAGGAATCGTTAGTTTGTTTAATAAATAATAAAATATGTTTTTAGAAACCACACCCATACAAGATTTATTGATTATCAATCCCACCGTATTTGAAGATGCACGTGGGTATTTTTTTGAAGCGTATAATCAAGAGAAACTCGCAGCCTTAGGAGTTACCATTGATTTTGTGCAAGACAACCAATCGTTTTCTAAACGTGGCACTTTGAGAGGTTTGCATTATCAAAATCCGCCTTTTGCACAGACTAAGTTGGTGCGGGTACTGCAAGGCGAAATCATTGATGTAGCCGTAGATATTAGAAGAGCGTCGCCTACTTATGGGCAGCATTTTGCTATTCGGTTGTCGGCAGAAAACAAGAAACAATTGTTGATTCCGCATGGTTTTGCTCATGGTTTTTCGGTGGTTAGTGAGACCGCAGTGGTGTTGTACAAATGCGATCAGTTTTACAACAAAGAAAGTGAAGGCGGGATTCGTTTTGATGATCCTAGTTTGAATATTGACTGGGGTATGGACTTAAAAGATGCTATTGTGTCGGATAAGGATTTGGTGTTGCCGGGGATTGAGGGATGTAATAGTGAGTTTTAGATTTACGAGTTGGGATATACGATTTACGAAGTTAGAAGTTAGAAGTTAGAGGTACGAACACAGATTTAAGAAATTAAATATGTGCGATTTACGATATTCGATATACGAAGTACGATTTGAAAATGTAACAATTTGAAAATTCGAAAATGTAACAATTTAATAATTACTATTCCGAAGTGTAGGGACGAAGTTAGCCTCACTATTTATTTTTCAAATACTTAAAAAATAATTTACAAACCATAAAAAGCCCCGTTATGGATGAAAAAACAATAATTACCTATCAATCAGAAAGTACTTCCAATCAAATAGAGGTACGAATTGAAGATGAAACCGTTTGGTTAAATAGGAATCAAATTGCAATTTTGTTTGATAGGGATATCAAAACAATAGGAAAACATATTAACAACGTACTTAAGGAAGAGTTCAGTTGTGTTTCAGTTGTCGCACATTTTGCGACAACCGTAAAAGATGGAAAAGTTTATCAAGTAAGCTCTATATAAAATATTTTTAAACGATAAGAGTTGAAAGCTAATTCAGTTAGTAAGGATTTCTTATTAACTGAAATACGGTATTAAAAAAATAATAGACAATGATAACCTATTAAGATAATTTGTAATTTTATAAAAAAAATACGATGGATTTACAAACTCGAAAAATAGCCTTTGTTCAAGATTTTCTAAAATTAGAAAGTGAAAAAGTGATTGTTCAATTTGAAAAATTACTGCAAAAACAGACTAATTCTAGTGCTACTTTAGAACCTATGTCTGTTGATGATTTTCAAAAAAGAATCCATCAATCGGTATCGGATTCAGAGTCTGGTAAATTAACATCATCCGAACGGTTTTTGGGAGAAATAGCCGAATGGGAATAAAAATCCTTTGGACTGATTTTGCTAAATCAGCAGTTCGTTCTATTTTTGATTATTATCTTGAACATGTTAGCCGTAATCTGGCTAGAAAATTAGTTGTTGGAATTGTATCCGAAACTAAGCAACTTCAATTTCAACCTACAATGGGAACTCTAGAGCCATTGTTAGAGAAAGATTCTAGAAATTTTCGCTATATTTTGTACAAATCCTACAAAATCATCTATTGGATTAATGAAGACCGCAAGGCTATTGAAATAGTTGATGTTTTCGATTCTCGTCAAAATCCGATTAAAATCAGAAAAAGAACCGTTAGATAGTTCGTAAACTAAGGAATACGATTTACGATTTGACAATGTAGCAATTTGAAAATGGAACAATTTAATAATTACTATGCCGAAGTGTCAAGACGAAGTTAGAGGGTCACTATTTACTTCAATAATAATGAATTATGAATAAGGAACAGGGAATGTTGAATTTAAGTCTAAAGTATTGACTTATATTTTCTTAGATGCCTTATATGGTTTAGAGATATACGATTTATGATATGTGATTTACGAAGTGTTAATGTAGCGATGTGGGGATTGATGAGTTGTATGTAAGAACACAGATTGAAGAAATTGGAGAAATTAAATATGTGCGATATATGAGTTGCGATTTGAGAATGTGGTAATTTGAAAATGAAACAATTCGTCTGTCTAGTATTAGACGTTCCCCTCTTGAAATCGAAGATTCAACGATTCCAAAAAATCAATAAAAACGAGAGTTAGAAGGGCTAGGAGTGTGTTATTTGAAGTTAGAAGTACGATTTATAAGGTAGTAAGTGTTCAAGTATTCAGTTGTAACACAAAGACCACAAAGT
Source organism: Bacteroidota bacterium (assembly GCA_041191945.1). Taxonomy (GTDB): domain Bacteria; phylum Bacteroidota; class Bacteroidia; order Flavobacteriales; family Flavobacteriaceae; genus Flavobacterium. The sequence goes on from JBEENX010000023.1 coordinate 9,912, forward strand.
CCTTCGCCAAGCTCAAGATGACAGTACAGAGACTCACAAAGGAATTTTTAATTTAACATAAAGAAGTGTACCAATTGAATATTGTAATTATTAAATTGCTCTATCAGTTTTTAAATTGAGTACTGCGAATTGACACAAACAATATAAACCCCTAATTTTTGTCATCCCTAATCCAATAATTCCTAAATCTTAATTATGACACAACATCCTTCTTTACAGTTATTTGAAAATAAAAAAGTACGAACCCTTTGGGATGATACTCATGAAAAATGGTATTTTTCTGTTGTTGATGTGATTCAAATCCTAACTGAAAGCACAATTCCTAAAAGGTATTGGAGTGATTTGAAAAAGAAATTATCCAAAGAAGGTAGTGAGTTGTACGATAATCTCGTACAACTGAAAATGCCTGCTGAAGATGGGAAATATTATAAAACGGATGTGGCTGATTCGGAACAACTATTTAGGTTGATTCAGTCGATTCCATCTCCCAAGGCAGAACCGTTTAAAATGTGGTTGGCACAAATAGCTTCGGAACGTTTGGATGAATTACAAGATCCAGAATTGACCATTGATCGAGCATTAACACAATATTTGCAATTAGGATATTCTGAAAATTGGATTAATCAACGTCTTAAAAGCATTGAAATTCGAAAAGAATTGACCGATGAATGGAAAAATAGAGGACTAAAAGAGGGTGTTCAGTTCGCTATACTTACCGATATAATATCCAAGGCATGGTCTGATAAAACAACTAAAGAGTATAAAATTTTAAAAGGATTAAAAAAAGAAAATCTAAGAGATAACATGACTAACACAGAATTAATTCTGAACATGTTAGCTGAAGCATCTACTAAAGATATTTCACAAGCAGTTAATCCCGATACATTTGAGGAAAGTAAAAAAGTAGCACAACAAGGTGGTAATGTAGCTAAAGTGGCTTTAACAGAATTAGAAGCCAAAACGGGTAAAAAAGTGGTTTCGCCAATGAACGCATCGACTATTTTGAAGTTGAATAATAAAAAACAAGAGTAAATTGAGATGTTACGAAGTACGATTTACGATGTGTGATTTACGAGTTGGGATGTAGGAACGCAGATTGAAGAAATTAAATATGTGCGATTTACGATATACGAAGTTAGAGGTACGAATACAGATTGAAGATTGCTTCACTACGTTCGCAATGACGGACAACCGATTACTGACAACAAAAGCAAAATAATGAATACAAAAATAGTAGTAACAGGAGCTAACGGGCAATTAGGTTCGGAATTGAAGGTGTTGTCAAGCAACTATTCGCAATTCGAATGGGTGTTTGCCGATCGTTCGGTTTTGGATTTGAGTGATTTGGCGTCACTATCCAATGTTTTGGATGGGATTCGGCCTCACATCATTATTAATTGTGCGGCCTACACTGCGGTGGATAAAGCGGAAACGGAAACCGAATTGGCGGATGTATTGAATCATCAAGCTGTAGCAGTATTGGCGCAATGGGCACAATCTCACGGAAGTCAATTGGTGCATGTTTCAACCGATTATGTTTTTGATGGGAATTCGAGTACCGCTTTGACAGAGGATGCGCTTACTGACCCGATTAATGTGTATGGCAAAACGAAATTAGCAGGAGAGCAAGCTTGCTTGCGTGAAAATCCCAATTCGATTATTATTCGTACGTCTTGGGTGTATTCTCAATTCGGGAATAATTTTGTTAAAACGATGAGCCGATTGATGCAGGAACGCGATAGTCTCAATGTGGTCAATGACCAAATAGGCAGTCCTACCTATGCCGCTGATTTGGCACAAGCGATTCTTACTATCATTACCCATCCTAATTGGCAAGCGGGGATCTACCATTATTCGAATAAAGGCGCAATCAGTTGGTACGAATTTGCGCTAGCGATCCAGGAACTAGGAGGGTGGGAGTGTGCTATTTCGGGTATTCCAAGTGCTGATTATCCTACATCAGCGAAACGACCGCATTATTCTTTGTTGGATACATCCAAAATTACAACTACCTTTGGAGTGGTGGTGCCTGGGTATCGGGAGAGTTTGAAGAAATGTATGGGATTGTTACGAATTAACACGAATTGATGCGAATTGACACGAATTGACACGAATTAAGGGATTAGATTTTGAGAATATATTTTTTGAAATAAACTAAAATGACCTTGGAAATTCGATTAATTTTAGCAAGCCTAAATAATATAAAATAGAATAATCAATCAAAATACACTGAAATATTTCGCGTTAATTCGTGTAATTAGAAAAATTTACAATTAAAAATGAAAAAAATACTCATCACCGGCGGTGCCGGATTTATTGGGTCTCATGTGGTGAGACGCTTTGTGAATCAGTATCCGAATTATCAGATTTTTAATTTGGATGCGTTGACTTATGCGGGGAATTTAGAGAATATTGCCGATATTGAAAAAGCACCTAATTATACTTTTGTGAAAGGTGATATTGTAGATGCTCCTTTTATTGATGCTTTGTTTGCTGAGCATCAGTTTGATGGGGTGGTGCATTTAGCGGCAGAGTCGCATGTGGATCGCTCGATTACGGATCCTTTGGCGTTTGTGAAAACGAATGTGATAGGGACCATGAATTTGTTGAATGCGGCGAAAACCATTTGGAAAGACAATTTTGAAGGAAAACGCTTTTACCACATCAGCACCGATGAGGTTTATGGAAGTTTGGGTGCTGAAGGTTTGTTTACGGAAACCACGGCTTACGACCCGAATTCGCCTTACTCGGCATCGAAAGCGAGTTCGGATCATTTTGTACGTGCCTATGGTGAGACGTATGGCTTGCCGTATGTGTTGACCAATTGTTCGAATAACTACGGACCGTTCCATTTTCCAGAAAAATTGATTCCGCTTTTTATTAATAATATTATTCACAACAAACCTTTGCCTGTCTATGGCGACGGAAAATATACCCGCGATTGGCTGTTTGTAGAAGACCATGCGGTAGCGATTGATTTGGTTTTTCATGAAGGAAAAAATCACGACACCTATAATATCGGCGGTTTTAACGAATGGCAAAACATCGATTTGGTACAATTGTTATGTCAAATCATGGACGACAAACTAGGCCGCCCAGCAGGGACTTCGGCTCAATTGATTACCTACGTGAAAGACCGCCCAGGGCACGACTTGCGTTATGCTATTGATGCTACTAAAATTAATACAGAGTTAGGTTGGAAGCCTTCGGTAACTTTTGAAGAAGGATTGGAACGTACTGTGAATTGGTATTTAGAGAATCAAAAATGGTTGGATAATGTGACTTCGGGGGCGTATGCGAAGTATTATGCTACACAATACACAAATTAACACGAATTAAAAACAAATTAGACGAATTAAATATGGATGCCCCCTCCAAAATACTTTATAAAGACGAAAGCTATGCAATTGTTGGCGCTTGTATGAAAGTACATCGAGCATTAGGTCCTGGATTCCTAGAAGCGGTGTATGAAGAAGTTTTAGAAAAGGAGTTTATCAGTCAAAATATTCCCTATAAAAGACAAGTACAATTGAAATTGTATTATGAAGGGGTACAATTAAAAAAGCACTATAGAGCCGATTTTGTATGTTATGACAGCATCATTGTGGAATTGAAAGCAGTTGCTCAGATACCTTCTGTATTTTATGCTCAACTGCAGAATTATTTAAAATGCACGAATATGGAGTTAGGAATGCTGATTAATTTTGGCACCCCATCCTTAACTTATAAAAGAATACTTAATTCGAATAATTCGAGAAATTCGAGAAATTCGTAAAATTAGAACCTATGAAAGGAATTATATTAGCCGGAGGATCGGGGACTCGATTGCACCCCTTAACGTTGGCCATGAGTAAGCAGATGATGCCGGTTTATGATAAGCCGATGATTTATTATCCGTTATCGACTTTGATGATGGCGGGAATTCATGAGATTTTGATTATTTCCACTCCACATGATTTGCCTAATTTTCAAAAATTGCTAGGTGATGGATCAGCTATTGGATGTCAATTTAGTTATGCCGAGCAAGCTGTTCCAAATGGATTGGCGCAAGCTTTTGTGATTGGTGCGGATTTTATCGGTGACGATTCGGTGGCACTTGTGCTTGGAGATAATATTTTCTTTGGGGCTAATATGCAGGAGTTGTTGCGTTCCAATACGACCCCTGATGGAGGTGTAGTATTTGCCTATCATGTTTCAGATCCGGAACGTTATGGCGTAGTAGAGTTTGATCATGAATTCAAAGCTCTTTCAATAGAAGAGAAACCATTGGAACCCAAATCCAATTATGCAGTACCAGGTTTGTATTTTTATGATAATTCGGTAGTGGCCATTGCTAAGAATATTCAACCTTCTGCTCGTGGTGAATATGAAATTACCGATGTGAATAAAGAATATTTGAAACAAGGTAAGTTAAAAGTGGGAATCTTAAGTCGGGGAACGGCTTGGTTGGACACGGGAACCTTTGCTAGTTTGATGCAAGCAGGGCAGTTTGTACAAGTTTTAGAGGAACGTCAAGGTTTGAAAGTAGGATGTATTGAAGAGATTGCTTGGCGTCAAGGATTTATTAGTTCAGAACAGCTAAGAACTATAGCTGAACCCTTACGAAAATCGGGCTACGGTGATTATTTATTGGGATTGTTAAAGAATAAGTTGTAAGATTTATTTGAGATTGATCTATATAAAATAATTTTATTTCGTTTAAATTGTTTATTTTTGGTTAGTTTGTATCTGATTAAAAGTACAAATTAAGTAGTATTAATTTTCTATTTCTCTGAATATCAGTATGTCTAAAAAAGAAACTCATTTTATGTCGTTTTTTTCAAGAGAAAATCTAAGGTTTAACATTAGTAGTCTGAATTATCTTCCTCGTTGGATTATACTTTCCATTGATTTTGGAGTACTTATAGCGGCTTGTTTGTTTAATTTTTTGTTGTTCAGAGGAACAGGAGTTGATTTTGTAATTACGCCTCATTGGGAAGTATTTGTTGGTTTTTTTCTATTGGTCAATGTTTTTTCGTTTTGGATCTTTAGGACCTATTCTGGGATTATTCGTCATTCCTCTTATATTGACGCTGTAAAATTATTATTCTCACAAGTTTTTGTTTTGGTTTTTTTCTTAATTTTTAACTTGGTTTATGAGTTTCGATTTGAAGAAAAAATTTTCCTAAATACCGCATTGTTAATTAATACAGTATTTGCTTTTTGTGGTTTGTTTTTATACCGTGTACTTGTAAAACGTACGTTTGAGTTGTATTTTTCGGATAATTCAAAGCAAAAGTTAGTTAAAACGATTATATACGGTACCGATGCTAATGCCTTATCTGTTGCCAATGCTTTGAATTCAGAAACGCCTGCTCGTTTTAAAGTACTTGGGTTTGTAGATCATCACAATCAAAATGTTTCCAAACGAATGTTGGATTTGCCTATTTTGGCACAAAAGAAAAAATTACCTGCTTTGATGCGTTCCATGAATGCGGAAGGTGTAATTATTGCTGATAAGAGTTTAACAAAAGAAGAGCAAATTTATATTGTAGATCAATGTTTGGAGTACAATTATAAAGTATTTACTGTCCCTTTGATTACCAATTGGGAGAATCAAAAAGAGATCTCTCAAAAAATTAAAAACATTCAAATTGAAGATTTATTGGAGCGAAAGCCAATTGTATTAGATAATTCGGCTATTTCAAAGCAATTAAAATCGAAAACTATATTGATTACAGGTGCTGCGGGTTCAATAGGGAGTGAGATAGTTCGTCAAGTATTAGCATTTAAGCCAAAAGTAATCTTAATGTTAGATCAAGCAGAAACGCCTTTGCACCAACTAACTCTTGAAATGCAAAGTATCACTACAGATACGGTTATTCGTAGTTTGATTGCAGATGTTCGAAGTAAGAAAGCCATGGAATCAGTTTTTTCAACGTATCAACCTCAGGTGGTGTATCATGCGGCTGCTTATAAGCATGTTCCATTGATGGAAGAAAATCCCGCACAAGCCATCGTGACTAATGTAAAAGGAACTAAAAATGTAGCTGATTTATCTTGTAAGTATGGTGTAGCTAAGTTTGTTATGGTTTCTACGGATAAAGCAGTTAATCCTTCCAACGTAATGGGTGCGAGTAAACGTATTGCCGAAAAATATGTACAGTCCTTACAATGGAAGCATATAAAAGAAAATACCGGTGTAATCACTAAATTTATTACGACTCGTTTTGGAAATGTACTAGGATCTAACGGTTCTGTAGTGCCATTGTTTACGAAACAAATTGCTGAAGGTGGTCCAGTAACCATTACGCATAAAGATATTATACGTTATTTTATGACGATACCTGAGGCTTGTCAGTTGGTTTTGGAAGCCGGTGCCATGGGTAATGGAGGTGAAATTTACATTTTTGATATGGGTAAACCTGTTAGAATTTATGATTTAGCACTAAAAATGATTAAGTTGGCTGGATTTGTTCCTAATGTAGATATTGCTATTGAGGAAGTAGGACTTCGACCAGGAGAGAAATTGTATGAAGAGTTGTTGAATGATTCGGCTAAAACAATTCCAACCTATCATGAAAAAATTATGATTGCTCAAGAAACAGAAGAAGAGTTTGAGGAGTTGCATCAAGATATTATTGAATTGATTACAGGTTCGGATGTTTTTGATAATGATACAATCGTAAGTAGAATGAAGAAAATTGTGCCTGAATTTAAAAGTATGAATTCGACTTTTGCCGTGTTGGATAAGTAAGAAGCAAGGCATTATACTATACTACAAATCCCTGGAGAATTTTCTTTGGGGATTTTTTTTGGTTATCAGTTATCAGTTATCAGTTATCGGTTATCAGTTATCAGTTATCAGTTATCAGTTATCGGTTATTAGTTGTCTGTTTTCTGTTGTTGGTTCTTTGTCATTGCGAACGAAGTGAATCCTGCCTACTGCAGTCAGGCAATTTTCTCACCACTGATTCGCAGATTAATTTATTTTATTGTTGTCGGTTGACTTCGAGAGCCTCAGTCAACGCTTATTACTGTTGACTGAGGCTCTCGAAGTCAACATTCGTTGCTCATTGTTCTACTATTGAATAGTCAATATTGAATTTTTTCTTCGAATATCATAAATCGCATACCGTAAATTTTAGAACCATATAAGGCATATAAGGTATTATAAGGAGGTCGCTTCGCTCTTTATTATTGCCAATATTTTTAAACCATTAAGAAATTAAGGTTCATTAAGATTTACTTGTTTTTAAACTGCTATATCGTACTTCGAATATCTTACTTCGTATATTATCTAACACACTCCCAGCCCCTCTGTAGAGGGGAATGTCATGTAGTTCGTAATTCGTGAATCGTACCTTGTGAATTTTAAAACCATATAAGGCATATAAGGTATTATAAGGAGGTCGCTTCGCTTTTTATTATTGCCAATATTTTTTAGCCATTAAGAAATTAAGTTACATTAAGTTGTTTGGTTAATTTAGCCTTACAAAATTGTTACATTGATTAATTGATACATCGTCTTCCGTACTTCGTAAATCGTATATAATTAGTTTGTAAAAAGAATAAATGCTAATTTCGCATCTTTCGATTTGAAACCAACGTTTATGTTTTTTAACTCATTGTCTTTTGCGATTTTTTTGCCTATTGTATTTGTGCTGTATTGGTTTGTATTTAATAAAAGTAAAGCCAGTCAGAATGCAGTGCTTATTGTAGCGAGTTATTATTTTTATTCGTGTTGGGATTGGCGGTTTTTGTTTTTGTTGGTTTTTTCTACTTTTTTAGATTACTATACTGGACTTCGAATTGAAAAAGGGACAACTGAAAGAGGAAGGAAATTTTGGTTTTGGTTGAGTATCTGTGTCAATCTCGGTTTCTTAGGGGTTTTTAAATACTATAATTTTTTTGCTAGTTCGCTTTCCGAAGCTTTGAATGCGGTAGGGTTGTCGACTAGTCCGTTATTACTAAATGTAGTATTGCCTGTTGGGATTTCGTTTTACACGTTTCATGGATTATCGTATGTGATTGATATTTATTTGAAACGGATTAAGGCCGAAACCAACTTTGTGGATTACTCTCTTTTTGTGAGTTACTTTCCGTTATTGGTAGCGGGGCCTATTGAAAGAGCTACTCATTTGTTGCCTCAGGTGAAAATCAAACGTCACTTTGATTTTGATAAAGCCAAGGAAGGGGTGTGTCAATTTCTTTGGGGGCTATTGAAAAAAGTAGTTATTGCTGATACTTGTGCTACTTATGCTAACGCCATTTTTGATTATTATCCCAATATGAATTCGCTTTCTTTGATTTTGGGAGCGGTGTATTTTGCATTTCAGATTTATGGTGATTTTTCAGGCTATTCGGATATGGCGTTAGGGATGTCGAAGTTGTTTGGGATTGATTTGTTGCGCAATTTTAATTATCCCTATTTCTCTAGAGATATAGCTGAATTTTGGCGTCGTTGGCATATTTCGCTTTCGTCATGGTTTCGAGATTATTTGTATATTCCGTTAGGAGGGAGTAGTGGCGGTATGGGTATGAAAATACGCAATACGTTTGTAATTTTCTTGGTCAGTGGTTTTTGGCATGGCGCCAATTGGACTTTTATTGCTTGGGGCTTTATCAATGCGGTGTACTTTTTGCCCTTGCTAGTTTTGAAAAAGAACCGAACCAATATGGAAACCGTAGTGTTGACTTGCAATTGGCATTCGGTTCGTGTTGTTGGAAGTATTTTGAGTACGTTTTTCTTGAGTTGTTTGGCTTGGATTTTTTTTAGAGCCAATTCGATACAACAGGCTTTGCGGTATATTCAGCGTATTTTTACTGAACAGCATTTTGTTTCTCAGTTTTTGAAAAATGAACGGTATAACTATGAGTTGTTGTTTTTGATAGGTGCTTTTGTAGTAGTAGAATGGAACTCCCGAACGAAAGTAGAGCCTATTTCAGGAAAGTACAGTGGCTTTAAATTAGTTTTGTGTTTGGCAGCAATTTTGGCTTTGGGAACCTATTCGGATTATAAGGAATTTATTTATTTTCAATTTTAATGAAAAAGTTTATACGTTTACTTGTCTTTATAGTAGTCGCGGTGGTTCTTTTAGCGGTGGCTTTGGATTGGCTGTACACCACGGTTTTTCAACACTCTTCCAATAGGGGTAAAATAGAATCTATTTATCATGCTGCACCACAGCAGTATGACGTAGTTTTTCTAGGATCGTCTAGAGCTAACAATCATTTTGTAGCACCATTATTTGCAGAAAAAGGCATCAAGACGTTTAATTATGGTATGAGTGCTTCGCATTTGTTTGAGGCTTCGTTGTTGTTAAAGTTAATGATGGAACGTCATTTTGTAATTAAAAAATTGTTGTTGGAAGCCGACATGAATTTGGCCAATGAAAAAAGAGATGCCGGTATCTCGGCTCAATTTTTACCCTATCTCCATGATTCGGAGATTATCAAAAATCATTTTGCCCAGGAGGAAGATTTTTGGAAGTTGTACTATATTCCTTTTTATCGTTATGTCGCTTTTGATGCTAAAATTGGCTTTCGTGAAATGAACCGAAGTTGGCGTGGTGTGCCTACTAATTATTTGGAAAATTTAGGGTATCATCCTTTGGGTGGTAAGAAGAAAGGGAATATGAAGAATGATATTCGAGCTTTAGAACCCTTAGATAATAAGTATTATAAAGAGATAAAAGCTATTTGTAAAGCCCATCATATTCAGTTGATTGCGATTATGACTCCTATGTGTTCTAATGTGAAGGGAATGGATTATTTTAATAAAGTAAAAGCAAAATATCCAGAGATTTATAATTATGAAAATGTGGTGGAAGGCGATCAGTATTTTTCTTCTTGTGGGCATTTAAATGATGCAGGTGCCAGACTATTTACCGCTAGAATTTTGAAGGATTTCTTTGGGAAGTAGTTTCAGTTGTCGGTTGTCTGTTGTCGGTTGTCAGTTGTCTGTTGTTGGTTGACAGTTGACAGTTGTTGGTTGTTGGTCAAATCGTAAATGAAGCGTCGGGATTGTACTTCGTAAATCGAATATCGTCCCGAAGCTTCGGGATCGTATATTTCTAAACCATATAAGGTATATAAGGAAATATAAGAAGTCGCTTCTCATAAGCCAAATCAACTGATTACTATCAGCTGAACACTTAAATATCGTACTTCTTAAATCGTACCTCTTACTTCGTATATCACCTTTGTTTGTTCCAAAAACGTCTTAGCAGGATAAGTCCGTTAGTGATGATTAATGGTACAACAATCCAGAGGTGGGCTTTGTTGAGGACAATAAGTGTGTAGCTTCCTAATGCTGCTAAGTTAAACCAAAGTGTGTACTGTATTCCTTTTTTATGGTTGGTATTGGCAAAAAATACCAAAACGATTGCGCTTGGATTGAATAACAAGATGTTGTAATTGTTGGCTAATTCCAGGTGGGTAGAATACATACCTAAAAAAAAGAAGGTACCACCTAACAGGGCTGTGATAGTGAGGTATATTTTGTCTATACTGTTTTTGTTAAGGATTAGAATTAGTGCCAAGAAGAGTAAGTAGGTGTACCTATTGTTCCACCAAGATGGGTTGGATTCTGGTTCAAATTCTAATACTGTTTTGTTTTCTTTTACAATAGGGTGTTGGTTTAGTTTGATTTGGTTGAGACTTTTTTGGAGTTCAAAAGGCAAAAAGATGGCTGTACCCAATTGGTCTGTTTTTGTCCCAAAGAGGATGCTTGTTCCTAATTGCTCGTAAAAATGATTGTTAAAATAGGGAAATAAAATGCTACGGTATGTTGTGTTCCTATCGTTTTTTTTGACTATAAGCTGTTGGTTTAAGGAACGGTTGAGTACATCGACCGCCATAGAGGTGCAGTTTTGATCAATAAATTTATAGGTGTACTCTCTGTTCTCTAATTGTAGCGATCGGTTTAGGTTGTCAAATAATTGTTGTTTTTGTGCTGCAGAAATATTGAGTTCTTGTTCGTACACCGCACGTTTTTCATAGGTGTAATTCGCAATGAAATCGGCATACGAATTGGCGACAGCAAAATACTGAAGGTTGCCTTTTACAAATTTTAGTGCAAAATTTGAAGTGCTAAAGTCGAATGCCCCATAATTATAGACTAGGTCAATTCCGTTAGGGCTATCTGTTATTCGGATAGCAGTATGTCCAAAAAGGGCATAGATCTCATTGCTTGTTCCGCAGGTTAGTACACTTGCTTTGGCTTCTTTCGAAAGTGCTATATGTTGCGCAATATTACTTTGGCTACTTAAAACGAATAAGACGAAAAAAAATGTTTTTTTTAGTACGGAATACTTCATGTTAGTAGGTTGTTGGGCGGGATTATTCTTGTTGTCAAAAATACTCTTTTTTACATAATGAACTCATCTATGCCTCCAAAATAAATAGTACAGCAAGGGAAATAAGTAAAAAAATGGTACTTAAATTTTATATGCTTGAACTTATTATAGTACATTTGCTCTTCACGATCCATAGATGTTATATTATGATGACTATTAAAAAACACGTTCCTAATGCGATTACTTTGCTGAACCTATTTTGTGGTTGTATAGCGGTGGTATTTGCTTTGAGCAAAGAGTACGAAATGGCATTTTATTTTGTCAGTTTGGGAATTTTCTTGGATTTTTTTGATGGTTTTTTTGCGCGCTGGTTTCAAGTATCTAGTCCGTTAGGTTTGCAATTGGATTCCTTAGCTGATATGGTGACCAGTGGAGTAGTGCCAGGTATCGTCATGTACCAATTGATGGGTAGTTCTAGTTCGTTTCCTCAATGGGGTTGGGCTGTAGAACCTTGGCCATTTTTAGGCTTTTTGATTACTTTGGGATCGTGTTATCGTTTGGCTAATTTTAATATTGATACCCGTCAGACGGATTCGTTTATAGGGTTGCCAACACCAGCGAATGCACTTTTCATATTGAGTTTGCCTCTAGTATTGCTTTATTCTGACTCGATGTTGGTTTTGGAATTATTGACTAATCCGTGGATATTAGTAGTAATTACGATTTTGAGTGTATATCTATTAAATGCTGAAATCCCTTTGTTTTCATTGAAAATAAAAACCTTTAGTTTACAGAAAAATGCACTGCAAATAGGCTTTTTAGTAGCTTCACTTTTACTGTTGGTGTTTTTTCAGTATGCTGGGATTCCTTTAGTGATTGTATTCTATGTGTTGCTTTCGGTAGCGAATAATGCACTTTCAAAAATGAACAAGTTAGCGTAATACAAAATTTATTTATTTCGATTTGGCGAAATAGACGATTACACTACAAAATAACATCATAGCTAATAACAGTAAAATTGATTTTGGATTGGCAAAGTTAACGGTCCAACCCATCCAAGGATTTCGTTTAGGCGGAAGCAATCTATGATCTTGCTTGTTGAAATAAAAAATCCCCCATATCCAATGATTCGGATCTTGATGACTTTGATTTAATTCTTCTGGAGAAAGTTTATTCATTTTAAAATTCTAATTTTTTCTTTCTCAATTCGAAGTTTTGTCCTAAGTATACACGGCGTACCATTTCGTCTTCCACTAATTCTTCAGGAACTCCTGCTTTAAGAATGCCTCCTTCAAACATTAAGTAGGTTTTGTCAGTAATGGCTAGTGTTTCCTGTACGTTATGGTCGGTAATTAAGATACCGATATTTTTGTTTTTTAGTTGGGCAACAATACGTTGGATGTCTTCTACTGCTACGGGGTCAACCCCTGCAAAAGGTTCGTCTAATAAAATGAATTTGGGGTCAGTAGCTAAACAGCGTGCAATTTCGGTACGGCGTCTTTCCCCTCCAGAAAGTAAATCGCCTCGATTGGTTCGGATGTGTTCCAGACTGAACTCAGCTATTAAGCTTTCCATTTTTGCTTCTTGTTCAGCCTTTGATAAGTTGGTCAATTGCAGTACGCTTAATATATTGTCTTCAATACTCAGTTTTCTAAAAACAGATGCTTCTTGAGCGAGGTAGCCAATTCCTGCTTGGGCTCTTTTGTACATTGGGTAATCCGTAATGTCCAAATTGTCCAAGTGAATACTGCCTGAATTGGGTTTTACCAAGCCTACAATCATGTAAAAAGAAGTGGTTTTACCCGCTCCGTTAGGACCTAAAAGCCCTACGATTTCTCCTTGGTTTACTTCTACCGAAATCCCTTTTACAACACTGCGGCCTTTGTAGGTTTTGATTAGATTGTCTGCTCTTAATATCATTTCTAAATGTGTAAATTAATCACTTCCTAAATGTAGCAATTGGTTTATTGTTACATTGACGTATTGTTACATTATTAATTATTTTCTAACGCTTCCCAAAATTCGTATGCTCTGCGCAAATGAGGTATTACAATGGTTCCGCCAACTAAAGTAGCGATTCCCATGGCTTCCATCATTTCTTCTTTGGTAATGCCTTCTTTATAACTGGTTTCTAAATGGTATTTGATGCAATCATCACAACGCAATACAGTAGAGGCTACCAGTCCTAAAAGTTCTTTGGTTTTAACATCCAAAGCCCCTTCGGCATAGGCATTCGTGTCTAAATTGAAAATACGCTTTACAATTTTGTTGTTGTCTGCCAGTAATTTCTCGTTCATTTTAGAACGGTACTCATTAAATTCTTGAACTATATCAGCCATTTTCTTTCTTTTGGTTACGAACTACAATTTTTGAAATCCATATACTTGCTTCGTATATAATTAACATTGGGATGGCCACAATGGTTTGACTTACCACATCTGGAGGTGTTACAATAGCGGCTACAATTAAAATGATAATCACTGCATATTTCCAGTATTTTCTCAAGAACGTTGGGGTTACTAAACCTAACTTGGTCAAGAAATAAATGATAATTGGCAATTCAAAAAATAAGCCACTGGCTACGATACTCGTTTTTACCATTCCGATGTAGGAATCAATGCTGAATTGGTTTTTTACCACTTCACTTACTTTAAAAGTAGCAAAGAAGTTTACCGACATTGGAATTACTACAAAGTAGCCAAATAAAACTCCCAAGAAGAAAAGCGTCGAAGATACAAAAATGAATAGCTTGGCGTGTTTTCTTTCTTTTTCGTACAAAGCAGGGCTAATGAATTTCCATAATTCCCATAGTATGTAAGGGAATCCAAGAATGAATCCAGACAAGATACAAGTCCAAACTAAAATATTTACTTGTCCTTCCATATCCGTATTTTGAATAATGAAAGGCATTTCGGTTACGCAAATACTATCTGCAAATCCTAATTGGTGTGATAAATCACAGAAAAAGCGGTAGGTAATGAAATCGGGACTGGTTGGTCCAAAAATAATTACATCAAAAATATAATCACTTACAAAAAAAGTAACCGTTGCTAAAATCAAAATAGCGATTGTACTTCGTACTAATAACCATCGTAGTTCCTCGAGATGGTCTAAAAACGACATTTCGTTTAAATCTTTCTTTGCCATTATATAATTCCTTCTTTTAAAATATCGTGAAGGTGTAACACCCCTTTAAATTCTGAGTTGTCCACTACAATAAGTTGGGTAATTTTAAAATTTTCCATCAAATGAAACGCCTCAATTACCATCGTTTCTGAGGTAGTGGTTTTTGGATTTTTGGTCATAATGTCTTTGGCTGTCAAATCAGCAAAAGTATCTCTGTCGTTTAACATACGGCGAATATCTCCATCTGTAATAATTCCGACTACTTGATTGTTTTCTACTACAGCAGTTACTCCAAGACGTTTTTCCGAAATTTCAACAATTACTTTTTTGATTGGAGCATCGGGAGTAACTATTGGTTTTTGCGAGTTTTCTAGCATGTCTTTGACGCGAAGGAGTAATTTTTTTCCTAAAGCGCCTCCAGGATGATAGACTGCAAAATCTTCGGCTTTAAAATCGCGCATTTCCATGAGGCAAACTGCTAAGGCATCTCCCATTACTAATTGAGCTGTAGTACTATTAGTGGGAGCTAAATTATTAGGGCAAGCTTCTCTATCTACTGTGGTGTTTAGAACAATGTCAGCTCCTTGTGCTAAAAAAGAGCTCATATTTCCTGTTATGGCAATTAAAAAATTATCAAAACGTTTCAATAGAGGGACTAGTACTTTTATCTCGGGGCTGTTACCACTTTTCGAAATGCAGATGACAATGTCTTCTTTTTGAACCATTCCTAAATCCCCATGTATGGCTTCGGCAGCGTGTAAAAATAAGGATGGAGTTCCTGTTGAATTGAAGCTGGCTACCATTTTTTGAGCAATAATGGCACTTTTTCCTATTCCAGTGACTACTAATCTACCTTTGGTTTGGTATATTTTTTCAACAGCTGTTGCAAATGTTTCATCCAGAAAATCAGCAAGTTTTGCAATAGATTGGCTTTCTGAGAGTATGGTTTTTTGGGCTGTAGCCAAAATATTTTGGGTTGTTATCATTAAATTTGCGATTATAAAAGAAAGTTGTATCTTTATGTGATGCAAATTTATACAAAATACCACATAATAAAGAATGAATTCAAACGAAATTGATATCCACAAAGAATTAAAGAAGTATTTTGGCTTCAGTCAATTTAAAGGATTGCAAGAGCAGGTTGTACGAAGTATTCTTGCTAAACAAAATACCTTCGTTATTATGCCTACAGGCGGAGGGAAATCACTCTGTTATCAGTTGCCGGCTTTAATTCAGGAAGGAACTGCGATTGTAGTATCACCATTGATTGCTTTGATGAAGAATCAAGTGGATGCGATTCGAAGTCTTTCTTCAGAAAATGGAATCGCTCATGTTTTAAATTCGTCTTTGACCAAAACAGAGATTGCACAAGTTAAAAATGATATTTCAGTAGGGGTTACTAAGCTGTTGTATGTTGCTCCAGAATCTTTGACTAAGGAAGAATACGTGCAATTTCTTCAGTCAGTAACTGTTTCTTTTGTTGCTATAGACGAAGCACATTGTATTTCAGAATGGGGGCATGATTTTAGACCAGAGTATCGTAATTTAAGACATATTATTAAGCAGTTAGGTAATGATGTTCCAGTAATTGGATTGACTGCTACAGCTACTCCAAAAGTACAGGAAGACATTTTGAAAAATTTGGATATGTCCAATGCTCAAACATTCAAAGCGTCTTTTAATCGGCCTAATTTGTATTATGAAGTGCGTACTAAGACCAAAAATATCGAATCGGATATCATTCGGTTTATTAAGCAAAATAAAGGGAAATCAGGAATTATTTACTGTTTAAGTCGTAAAAAGGTAGAAGCTATTGCTGAGGTTTTGCAGGTGAATGGTATTAGTGCGGTGGCTTATCATGCTGGTTTGGATGCAAAAACACGAGCGAAACATCAAGATATGTTTTTGATGGAAGATGTGGA
>JBEENX010000024.1:0-24646 GCA_041191945.1 Bacteroidota bacterium
CTGTAAATTGTCAGCAAAAAGTGGACTGATTTAGGTCAAAACTAAGAGAGTGTTTTCAAAATCTTTAAATTTGAATTATTATGAAAACACCTAAGAAAAAAACAGCAGAGAATTTCATTAAAGACATTCGTAGAAACACTCGAAGAATCTTTAGTTCTGAACAGAAAATCCAAATCGTAATGGAAGCTTTACGAGCAGAAATGTCAGTTGCAGAATTATGTCGTAAGTATTCCATCAATGAATCTCAGTTTTACAAATGGAACAAAGAGTTTTTAGAAGCTGGTAAAAAACGATTTTCAGGCGATACTACAAGAGAAGCTACGAGTGATGAAGTAGCAGAACTCAAGAAAGAAAACCAGGCATTAAAAGTTCTGATTGCCGATTTGGTTTTACGCTACGATATTGTAAAAAAAAGCTTGGACATGCTGGATTAACTGAAAAGTTTAAGAAATATATGCGACTTACAGTATCCGAAAAACAAGAAATCATTCACATGGTTACTCGTTCAGAAATCGGAGTCAATCGAACACTTCGGGAGATTGGAATCAACAAGAGTACCTTTTACAATTGGTATCATGCTTACAGCGAAAAAGGAATAGAAGGATTAATTCCAACCAAAAGAGCAGCAAACAGGCAATGGAACAGCATTCCACAAGAGCAGAAGAATTTGGTTGTAAAATTAGCTTTGGATTATCCTGATTTATCTTCTCGTGAATTAGCTTATAAAATGACAGATGAACAACAAATATTCATATCAGAATCGAGTGTTTACAGAATTTTAAAGTCAAGAGGTTTAATTACAGCTCCAGCTCATATTTTTCTGAGTGCGGGAAATGAATTTACAGACAAAACAGGCTTTGTTCATCAAATGTGGCAAACGGATTTTACCTATTTTAAAATATTAGGTTGGGGATGGTATTACTTGAGTACGGTATTAGACGATTATAGCCGATATATTGTGCACTGGGAACTTTGTTCCAGCATGAAAGCCGATGATGTAAAAAGAACTGTTGATGTTGCTATAAAAAAAGCAAAATTAGTAACTAAACAAAAACCAAAACTCTTGTCAGACAATGGTTCGTGCTACATTGCAAGCGAATTAAAATCGTATTTAAAGGATAATTATCAAATGGACCAGGTTCACGGAAGACCCAATCATCCGCAAACACAAGGAAAAATTGAACGCTATCACAGAACTATGAAAAACGTAGTGAAACTCGACAATTACTTCGCTCCAGAAGAATTAGAAGCCGCTTTAGAAAAGTTTGTTTATCGTTACAACAATGAACGATACCATGAATCATTAAACAACCTAACCCCAGCTGATGTCTATTTTGGAAGAGGTGAATTAATTTTAAAAGAACGAGAACGATTAAAGAAAATAGCTATTATTAACCGTAGAAATGAGTACCAAAAAATAAAATTAACAAAAAATCAAAACTAACATTTATCTTTGAATTATTAACTAAATACTCTCTTAGGAAAAGTTCAAATTAGTTTGAAGACTTACACACCTGGCATACGACTGTAAACAAGCCTACGAAATCATTGCTGAATTCAAAAACAGCGGAAATATTATGGATATGGAATTTATTGATATTAGTCTTCCTCCCTACGAAGAAAAAGAGTTATTCTCTGGGGATGATGTGGCGGCTCTGATTCAAGATTATTTTCCAAAATGCAAAATCATCATCATCTCCATGTACAACGAACCCGCTTGGGTAGATAGTATAATTAGAAGAATACAGCCCCAAGTTTTTATTGCCAAAAGCGATATTAATTTTGGCATTATTTCCAAAATACTAGAAGATATCCATAACAACCAATTGTATTATAGTCAAACCATAGTTGACGCACAAAACAAAACCCCAGTACAAAATTTCGATTGGGACAAGCACGACAAAAAAATCCTAGAACTACTTGCAAAAGGGGTAATGACAAAAGACCTTCCTAATTTCATTCCTCTTTCCCTAAGTACTATCGAAAAAAGAAAAAACAATTTGAAAAAACAACTCCTTTTCAAAAAAGGCACCGACATCGACCTCCTCAATAATGCTGAAAAAGCAGGAATCGTAATTTTTTTTAAATAATACCTATTAGAATGGAATCCCAAAATTTCAACTCAAAAATTCGAAATTTTGAAAAATAAATCCAAATCATTGAAACCCAAATTCAAGATGAACTACACCTATTGTCCTCAACTGTAACAAGCAATTTGCTTAGCATTCTACATTTTTTGTTGACCACTACATGCAATTGTGCGGAAAACCGTAAAATTATTCCCAACAAACTGCCTAATTTTCCCGTCTAAAAACAAAATAACACGTTTGTTATTATTCTAATGTACTATCTCCTTTGATCGTGCATTAATATAATTAGTATGTAAAATTCAAACAGGGAATCCGAAAACTGGAACAAAGAGTAGGAAGAATTAAAGAAATAAAATTATGCCATTATTTAATAAGACAGATATGACTTATAATGGATATCAATGGACCGCTTATCCAAACGACAATCCAAAAGTAACTGGAAATCCAGATAGTACTAGGTTCAACAGAAATGAAGGATATGAAGTTCTGTATCTTATAAATACCCTAGCAAATGGGTGGGATTTAAGTCAAGTTAAAGATTGCCAAAAAATCGAAAAAATGATTCATGAAAGATTACCTTCTAATATCGTAATGCAAATAGAAGTGAAAAATTGGATCAAATCAAATTGGAATATTTATTAAAAATAACGTCAGCATATATTTTTAATTCTTGTTTATATAATAAAAATGTGAACAAATAATCTAGAACATAAGAATAACAAATAAAGTGACTGAAAATCCAAATTAATACGATTACCTAGAAATATAAATTTAAATAAGCTGTACTAACATCAGATTTGTTTTTTCAATTACTCGACATTTTAGAACTCGATTATCTTGATTTCTTTAAACAGATAAAAAACAAAGTCAAACACAATGTAATTGTTCTTGTCATATAAACTAAAAAACATAATACAATTCTTAATATAACCGTAAAATTCATCTGAAAATTAAGCGCAATTTTGAAAAAGTAAATTATTATAAATGGAGCATTAGAGATAAATACGATAAACTAATGTTTTTAATTTTAGATTAACACAATGCATATATCAGGTGTTATGCCTCATCCAAAAGACAACACTTATCAACAAATGAGAAATGAGAAAATACATTGAATACAAAAATGAGATTTCAGATACTGACTTATATGACGGTTTGGTTGGTTATGGACTTTTTGCAGAAAAAATACCTAACTTTTTGACTAGTGTTGAGTTTTTAGCATTTACCAAAACACTTAATTTTCCAATAAACGAAAAACCCAAAGATTATATCAGATATTCAAGTATGCGGAATATTAATATTCCAAGACCAATGGCAATTCCTGAACCTTTTGCATACTCAAATCAAGCAAATTGTTTAGCGGACAATTGGACTAAATTACAGAGTTACTTTAATGACAAGACAATAAATGATTCTTTCAAAATAAGTAGAATCCATTTAAGAAAGTTTGAAAACAAACCTGAACTTTTTGAAATGAACTACAAAAATTTTTCGAAGGACGGAGACCCTGAGCAAGATATAGTAATTAAAAGTAAATATGTTGCATTGGCTGATATTTCAAATTGTTTTCCAAGTGTTTATAGTCATTCCATTTCTTGGGCATTAGTAGGTAAAAGTTTATCCAAGTCAAAATCAAAACCAACAGACAAACACGAATGGTTTAATCAAATTGATTTCAACACACGTAATTTAAAGCATGGGGAAACAAATGGAGTTTTAATTGAGCCCCACTCTTCAAATCTAATTTCAGAAATTATACTCGTAGCTGTTGATAACGAACTAACGCAACAAAGTTTTAAATACATAAGAAATATAGATGATTATACTTGTTATGTTGACACATACGAAGAAGCGGACAGATTCTTTTTGAGTTTATCAGAAGAACTGAAAAAATATGAATTAACACTTAATAGTAAAAAGTCAAAAATAATTCCTTTACCGTTGGCAAGTGTGAAGAATTGGGTTACTAAATTGAACCATTTTAATTTTACTAACACTTATACAGTAAATTTTAAAGAAGCAATTAGAGTTAAAGAATTAAAAGGCTTTATTGACTTTGCAATTGAACTAATGTTGGATGAAGATTCTGATTCTTCAATATTAAATTATGCCATAAAAATTCTTTCTAATAAACATTTAGATACAAACGCAAAAGACTACTACATAAAGCAAATACATCATTTAGTTTTACTTTATCCATACTTAATAAATCTTCTTGAACCAAAAGTATTTGAACCACACAAAATTGACAAAAGCATAATAAAAAGAATAGCACAAGACATTTACACATTAGGACTTAGAAAGAAAATTTACGAAGCCTGCTCTTACTCAATATATTGGGCAATTAAATATGATTTCGATATTGAAATATTAACTATTAAACAAGATTCTATAAACTCTTTGGACTGCATCTTTTTAATGATTTCATATTTACATGATAAGAAGCACAATAAAAAAGCATATCTTAAAGAATATAAAGACCTGTCCAAGACTTTAAAAAGAGACGATTTTGACAGATATTGGCTTTTTATATATGAAACTTTACCTTGGATTGAATTAACAGATAACTATAGAACAATGAAAAAAAATGGGCTGACATTTATTAAACAAGAATTTAACTAAAAAGAATGCGGATTTATGACAGACGTATGGCAAAAAGCGGGTTCAGTTCTTGTTTAAACCTCTGTGCTTCTATTCAATTTCAGAGCTAAGTTGACAATTTAGTTCTCCAACTATAACACTACTTAACCACACAGAAAAACTTTTCTTACTTTACGCTTGCATTCATAAAAGCCAATCTCTAACACAAAAAATATAAGCCAAACAATCGTTCGATTATTTGGCTTACATTTTTGTTAGAATGTATTTGATTTAAAATGACCTCGCTGCTCGAACGTTCGCTACTGTATTTTTAGCCCCAGTTAAATTCGCACTTCCACTTGTGAAATTTGAATAATAAGCATTTAAGCCTGAATATTCGCTTGAACTCCAGTAGTTAGCACTTGAAAATCCTCCAATGGCAGTTTTGTTCAAAATCATCTTACTCATCTCATCTCTACTCGGTAAATACCAGTCACTGTAACCATTTAATACTAAATCATAACATAGTTTAGCCGCATAACTTCCACTTCCATATACATTGACAGCTGTATTTGTGTTTGAATTTCCTGTTCCTAAAGCTGTACCTGTAGCTCCAGTAGATACATTACTACCACCATTACTCCAAGTAATATTTATCACTTGGTCTGCTGTTGCAGAAATAATTCCGTGAAATTCTCCTGCCACATATCCTGGGTCACCAGCTTGCAAAATATAAGCAATTACCCCGCCTTGATAGGTTTGCCCTATCGTTGGCAACGTAGTAAAACTAATTTCATTTCCATAACTTGTCCCTGCACTATTGGTAGCGTAAGACCTAATGTAATATTGTGTATTTCCTATTAATCCAGTTACAGTACTTGTGAAGCTTCCCGAACCTGTACCGTCAGTTGTTTTGGTTGTAAGTGAAATAGTAGGATTAGCAGAAGTTCCCCAAACAACTCCTCTTGATGTGATAGTTCCCCCTCCATCTGATGAGATATTTCCTCCAGTAACAACTCCTGTAGAAGTTAAAGAGGAAGTAGCTATAGTTGTTAATACGGGAATAGTTACTGGAACAGGTATCGATATTGAAACTTCATTGGAATATGTTGCTGAATTACCTGCTGAATTTAAAGCATAAACTCTGTAAGTATAAGAACTACCTGTTGAAACACTTGCATCGGTATAAGTTGTTACATTTGAAGAAAGTGAAATCAATTGGGAGTAGTTTCCAGTACCTGTTTTTCTTTCAATGGTAAATCCTGTTTCATTAGTTGAATTATCTGTCCAAGTCAATACTATTTGATTACTGGCAAGGTTTCCAGCTAAATTAGTTGGAGCTACAGGAACAACTATAGGATTTGAATCGTTAGACGAACATCCAACAATAAAAATTGATGTCAGAGTTAAAATAATGTGTTTTAATTTCATTTTTGATTAAGTTTTTTGACGATTATTAATTGATATTTTACTATTTTCTAATTAGTTTTAAAGTTGTGAATCAACGAGTAACTTATGTTTCTACCATCACTGGTCTTTACACACCAGAAATAGGTTTTATTGCTTTCAACAGTTGCGCTATAGCTGTTTGTAGAAGAACTAATTGGAGTAGTATAACTTCTCACTTTCGCCTCATCAGTATCAATGAAAACTTCATAAGTTAGAATCGAGCTATCAGGGTCTGAACCAGTCCACGATAAAGTTATTTTGTTGCTTACTGGAGTAACACTTGCTCCAAAAGTAGGGGCTGTTATCGTTGCAGGAAACGGAGCGTAACTGGTAATACCTGCTCCTGCCAAATAAAACTTATTAGACGGAGAAACTCCTGTTTTAGTTGTCTTAGTGCTCTTTGAAGTTATTTGCCATTTATAAGGCTGTCCACGTGTCAAATTAACCGTAGCAGTTGCTATTGGGTGAGCAATCGTTTTTGTAGTTACTGCATTAGTAACTAAATTGGTGATTGATAACTCATAGCTGTCAGCATTACTCGCTACAGCCCAAGTAAATACAACATCACTGGTAGAGGTTGCAACATTTATTCCATCTTCGCAAATTGTATTGTTTGATGGAAGATTTAAGCTCACTACTTCAGGGGCTTTAATCTCAGGAGTGATTGGTTCATTGCCAGAACCACCACAGCTAAGTACTAATGCAGAAAGTAAAATCAAATAGCCGTATTTCAGTTTATATTGTATCATAGTTTGATTACTTTAAAGGATTGACTTACTGTTTTTGAATTAAGAGTGATGATGTAACTTCCTTGTGGAACACCAATTAAATCAACGGCAACTTCTCTTGTTTCTCCTATAGTAAGGTTCATTTTCTTGATAGTTGCTCCTGACAAATTATTTAAGTTCATAGTTATACTTTCTTCTGTGCCTCCAACGAAAATATGCAACACACCAAAGGTTGGATTTGGATAAATAAAGGCTTTTTCCGAAATAAAAATTTCTTGCTGATAAATACCCTGACAATCTTTGTCAGTGGTAACACTAATTGTATTAAGTCCAGTAGGAAGTACTGTACTAAAGTTGTTATCGCTCACAGTAGTCGTTTTGCCATTAACATTTACATTGTAATTTTTAGCTCCTAACATAGCTAAATTGATAATTCCAGTTGAATTATCAACTTTAGCATAAACGCTTAGAGGGTCAGGTTCGGTAACCTCAATATCAAAGCATTGTTTTTGAGTTGGTTCGGAGGCTATGGCAAAGCAAATAGTGTATTTCCCTTTCTCCAATCCTGTAATGTTCCAAGTAGCTGTACCAACAGGAACTGTTTGACTGTTAGTATAACTATTAACCCCTGTGACAGTAACTTGATACGCATAATTGGTATTAGTTATGGTAGCGGATATTTTACCCGTTTTCTTACCAATGCAACTATTAGATTCTACTTGTATTTTGAAATTAGTAGATGCTAAATTATAAATACTTGGTTTTGTTGAAGTGTAATTTGCAGTCCAACCATTCGATCTTAATGCCTCGTTAGATAAAAACTCGATATACATACTACCTGTTGTTGAAGTTACAGATGGTGGTAATGTGTTCCCCGAAAATATTCCTAAAACAGGAGCTGTATTATTGCTTCCGTCAAAAACAATCACTCCATCTTTATTTAACTCCGTATCAAATGCTGTAAAATTTAAAGTAACCGTTTTGGCATTGGTAGGTTGAATGAGCCAAGCACAATTTGCATTGTTAGCATATTTATCCGTTCCACTTCCATCTGAAAATGTTCCAGTTGCAGTGGTTAGAGTAGTTGCTACACCATTACAATAAGGTATTTGTGTAGAAGTATAATATCCAGACCAGCCTTGAAAATTTATTTCATAGTCCGTATAAAATTTAATAAACAAACTACTTCCAGTTGACGTTACTGCATTTGGAACAGTTGAGCCTGTGAATCTTCCCAATAACGGAGCACTATCATTTATTCCATCATAAATTTCAACAGCATCATAAATGGTTCTACCATCTGCAGAAGCATTTTGTAAATTAAATGATGTAAAGTTAAATGTTACTTTTTGAGCTTGAGGGGGTTGAATTAACCAAGAGCAATTCATATTATTACAATATTTGTTTGCTCCACTGCCATCTGATATTTCACCTGTATCTGAACTATTTAGTACAGTAACTCCTGTACAATACGAAGAACCTATCGAGGTGTAATTAGCGTTAAACCCTTGAGTTACTGTACCGAAATCTGATTTAAAATAAACTACCATTTGCCCAGTTGAAGATGTTATACTATTAGGAAT
The DNA here is from genome assembly GCA_041191945.1 of Bacteroidota bacterium. GTDB lineage: Bacteria > Bacteroidota > Bacteroidia > Flavobacteriales > Flavobacteriaceae > Flavobacterium. The sequence goes on from JBEENX010000024.1 coordinate 8,431, forward strand.
AGTAGTACCAGAGAATATTCCAAGTAAATTAGTTCCGTTTAAACTATCATATACAACAACCCAGTCATAATTTGATTCAGTATTAAAGGCTGAAAAATTCATAGTAACACTGGTAGCGCAGGGTGGTGCAATATACCAATAACATTGTTGATTATTTGTGTAGTTTAACGCTCCTGAACCATCATCAAAAGAACCTGTTGGAGTTGTTAAAGAGGTTATTCCTGAACAGGTTGGGGTAACGATTGTAGAGGTATAATCCGCTGACCAACCACTAAGATTTATAGTAGCATCTGTTACAAATTTAATGCACATAGCTCCAACTCCATTAGTTGTACTAATTGTTGAAGGTAATGTATTGCCCCACCAAGTGGCTAATAATGGATAAGTATCATCAGGACCATTATACACATATACTTTATCAATATTTGATTGGGTATTAAATGCTGTAAAATTTAAATTTATTTTAGTTGCACCAGCAGGAGCAATAACCCATTTACAATTGGCATTATTATTATAGTTTAATGTACCACTACCGTCAGTAAATGTACCATTTTGAGCAGTTAAATCTGTGATGCCTTCACAAGATAAAGCAGGGTTACTTCCAACACCCACTGCAAACCAAGCTTGTCGGACAGAATTATATTCTTGAGAATAAACACCATTAATTGTTGGATACAAATCTTCTACCGCAATTAATGAACCTAAATACGCACTTTTATATGTAGAATTTGGAGTTAGATAATATACGAGATTTCGATAAGCAATTTTAGCTGATTTTTCAATTCCGATTGCCGAAACAGAATAGTTATTTCCTAAATCATTAGTATTTGTGCCTCCTTCACATAATAAATAAAACCAATAATTTTGAACTCCACTATTTATATGTACTCCGCCAGAGTCATAATTAATTTCCTTTGGGTTTTTCCAATATCCATTGGTTAGAGGACTTTCATAAGTATTAGGTTGACTTTTAAGTTTTGGTTCTTTTAATGAACGAGTAAATCCCCCTGACTGAAAGAAAGTTTTTTCACTAATTGTATAATTTGCTAAAGGGGAATCATAAAACTCAATTGCTGTTCCAAATATATCTGCAAAAGATTCATTTAACGCCCCTGATTCAGCTTGATAAATTAAATCAGAAGAATATTGTATAACTGCATGAGTTAATTCGTGTCCACAAACATCTAAGGCAGATTGAGGACCTTCTTCACTATCGCCATCACCATAATTCATACTAATCCCATTCCAACCTGCATTATTGTTGGCAATATTACTTTCACTTATTAAATTAGCATGAACAAGACTGAAAATTGTACCTCCTGAATTATCAAAACTGTTTCTGTTATGTTTATTTTTAAAATAATCAAAAACTGTTTCAGCTCCCCAATGAGCATCCAATCCAGGACTATTTTTTGCATCTATAAAAATCGAACCAGATGTCCCGTTTGAGGAATACAAACTATTTCCTGTGGTTGGATTGATATTAAAACTCCCTAATAACTGACTCGAAGTTGGACTATCATAATCATATATGTTCAAAGTATATTGAGAATTTTGAGGTAAATAAATACTTGATTTTATTGTTATTGGAAATGTAAATGCCTCATTAAGAATTTTATTCATTGTTGACCAAATAACATTATTATTTGCGTCTTTAACTTGAATATAAATATCTGGTCTACTACTAATTGATGTGTCATAGAGAGCATCAATCCAATTATTGTTTACTGATGAAATAGTAATAGAAGTTAATACCATTTCTTTTGTTGTCCAATTATTTGAAGTATTTGTAAAATCAACTGCATCAGAATAATTAGAGCTATTTCTCATATTAAAGGTTTGAATAGGTCTTGAGGTTTCTCTTAATCGATATGTTCCAGCATTATTCTCCATAGAAATAGTCTTTGTGCCACTATACAAAGTATTTGCAGTTCCTGTAACATCAGCATGAGCAATTTTACTTATCTTATTGATTGTTTCACCAGTTAGAGCATCTATATAAACATCAACGTTGTCATAAGGAATTTCAGAAAATATATTGACTTTGTAACACAATCTAAAGTTTTCTTTAGCATATATTCCATTAGTTGGGGCTATTACAAGTTCTGCATTAGGATAGTAAGTTGCATTTATATCTTTTTTAATGGTTTTTAAAAATTGCTCTTCTTTTGGGTTGTTCCACAAATATTTTTCAGCGCCAGTAAAATCAATTGCTTTTTGAATTGCTTCTTGTTTTGAAATGTAAGCTGTAGTATTTATATCAAGACCTGAAAAGAAATTTCCATTTGCGGATGTTAATCTTCCATTTTTTTCATGCAATAAGAATTGAACTCCATCCAAAGGAATCCCTTTGAACTGCTGCTGAAATCGGTAATGTGTAAAGCCAATGTCATCCTGCTCTGTTTTTAACAACCTAAAAGTATCGTTGGGAGTTATTTGTAACTTGCTTGAAAAAGCAGTAAAAAAATCATTGGCAGTTGTAGCACTTGATTCTGTGAATTTTATTACAGTTGTACCTCCTTCTGAATCAAAAGTATAGTTAGATTCTAAGTTACTTTCTCCTTCTTCATCTGGAGTAATTATAACTATTTCCTGTTGCGTTTTTTTAATTACTGAAGACTGTTTTACAATACTTGATGGTAATGTAATCTGTTTAACTTGAGCAACAGATGAAGTATAAAAGAGCCCAAATAGGAAAAGGTATTTTAATGTTGATGGATATTTCATTGTCTTTTAAAATTTAGGTGGTCAATTTAGATTGGAAAGTGGTGGTCACTTTTAATTGGAATAGGAGGTAAATATCACTGGGATTTGCAACTATTTAATTGATTAAATAATTCAATAGGAAAAAATTCGTAAGTAAAATATGGTTCTACAATTTTAAAAACGACATAAATTTGAGGATGTAAGTTAGAACGATATTTTTCTAATATTTCGCCATTATTTTGTATATAATGCACCCAAAATTCGTCAAACACATCCGAGTCAAAAGGAGGCATATTAATATATTCATGGATAGGCAAATTGTGAGGCTTGAATTTTTTATTGTCCTTTTCTTTGTTCAATTGTTCTACTGATTTCATAGCACTTTTACATTTCAAAATCAATTCCTTGTAGTACTTTTTTCTTATCTCGTTTTTGATTTAAATTAAATTCTTGAATTTTATTTTCAAGTTCAATTGGTAGTGTAAATTCTTTATATAAAACCTTGAAGACCCTCAAATTAATATTTACATTAATACTCTCACTGTTCGTTGGTTTTTCTTCCCATCCTCCTTTTTCAGTAATAAGTTTGAAATCAGGTTGCCCTAATGTACCTTGTGTTTTATATAATGTTGCTCTTTTCTCTATTTTGTAGTTTATAGATAGTCTATAAGGTTTATTTTCACCTCTAATTTCAATCATTATGTATTCCCTTTCTGAATCCGATTCTTTTTTAAACTCAAAGTATCCTCTTGATTCAGATTCTCTCACAGGTGAACCAAAATATTGATTACCCATTATTGAAATAGCATCAAATAATTCTTTAAAATTTGTGTCAAATTGAAAATTTAATAGCTTCGATTTTTTATAATTTTCAATTTCATTTATCAACTCGGTCTTAGTTGTTTGAGAGTATGAGAAATTAAAAAAAAGGATGGTGAATAATACTATTTTTTTCATAATAGCAGATAGTGTTTTGGGTTTATAAATTTGTGATTTGAAATTTTTGATTAACTACTAAGTACAATCTTACAATTTTAACAGAATTGATTAATTTAAGTGTAATTTATTAGTTGTATTTTTTCCTAATTTAGGATTTTATGCTACTTTTGAGGTGGATTAAAACATTTATAAGACTATGGATATCAAAATCATCTCGGCCAACATTAAGAAATATAGAGAGTTAAAAGGCTTAACTAGAGAGGTAGTTGCATCAGAACTTGAAATGTCGGTTAGTGGCTACAGTAAGATTGAAAGGGGAGAAATCGACTTGACAATTACTAAGCTTCAAAAGATAAGTGAAGTTCTTGGGGTATCTGCTTCGGACATACTTAATTTTGATGTAACTAATATTTTCAATATTTCTAATAATCAACAAGTACAAGGGTTAGGTAGTAAAGAAAGTAACATTACCAATAACCTTAATAAAGTAGATGATTATACCCAGAAATATATCAAGATGCTTGAAGATAAAATTCAGCAATTGGAGAGTAAATAGTTGACTACTTTAGCAGCTAAAAAAAGCAAATTCCAAATGTTTAAAGGAAAAATAGGCAGTAGTTACTGTTTAGTATTTCGCTTCGATTTCAGCCAAAAATAGCTTCAAATTAGTTGCTTAAAAAAAATTATTATAAATAATAATTTTTTTTAAGCAAAAAGCACGTTGCCTGAAGACTGAGGGTAAAAAAACCGTTTCGACTACTATTTGAACACCATTTTTTCAATCAAAAATCCAAAGAAATTTCTAAAAAAAACAAATAGCTAATAATCGTTGAAAAACGCTTTCTTTCTTTTCGTTATCATAGAGTGTTTCTAAAGGCTTTTATTTTAGCCATTTTACTAATGAATTCATTAGGTTTTTGTAATACTTTTCTTTTGCATTTCCTTTTCTTCTTCTTTGTCATTTCTTTAAAAAAAAGCATCGCTTGTTTTAATGCAATAAAGAAGTAGAAGCAAACCAAACAAACTCTATTACTTCTACCTAATGTTTTTTTGTTTTTTAGATTAATGATAATAGTGTGTGTGTTTTTTTAAGAGTTGTTGTGCGTTTTTAGTATAGGAATTTATATTGATTTTGTAATGAAATTCTAATAGTAGAAACCAACTGAAAAAAACAATAATCAAAACAAAATAACAGCTTAGTTTACCTCATTGTATTTGTAAAAAAGAATTAGGTCTTTCTCAATGTCTTATAAAAAGAAAATGTCTTTAATTCTTTTTAACGAATGATACAATTTTTCACTTGGTGAAAATTGTTTGATACCCATGTAAACATTTCTTTTGAATCCGAGTGCTTTTGCTACTTTGGCATCTACTTCAAATATGTTTTGGTTAAAGAAATGTATCGCTAATTCGTAATTGGTTTTTAATGCCTTTTCAAATTCATATACCTCGTTTTTTTCTTCTTTTTCGAATAAATAATGAAAACGGTATTTACAACTGGTATTGCAAAATAGCTTCTTCGGATTCTCAAAGTATTCTATAACCGATTTATATTCGGGGTATAAACAAGTTCTTTCCTTTTTATATATTTTTTACTATTTTTACGTTAATTTTAGGATTTGATATTTTTTTTATTACTTTTGAGTAATCAAATTTATCAATAATGATATCCATACTAAACTATTACCCATTACTAACGGAAAAGAAAATTCCTTTAAAACCTTTAGATGTTCATCCAAGGGTATATTTCAATTGGAAACAAGAAGGTTTGCTAAACGAAAAGGAGTCTAATCCAAATGAGGAAAATATAGCTGTTCAAAGAAGAAAGGTGTTCCTAAATGCTTTTGAAGCACTTTGGGTTCTTATCATAAAAGAACTTCGTAATTTAAACATCGACTTAAAAACAATTTTGGAACTAAAAAAGTTTCTTTTCACAATAGTACAAGTAGATGAGAACAAAGTAGGGGCGCCTACTTTTGAAGAAATTATTGATACCTTTTTAGAAACAATTCCACTAGAGCTTCATGGTGCTATTAAGAAACAATTGTCAGAGAAAAACATGGATAGTTTTTTAGAAAATATAATTGATGAAGAATCTATTATTGCCTTTAGGTACATTGGAAGTTTACTAACTGATGTTTTACTATTAAAAAAAGCAGTTTCAATTGTTATCATCAAAGAAACAAAAACATCTGAATTAGACTTTTTTATTGCGCAAAATAATTGTAATGCAACGATAGAAAAAAAAGAAGAGTTGTATAAAGAATATGCTACACTTCTTTCAAACAATACACTAATTAATATTCCAATTGTGCCATTAGTAAGTCAATTGTTTGAAGATGAATCTTTCGAGAAGTATTGTGTTTCTTTTGGATTGTTTAATTCCCATGAAAAGAAATTACTCAAAGCCTTAAATGATGATTCTTGTAAAAAGATAAACGTTATCAAATACGATTCAGAGCGTATTACTTTTGATATAACAAAGGAAGTAGATGTAAAGGGAGACAGTGCTAAAGAAATAAGAAAAATATTGGGTTTAAAACAATACGAAAAGGTAGAAGTAATCTACCGCAATGATAAGCATCTAGTGATTAAAAATACACAAAGAGAAAATAATTAAATACGTCCTAGGTATCCCCTAGCACAAAATCGACTTATAACAAAAACAAGTATGTCCTACTTCTTTTTGTCCGAGAGTCAAAATGGAATTAGAAAGAGCAAAACAAATTTTAAACAAAAACAAAGAATTAACAGAAAGTCAAATACAAGAAATTATCGCCTTGGCTGAAATGCTTGCAAGTTGTACAATTAATAATCTTAAAAAAGAAATCAAAAATGAAAAATATCATACTTTACGTTAGGGTGTCTACCGATGAGCAAGCAGGAAGAGGATATTCACTCAGAGACCAAGAGCAGAAGTTGATTACTTATTGCCAAAACAATAATTTCAATGTGTTGCGCATATTTAGAGAAGATTATTCTGCTAAAACATTCAAGCGTCCTGAATTTAAAAAACTATTAGAGTTTTGTAAAAAGAACAAAAAAGAAATACACCAATTACTTTTCATCAAATGGGATAGGTTTTCAAGAAATACTGCTGAATCCTATCAAATGATTGGCGTGTTCAATGAATTAGCTATCCAAGTAAATGCGATTGAACAACCATTGGACTTATCCATTCCAGAACAAGGATTGATGTTGGCTGTTTATCTCTCAATGCCAGAGGTGGAGAATCAGCGACGTTCTCTCAATGTTATTTCTGGGATGAGAAGAGCCTTCAAAGAAGGACGATATGTGGGTTATGCACCCAAAGGGTATGATAATGGAAAAGATGCGGCTAAAAAGCCTATTTTAATTCCAAATGAAGATGCAAGATTCGTTCAAGAAGCCTTTGAACTCATGGCAACAGGGAATTACCAGCGCAATGAGGTCTTTTACAAGTTGAAAGAAAAGGGATTTAAGTCAAGTAAAACCGCTTTTGCAAACATCTTAAACAATCATTTGTATTACGGAGGAGTATTTATAAAAGCATATAAAGACGAGAAAGAAACAATTGTTAATGGAATTCACGAGCCTATAATAACCAAAGCATTATTTGACAAAGTACAGCAAGTAATGAATAACAGAAAAAGGGGAAAACAGAAAGCACCAAAAGTTTACAATGATAACTTTCCTTTGAAAGGGTTTTTACATTGTCCAATTTGCAACAAACAAATGAGGGCTAGCACATCAAAAGGAAGAACACAATACTACAGCTATTACCATTGTGTAAGCCCTTGTAAAGGGAGATATACATCTGAGGAAGTACACCAGCAAGTAACTGCCTTTTTAGCAGATTTGTCTTTTGATAAGCAATTCCAAGAATTGTATTTTGAAATCATCAAAGAAAAATTATTAGAAGATACAAATCGAAAAGTTTTAGGACCCAAACACCATGAAAATGTAAAATCAATAGAAGATAAGTTGGTCAAAGTTCAAGATTTATACATTGATGGTGACATAGATAAATCAGGTTATGAATCTGCAAAAGAACGGTATGAAAATTTACTTGCCGATCTTAAATCCAAAGAAATATCTTCAGAAGACAATAAAATGCTACTTGATTTGTACAGCAGAGCCACAAAAAAGTTTATAAATATTGATATTCAATACAATAACTCTGATTTAGAGCAAAAACGGAAGATAATTGGTTCGATATTTGAAAAAAATATTCAATTCGAAAATAAAAAAGTTCGAACCGCAAATTTGAATCCAATCTTAAGTGAGATAGCCAGTATTAACAGGGGGTTACAAGGTAAAATGAAAAAAGGTTTAACGAAAAAATCCGTTAAACCCTTTCTCGCTCCCCCTCTTGGGGTGCATATATTATTTTGATTTGGCACAAAATGGCATTCAATAACATTAAAGTCTTGTAAAACATCTATTTATATGCCAATTAAAAACACGTAAAGATAATAAAATGTACCTTTTGTTGGATAAACGGTTGGATAAAATTATATTTGCAATAAAAAAATATGGCAACAATAACTTTCTATCCATCTAAGCCAACTGGCGAATCAACAATATATATACGACTAAGTTTAAAAAGAGGTAAAGACTTCAGACTCTCAACTGGATTTTCTATTAAAAACGCAGGTGATTGGAATCCGATTACTAAACTTCCTAAAAAAAACAACGAATATAATAAGCTACTTCACTCCAAGCTTTACGAATTAGAAAGCTTTATTACTTCAGAAATTGATAAGTTGCTTTTTGATAACACTAAGAGTATAGATGATGTTAGTAGTAAGTGGGTAAAAAATATAATTAGCCAATTTAACAATGAAGCTATTGAGGATGACGATTTTCTTATTGTTTATGCAAATAAGTTTTTGAAAAACCTAGATACCAAAACTTACATTAAAAACGGGCAAAATTTTAAATATAAAAAAGACACAATAGATAAATATAAATATTTTGTAGATGATCTAATTGCTTTTGAAATAAATCTTGGAAAAAAAATCAAAGTGATAGATGTTGACGACCATCTTAATAATGAATTTATATCGTTTTTAAGAGACTTTGAAGGTCAATTTCCAAATACTATTGGAAGAACAGTTAAACGGCTCAAAACACTGATTAAAGATGCTGAAATGAATGGAAAGAGGGTTAACATACGTTATAGATTAATTAGAGGCTTTGAAGACGAAACTATAATTACTTTTTTAACTCTAGATGAAATAAATAAAATTATTAACACCCAAATGCCAAATTCAAGATTGGGACTTGCAAAAGAATGGATGATTATTGGATGTTACACAGCTCAAAGAATATCAGACTTATTTAGATTAGAACCTTCAATGATTGCGTATGAAAACAATATCCCTTACATATATCTAAAGCAGTATAAAACTGATAAAAAAGTAAAGATTCCTGTACACTACAAAGTAGAAGAAATACTAAAAAAATATGGTTTAGGTTTTCCTCCAAATTTTTCGTCAAACGAAAAGTCAAACAGAACTATTCTTTCTGAGCTTATTAAAGAGGTTTGTAAAATATCAGGTATAAATGAAGTTGTTAGAGGCAGGTTAAATGGGGCTGTTGGTCATTATCCTAAATATCAACTTATATCAAACCACACGCTTAGGAGATCGTTTGCTTCCAATTTTTATGGGATGGAGGGTTGGAATACCCCAATGGTAATGGAAATCACAGGTCATTCTACAGAGAAAAACTTTTATAAATATGTTGACAAAGATAATTTTTCATTTAGTGAAAAAGCCGCATTAAACTTTGCCAAAATGAAACGTGAAGAGATGTGATATTGCACAATTCACATTTAAAATTCAATTTAGACAATATAATATATCTAAATCGTTAAATTTTTATTGCTTTGTTAAAAACTACCCCCTTTTTGTGAAAAACCTTCTGTTTGATATATAAAAAATCAGTGGGATCTTTGTAAAAAAATAAAGAGTCACTAAAAGCAACTCTTGGATTTTATTGAAAAAAGATACTTAAACGGTTTGAATTTTGGAAGATGTAAACCTTTTAAGCAAAGCAAAATTATATTTTTTTGTTGATTTTACAAATTTATCCTTGGTTATTTTGAGTGGCTCATAACTTTAAAAAAATAAATTATGACCGAAGTTAAATTTATTCAGATTTCACCAGAAGATCTAAAAACAAAAATTAACGATGCAGTGACATCTAGTTTCAAAACTCTACTGCAAAGAGATTCTATTACTAATAGTTCTGATAAAAACATCATTACCAGAAAAGATGTAAAAGAAATGTTCAGCGTATGTGATTCTACAATTACAAATTGGTGCAAGAGTGGTAGGCTAAAAAAATACTGTATTGGAGGCAAGGTGTTTTTTTTAAAAGATGAGGTAACTAAATCACTAATTCAAGTTAACTAATTATGATCAGCATAGAACAACTACCGATTGTAAGTGATTTTAGAGAAAAACATTCTATCACTCACTCTAAACTAAAAGAGAGATTAGAAAAACTAAGAATTAGTTTGGTTGAAGACCTTATGGAGCCTTCAATTGCATTTGAAATAACCCAAGAGGATAAAGATGAGTCAGCTCCAGTTGCTACTATGGGTAATTTTAGCGTTATAACTGGTAAAGCTAAAAGTAAAAAAACCTTTTTCATTTCAATGATTCTATCTGAAATTCTGAATAACCAATCAAATGGGAAAAGGAAAATTAGAGGGATAAAACAAGTCGATAAATCAAAAGTTCTGTATTTTGACACTGAGCAATCGAAGTATCATTTTCAAAAAATTTGTAAAAGAATCTCTAATGAAATTGGACATGAATCTTCAGATGATTTTTTAGCATATGCTTTGAGAGGAGAAAGCCCTAAAGACAGATTTGAGGTAATTGATTATGCGATTCAAAATACCGAGAATTTAGGGTATGTTATTATTGATGGTGTTAGAGATTTAGTAACATCGATAAATGATGAAAATGAATCTTCAATGATGGCTACATCTCTGTTAAAATGGTCCGAGGAACATGACATTCATATCATTGTGGTTTTGCATCAGAATCCATCGAATGATAAAGCAAGAGGGCATCTGGGAACTGAATTGATGAATAAGGCTGAAACGGTATTTTTGGTACAAATAGATACTGCAAATGAAAACAACTCATCGGTTGTTTTGCCTCAATTGTGTAGAAACAAACCCTTTGAGCCCTTTGCATTTTATATTGATGAAGATGGAGTTCCAATTCTTGATTCTGAATATAAAACTAAATCAAAAAATATTGCAAAACGAAGTTTACAAGATTTTAATAATGAAGAGATTATAGTATTATATAAATCTGTGTTTAAAACTAAACATGAACTTGTACATGGAGAACTTGTAAAAACAATAAAATCACAATTAGAAGCAATCCACGGGAAAAAAGTAAATAGCGGAATAAATCAAATTAAAGAGTTCATCAAATACTCTTTTGATAATGAATGGTTATTACAAAATGGTGAAAGAAAACCTTATTATCTAAATTCAAATAAATAATCTCTTTTCATAAGTTTAAGCCCTATAATATATAGGGCTTTAAACTGATAAACCTATGAACTTTAAACCTTTGTAATATGCAGTTCAAGTATATATTAGATAAAAGCAGTAAAAAATTCAAGTGCCCAAAATGTAATAGTTTGAGATACGTACGATTTATTAATAATGAGACATCAGAATATATAGATTATAATTTTGGGAGATGTGATAGAGAACAGGAGTGCGGCTATTTCAATTTACCTTCGTCAAATACAAAATCAATTATATATAGTTCGTTTTATGAAACCAAAACTGAAGTCCCAAGTTATTTAGATTCACATTTGGTATCTAAAACTTTAACTCAGTATGAAAACAACAATTTTACCCTCTATTTGAAAAGCCTATTCGATGAACAAAAAGTTACTGAAGTAATAAATAAATATAAAATTGGAACTTCGAAGTATTTTGAAAACTCAACTGTTTTTTGGCAAATAGACAATAACAATCATGTCCATACGGGAAAGGTTATGGCGTACAATCCAACTTCAGGTAAAAGAATAAAAAATGAATCTGGCAAATCTTTCATTAATTGGGTACATAAGATTATGAAATTAAAAAATTTTAATCTTAAACAATGTTTGTTTGGGCTTAACTTAGTGAATTCTGAAACTAAAACAATCCATTTGGTTGAATCAGAAAAAACTGCCGTTATTATGAGTGTTTTAATTCCTGGATTTACTTGGTTAGCAACTGGGTCTAATGGAAATTTTAATCACACTCTTTTAGAACCAATCAAAGACATTAGTATTATTGCTATACCAGATGCTGGAGAATACTTAAATTGGCTCGAAAAAGCCAAACAATTAAATAGTTCGGGATTCAAAATAAATGTAAGTGATTTCGTTGAAAACAATAAAAATGTAATCAAAGGGTGGGACTTAGTCGATTTAATTACTCTTGAATTTAAAACTTTAAACTCTTAACACTTCAAACATCGGATTATCCTTGACTATCATAAATAAGCTCTAACTAATACACATTAATTATATAATGTAAATATATACAGATCAAGAACTTAGTTGTGTTTTAGTTAATTTATTGTATTTTCTGAATATTATTGTGTTTAAGGGCAAATTGCCCAATGATTAAACACCCTATTTATCAAAATAAAAAACCCTAGTCAATAATGGACTAGGGTTTAGATATTCTTTTTATAAAAACACAAGTTTCAATCTAATGTAATCATAATTTATTATACACTACATTTAAACTCTTTCAACATCATGAATTTTTTAATTTCTTTTTCTGAAATTTCAGGATTAGCACCTTCTTTTGAAGCAACAAATGCCCCTATTGCACATGCAAAATTCAACGCTTTTTGTGGAGAATCTCCACGCAAAATTTTTGTTACTAAAGAAGCTAAAAACGAATCCCCAGCCCCTACTGTATCTGCAACTTTTATAAAATACCCACTATTATAATAAAACTTGTCATTATAAAACAAAACAGCCCCAAACGCACCTTTCGTTACACATATTTGACTAGTTTCCATTTGGGAAGCTATAAAACGGATATTCTGTTCAAATGAATGAAATGGTGAGTTTAGCATTTGAGATATTTCAAGCAACTCCTCATCATTTAGTTTAATAAAATCAGAGGCTTTCATTAATTCTATTAAATTTTCTTTGGTGTAGTAAGGTTGTCTCAAATTAACATCAAAAACTGAGTAATTTGAATGATGAATAATAGTAAATAAGGTATTTCTCGAAACCTCATCTCTGCAAATTAAACTGCCAAAAATAAGCACATCTGTGTTTGAAACTAAAGAAAGTAAATCTTCGTCTTGTTCAATTTTATCCCAAGCTGAAGGGTAGGCAATGTCATAGGAAGCATTCCCTTTTTCATTAATCATTACATGAACCACTCCTGTCCTATAGTCTTTTGATTTTTGGATGTAATTTGTATCTATTTCTTTAGATTGCAAATAATCAATTATCTCTTGACCCTCTTGATCTAAACCAATTTTACTGATTATTTTTGATTGTACTCCTAACGATTTCATTCGTATTGCTACATTGAGTGGAGCCCCACCAATTTTTTTATGAGTTGGAAATAAATCAAATAAAACCTCGCCATAACTAACCGCACTAAGTGCATATTTTTTTTCCATTTTTAACAAAAATTAAAAATTAAGGGTAAACCGAAGTCTACCCCTAACCTAATTCAAAACAAACCTATTTATTAAACATTTAAAACTCAAAATAATACTCCTAAATAAACCCACTTCTTTATATAGATATAAAAATTATATTGGGTTATTAGGTTTTCTAATTATAAATAATAATTTACAAAAAATTTATAACGGCAGTTCTAAATGAATTATACTGCCGTTAAATAAGTTACTAGTTTGCAAGACCTAAATCAGCTAAATGACTTAAAATATTTTTAGTAATAATCTTCATATTATTGCCATTAGGCACACCACCTAGTTCCCAGTCCCAAGTACCACCTATGGCGCAAACTACAGTTCCAGAATTTCCTTTTGGAGCCCATTCTACTCCCCAAACTTCATTTCCACCACAATTACCCCAAAGTATATTACCTCCAACCATAGATTCAAATTTAGATCTTGTTTGCTCTAATGTCCCTGTTTTCCATGGGCCAAAATCCATATTATATTGAGCCACTCTGTTTTTCTTTTTTGTACCAGCTGCTAACGTTTCAAAATTTGTACCTGCACAACTACTTGTACTAGTACTTACTCCTGAAAAATATGGGCTTGAAGTACTTGCCGTCCAAGTACCTGTCCATGCGTCTGCTGTTGCCCAAGACTCATATCCGGTTCCTCCCCAAGCTTGATTAGGGATTCCATTAGCATCAACTACTCCAATATCATCCAAAATAAAAACCGCAAAATTACCCACAAGTATATTACCACCCGCTTGATAATACGTCTTAACTTTGTTGATTAACTTATCTGCTAAGTCTGAACATGGAGGACCATCTGCAGGGCCTTCGCCAATAATACAGTTGGCACCATTTTTAGGGAATTGGGCAACTCTATCTCCCCACCAGCCGCCATCGAACTGTATCCAAATTGCATCATAAATACTTAAATCTACTTCACCATTAGCTACGTCTGTAAATGAATGATAATAAACCTGTGTTAAATCATTTGCCAAACTTGGAAACCATTGTGCAGCTGTTTCGTCATCATCAAGTGTAAAATCACTGCCGTTTACATTATTCCAAGCCTGTGGAGTATTCTCAGCTGCAGCGCCTAAAAATGCAATTTTTCTAATCTTAAAACTTACTAAAAAGTCTAATTTTCTTGAAGGAGAGATAACATCCGTACTATTGAAAACATTAATTTTAAGAGCATAATTCCCCGCGCTTACATTTAATACCTTGTGTGAAGTTGCTGTGCCAGGAAGTGTTACTAGACTTCCATTAATTAATAACTCAATCTTTTTAAGACCTGACTGAGCCAAATCCCATGTTAAAACCAAATCTTTTCCTTCCTGAACAGCCTTAAAATTTTTAACTGCTTCAGGTCCCTCTCTACGCAAATACACTGTTTCGCCTAAAGATAAATTACCATCTACATCTTTAGTTTTTACAGTAAAAAAATAATCTTTATTTACATCAATTATACCGTAACTCCAAGTGGCAACAGCTTCTTCTACTGTACTAGTCCCATTTGAGTGAAGTATTACTATACTTTTAACATTGGCTGGATTAGTCCAAGTCAGAACTGCATCGTCGCCTTTTAATTCAACCTTCAATCCACTCACTTTTTGTGCAATTGTTGGTGTTATTGAGGCTAATTCTAAATTGTCACACGATGATACTATCGATAACAAGAAATAGAATGTAAAAAACATCGATATTCTTTTAATAATTTGATTCATAGTTTTTCTTATTTAGTTGTTAATTTATTTTTTATATATCCTTAGTAAATAGTCTAAGGCTTAGTCACTGTTATTGTTTTAAAAACAACAGAACTATTATCTGCAAATACACCCCAAGATGTATTTGGTGCTTTGTAAACTCTTGATGTTAGGGCAACTTGATTATTAACATAGATTACCACTATGGAATTTTCAATAACCACTTTAACATCATAATCTATATTTGGCTCTAATTGGAAAGAAGTTTCATTGTATGAAGTTGTTGTACTAGACAAGGTTGATCTTGTTGTTTTATCTAATCTTATCTTATTTTCTCCAGGTACAAAACGCAAACTTATCACGTTGTTACTTTGGTCACAAGCTCCAAGAAAAAAGCCAAAATCCCTATTAGAATTGGAAAAGGATACTGTAGTTGATATCAAATACCTCGGCGCATCAATTGGTTCATAAAAAATAGCGGAAACATTGTTAGATGATGTGCTAGTTAGCTTATACGACTCTTTATTTGCGTCTACTTTTTCAAAACCACCAACCTTCCTGTTTATTTCTAAAGGAAGATTAGTTGAAATACCATTCCTAATAGCATCAGGTATACTCAAATTCAAATCTGTATTTGATTTTTGTGACAATTTATGAACTACTAGATTGCCTCCCCAAGTTTTTACACCAGAATCCAAATTGTTTTCGGTTTTTGGAGTCCAACCCATTATGAATGCATCTTTTCCGTTGCTTACAGCTTTTGCTGCATAAAAATCTTTCCCATCTAAAAATTCAGAACCGTTGGGTTGTACCCATGGACCGGTAGCTGAGCTACTTTTTCTATATACAACTCTTCGTGAATCAATATCAGAATAGAGTAAATAATACGTACTACCCATTTTGAAAACTTGAGCTGTTTCCATAAAAAAGTAATTCCTTGTACCACCATCGTAAAAAATACCGTCGTATTTCCAAGACATTAAATCTTTGGATGTATAGTAGACTAATACCCCTTTAAAAACACCTCCAACTCTAGCTCTAGCACTGATTAGCATGAAGTAGGTCCCAGAATCTTCAAAAACATAAGGATCTCGAAAATTATCTTGTTCATCAAACTGAAGGCCTTTAGGCGCATAAATGGTTGTAAACGATTTGTTTTTTGTAAATCCCGCTTCAGGATTAGTTGAAG
>JBEENX010000025.1:0-24568 GCA_041191945.1 Bacteroidota bacterium
TATTAAGATTTACAAAAAATAAAGTCAATAGAACTAATTTTCTCATTTATTTATGGTTTGAGGTAAATTGATAACAACTTTTTATGCAATATAAAGTTCCCTACTAAAAAAAGGATATCTCGTATACCGCTAATTTATAAAAATTAGTGATGACAATCAAATTTTAAAAAGCAACTCCGGTTGCTTTTTTTGTACTGAAAAATAAACGACAATTCTAGCCCCGATAGTAGCAAGCTACCTTGTAGCGCGGATAGCGGGACAGCACGAGTTAAGAAGAAAGAAGGGGTGCTCCTAAAAGGGTTTGGCTTCACTGTGACAATTGTTACTGACTGGAGAGGATATCCCTTATACTTTTGCTTCATCAATTAGAAAATAATTATGAAGACAGTACAGGTACTAGCACTAGTAGGGAGTTTGACTTTTTCCAGTTTAGGATTTAGCCAAGATACCTTAGCTATTTCTAAAAAAGAAATTGGGCAAAAAGCACTGGAGAAGAATTTGCAAATCCAAATTGCCCATCAAAATTATAAATCGGCTCAGGCTGATTTTAGACAATCGAATGCGTTGTTTTTACCGAGCGTTTCGGCTTCGCATACCGCTATTTCCACGACCAATCCTTTGATGGCTTTTGGCTCTAAATTGAATCAGGGAATTGTAACTCCTTCTGATTTTGATCCCAATTTATTGAACAATCCCGCTACAACTAAAAATTTTGCGACTAAAATCGAGGTGTTACAACCTTTGATTAATGTAGATGGGATGTACGGCAGACAGGCGGCTAAATCTAAAATGGAAGCCTTTCAATTGCAAACAGAAAGAACCCAAGAATATCTGGAATTGGAAGTCAATAAAGCCTTCATGCAGTTGCAACTGGCATACAAAGCGGTGGCGGTTTTGACAAAAGCAAATCAAACGGCAGATGCCAATTTAAAATTGATTACCAATTATTTCAATCAAGGTATTTTACAAAAAACCGATTTATTGTCGGTACAAGTGCGTGTAAACGAAATTAAGAACCAATTGCAATATGCCAAAACTAATGTGCAAAACGCATCGGATTATTTGGCTTTTTTGTTGAATGAAGACACTACAAATAAAGTCTATAAGCCTTTGGAATCATTGGACAACAGTATTGCAATTGAAACGGTAAATACAACACTTTCTGGCAACAGAAAAGACATTCAAGCCCTAGACAAGGCGACTCAGGCGTATGAAAAAATGGTATTGTCTAATAAAATGAGTTTCTTGCCGCGATTGAATGCTTTTGGAAGCTACGAATTGTACGATACAACTTTATTAGGCACCAAAGCCAAAGGGTATGTAGTGGGGGCGCAATTGTCTTGGTCGGTTTTTGACGGGTTCAAAAGCATTGGTAAATTAGAAAAAGCCCAAGCTGATTTTCAAAAGTCAACTTTAGAAAGTCAACAATACAAAGCCCAAAGTCAGTTGGAACTCAACAAAACCAATCGCCAATTGAAAGATGCTGAAAACAAAGTAAACTTGTCCCAATTAGCTTTCGAGCAATCGCAAGAAGCGTATCGTATTCGTTCGAACCGTTTTGCTCAAGGTCTTGAAAAAACCACTGATTTATTGCAGTCGGAAACACAAATGGCCCAAAAAGAATTGGAGTTGCTACAAGCGGTATTTGAGTACGATTTCACCAAAGAATACCTGCAGTTTTTAACGAAATAGCAGTTGATTTCCTGCAAGGTTTCCAAAACCTTGTAGGTATAAAAAATAAAAACCTACAAGGTCAAAAAAAGACCTTGCAGGAGTTACAAACAAAAATAAAACCATCAAAACATGAAAAAAACAATAGCCATCCTAACCCTTTCTACTTTCGCATTTTTATCTTGCGGAAAAGAAAAACAAGAAGTAACTAATAATGAACCAGCGATTGCGGTACAGTTAAGTGCAGTTGGCGCTACGAACAACGGTCAGTGGGTAACCGCAAGCGGAAAAATCGAAGCGGAAAAAAGTGCTAATTTAAGCACCCGAATGATGGGGTATGTGACCAAAGTACATGTAAAAGTGGGACAACGCGTTACTGCAGGACAACTTTTGGTAAGCATTAATAGTTCCGATTTGCAAGCCAAGAAAGCCCAAGTAGAAGCGGCGGTTTTGCAAGCTACTGTAGGTTATAATAATGCCAAAAAAGACTACGATCGTTTTACGAATTTGTTCAAACAACAAAGCGCGTCTCAAAAAGAATTAGACGATATGATGGCGCGTTACGAAATGGCGAAAGCAGGTTTAGAAGGTGCTAAACAAATGCGTAACGAAGTACAAGCGCAATTTTCGTACACGAATATCACTGCACCCTTTTCGGGAGAAGTGACGAATACTTTTGTGAAAGAAGGTGATATGGCCAATCCTGGAATGCCATTAGTAAGTATTGAAGGTGCTTCGCGTTTGCAAGTAACGGCTATGGTGGCTGAGAGTGACATTAATAGTATTCGTAAAGGAATGCCGGTTACGGTTTTGGTAAAATCAACTAACACAACAATTAATGGTAAAGTAGCCGAACTGAGCTTGTCTGCTAAAAATACAGGGGGACAGTATTTGGTTAAAATTGATTTGGAAAAAACGTCAAGCAAGATTCTTTCAGGAATGTTTGTGAATGTTCAATTCCCAATCGAGAATAAAAACCAATCGACTGAAAAAACAACTGCAGTTCTTGTGCCTCAATCGGCTTTGGTATACCAAGGTCAATTGACAGGAATTTATACCGTTGGGACAGGAAATGTGGCTATTTTAAGATGGTTGCGTACTGGAAAAGTTGTGGGTAACCAAGTAGAAGTTTTATCAGGACTTTCGGCTAACGAGCAATACATTGTTTCGGCAGCGGGGAAATTATTTAATGGCGCTAAAATCCAATGGTCTAATTAAACAATTCAACAATTTGAAAATTGTCATTGTATGTGATTCATTTTCAAATTATTCAATTTTCACATTTACAAATTCATATTATGCAAGAAGGTATATCAGGTAAAATAGCCCATTTTTTCATCAACTCGAAATTAACCATTTTGTTGATGGTGGCGTTGATGATTATTGGGGTTTACAGTTCATTTTTAATCCCAAGGGAAGAAGAACCGCAAATTAATGTGCCAATGGCCGATATTATGGTGGGGTATCCAGGTGCTACTCCTGCCGAAGTGGAAAGTCGCGTAGCCAAACCATTAGAAAAAATCATTTCGAATATCAAAGGAGTGGAACACGTTCACACGATGGCAATGAACGGTCAGGCGATGTTGATTGTACAGTTTTATGTAGGTCAAGATGTGGAGCGTTCGTATGTGAAATTGTATGACGAATTAGCCAAACACGAGAATATGTTTCCGCAAGGGGTGTACAAACCTATGGTGAAAACCCGTTCCATTGATGATGTGCCAATGCTTGGTATCACGCTTTGGAGTGATAAACAAGACGATTTTCAGTTGCGTCAAATAGCTGAGGAGGTTACATCGGAAATTGAAAAAGTGAAAGATGTTGCGATTACCAAAGAAATAGGCGGAAGCAATCGCGAACTAAAAGTGATTTTAGACAAAGATAAAATGGCCCAAAATGGCGTGGATGCTTTGGAAATCATGCAGATGATTCAAGCTAATAATGGCAGTTCGCAATCGGGTGCTTTTGTAGAAAACGACCAAGAATATTTATTGAAAACGGGGCAATTTTTAGAAAATGCAGACGATGTCGAGAATTTGGTAGTTGGTGTCAATCGCAACATGCCGGTTTATTTGAAACAAGTTGCCAAAGTACAAGACGGTGCTGCGACGCCTCGAAGTTATGTGTCTTTTGGTTTTGGCAAAGCCAATGAAAAATTCAAAACTGCTCCTTCAGAATATCCTGCGGTAACCATTGCGGTTGGAAAAGTAAAAGGTGCCGATGCGATGAAAATTTCGGAGAAAATTATTGAAAAAATAGACCGTTTAAAACAAACGATTATTACAGATGATGTTCACGTAGAAGTAACGCGTAATTATGGCGAAACGGCTTCGGATAAAGTAGGCGAGTTATTAATGCACCTTGGTATTGCCATTATTGCTGTTACGGTTTTAGTAATGTTAGCGATGGGCTGGCGTGGTGGATTGGTCGTGTTTTTCTCCGTGCCGTTGACGTTTGCGTTGACGTTATTTGCGTATTATTTATTGGGGTATACGCTGAATAGAATCACACTTTTTGCTTTGGTTTTTGTGGTGGGAATTGTAGTAGATGATAGTATTATCATCGCTGAGAATATGCACCGTCATTTCAAAATGAAGCGACTCCCTTTTAAACAAGCGGCGATTTATGCTATTAACGAAGTGGGAAATCCAACAATTTTGGCCACCTTCACAGTTATTGCGGCGATTTTACCAATGGCTTTCGTATCCGGAATGATGGGGCCTTATATGAGTCCGATGCCTATTGGGGCTTCGATCGCTATGTTGTTATCTTTGTTTGTAGCGTTGACAGTTACGCCGTATTTAGGATACCATTTGTTACAAGAAAAAGAGGAACAAGAGCACAAAGAAGCTGAGGGCATGGAAACCAGTTGGATTTATAAAATGTACAATAAATTTGAGCGTCCGTTTTTAGATAGTAGTCCAAAAAGAAGAATACTTTTAGCAGCTACAGTAGTGTTATTGTTTGGTTCGGTTTTGATGTTTTTTACCAAATCAGTAGTGGTAAAGATGTTGCCTTTTGATAACAAAAACGAATTCCAAGTCGTAATCGATATGCCCGAAGGAACTACTTTGGAACGCACTTCGGCAGTGACTAGAGAAATTGCGCAGTATTTGGCCACCAAACCAGAAGTGGTGAATTATCAAAATTACATTGGAACTTCAGCTCCAATTACCTTCAACGGATTAGTGCGTCATTACGATTTGCGTGGAGGAAGTAATATGGCGGATATTCAGGTGAATTTATTGCACAAAGAAGAACGTGATTTACAAAGTCATGATATTGCCAAAGCGATGCGTCCTGAAATTCAGAAAATTGCCAAAAAATACGGTGCCAATGTGAAATTAATCGAAGTGCCACCTGGTCCACCGGTATTGTCCACTTTGGTAGCCGAAATTTACGGACCCAATTACAAAGAGCAAATCAAAGTAGCAGACCAAGTGAAAACTATTTTGAAAACCAATTCCAATGTGGTCGACACCGATTGGATGGTAGAAGATAATCAAACTGAATACCGTTTAGAAGTAGACAAAGAAAAAGCCATGTTGAACGGAATTGCTCCGCAGCAAGTGGTGGGGAATCTAACGTATTTGATGAAGGAATATCCAGTCTCTAATTTGTATGACGAAAATTCGAATGATAATGTAGGGATTGTGCTTTCGCTTGACGACAAAGACAAAACCAGTTTGAAAGAGATTCAAAATTTAAAAATCAAAGGAAGTCAAGGAAATATGGTGGCGGTAAGTGATTTGGTCAAAGTGGTGCAAGATACCTTGCCAAAAACCATTTATAGAAAAGATCAAAAACGTGTGGTGTATGTTACTGCAGATATGGCAGGAACTTTAGAAAGTCCGGTATATGCTATTTTGGGAATGAATGAAAAATTAGCCAAAATTAAAGTGCCAGCGGGTTACAAAGTGAATGAATTGTATATGGAACAACCTACAGATGAAAGCGATTTTACGGTTAAATGGGATGGAGAATGGCAAATTACGTTAGAAGTTTTCCGTGATTTAGGAGTCGCATTTATGGTGGTGATTGTGATTATCTACATGTTGATTGTGGGCTGGTTCCAAAACTTTAAAACGCCAATGGTAATGATGTTGGCGATTCCACTTTCGTTAATCGGAATTGTATTGGGACACTGGTTGTTGAATGCTTATTTTACGGCTACTTCATTCATTGGAATGATTGCTTTGGCAGGAGTTATGGTGCGAAATTCGGTCTTGCTGATTGACTTTATTGAGATTCGTTTGAACGATGGTGTTCCTCTGAAACAAGCCATTATAGAAGCGGGAGCAGTTAGAACAACCCCAATTTTATTAACAACAGGGGCAGTAGTTATTGGAGCATCGATTATTTTATTTGATCCGATTTTCCAAGGATTAGCGATTTCGTTAGTGGCTGGAGCGATTGTTTCAACTATTCTCACTTTAATTGTTGTGCCTTTGATTTACTACATCACCGAGAGAAAAAAATGGGAGAATTAAAAGCTTCAAATTTTTTAAACTCTTAATCATTTAATCTTTTAAACTTAAAAAAAATGAAATTATTAATAATAACCGCAGTCGCAGCTTTTGAAAAAGACATAAAAAAAATGCTTCAACAAGCTGAGGTGAGTTCTTTCTCTTATAGAGATGTAAAAGGATACAAAGATATTTCAGAAAATGGAATTGAAAAAAATTGGTTTGGCTCAGAAGTAAATGAAACGGACTCTTTTCTTTTCTATGCGTTTGTTAAAAAAGAAAATGTTGATGTAGTATTTGATTTAGTGGCTGTATTCAATCAAAAACAAGAAACACAGTCAAAAATACATGTAGCAGTAGTCAATATCGAAAAATCAAATTAACTTAAAAATATCGAAAATGAAAAATAGAATTATTAGAGCTATCGCAGGAAGTTTTGTGCTAATCAGTTTGTTGTTGTCTATTTATGTAAGCCAAAATTGGTTGTGGTTTACGGCTTTTGTAGGTGCTAATTTATTGCAATCCTCAATCACTAAATGGTGTTTGATGGAAGATATTTTAACCAAATTAGGCATAAAAGACTAATTTGTCCCCACGTTAAAAACGAAAAACCAGAACAATTGTTCTGGTTTTTTTATATTAAAACTTCAACCGAAGCACGATTCAATTTGATTCTGCCTTTGATTTCCAATGCTTTTAACAATCTTGAAATTACTTCTCTTGATGAATGCAGGTCGTAAGCAATTTCTTTATGGGTACTAAAAATTTCTCGAGAATTATTGATTTTACACTTTTCGAAAAGATAATTCAACAAACGTTCTTCCATATTCATAAATGCTAAACTGTCAATTGCTGACAGCATTTCCTTTAAACGGTTGTTGTAGTTGTTGAAGACATAGTTTCGCCAGCTTTTGTACTTGCCTAACCATTCTTCCATTTTGGTAACAGGAATCATGATTATTTTACCGTCTGTTTCAGCAACGGCTCTAATTTCACTTTTGGCTTCGCCAATACAACACGCCATAGTCATCGCGCAGGTGTCTCCTTTTTCAATGAAATATAAAAGCATTTCTCCTTCGTCAAAATCTTCTCGTAAAATCTTAATTGCACCTTCAATTAACAAAGGCATTTTTTTGATATAATCGCCAAAGTCAATTAAAACATCCCCTTCTTTGAATTCGACCAAAGTAGCAACAGCTATGATTTCATCAATAAGTGAATCTTCAAAAACAAAACCGTAACTGGAGTTAAGTAAATCTCTCATATTTTCTCATTTGAAACAAAAATAACTAATAATTACTAAAATAAAAGGGCTTAAAAGTTAATTTAAGCCCTTAATCTAATTGTATTATAAAGTTAGAAACCGGTTAATTTTTTTAAATC
Organism: Bacteroidota bacterium; assembly: GCA_041191945.1. Taxonomy (GTDB): domain Bacteria; phylum Bacteroidota; class Bacteroidia; order Flavobacteriales; family Flavobacteriaceae; genus Flavobacterium. The sequence continues at coordinate 7,521 of JBEENX010000025.1, forward strand.
GGCAACGGTAGCAATTGGGTCTTGGGCGCCAAAAACATAACTACCTGCAACTAAAACATCAGCACCTGCTTCGGCTAATTGTTTAGCATTTTTATTGGTTACCCCTCCGTCAATTTCAATTTGAGTGGCAGCACCTTTTTTGGTAATCAATGCTTTGAGTTGACGTACTTTATCATAGGTATTTTCAATAAATGATTGTCCGCCAAAACCTGGATTCACACTCATGATACAAACCAAATCGATATCATTAATTACATCTTCTAATAAATTGATGCTTGTATGTGGGTTCAAAGCCACACCCGCTTTCATTCCAGCAGCTTTAATAGCTTGTAGTGTTCGGTGTAGATGCGTACAGGCTTCGTAGTGAACCGTCAATACATTGGCGCCCAAATCAGCAAAGGTTTTGATGTAACGATCCGGATCTATAATCATCAAGTGTACATCGATGGTTTTTTTTGCATGTTTTGAAATCGCTTCTAAAACGGGCATTCCAAAAGAAATATTCGGAACAAAAACACCGTCCATAATGTCAATATGAAACCAGTCGGCTTCACTAGCATTAATCATTTCGATGTCACGTTGTAAGTTGGCAAAATCAGCGGCTAAAACCGATGGGGCAATAAGTGTATTTTTCATTTGTAATTGTAATTAAAAAACTCCGGAATGAAGCCGGAGTTTTGATAGGTTTACCCTAAATATGTTTTTAATATTTTACTTCTTGAAGTATGTTTCAATCTGCGAATCGCTTTTTCTTTAATTTGACGCACACGCTCACGAGTTAAGTCGAAAGTTTCTCCAATTTCTTCCAAAGTCATTGGATGTTGATCGCCTAAACCAAAGTACAAACGAACCACGTCTGCTTCTCTTGGTGTTAAGGTTTCTAAAGAACGCTCGATCTCGGTACGTAATGATTCGTGAATCAACTCACGATCTGGGTTAGGAGACTCACCAGAACGTAACACGTCGTACAAGTTAGAATCTTCTCCTTCCACTAAAGGGGCATCCATAGACAAGTGACGTCCTGAGTTTTTCATAGACTCTTTCACGTCATTTACGGTCATGTCTAATTCTTTTGCAATTTCTTCTGCAGAAGGTGGGCGCTCGTTAGATTGCTCCAATAAAGCGTACATTTTATTGATTTTATTGATAGAACCAATTTTATTTAAAGGCAAACGAACGATACGAGATTGTTCTGCCAAAGCTTGAAGGATAGACTGACGAATCCACCAAACGGCATACGAAATGAATTTGAAACCACGCGTTTCGTCAAAACGTTGCGCTGCTTTGATCAAACCTAAATTCCCTTCATTAATCAAATCAGGAAGTGTCAATCCTTGGTTTTGGTATTGTTTAGCCACTGAGACAACGAAACGTAAATTAGCTTTGGTTAATTTCTCTAAAGCGCGTTGATCTCCGGCTTTGATTCGTTGTGCTAATTCTACTTCTTCGTCAGCAGTAATAAGGTCAACTTTTCCAATTTCTTGTAAATATTTGTCTAATGAAGCGGTTTCACGATTGGTAACCTGCTTGGTAATTTTAAGTTGTCTCATGTTTTTGTCTCCTCAATTTTTTAAGTGTACAGAGATTATACGTAAGGAGTAGACTAAAAGTTACAAAATTTTTATTTTTTTTATCATATTATTTTATGTAGTCTAACGTAGCATGGTTCTGGGCTGTAGCTACGTTCAAAGTCAGGAGGCTTTGCGCAACGGGGGTTGATTTGAATTAATTAACAGGCACGAGCAAGATGCTCGCTCCAGCAAAGTGGGGTAAACCTATATATTAGTTGCTATATTTTTTGTTTGTCAAATTAATTTTCAAATTTAATTCTTTGTTGTCTGTCGTAGTGTAGTAAATCGTCAAAATGTTACCTACTAAATTCATTTTGTTGAATTGTTGTTCAGGAATGATTCCAGTTAAATTATTGCGTTTTGCGTTGAATGGAATAGTCAATGTTTTTTTAGTGTTTACGTAGTAAATTATTAGTTTTTCATAATTCTCCGAGTAGTAAATTACAAAATCGAATTGATATTCTTTGTCTTCTGTAACATCAGTGTTGATACAAATAAGCTGTTCAAGCTCTTTTATTTTCTTTCCTGTGTTTTTGTCAATAAGTGTATAAATACAAGGTCCATTTGCGGGACAACCACTTCTAAATAGAATTATTTTGTCAAATTCCTTTACAAAGTGAAATCCAAGTCTGTATGTATAACCGTATAATTCAACTGGAACTTCGTCAAGTGTTACTTTTTTACCGTTTATTGTTTCAAGTGTTAACCAAATTTTGTCGCAATTATATTGCCAATAAAGTTTAGCCTTGTTCTTTAAAATTCGTGTTTTGCAACTACTAACTGTCGCATTATTCATTAATGTATCCTTATCACAATAGCATTGTTTCTTTTGTCCGTAAATTTGTCCAAAAGTCAAAATGAATATTAACGTTATGAGGTGTTTCATAATATATCTGCTAACACTCAAATATTCGCATCGCGTCAATCCAATTAATTTGAAACAATGAGTTTATTGAATAAGGCGTAATTTAGGAATTGTTTTTTAGTTGTAATTTTATCAAATATAGTAAAAACGGAGATATATTTATATATAATCTATTTCATAAAAACGAAAAATCCCGTTCCAAATTTTAGAACGGGATTTTTTCTATCAATAAACCTTTAGTAAACTAAGATTGGATTACTCTTTTTTCTCCTCACGTGGAGGTCTTGGTAAAAGTGCTTTTCTTGACACTTTTTCTTTTCTAGTTTTAGGGTCTACGCCAAGGTATTTCACTTGGAACACATCGCCCATATTCACTACGTCCGAAACATTTTCAGTGCGTTCCCAAGCCAATTCAGATACGTGTAATAAAACTTCGTTTCCTGGAGCAGCTGTGTATTCTACAACGGCACCAAAATCTAACATTTTGATTACTTTAACTTCATAAGCTTCACCCACTTCTGGTTTGAAAATGATCGAATCGATTTTAGCTAATACTGCTGCGATTCCGTCTGGATCTGTGCCCAAGATTTCAACTACACCTTGTTCGTCCACTTCGTTGATAACGATAGTAGTTCCAGTAGCTTTTTGTAATTCTTGAATTACTTTTCCACCAGGACCAATCAAAGCACCAATGAAGTTGCCAGGAATAGTTCTAGTAATGATTTTTGGAGCGTGTTTCTTGACATCTGGTCTTGGAGTAGCGATTGTGTCCGTGATTTTACCTAAAATATGCATTCGTCCATCACGTGCTTGTCCCAAAGCTTGTTCCATAATGTCATAACGCAATCCTTCGATTTTAATGTCCATTTGACACGCAGTGATACCATCAGCGGTTCCAGTAACTTTGAAATCCATATCCCCTAAGTGATCTTCATCTCCTAATATATCTGATAATACCGCGAACTTTTCGCCGTCAGTGATCAATCCCATAGCGATACCAGAAACTGGTTTTACCATCTGTACTCCCGCATCCATTAAGGCCATTGTTCCGGCACATACGGTAGCCATTGAAGAAGAACCGTTGGACTCTAATACTTCAGAAACCACACGAATAGTGTAAGGACAATCAGCAGGAATCATGTTTTTCAAAGCACGTTGTGCTAAGTTTCCGTGACCTACTTCTCTTCTTGAAGTTCCTCTTAATGGTTTTGCTTCACCTGTTGAGAAAGGAGGGAAGTTATAGTGTAAGTAGAATTTTTCTTCTCCTTGTTCCGATGGAGAGTCAATTTGGTTGGCTTCTCTAGATGTTCCTAAAGTTACTGTTGCCAAGGCTTGAGTTTCTCCTCGCGTAAATAAAGACGAACCGTGTACAGAAGGTAAATAATCCGTTTCGCACCAAATTGGTCTGATTTCAGTAGTTTTTCTTCCGTCTAAACGAATTCCTTTTTCTAAAATTACGTTACGAACGGCTGTTTTTTGAACTTTATAGTTGTATTTGCTTACTAATTCAGCTAAATCTGCATTCTCTGCATATTCTTCTTCAGTATATAACGCTTTAACTTCGTCTTTAACTACAGCAAATTTTTCACTACGCTCACTTTTAGCAGAAGCTTCTTGAGCAATCGCATAGTATTTATCGTAAGCAGCAGCTTTTACTTTAGTATAAACCGCTTCGTCTTCTTTTTCACCTTCATACGTTCTGTAAGCTGGTGAACCTATAGCTGCTCTCAAACGCTCTTGAGCTTCAATTTGAATTTTGATTGCTTCGTGAGCAAATTTAATCGCTTCTACCATTTCGTGTTCTGAAATTTCTTTCATCTCACCTTCCACCATACAAACAGAATCTTTTGAAGCTCCAATCATCATATCGATGTCAGATTGTTCCAGTTCTTCTCTACTTGGATTGATGACTAATTTCCCGTTGATACGCGCTACACGTACTTCAGAAATTAAGTTATAAAACGGAATGTCAGAAACAGCTAAAGCAGCTGATGCCGCTAATCCAGCTAATGCATCTGGCATTACATTTTCGTCATGAGACATTAACTGAATCATTACTTGTGTTTCGGCGTGGTAATCGTCTGGGAAAAGTGGACGTAATACACGGTCAACTAAACGCATGGTTAATACCTCGCTATCGCTTGGACGTGCTTCTCTTTTGAAAAAACCTCCAGGAAAACGACCTGCAGCAGCAAATTTTTCACGGTAATCTACCGTAAGTGGTAAAAAGTCAACGCCTGGGTTAGAAGTTTTTGCTGAAACGGCTGTAGCCAAAAGCATACAGTCACCTAAACGAACTACAACAGAACCATCAGCTTGTTTGGCTAATTTTCCGGTTTCGATTGAGATGCTTCTTCCATCTCCTAAATCGATAATTTCTTTTGAAACTTGTGGAATCATAAATTTTTAAATATTGATTAAACCTTTGGAATTAGTTGTGTTGTTGTGTGTAGTTGTTGTTTAAAATCCCAATGAAAAACCAAACTTTTTTTGTTGTTGTGTAAAAATAAAAAGAGGCACTTTCGCACCTCTTTTCTATATTGATTATTTTCTAATACCCAATACTTTGATAATCTCACGATATCTATTGATATCTTTTTTCTTCAAATAGTCTAGTAAAGCTCTTCTTTTACCTACTAATAATACTAATGAACGCTCTGTGTTGTAATCGTGACGATTTCTTTTTAAGTGCTCAGTTAAGTGCCCAATTCGATGTGTGAATAAAGCAATTTGACCTTCTGCAGAACCAGTGTTTTCTGCTTTTCCTCCGTGTTTTGCGAAGATTTCTTGTTTAATTTCTTTAGTTAAATACATTCCAATATTATTTAAATGATTATTATGTATGCCATACAGCTATTGTATGACGGGTGCAAAAGTAATACAAAATATTGAAAAAGTATTTGTTTTTTTTAATTTTTAAAACAATTTGGCAATTTCAGTATTTACAAATTCCAAAAAGCGCTCGTCTTCTTCAGTAAAAGGGTCTAAAACATGACTGTCAATATCAATTTGCCCAATGTTGATTCCGTTAACGAATAAAGGAACCACAATTTCAGATTTTACCGTAAAACTACAGGCGATATAATTGTCTTGAGCGGCTACATCAGGCACTACGAAATTCGAATTGGATTCGGCAACTTGTCCACAAATGCCTTTGCCAAAAGGAATTACAGTATGGTCTGTTGGAGCACCAACGTAAGGGCCTAAATGCAGTGTTCTGCTTTCGTGATTGGCAAAATAAAACCCAACCCAATTGTAATGTGATACGTTTTCGTTCAGTAATTTACAAATAGCTTGTAATTTTTCGTCTCTTGAAAGGGTAGTATTTGTAACGATTGTAGTTACTTTTGGTTGTAATTCTTGAAATGTCATCGAAATTTGTTTTTCACAAATGTATTAAATAAAAATACATGATATTTATTTCGTACCTTTAAAGAGATATTAAGCAGTTGAGTTATGAAAATTGTAAAACATTCAGGTGATATAGTCGATTTTAACCCTGAAAAACTCCGAAGTTCCCTTTTAAAATCAGGAGCCGAACGTCAAGTAGTTGACGCAATTTTAAAAGAAATAAAAAAAGAGCTTTTTCAAGGAATGACCACTAAGCAAATTTATAAAATGGCTTTTGGTCTTTTGAAAAAAACGGCTAATGCCCATGCCGCCCGATATAATTTAAGAGAGTCTATCCGATTGTTAGGACCTGCAGGTTTCTTTTTTGAAAAATATATAGCGCGTCTTTTTGCTTCAGAACATTTTGAAACAATGACTAATCTTACATTGCAAGGCAAATGCGTTACTCATGAAATTGATGTGTTGCTAAAAAAAAACAATTCCATTGCTATGGTAGAATGTAAATTCCATCAAGGTCGTGACGCTGCTTCAGACGTTAAAGTGCCTATGTATATTTTGTCGCGATTTAATGATTTGAAAGAAAGATCACATCCTGTTTTTGATGATAGAGAGCATATCACTAAATGTTGGATTGTAACGAATAATCGGTTCACTTTGGATGCAATCACATTTGCCAATTGTTCGGGTTTAAACTTAATGAGTTGGGATTATCCTAAAAATAATAATTTAAAAACTAAAAACGATGTGAATGCGCTCTATCCTGTCACTTGTTTGACTACATTGTCGCTTGCTGAAAAAGATAAATTGTTGATTTTGGATGTGATTTTGGTTAAAGAAATAATCAATAATTCGGATTGCTTGGAAAAAATAGGAATAAGTCCAAGCCGAATAAAAAATGTACTGAAAGAAGTCACAGACTTGTGTCGTTATATCTAAAACCCCAATTTAAAAATTAGAAAGATGAAAATAAGATGTATAGGAGGAGCGGGAACTGTTACAGGTTCAAAAACATTGATAGAAAGTAATGGAATTCGAATTTTGATAGACTGTGGGTTGTTCCAAGGGGTTAAAGCGTTACGAGAACTGAATTGGGAACCATTGCCTATTTTGCCTTCAAGTATTGATTTTGTACTATTGACTCATGGACATCTAGACCATTGTGGATGGTTACCTCGATTAGTTGCAGAAGGATTTGAAGGTAAAATTTATTGCAGCGCTCCCACCAAGGAAATTACCAAATTAATTTTGTTAGATTCCGCTAAAATTCAAGAAGAAGAAGCGCGTTTGGCCAACGAAAAAAAGTTTTCCAAACATGAAGTAGCTGAGCCTTTATATACTGTAGATCAGGCAAAAGCTGTTTTTCCACTCTTTAGAATCGCTACGGTAGAAGAACCAATTTCTTTAGATGCTGAAATTAATGCTGTTTTTAACAATGCTGGACATATTTTGGGGGCGTGTAGTATAACGTTGCAAATAGAAAATCAAACCTTGGTTTTCTCTGGAGATATTGGTCGTGATAACGATATTTTGATGTTTCCCCCAACAAGGCCTAAAAAAGCAGATTATGTCTTTCTTGAAAGTACCTATGGCAATCGAATTCATCCTACTTCAGACGCTAAATTTGAATTAGAAACCTATGTTAACAATGTTGTCGATAGAGGAGGAACTTTAATTATTCCAAGCTTTGCAGTAGAAAGAGCACAAACGTTGATGTTTTTGCTTTGGCAACTAAAAGAAGAAGGGCGCATCCCAAATATTCCTTATATTATAGATACGCCTATGGGAATTAATGCGTTGGATATTTTTTCTAACCATAGAAAGTGGCATAAACTGTCCATTGAGGAATTGGAAGGAATGAATAAAATGTTTCTTTTAGTTGCTGACTATCAAGAAAGCATGTCGGTCATTTTTGATCAGCAACCTAAAGTAGTTATTGCCGCTAGTGGTATGGTAACTGGGGGGCGTGTGTTGAGTTATTTAGAGCATTATATTGGGTTGCCAGAGACTACAATTATTATAGTGGGGTATCAGGCTGAAGGAACTCGTGGTAGAAAATTGTTGGAAGGCGCTAAGGAAATTAAAATACATGGAAAATATCATCCCGTTTTAGCGACAATTCTAGAAATTAAAGGATTGTCAGCTCATGGCGATCAAAATGATTTGTTGTATTGGCTTTCAGACTTGGAAGAAAAACCCAAAAAAGTGTTTATCGTTCATGGTGAAAATCAACCAGCCGATGAGCTTCGTATCAAAATTCAAGAGCAATATGGGTACGATTGTTCAGTGACGATGATGGGTCAAGAATTTGAACTTTAACACGATTTTAAAAAGGATCAGAAGATTGTTTTGTAAATTTGCAGTATGAATTCTAAAAAATGCATCGGATTATTTTTAGCTTTTCTGATATTGGTCTCTAATGTCGGAATGGCTTTTACTATGCATTATTGTGGAGGCAAAGTAGCTTCTGTATCGGTTCAAACTTTAGTCAATACAGCTGATGCTGAAAAAGGCTGTTGCGCCAAAAAAGCAGTTACAAAAGATTCTTGTTGTAAAAACAAAACGGTTCATTTTCAAAAAAAATCCGATAATGCAACGCTAAAAGTAGTTTCTTTTGAATCGTTTACGCCTTATTTAACTCCTGAAAATAAAGTAGAAATAGCTACTTCGAAAGCTACTTTTATTAACCAACCTATTGCGGCCTATTATTGTGATGCCAATGCGCCTCCGCTATTTAAGTTGTACCATCGTTATATTTTCTACGCCTGATTTTTAATGTTTTAAAAGTCAAGTTTTTTATGGCTTGACATTACTTTTTACAAACATTAAAATCTTTTTATATGCAAAAATCAATTTTGTTTTTTGTACTTCTTTTATTTACAATACCCTTTTTTGCACAACAAAAATTGGAAGAAGTAAAAGTGGTCACAAAACGTAAAGGACTTCAAAAGTCGTTTACAGTTACGGGTAATACTACTTTGGTCACAAGTAAGGAATTGCTTAAAGCAGCCTGTTGTAATTTAGCCGAAAGCTTCGAAACCAATCCGTCTATTGATGTTAATTTTTCAGATGCGTTAACAGGAACCAAACAAATCAAAATGTTAGGTTTGACCAGCCCTTATTTGTTAATTGCTGAAGAAAATATTCCCTCTGTTCGAGGTGCTTCTCAAGCTTATGGTTTGTCTTTTACTCCTGGAACTTGGGTTGAAAGTATTCAAATTACTAAAGGAGCGGGTAGTGTGGTTAATGGCTACGAAAGTATTTCGGGGCAAATCAATACGGAATTAATAAAACCCATTAACGACATTCCCTTTTTTTTGAACGCCTATGGTTCAACCGATTCAAGGTTTGAGTTGAACACGCATTTCAACAGGCATCTTTCGGATAAATGGAGCAGTAGCTTGTTTTTACACGGCAATGCCCGTACGGAAAAAATGGATAAAAATGAAGATGGATTTTTAGACAATCCATTGGCAAAACAAATCAATATCTTAAATAGGTATCAGTATTATGATGCCGAAAAAGGCTGGGTGAGTTTTATCAATTTCAGGTACATGAATGATAAAAAGCAAATGGGACAACTCCATTTTAATCCTAATGCCGATAGGGGAACAACTAATTTTTGGGGTTCAGAAATCAAAACGGAACGGTTGGATATTGCTACCAAGTTGGGTTATGTTTTTAAAGACTTGCCTTTTCAGAGTATTGGTTTTCAAAATGCGTTTACAACTCACAATCAGCAATCTTATTTTGGGATAAGCCAATACAATATCAAGCAAAATAGTTATTATTCGAACCTTATTTTTAATTCGATTATTACTAATACCATGAATAAGTTTGCAACGGGATTGAACTTTACTTTGGATAATTATCAAGAATTGGTGAAAATGCAAAATTGGAATAGAACAGATAATTCGGTAGGCGCTTTTTTCGAATATACCTATGATAATAGCGATAATTTTAGCTTGATTTTGGGTGGAAGAATAGACAATCATAATCGGTTAGGAACTTTTGTAACGCCTCGTTTGCATTTGAGATACAATCCGTGGGCGAAAGCTGTTTTCAGATTTTCAGCGGGAAGAGGAAAACGCAGTGCTAATATTTTTGCCGAAAACCAATCGCTTTTTGCAAGTTCGAGGACTTTTTCTATTTTGGATGCCAATGGTAAAGTGTACGGTTTAAATCCTGAAATCGCATGGAATTACGGAACAAGTTTTTCTCAGTCTTTTCTGCTTTTTGGTAAAAGTGCCGATCTGACTCTCGATTGGTATCGTACCGATTTTCAGAATCAAGTGGTGGTAGATGTCATGCAGAGTCCGCAACAAGCGTTGTTTTATAATTTGAGGGGAAAATCATTTGCCAATAGTTTCCAAATCGAATTCAATTATGAGATTGTGAAAAACCTTCGATTGCGTTCGGCTTACAAAATGTACGATGTACAAACCGACTATCTTTCGGGGACGTTTCAAAAACCGTTACAAGCCAAAAATCGATTCTTTGGAAATCTAGAGTACGAAACATCGTTAACTAATTCAAAGCAATGGAAGTTTGATTTTACCTACAATTGGATTGGCGAGCAACAATTACCTAACACACAATCGAATCCAAATACCGATCGATTACCTATTTTTTCTCCCGCTTATTCATTGATGAATACCCAAATTACTCGTGTGATTTCGCCCGTATTTGAAGTGTATATAGGTGGAGAAAATATTGGAAATTATACGCAGTCCAAAGCTGTTTTGGGGGCAGCAAATCCGTTTGGAATGAATTTTGACTCTTCCATTGTGTATGCGCCAGTTTTTGGTCAGATGTATTATGCAGGATTGCGATTTAAGATAAAATAAATGACAATGGGAATGTCAAAAATCAAGTTGAATAACAATAAATAAATTTAACAACAATAATAAAATATAGAAATCATGAAAAAAATAATGATACTAGTGCTTTTGGTATTCGTTGGACTTTCAGTTCAAGCACAAGCGAAAAAAAATAAAAACGCAAAATATGTTACAGAGGTAAATGGAAATTGTGAACAATGCCAAAAACGTATTCAGAAAGCTGCTTTTTCAGTAGCAGGTGTGAAATCAGCGGTTTGGAATATTGAAACCCATCAATTGAGTGTGATTTTGAATGAAGAAAAATGTTCGCTTTTGGATGTGAAAAAAGCCATTGCGAAAGTAGGTCACGATACCGATGAGGTACGAGCTAAAGATGAAGATTATGAAAGTTTACACCATTGTTGCCTGTACGAACGAAAATGATTTTGAAGAGTACTAAAAGCGTTAATAAAATTTTAAAAGCAAGGTTTAAATTGTGGTTGCGCTAAATTATTCTTACTTTCACACCCAAGATACTAATTAAATATAACTGTATGAACCATTTTGATTGGACTCAATTGCTGAACCCAGAGTTTTATATTACCCTTTCGATTGGTGGGGTTCAAGTTGGGTTGTACATTGTTTTATTTATCATTTTTGCCGAAACGGGACTTTTTGCAGGATTCTTTCTTCCTGGAGATAGTTTGCTTTTTTTGTCAGGGATATACAGTGGCGATTTAATAGGTAACATAGTAGTAATAGAAAGTGATTTTATTAATGTAACCTTATTGGCATTATTCATTGCTTTTTCTGGAATCATTGGTAATACAGTAGGGTATTGGTTTGGAGCCAAAAGTGGGTATTATTTATTCAAAAAAGAAGACACGTTTTGGTTCAAGAAAAAGTACTTATTGCAGTCGAAAGATTTCTTCGAAAAATATGGAGGTAAAGCAATTATTTACGCACGTTTCTTGCCTATTTTTAGAACTTTTGCACCTATAGTGGCAGGAATAGTTTCTATGGATAAAAAGAAATTTATGTTTTTCAATACTTTAAGTTCGTTTTTGTGGTCTTTTGTTTTGGTCTTTTCAGGGCATTATTTATATGGAGTCTTTTTAGATTTTGGAATTGATTTGAAAGAGCATATAGAAATGATTGTTATCGGAATAATTCTGATTTCAACTTTTCCTGTTTTCTTAAAATTATTGAAGAAACGACCTCAAGATAAGTAGTATAAAAAAATCCGAAGTTTTCACTTCGGATTTTTTATTCAATATTTACTTCGTACTTCGTATATCGTACTTCGTAAATGGAATTACATCATTCCTGGCATCCCTCCGCCCATTGGACTCGGTGCCGATTCTTCTTTAATGTCAATCAAAGCACATTCTGTTGTCAAGATCATTCCAGAAACTGAAGCAGCGTTTTCTAAGGCTACACGAGTTACTTTTTTAGGGTCAATGATTCCTGCTTTTAACATGTCTACATAAGCATCTGTTTTGGCATTGTAACCAAAATCACCTTTCCCTTCAGCTACTTTTGCTACTACTACCGAACCTTCTAAACCAGCATTTTCAACGATGGTTCTTAATGGAGCTTCTACAGCACGAGATACGATTTGGATTCCAGTTGCTTCGTCAGCATTATCCGCTTTAATTTTGCTTAAAACTGTTTTTGCTCTTAACAAAGCAACACCTCCACCAGCAACAATTCCTTCTTCAACAGCTGCACGAGTAGCGTGAAGTGCATCATCCACACGGTCTTTTTTCTCTTTCATTTCTACTTCAGAAGCTGCTCCAACATATAGTACAGCGACTCCTCCAGCTAATTTAGCCAAACGCTCTTGTAATTTTTCTTTGTCATAATCAGAAGTAGTAGTTTCCATTTGACCTTTGATTTGGTTGACACGGTTTTTGATTGTGTCTGCATCACCTGCACCACTTACAATTGTAGTGTTGTCTTTGTCAATGCTTACTCTTTTTGCAGTACCCAACATTTCAATTGTTGTGTTCTCTAAAGTGTATCCTCTTTCTTCAGAGATTACGGTTCCTCCAGTCAAGATAGCAATATCTTCTAACATAGCTTTTCTTCTATCTCCAAAACCAGGTGCTTTAACAGCAGCAATTTTTAATGCTCCACGTAGTTTGTTTACTACCAAAGTTGAAAGAGCTTCACCATCTACGTCTTCAGCGATAATCAATAATGGTTTCCCTGATTGTGCTACTGGCTCTAATACCGGTAATAATTCTTTTAATGAAGATACTTTTTTATCGTATAATAAAATGTAAGGACTATCTAATTCAGCCTCCATTTTTTCTGGATTGGTTACAAAGTAAGGAGAAAGATAACCTCTGTCAAATTGCATACCTTCTACAACGTCAACAAATGTATCTGTTCCTTTAGCTTCTTCAACAGTAATTACACCTTCTTTACCTACTTTTCCGAAAGCACTAGCAATTAATTCTCCGATTACTTCATCATTGTTAGCAGAGATGGAAGCAATTTGTTTGATTTTTTCAGAATTATTACCAACTACTTTAGCTTGTTTAGATAGGTCTTCAACGATAGCTTCAACGGCTTTGTCAATACCTCTTTTTAAATCCATTGGGTTGGCCCCAGCAGCTACGTTTTTCAAGCCTTCTTTTACGATAGCCTGTGCTAAAACAGTTGCGGTTGTAGTTCCATCTCCAGCTAAATCATTCGTTTTAGAAGCTACTTCTTTTACCATTTGGGCTCCCATATTTTCTAATGGGTCTTGTAATTCGATTTCTTTAGCTACAGTAACACCATCTTTAGTTACGTTAGGTCCTCCAAAAGCTTTGCCAATAATAACATTACGTCCTTTTGGCCCTAAAGTTACTTTTACTGCATTAGCTAATGCATCAACTCCACGTTTTAATCCGTCACGTGCTTCAATATCAAATTTTATATCTTTTGCCATTTTTAATTTTTTTTTGTGATTAACTTATTTACAAAATTACATTTAGATAATTGCTAGAATATCATCTTCGCGCATAATTAGATAATCTGTGCCTTCTAACTTTAATTCAGTACCAGCATACTTACCGTAAAGAACAGTGTCTCCTACTTTTACTGTCATAGTATGATCTTTTGTTCCGCTACCTACAGCTACAACGGTACCTTTTTGTGGCTTTTCTTTAGCAGTATCTGGAATAAAAATTCCTGAAGCAGTTTTTGTTTCTGCTGCGACTGGTTCAATAAGAACTCGGTCGGATAGTGGTTTAATGTTTAATCCCATGATTGTATGTTTTAAAGTTATTTTAAATTAATGTTGCTATCATTTCAGAAACTATGCCATCCCATTTTAACTGACATTTTTTCCTAAAAAAAATGCCAGCTTGTCAAAGCTGGCATTTTTATATTGTTATTCTAACTATTTTGTAGCAGGAGTTGTTGGACTAGCAGATGGTGTGGCTGCAGGGACTTCTGATTTTTCAATAATCTTAGATTCAGTGTCACTCAAAGATCCTGTAAAACTTAAACTTGAAAGCAAAATAAGTACAATTAAAATGGTTCCTAATGTCCATGTGCTCTTGTCTAAAAAGTCTGTAGTTTTTTGAACTCCACCTAACATTTGAGTCCCCCCAATAGAAGAAGACAGACCTCCGCCTTTTGGATTTTGAACCATAATTACTACCACTAATAGAAAACATACTATTGTAATTAAAACTAAGAAAATTGAAAATGTACTCATTATTGATTATTGTTATTTTGTTGTAAAATCTTAATGTCCGAAATACGGTCTGCAAAGAAAGTAATTTTTTCTGGATATTTCAAAATTAATATTTCATAAGCTTGAATTGCTTTTTGATATTTTTTTTGTTCTAAATATACTTTGGCTAATGTCTCGGTCATTAGCATTGAATGGTCTTCTTTATTTAAATCGAAATTGGTATTAGAGACGGTTCCTTGTTTGATAGTTGGAATCTTTGGATTAGTTTCAATGAACTTATCTATTAATTCTAGTTTTTTCTTTTGGGTTTCGTTTAGTGGCGCTGAAGTTTCTGTATTGTGTTCTTCTCGAACGATAGGTTGAATTCTAGAAAGTTGTAACCATTCTTGGAATGAATGTCTTTCGTTAGCAGAAAAATCTAGAGGTTTCCCTATTTCTAGTTTCTCAGATACTGATTTTGAATTTGTATCCTCAGTTGTTGCTGTAGCAAAATGTATTGAGGATTCAATCGAGTCAATTTGTTTGTTTACACTTTCAGAAATAATGGTTTCGCTGTCGATTACATTAATATCAAGAAGTTCTGCAATTTTTTTGTCGTAATATCCTTTTTGGATTGCTGTAAAAGTATCCGAAGTGATAAAGTCAAAAAGAACTGTTCTATCTGTTGTGTGGGCAGCCGTAACTTTTAAAGCATAATTGTACTTGAAACTATTTTGATTGTATAAACCTTTTAAACGTAAGGCTCTTGCACTTTGAAAATACGGGAACTCATCTAAAATATGATCTAAATTTTCTGTTTGCCTTTCATTGATAGCATCAGGTTTGTTAATTAAAAAAGTATAATCAGTTACGTTCATAAATGTTGTTTCTTTGAGGATTTGGTTATCTGTTTATTTGGTTTTTTGGGTGTTTTTTTTCAAATTACCAAATTCACCAATTGCCAAATTTTTCATTATTGATTACCATTTAGCTAAAGATGCATTAAAAACATCTTGAGTAATTCTTTCAAATATTTCACTTATCGCTTTATTCAGTATACTGCCGTTAAGCTGTGACGTGGCAGGATAGTCATGATAAAATTCAAATGTTTTTTCAAAATTATCTTTTTCCGTTTTTTTGTTAATGAATCGCACATTAACTCTTACCGTTAAACGGTTTTGAGAGGCTTGTTGATCAGCAGTTGCAGTCATAGGACTAATTCTGTATCCAATAATTTCTCCTTCATAAGTTAAATCGGCCCCATTTTTTACTAGGTTCAAATTGGTTTGATTTTGAATCAAGTCTTGTAGTGCTAGTGTGAAGGTGCGGTCTATACCAGGTTCAATTAATTCAGCATTATTTTGAAAGAAATTGACTTGAAATGTTTTGGCATCGATTTTTCCTGTACCTGTAAAATTATAAATAGAGCAACTTGAACTAATTAATACAAGTAGTATTATATATATGTAGTATGTTTTTTTCATTCTTTAATTTATTTATTCAAAGGTATTTAAAATCGATCTGCAATTTTAAAGATTAAATTGTTTTATTTTTCGATATAATGTTCGTTCAGAGATTCCTAATTCATCTGCAGCAGCTTTTCGTTTTCCTTTATTTTTTTCTAATGAACGTTTGATCATTTCGATTTCTTTTTGTTCTAGCTTAAGGACTTCTTCCTCTGCTTCTATGGTTTCTGCAAAAAGATAGTTGTCCTCTGGTTCCTGATAAATCGTCTCATTGGCAGGAGTTGTGATGATAGCAGTTCGTGGAGTTTCTTCAAAATCAATTGCAGTATCGTCTTCCTGAGAACCATATATTTTTTTGATTAAACTTTGATTGGTTTCTTGTACTTTAGAACTTCCATTTTTCATTAACTCTAAAGTTAATTTTTTTAGGTCATGCAAATCACTTTTCATATCGAAAAGAACTTTGTATAAAATTTCTCTTTCGGTATTGAAATCACTTTCGTTTTTTTTGTCGTTGATTATAGATGGTAAGTTATTTCCTTCTGCAGGCAGGTAAGCTTGTAATGTCACTGCATTTATATCACGGTTGGTTTCAAGAACAGAAAGTTGTTCAGCGACATTACGTAATTGTCTTATATTACCACTCCAACGAAATTTTTGCAACAATTGAATCGCATGTTCATCTAATTTCAGTGGAGGCATTTTGTATTTGTGAGCAAAATCCGCTGCAAATTTTCTGAATAATAAATGAATATCCTCTTTTCGTTCACGAAGTGGAGGTAAACTAATATCAACTGTACTCAAACGATAGTACAAATCTTCTCTAAATTTTCCTTTTTCGATGGCATTAAATAAATTGACATTGGTAGCTGCAACGATTCTAACGTTAGTTTTTTGCACTTGTGAAGAGCCTACTTTTATAAACTCACCATTTTCTAAAACGCGTAATAAACGAACTTGAGTAGTTAATGGTAATTCGCCTACTTCATCTAAAAAGATGGTTCCTCCATTGGCTACTTCAAAATAACCTTCACGAGTATTTGTGGCACCTGTAAAAGCTCCTTTTTCATGACCAAAAAGCTCACTATCAATAGTTCCTTCAGGGATGGCTCCGCAGTTTACAGCAATGTATTTACCGTGTTTTCGGTGAGAAAGAGAATGGATTATTTTTGGAATACTTTCTTTTCCAACACCACTTTCACCCACTACTAATACTGAAATATCAGTTGGAGCTACTTGAATTGCTTTCTCAATAGCGCGATTTAGTTTTGAGTCGTTTCCTATAATTTCAAATCGTTGCTTTAT
>JBEENX010000026.1:0-23503 GCA_041191945.1 Bacteroidota bacterium
TACGCTGGACAAAATTTCACTTTAAGATTAAATTGTCCAAACAAATCATTAGAATGGCATAATTCTTCGGTTGCAAATTGGTCCAAAATTTCAAATGAAACTAACGAAATATACGGAGTCCTAAAAGATAAAATAAAAATAAAAGAATAAAAACCCACCCCTCTGCCAGCGCGAACGTCTCGCTTGTGTCTACTATTTTAAACAAAAAACGACCTCTACTCGAGGTCGTTTTCAATTATAATACGTTTGAATTTACATTCTCTCTGGAACATTTATCCCTAACAGACTAAAAGAAGAAGCAATCGTATCGGCTACTTTTTTAGACAGTTGCACTCTGAATATTTTCTTTTCTTGGTTTTCTTCACCCAAGATTGGCACCGCTTGGTAAAACGAATTGTATTCACGAACCAACTCATAGGTATAATTGGCAATCAAAGCCGGACTGTGATTTTGAGCTGCATGCTGAATCACTTCAGGATACAATTCTATTTGTTTCAACAATTCTTTTTCCTTTTCGTGCAAGTCGGTGGTTTTGGCTATTGCCGAAAAATCAAAAGTGGCTTTACGAAGAATGGACTGAATACGCGCATAGGTATACTGAATAAAAGGCCCTGTATTTCCAGCAAAATCAACCGATTCTTCTGGATTAAACATGATTTGTTTCTTAGGATCCACTTTCAAAATGTAGTATTTCAACGCTCCTAAACCAATCGTGTTGTATAATTTAGCTTTCTCTTCTTCCGAATAACCTTCTAATTTGCCTAATTCTTCTGAAATTTTTTGAGCCGTACTCGTCATTTCTTGCATTAAATCATCGGCATCTACTACCGTTCCTTCACGGCTTTTCATTTTGCCCGAAGGCAATTCCACCATTCCGTACGACAAATGATACAAGCTCGAAGCCCAATCAAAACCTAGTTTTTTCAAAATCAAAAACAACACTTTGAAATGGTAATCTTGCTCATTACCCACCGTATATACCATTCCTCCTACATCTGGATAATCTTTTACACGTTGAATCGCTGTCCCAATATCCTGAGTCATATACACCGCTGTCCCGTCCGAACGCAAAACGATTTTTCTATCCAAACCTTCGTCAGTCAAATCAATCCAAACCGAACCGTCTGGATCTTTTTCAAAAACGCCTTTTTCTAACCCAATTTGAACCACGTCTTTTCCTAACAAATAGGTATTACTTTCGTAGTAAAAACTATCAAAGTTAACCCCTAAATTGCTGTAGGTTGTCGCAAAACCATCATACACCCATTGGTTCATCATCGCCCAAAGAGATTTCACTTCTTCATCACCAGCTTCCCATTTCAGCAACATTTCTTGCGCTTCTAAAATGATGGGCGCTTGTTTTTTGGCTTCTTCTTCGGTTTTACCCGCAGTCATTAATTGGTTGATTTCTTCTTTATAAGCCTTGTCAAAAGCAACATAATAGTTTCCAACTAATTTGTCTCCTTTTAATCCTGTAGAGGCTGGTGTTTCGCCATTTCCAAATTTTTTCCAAGCCAACATCGACTTGCAAATATGAATACCACGGTCGTTGATAATTTGGGTTTTATATACTTTTTTACCCGATGCTTTGATAATTTCAGCCACCGAATATCCCAATAAATTATTACGAACATGACCCAAGTGCAACGGTTTGTTGGTGTTAGGAGAAGAATACTCCACCATTACTGCCTTGTCGGAAGGATTTGGAGTTACAAAACCGTATTTTGCATCGTCTTTGATTCCGTTAAAGAAATTCAAGTAATACGAGTCGGAGATTACAATATTCAAAAATCCAGACACCACATTGAATCGGGCTACTTCTGGAACATTATTTACCAAATAATTCCCAATTTTAGTTCCTAACTCCACTGGATTGCTTTTCACCAATTTCAACAACGGAAAAATAACCATCGTAATATCGCCTTCAAACTCCTTGCGAGTCGCCTGAAACTCTACTTTATCAACGGATACTTCAAATAAATCCTGAATCGCTTTTGTTATAGATGGGGTAAGAATGTGTTGTAATGACATTGAATCTGTTTTTTTAAGAGTGCAAATATAAGGATTTCAGAAGGAAATAGAATAGCCTTTTTTTGAGTCGGTTTTGGTACACTAAAAAGAACTTTTGTTTGTTTTTTTCGGCACGGATTTAAAGGATTTTATTCGTGAAATCTGCGGCAAATAAAAAAGAGAAACCATTAAGGAATTAAGGTTCATTAAGCGCTTAATGAACCTTAATTCCTTAATGGTTTACAATTTCAAGAAAAATGGTAATGAACAACAACTACCATTTAATAATAGCACTTGCCCAAGTAAAACCGCTACCAAAAGCCGCTAAAACAACCGTATCTCCCGACTTGATTTTACCTTGTTCCCAAGCCTCTGTCAAAGCAATCGGAATGGAAGCTGCTGTGGTATTACCGTATTTCATTACGTTATTATGCACTTGATCGTCTTTCAATCCGAATTTCTTCTGAATGAATTGCGAAATTCTCAAATTCGCTTGATGCGGAATTAACATGTCTATATCTGAAACCTGTAAATTATTGGCTTCCAAACCTTCGTTTATCACCTCAGCAAAACGAACCACTGCGTTTTTAAATACAAATTGCCCATTCATATACGGGAAATAACTTTCGTCGTCTGGGTTATTGTCTTTCAAAATATCCGTCACCCATCGACCACCCATTCCTGGTGCTTTTACAATCAATTCTTCGGCATGAAGCCCTTCTGAATGCAAATGCGTAGATAAAATTCCTTTAGTCACATCTTCTTCACGACTTAAAACCGCTGCTCCTGCTCCATCTCCAAAAATAACCGAAACACCTCGACCACGAGTGGTCATATCCAAGCCTGTTGATTGTACTTCGGAACCAATAACCAAAACATTTTTATACATTCCGGTTTTGATGTATTGATCGGCCACCGATAAGGCATACACAAATCCCGAACACTGATTTCGAACATCCAAAGCCCCAACAGTGCGTAAGCCTAAATCGCGTTGTACCAAAACCCCCGGACCTGGGAAATAGTAATCTGGACTCAAGGTCGCAAAAACGACAAAATCAATGTCTTCTTTGGCAACCCCTGAACGTTCAATCGCAATTGCTGCCGCTTTGACTCCCATAGAAGTAGTGGTGTCTTGACCTGGTATAATATGGCGACGTTCCTTAATTCCGGTTCGTTCTTGAATCCATTCGTCATTAGTATCAATGATTTTAGATAAATCATCATTTGTAACTACATGGTCAGGAACATAAAATCCTAATCCTGTTATTTTTGAGTGGTACATACGTGTAATAGTGTATTAAGTTTAAGCTTTTATTTGATTTCAAAATCTAAAGTACTAAATAAATTGGATTTTAAAAGTAGTAGGCCGTTTTATTCAAAATTTCCAATCGTATTGATGCGCCCGAGGGAAGAAAAGCATCATTTTCAAAAAATAAAGTTTGAGAATCGGAACTAACTTCAACCAAGTAATAACTCCCTTTGAAATAGGACTGTTTTACAGTACCCAGCAATGATCCGTTGGAATCCAACTTAAGTTGATGTGGGTATACCAAATGTGTTTTTCCATTCAATTCTAATTCGTTGACTTCTCCAAAAAGTGAAGCAATGTATTTATTTTGAGGAGTATTGTATAGGTTCTGAGGGGAATCCGTAGCAATGATTTTGCCGTGCTGCATCACAATCGTCTCATCCGAAAAAGACAGGGCATCTGTGCTATCATGGGTAGCAATAATACATGTGATTTGCTTCTCTTTTAAATACTTAAAAAGGTTTCTGCGCAATGCATTTTTCCTGAAAGAATCGATTTGGCTAAACGGTTCGTCGAGCAATAAAATTTCAGGCTCTAAAGCCAAAACTCGGGCTAAAGCCACCCGTTGTTGCTGTCCGCCACTCAAGTATTGGGCTTTGACTTTGGCATATTCGGTCATTTCAACCATTTCAAGAAGCTCCTGCACACGGGCTTTCTTTTTATCCCGATAAATATTGGAAAGAAACTTACCCACATTTTCTTCGACAGTAATATAAGGCATCAAATCAAAATCTTGTGCCAAGTATTTAATATAGTCTTCCCCCGGAATCAAATTAAATTGAGGACCGAGAATGGGTTGTTGATTGTAACTAATGCTTCCCGAATCCAAGTCATACAAACCATAAATTAACTTGAGCAAAGTACTTTTGCCACAGCCGCTTTCGCCAATGACCGCAATATTATGTCCTTGTTGCGCCACAAAACTAAGCCCTTTGATAACGGGCTGGTCGTGATACGAAAAAGTAATATCCTTGAGTTCGAGCATGGTTTGTTGTAAAAGAACCAAATGTACAATGTTTAATTGAAATCCGCGAATGGTTACGACAATTTGTCACCTTTTTATAAAATGGTATTTTATTTGAAAACTAGGATTTCATCAATTTAAACTTAAAATTTATATACTATGACAACTGGAAAAATTAATGTTTCGGTAGAGAATATCTTCCCTTTGATCAAGAAATTTTTATACAGCGATCACGAAATTTTCTTGCGCGAATTGATTTCAAATGGAACCGATGCTACTCTAAAATTAAAACACCTAACAAGTATTGGCGAGGCCAAAGTAGAGTATGGCAATCCCATTATTGAAGTAAAAATTGACAAAGAAGGCAAAAAACTGCACATCATTGATCAAGGTTTGGGGATGACTGCTGACGAAGTAGAAAAATACATCAACCAAGTGGCCTTCTCTGGGGCAGAAGAATTCTTAGAAAAATACAAAGATTCGGCTAAGGATTCCGGAATTATTGGGCATTTTGGTCTTGGATTTTACTCGGCGTTTATGGTGGCTGAAAAGGTAGAAATCATTACCAAATCCTTCAAAGACGAACCTGCTGCCCACTGGACTTGCGACGGTAGTCCTGAATTTACTTTGGAACCTGCTGACAAAACCGACAGAGGAACGGAAATTATTTTGCATATCGCCGAAGATTCTTTGGAGTTTTTAGAAGAATTCAAAATCAAAGAATTACTGAATCGTTACAATAAATTCATGCCGATTCCAATTAAATTTGGAACCAAAAAAGAAACACTTCCGTTACCAGAAGGAGCTGCCGAAGACGCAAAACCGAAAACGATTGAAGTGGACAACATCATCAATAACCCAAATCCTGCTTGGACAAAACAACCGTCTGACTTAACCGAAGAAGACTACAAAACGTTCTACCACGAGTTATACCCAATGCAGTTTGAAGAACCGTTATTCAACATTCACCTGAATGTAGATTATCCGTTCAACTTAACAGGGATTTTGTATTTCCCAAAATTAGGAGCGGATTTACAAATCCAAAAAGACAAAATTCAGTTGTACCAAAACCAAGTGTTTGTTACCGACAATGTAGAAGGAATTGTGCCTGAATTCTTAACGATGTTAAAAGGAGTGATTGACTCACCAGACATTCCGTTGAACGTATCGCGTTCGGGTTTACAAGCGGATGCTGCAGTGAAAAAAATCTCGAATTACATTACCCGTAAAGTAGCCGATAAACTAAAAGCGTTATTCAATGACAACCGTGCCGATTTTGAACAAAAATGGAACGACATCAAAATTGTTTTGGAATACGGAATGCTTTCGGAAGATAAATTCTATGAAAAAGCAGGCGCTTTTGTTTTGTACCCAACGGTAGATGACAAGTACTTCACTTTGGACGAATTGAAAGAAAATCTGAAAGAAAAACAAACCGACAAGAACAATAAATTAGTCTTGTTGTATGCCAATAACAAAGAAGCACAACATTCGTACATCGAAATTGCCAAAGAAAAAGGATACGAAGTATTATTGTTAGATTCGCCAATTATCTCGCACCTGATTCAAAAATTAGAAGGCGACAATAGCGAGATCAGTTTTGTTCGTGTGGATTCAGATCATATTGATAATTTAATCAAGAAAGAAGATACGGCCATTTCTAAATTGTCTGAAGACGAGCAAACCAATTTAAAAACGGTAGTAGAAACGATTGTTCCAAAACAAAACTATACGGTACAATTAGAAGCTTTAGACAGTCAGGTAGCGCCATTTATCATTACGCAACCAGAGTTCATGCGCAGAATGAAAGAAATGAGTCAAACCGGCGGTGGTATGTTTGGTATGGGCAACATGCCAGAAATGTACAACTTAGTGGTCAATACCAACTCGGATTTGGCTACCACTATTTTGAACACCGAAGACAAAGCCACTCAAGAAAGCTTAGTTAAACAAGCCTTAGACTTGGCTAAATTGTCTCAAAACTTGTTAAAAGGAGAAGCCTTAACCGCTTTTGTAAAACGTAGTTTTGAGTTGATTAAATAAGCTTAAAAATAATTAGTAAAGAAGCCGTCCGAAAGGGCGGCTTTTTTTATGCCAAAAAATAGGCTACAAATTTAAGAGTGCATTCAATGATTTGTAAGAAAAATTTATATATTTGAAAAACAAGAAACCAACTTTCGCAATCTTGCCAATTTGGAATAAAAGCAGTTTGAAAGTTTCGCATATAAACGAGTTATGTTCAATTACAAACAATAACATTGACGAACAACTTAGACATATTTAAAAAAGAGTTTTTGGGCGCAAATAGCTGGCCACAAAGAAAGGATGGAGTGCCACTAAACCTGTTGGACAATTTATCTAGTGACGAGTTAAAAATTGCAGAGACAGAGTTGATAAATGCTTTGAGTCTTCGTGACGACTGGCCTATAACTGGGGTTGGATACATAAAATCGAAAGACGCTCTTTCCAAACTTTATGAATTACTTGAAGGAAGCAAGAAAAGCATGAAAGTGACAATTGCTCATTCAATATTTAAAATTTGTGGTGACAATAAAATGATCGACATTGTTCTTGATGAAACTCCTAAGATCACAAATCAATATGAATTAATTGCTATCCTTTACTTTCTTCCAGACTTTAAAGATGAAAGGTTAATAAAAACACTTGACAATTTGCGGAGCAACAAAGAGTATTTAATTGCCTACAATGCGACAAGAGTTCTTGGACTCTCAACAGATGAAGTTGTGCAAAAATTTAGAAATCTCGAAAAGGGAAAGAAAGTAGCGGTTCCTAACAGCCCCTTGCTAAAAGCGGAGCGTTCATGGTGGCGGAAACTTTTCGACTCCTAGCTCAAGTGAGCATCTTGCTCCCCGCTACCGCGCGAATCCCTTCGCGTGGTCAATACTACCACCCACAACGCAAAATCTCTCAACTTTGAATGATAATAACAAACCCTGCTAGATCTAGCAGGGTTTTTGTTTTAATTTCCGATTATTCCCGTTTCTTCTTTTTTATCCTTGTTCAATAAAATAGGAGTTTCTTTAGCCAATCTATTTTTCGTTGGAATCTTATAATTAATGCTAAATCCAAAACGACGCGAATCCATTTTGTTACTCAA
The DNA here is from genome assembly GCA_041191945.1 of Bacteroidota bacterium. Classification (GTDB taxonomy): domain Bacteria; phylum Bacteroidota; class Bacteroidia; order Flavobacteriales; family Flavobacteriaceae; genus Flavobacterium. The sequence goes on from JBEENX010000026.1 coordinate 7,402, forward strand.
CAACAACGGCGTGTTATAGGAATTGAACACAAATCGATTGGAGTTAAAAATATCATCCGCATTAATAGAAATAGACAACTGATCTTTCAAGAACTTTTTAGAAAACGACAAATCAACCGTATTGTTGAATGGTTTATTGGCAATGAAATAATAGTAATTTCCTTTGGCAGTGATGTAACTAAAATTGGTTACGAACTTAATTTTACTTGGCAACACCAACTGCGACATTAGATTATACACCCAAAAACCTTTGGTTTCTATAGCAGGAATTTGGTGCAACTGATAGGCCGCATACACAAATAGAAAATTCATTTCGTCTGGATTCACATTCATTTTCATCGTTTCAGCAATTCCTTTAGTGAAAAGCATGTACGGAATTGGCATTCCGATATTGAAATTGTGTACTTTCAATTCCGAAATATTCTCATTAGTATTGGTTACCACATTGGAATTCAAATTCACTCTCTGAATCACTTGATTCTTAGCCGAACTTACAGAATAGCCAATAAAGGCATAATCATACGCACTCAACTTCACTTCATAGTTATCATAAATGGTAGGTTGCAAGTTAGGATTTCCTTGGTTGCTGATATTAGGGTTTTGATAACTCGTATTGTTGGGATTCAAAGCAGAGGTGCTTGGCAAGGTGATTTTCTTGTTGTAATTCACATTAAAGAACACCGACTTATTAAAATTATACTGCGCACTGGCATTGGGGAAAAAGCGAAACTGCTTGAAAGGAGTCAAATCAGTCGTGTTCGTTTTTCCAGAAATGTTGTAATCTTCGGCTCTACCGCCCACAATAAAACTCAAACTTTTGAACTTGGTTTGCAATTCAAAATAACCCGCAGTAGTTTTTCTTTGGTAATCCAAATTAGTTACTCCTCTGTTTTGCGTTTGAAAAGACAAGCCCTCGTGCAAACTTCCAAAACTTAATTTCCCTTCGTCAGAAAAAGCAATGGGTTGCGAATAATCAAACTTAAAGTTGTAGTACTTTTGGTCTGAGGAATTGTCCAAAACTGGCAAAGCAACACCTAAAGAATTGAGTATAAAATCGTTTTGATTGCGATTGAAATTGAATTTAAAATCCAATTTTTTAGTTTTATCCTCAAAACGTTTTTGATAAGTCGCTACCGCATCTTGACGCCATCCTTTCGAATTAGAAGCATCTTGGGTAGAAAATCCAGGACCATTGGATAGTGTTTGACTGCCGTTATTGTTATAATTGACATCATAGTTCAACAACAATCGATCTTTTTTCAAATCAAAGGTTACCGCCGATTTTATAAAATTAGTCCTATTGGTTCTATCTGAATCAATAGCAGATAAAAGTCGCGTCCCTCCTATAATATCATTAACAAAAGAACTCCACATGGCACTTTCTCTATAGTTTTGCCCCATATTCAACTGCCAACCAAAGTATTTGTTTTTGGCATTCAGCAAAACACTGTTATTGACCCTCCATCTCAATTGGTCGTATGTGGTCACGTTGGTGCTATTGGTATAGGTAGCGCTCAAAAAGTTCTTCGCATTTTTATTGGTAATGATATTCAAAATAGCCCCACCCGAAGTAGCCGGAAACTCCGCTCCTGGTTGGGTAATTACTTCAATTCGTTCAATGGCATTGGCTGGCATTCCTTCCAAAAATCCGTTCAATTCATTCGAAGAAATATTCAAAGGTCTTCCATCCATATAGACGTCCAATTGTTTTCCTTGGTACATCATTCCGGCAATATCCGAAGCGATTAAACCGGGTAATTTTTTCAATCCTTCCAAAACAGAACCCGAACTCAAACTCGGCTGATTGGCAAAATCAAAAATAGTTCGGTCAGCGCGTTGTTCCACTGCTTTCTTGGTTTTGGTAATGGTAACCTCTTTAAGTTCTTGAGGTTTTTTAGAATTTTCTTGAGCCGAAAGCTGTAAAAAAGCAGAAAATAATAAAGTGGGAAATAGAAATGTTTTCTTCATTTTTTATTATAAATAATTTCATACTTGTATTTAGTAGTGGTACAACTCTTTTTGTTACAGAAAAAAAATTAAATGTAGCTTACTTTTTAAATACACACTCAAAAAAAAATAAACACAACATGCTCAATATTAATTAATTCCAATAAAAAAGTCATCTTTTTAAGTTGTCTTAAAAAGATGACTTACAATTTAGTTGTACTAATTCACTAAATTATTAAAAACAAAACATTAATTATGTAATTATACATCCAAAGTATTTAGAACCAGTTAGATTATTTTGAAAAACGAGCTCTAATTTCTTTTCAAATTTGGGAAATAAAAATCATAAATTTTCATTTATATTTACTATCATATTCATAAAACAAATTTATAATTTACTATTCCAACGATTTATCTCATTATTCTCCTAATTTATTACGAAAAGAATACCGAACTTTACACCTTGATTTAAAACCAATTGAACATGACTTTAGAAATAGGAACGCCAGCATTACTTTTTTCAGCCACATCATTAATTCTTTTGGCTTACACCAATCGATTCTTGACTATTGCCAGCATCATTCGCGGACTAAAAAAAGTGTACAAAGAGAAAGAAAACAGCATGATTTTATTAGAAATTAAAAATCTTAACCTGCGCCTCACCTTGATTCGCTATATGCAAATGGCAGGAGTATTGTGCTTGTTCTTGTCTGTTTTTGCGATGCTATTACTCTTTTTTGAAGCACAAGAAATCAGTATTTACTTTTTTGGATTGAGTCTTTTGAGTTTGCTCATATCACTAGGATTGTCATTTTGGGAAATCAGCATATCTGTAAATGCATTACGACTACATTTGAGTGATTTATCAGAAATGGATCGAAAACAAATCAATTCATAATGACAAACAGTTCAAAACTAAAAGGTGTTTTCCTTATTGCGCTTGGAGCCACCAGCTACGGTATGTTAGCTACTTTTGTAAAAATGGCCTATGCCGAAGGCTTTACCACTCCCGAAGTAACAATTGCCCAATTTATATACGGAATTGCAGGAATCCTACTCATCAACGCATTTAAAATAGAACAAAATAAAAATAAAGCTACCAAAGCGACTCCAAAAACGATAGCACAGCTTCTACTTGCAGGGACTTCGTTAGGTATGACCAGTGTTTTTTACTATTTGGCCGTAAAATACATCCCTGTTTCTATTGCTATTGTGCTCTTGATGCAAACCGTTTGGATGGGCGTAGTCTTTGAAATGATTTTAGAAAAGAAAATCCCTTCAGGGAAAAAAATAATCTCGGTGATAGTGGTGCTGTTAGGAACGGCTTTGGCTACTAATCTCATCGAAAATCAAATGGTATTCGATTGGCGTGGTATTCTGCTTGGACTATTGTCTGCCACTTCATTCACCACCACCATGTTTACTGCTAACCGAGTAGGTATTGGCATTTCCTCAGCACAACGCAGCTTGTATATGCTATTAGGCGGTGCCGTAATCGTTTTAGGATTTGCCATCGCCAACCAAACTGGCGCTTTTCATTTTGAAATTTTTACCAAATGGGGCATTGTCTTAGCGCTTTTTGGAACTATTATTCCGCCCTTATTATTCAATGCAGGATTTCCCTTAACCGGAATTGGATTAGGTAGTATTGTTTCGGCTTTAGAGCTGCCCGTTTCGGTGTTAATGGCTTATTTTCTGCTCAATGAAAATGTACACGGACTACAATGGTTAGGAATTGGTTTAATCATACTCGCTATTGTTATTATGAATAGTAATGCTAAAAAGCTAGATTAAAATTGGAATCGCTTTTTAATTCCGAACCGCTACTACTCGACTTGCCAGACGCTGAGATTATCTATTATCCGCAGTTTTTTGACAAAGAACAAGCGGATCAAATTTATACCGAATTACTTCAAGAAATAGCGTGGCAACAAGACAACATCACAGTATATGGAAAGACACATCCGCAACCGCGTTTGACGGCTTTGTATGGCAATGAAGGAAAACCGTATTCGTATTCCAATATCACGATGCAGCCACACCCTTGGAATAGTCTATTACAAAAAATAAAATACTACATCGAAGCTACCACAGAATGCTCATTCACAACCGTATTACTCAATCAATACCGAGACGGGAAAGACAGTAACGGCTGGCATGCAGATGATGAAAAAGAATTAGGTTTAAATCCAACTATTGCATCGCTGAGTTTTGGTGCTGAACGGGTTTTTCAGCTCAAACACAATACTATTGCTGATGCCAAAAAGAACATTATCTTGGAACACGGCAGTTTATTACTGATGAAAGGAAGTACCCAACATTTTTGGAAACACCAAATCCCAAAAACAGCCAAACCCATTGGTACACGCATCAATTTAACTTTCCGAACGATTAAATAATTGTTTATATTTGGATTCAAATCAGTCCATTATGAATACAATTATTGATTATTTCTCGACTATTCCGTCGGCACATCGAAGTCTAATTTTAGTAGGCGGAATCACTATTTTCTGGCTAATTGAAAACGCCTTCCCGCTCTTTAATTTCAAATACAAAAGATGGCACCATGCCGGAATCAATATCTTTTTTACCCTAACCACTATTATTGTTAATTTTTGTTTGGCTTTCATTTTGTTGCAAGTGGCAGATTGGACTGTTGCGAATCACTTCGGAATTTTGTACTGGTTGCCCGAAATGCACATTGGCCTCTATACACTATTAGGCTTACTTTTACTCGATTTAATTGGCGCTTATTTGGTTCATTTTATCGAACATAAAGTAGCTTTATTTTGGCGCTTCCACCTCATCCATCATACCGATACTTGGATTGATACTACTTCGGCTAACCGCCACCATCCTGGCGAAAGTGTGATTCGTTTTGTATTCACAACCCTAGGCGTTCTATTGGTTGGAAGTCCGATGTGGATGGTGTTTTTGTACCAAACCTTATCGGTGGTTGCCACCCAATTCAATCATGCCAATATTGCTTTACCTAAAAAAGTCGATTTGTTTTTAAGTTATATCATTGTATCGCCAGACATGCATAAAGTACACCATCACTATCTTATGCCGTATACCGACAGTAATTATGGAAATATTTTTTCTATTTGGGACCGATTGTTTGGCACTTTTATGGATTTACCAAGAGAAGAAATAGTGTACGGAGTCGACACACATTTGCAACCCGAAGAACACAATAGCCTTAAAAATTTACTCCAAATTCCTTTTCAGAAAAAAAAATAAACTCGGTTTAAAAAGTAATTCTTTTTTTTATTAATATTGAAATGCAATTAAACCGATTAACGAATAACTAACAACACTATTTGAATTATTTTCATCCGATGAAAAAGAGTAGCCGTAAAGAATTAAGCTGGGAAGAGACGGAAAAACTGATGACTTTAGCCCTAGAAGAAAGGAACCCTTTTGAAATTATTAAAAAAGAATTTGGCCTAGCCGAAAAAGAGGTTTTAGAAATTATGAAAAAGAAAATGCCTGCCGAAAAATTCGAAATGTGGAAAAAGAAAGCAGCCGCCAACAAACCAAAACCAAAACCTGTGAAAATCGATGATTTTGACGACGAATTGGATGGCAAATATTACATCAAAAACAAATTCGATTAACGAATCAACTCCTGAAATCAGGAGTTTTTTTATTCAGTAACAAAGCTAAAAACACATGAAAAAACACACATTACTTTTATTCTTATTATTTTCTGCCACTGTAATTGCCCAGAAAACAGCTTTGTTTACTAAAGATACTATCAGTATCAATTCCTTATTAAAAGGGACATTATATACTCCTTTGAAGCAAAACAAAAAAACCAATCTAGTAATTTTAATAGCAGGTTCGGGACCTACAGATAGAAACGGAAATCAAAAAGGAATGACTAACAATTCCTTGCAATTGCTAGCCGAAGCATTAGCCAATAACAACATCGCTGTGTATAGCTATGACAAACGAATTTTTGCTCAAATGGCGACTGGTAAACTGGACGAAGGCAGTTTATCTTTTGATACTTTTATTGACGATGCCAAAGCGGTACTGTTGCATTTCAAAAACCAAAAAAAATACCACACCATTACTATTGCAGGACATAGCGAAGGAGCTTTGATTGGATTGATAGCTGCCAATGGCAATGCCGATGCCTATATCTCAATTGCCGGAGCAGGACGTTCAATCGACGAGGTGCTTTTAGAACAAATCGAAAAACAGGCTCCTTTTCTAAAAGAAGAAGTAGAAAAAAACTTGGCCACTTTAAAAAGCGGTACTACCTTCGAATTGAAAAACCCAATGCTAACATCCCTATTCAGGTCAAGTGTGCAACCCTATATGATTTCATGGATCAAATACAATCCGCAAACGGAAATGAAACAACTTCACATCCCAACTTTAATCATCAATGGAGACAAAGACATTCAAGTAAGTGTGAATGATGCCCAATTACTGCACCAAGCAAAATCAGATGCCCAACTTAAAATCATCTCCAATATGAATCATATTTTTAAAGAAATTAAAGGAGACGATACTGTAAATAAAGCATCTTACACTAATCCTAATTTACCAGTCATACCCGAATTACCATCTGTAATTGCTACCTTTATCCAATCGTTATAAAGTGTAACATTTTTACTAAAAAGAATACTAATAACCCAATCTAAATAATTCAAAATGAAAAAATCAATTATTGCACTCGCGCTTGTAGCTTTTCTTTGGAACAGCAACGCAGTTAACGCACAAAAAAAAGCAACACCTTCTCAAAATATTAAAGTAGGCATCGACCTTATCGATGTAAAAGACGACAAGGTAAAAGTAACGGTTCAAGCCCCTAAAATTACTTCTGACAAAACTACGTATAGCATTCCTAAAATTGTACCTGGAACCTACTCTGAAGACAATTACGGAAAATACGTAGAAGATTTTAAAGCCTTTGATAAAAAAGGGACTGCGCTAGCAGTTACTAAAACAGACGACAATACGTGGTCGATTTCGAATGCAAAAAATCTAGCTAAAATCACCTATTTAGTGAATGACACTTTTGATACTGAAAAAGGAGGAAGTTTTGGAACCGATATTTTTTCTCCAGCGGGTACTAATATTGACGCGGGTACTAACTTTATGTTAAACACTCACGGATTTGTGGGCTACTTTCAAGACAAAAAAGACCTTCCGTATCAAGTTACCGTCACACACCCTGAAACACTTTGGGGAGCTACCTCAATGATAGATACTGATGCTAGCAAAACAAAAGATGTATTCAACACACCACGTTATGCTGAACTGGTAGAAAATCCAATTATGTATGCTAAACCCGATTACACCACTTTCAATGTAAACGGAATGGACATTCAAATCGCGGTTTATTCGCCTTCAGGGAAAGTAACTGCCGAAAGCATTACTCCTGAGATGAAAAAAATGATGATTGCTCAAAAAACGTTTTTGGGCAATATCAATTCGACTAAAAAGTACAGTGTCTTGCTCTACCTTTCTTCTATGAAAGATACTGATGCAAAAGGATTTGGCGCTTTGGAACACCCAACAGCAACAACCGTTGTTTTGCCAGAAATGATGCCGTTAGACGAATTACAAAAATCAATGAAAGATGTAGTTTCTCACGAATTTTTCCACATTGTAACCCCTTTAACCATCCATTCTAACGAAATTCAATTCTTCGATTACAATGCGCCTAAAATGTCACAACATTTATGGATGTATGAAGGAATAACCGAATACTTTGCCAATTTGTTCCAAATCAATCAAGGTTTAATTGACGAAGCGGAATTCTATACGCGTATGGCTGAAAAAATTGAACAAGCCAAAACGCTTGACGACACCATGCCTTTTACTACCATGAGTGCTAATGTATTGAAAAGTCCATACAAGGAGCAATATTTGAATGTATATCAAAAAGGTGCTTTGATTGGTATGTGTATTGATATTATTATCCGTGAAAAAAGCAATGGAGAAAGAGGTATTCTCAACCTAATGCAACAATTATCAAAAGAATATGGCGTTCACAAAGCATTTAACGACAACGAATTATTTGCTAAAATCACTTCACTAACCTATCCGGAAGTGGGGGATTTTTTAAGTACCTATGTATCGGGCGCAACACCTATTCCGTATGATGTTTTCTTAGCTAAAGTGGGTGTAAGTAAATCAAAAGATAAAAAAGCGGGTAACGTATTCTTAAAAGGACAAACCCCTTATATTACTGTAGATAAAGCTACCAAAGAAATTTTGGTAAGACCTAACACCGATTTAATCGATTTCTACAAAAACTTAGATTTGAGAGCTAATGATATCATTGTAGCTATTAATGATAAAGGGTACAATCTAGACAATATCTACGACATGATTGGCGAAAGCGAAAATTGGAAAGAAAATGACGCTATTACCATTAAAATCAAGAGAGATGGTAAAGAGCAAACAATTACTGGAAAAGTAAACTTACCTTACGAAGAAATAGAAGGTTTGCAAGCAACAGATGCTACTAAAACTAACTTGAAAAACGCTTGGTTAAAAGGATAATAAACAGAATTATTTTTTCAAAATCCCAATTTAGAAATAGATTGGGATTTTTTTTGCAATTCAAATTCTGCTTTACAACAATTTTCATTACTTTGCGCCAAAATAAAATTACAATGAAAAAAATAAGCATCGCTTTCGTAACATCAATACTATTATTCGCGTGTTCCGAGAAAAAATTAAAAAACAACCTACACCTCACTGGAAATATTAAAGGATTAAAAAAAGGAACTTTATACGTTCAAAGAATACAAAATGATTCTTTAGTGGCTTTAGATACTATAGGTATCGACGGAAATTCTACCTTTGAAACCAATATAGAATTAAAATCTCCTGAAATGCTATACTTATTCCTTGATAGAGGGGTAAGTAATTCATTAGACAATAATGTATTATTTTTTGCTGAACCTGGAGATATAAACATCGAAACTACTCTTGAAAACTATATTGCAGATGCTAAGGTTTCAGGATCTAAAAATCAAGATCTATATTATGAATACAAAAAAGTAGATCGCCGTTTTCAAGAGGAAGGCTTGGATTTGATTGAGAAAAAATTCAAAGCAATGAAAAGCAAAAATAACGCAGAAATAGCCAACATCAGTGCAAAACAAGAATCAAATATAAAAAGAAAATACTTGTATGCTACTAACTTTGCCATCAATAACAAAGAGTACGAAATAGCACCTTATATTGCACTTTCTGAAATTTACGACATCAACATAAAATTCTTGGATACCATCCAAAAATCAATGTCTCCTAAAGTAGCTCAATCCCTTTATGGTAAAAAACTAACAGAATATCTTGCTTCGTTAAAAAAGAAGCAACAATAAAGTAAGAAACAAAACCTAATAAAAAACAAAACCGTCAAACAGATATGTTGTGACGGTTTTGTTTTATACAAAAAAACCATAACTTTCGTTATGGTTTTTTGAGCCGATAGAGGGACTCGAACCCACGACCTGCTGATTACAAATCAGCTGCTCTAGCCAACTGAGCTACACCGGCGACTTTACGGGTGCAAATATAATTCTGAATTTCATTTTTCCAAAATAAATCAGCACTTTTTTACCGTTTTTTTGAACTATAATTCGTTGATTTTAGCAATCAATTGATTAGCAGTTTGTTCCAGCTCTACATTGATTTGTTTGAAGTGTGCTTTTTTATTTTCAACATTTTTTGCATTTACTTTTGCAATCAAAGTATCAAAAGCAGTAATCGCTTCATCAATTAAAGCATTAGTTTCTGGTGTTGGAGCGCCAGAAGTGGAAACTTCAAACAAATAAACTGCTTCAATAATATCTCCTAAAACGTAGTTGATGTCTTTCTTTAAATTTTTAACGTTTGCCATTTTTATGTAATTTTAATTTGCGTGTGCAAAAATACGCATAATCTTTCTATTCACTACTACGAAATGTAAATTTCTAAAATTGAAGCATTTCCGCTCAATTGAAAAGCTGTTAATACAGCTGGAATTAAAACCGTATCACCTTTAGAATACGAATAGTTTTGTCCCGCTAATTCCAATTCAAAACTACCCTCTACACACATATACACCGTAAAGGTAAACCCTGTTTTTTGAACTTCCATAGCTCCTTTAAGAGGAATAAATTGAGTAGTAAAATAAGGACAATCAACCACTGGATTGGATTGATTACTATCTTTTTGATACTGCTTTTGAGATGAGACCGTATTGTAATTAATAGCGTCTAAAGCCAAATCAACGTGTAATTCACGTACATTTCCATCAACATCTACCCTGTCAAAATCATACAATCGATATGTAACATCAGAGGTTTGCTGAATTTCGGCAACCACCATCCCCGCTCCAATAGCATGTACCGTACCTGTTTCAATGAGAAATACATCGCCTTGCTGCACTTTAATTTCGTTAAGTGTAGTCACCAAGGTCTTATTTTCTAAATGTTTTAAATAAGTAGGCGCATCAATCGGTTCTTTAAATCCTGCAATTAATCTGGCATTGGCATCAGCTTGCAACACATACCACATTTCTGTTTTACCAAAAGAATTGTGACGCTGTTTTGCCAAAATATCATTAGGATGTACTTGAACTGATAAATCTTCTTTGGCGTCTAAATACTTAAACAACAACGGAAATTGATTCCCAAAACGTTCATAAACAATTGTACCTAAAATTTCACGAGGAAATTCAGCAAGCACAGAAGTTATGAATTGTCCTGCAAAAGCTCCATTAGCAATCGTACTCACATTTCCTTCAACTGTAGACAATTCCCAACTCTCACCAGTTTGATTGGAAGTAATGGGTTTGTGAAGCAATGATTGTAGTTTTTCTCCTCCCCAAAGTCGCTCTTTGAAAATAGGATGAAACTGTAATGGATAGAGTGGTATTTTCATTTTATTTTTAACCTAATTGAACATTACATCTGTTGTGCAACTATTTTTTTAACCGCTTCGAGGGCTTTCGGAATATGTTGCCCCGCTAACATACTATTGAATACCATTTGTACTACTCCTTTTGCATCTATAACATACGTAACTCGTCCTGGAAGTAGCCCAAGAAAAGCGGTTGGAACACCAAACAATTTTCTTATTTTTTTATCCGTATCCGACAAAAGTAAAAAAGGAAGCTGGTATTGAGCCGTAAACTTTTGGTGCGAAGCCAAACTATCACTACTAATTCCAATAACTTCTGCTCCTAAATCAAGAAAATCTTCATATTGATCTCTAAAACTACACGCTTGTGCGGTACAACCTGGTGTATTGTCTTTGGGATAGAAATAAAGCACTACTGTTTTTTTACCTATCACCGATGCACTATCAAAACGATTTCCATTAGTATCTAGAGCGCTAAACTGTGGCACAACATCTCCTACTTGAATCGCCATTACTCGCCTCTATACGTTACGAAATTACGGGGTGTTTCATACAAAACTATTTCCAAATCAAGATTAGTTTGAATTCGTTTTCTGATTTTGTTCCAAATCACCACCACAATATTCTCAGCCGTTGGATTCAAATCTTGGAAGTCAGGAACATCCACATTCAAATTCTTATGATCCATCGGAACTTCTACTTCTTCTTTAATTATATCTGAAAGAATTTTAACATCCATAACATAACCTGTCTCTGGATCAATAGGTCCTGTAACACTCACAATCAATTCATAATTATGTCCGTGAAAATTCGGATTATTACATTTTCCAAAAACAGCATCATTCTTTTCAAAAGTCCAATCTTTTCTGTACAATCGGTGTGCTGCATTAAAATGTGCTTTTCGCGAAATAGTAACTCTCATTTGAATTAATTTAAAGTGTATGCTCTTCTAAAAAATGATAAAATTCATCAAAAATGATTTTAAACCAAATCGTATATAAATCTGGATTGTTCTGAATATCAGTCTTAATAGCCTCAATAGGCATCCATTTCCACGCTGCTACCTCTTCGGGGTTAATACTAGGGGCTTCATTATAGTACCCTATCATTACATGATCCAATTCATGTTCTGTTAAACCATTGTCAAATGGAGCCTTATAAATGAAATGAAACAACTCTTTCAACTCCGTCTGAAATCCCATTTCCTCATACAAGCGTCTACTTCCTGCCTGAATATTAGTTTCTCCTTCACGCTGATGACTACAACAGGTATTGGTCCATAACAGCGGTGAATGATACTTGTGCTGTGCACGTTGTTGCAACATAATTTCGTTCTTGCTATTCAAAACAAAAACCGAAAAAGCACGATGTAACACTGCTTTTTCATGCGCCTCCATCTTGGGCATTAACCCAATAGGCTCATCCCTTTCATTCACTAATATAACATGCTCTTCTACCATAGGATTGTATTAATCGTCAAAAATACAAAAAAGATAGAGCAAGAACACCAATTTTTATTTTTAGGCAAAGTTTAACTACTGTCTAACTGGTAAAATGGTATTTTTACATAGAAACTAAGAGTAGCTAAAGATTCTAAAAATAAACACAAATGAAATATTATTTTTTATTGTTCGTCCCTTTACTTATTTTTAATGCTTGTGGCCAAACAACAACTCAAAAAAAATCCAACACCCTAACTATGTCAAACACCATTTCTAAACCTGAAAACCCATACTACTCGAATACCGACACCTCAAAATTAAACGTCTCAGATGCCGAGTGGAAAGAAATACTACCCCCTGATTTGTATGCCGTAGCGCGTGAGGCCGATACGGAAAGAGCTTTCACTGGGACAATGTGGAACGATGAAACAAAAGGAACCTACTATTGTGCCGTTTGCGGATCCAAATTATTTCGATCCAATCAAAAATTCACTAGCAGTTGTGGTTGGCCTAGTTTTTTTGAGCAAGAAAACAAAGAAAGTATCGCCTTCAAATTAGACAAATCCTACGGCATGATTCGCACTGAAGCACTCTGTGGCCGATGCAACAGTCATCTAGGCCATTTGTTTAATGACGGTCCAGAACCAACCGGAAAAAGATACTGTATGAATGCGATTTCTTTAGATTTTGTGCCAGACGCAATACCTACACAATCCAATTCAAAAATAGCCACTATCACTCTAGGTGGCGGATGCTATTGGTGTGTAGAAGCGGTATACGATAATCTAAAAGGGGTCCAATCCGTTGTGTCAGGTTATGCTGGTGGTCGTACTGAAAACCCAACCTATGAAGAAGTATGTTCGGGAACTACTGGACATGCCGAAGTGGTGCAAATTACCTACGACAAAACCCAAACCAATTTAGACGAGATTTTCAAAGTATTCTTTACCGTTCACGATCCTACTACACTCAACCGCCAAGGAGCCGATGTGGGTACACAATACCGTTCGGTTATTTTCTATAAAAACGAAGAAGAAAAAAAAGAGGCACAGAATCTTATTGATGCTTTAAAGAATGCTCATGTCTATGACAGTCCAATAGTAACTACTATTGAGCCACTTACTCAATTCTACAAAGCCGAAGACTACCATCAAAACTATTACGAAAACAATCAAAACCAACCGTACTGTAAAATGGTAATCCAACCCAAAATAGAAAAATTCGAAAAACTATTTAAAAGTCGTTTAAAAAAATAATAATGGTATATTTATCTTAATTATTATCCAAAAAAAGATCCCAAATGAAACAACTCATTCGTCTTACACTACTTCTTGTAGTACTGAATGGCAACACAATTGAAGCGCAAAAATCAAAGCCCAGCTGGGCATTACTTGATTTTGTAAAAACGGACAGTATTAATCCTATTCTATCTCCCAACAAAAATCAGTCATTCTTGTGTCCTGTGAGTAATTCAAAAGTGCAATGGGAAGAACGAAATGTATTGAATCCTTCAGCTATTGTAAAGGACAATAAAGTGTATTTGATTTACAGAGCGCAAGACAATCAAATGACGTCTCGTTTAGGATTGGCAATAAGCGAAGATGGTTTGCATTTTAAAAAAGAGACTGAACCTATCTTCTTTCCAGACAACGATTCGATGAATTTATACGAATGGAAAGGCGGAGTGGAAGACCCAAGGGTCATTGAGTGTCCTGACGGGAGCTATCTTATGACTTATACTTCTTATGATGGAAAAATTGCCCGACTCTGTTTTGCCACCTCCAAAGACTTAAAACATTGGAAGAAACAAGGTCTGGTTTTAAAAGACGAAAAATACAAAAACCTCTGGGCCAAATCTGGCGCAATTGTAGGTAAAAGAAAGGGAAATACAATCGTTGCTACTAAAATCAATAATAAGTTTTGGATGTATTTTGGTGATACCGATTTATTTATGGCATATTCTGATGATTTAATCCATTGGCAAGCCGCTGTTAATGAGGAAAGTCAAAAAATGATTAGTGTACTGCACCCAAGAACGGGTTATTTTGATAGTAGACTGGTAGAACCTGGCCCTTTTGCCCTTTTGCAAAAAGAAGGGATTGTATTAATCTATAACGGAAGTAATGCCGCTAATTTCAATACTTCTGAATTGCCAAAATTCACCTATACTGCAGGCCAAGCGTTATTTGATAAAAACCAACCGTATAAATTAATCGACCGCACTCTAAATTACTTTATCCATCCTGACAAATCCTATGAAAAAATGGGAGAGGTAAACGAAGTTTGCTTTGTAGAGGGATTGGTTTTCTTTAAAAACAAATGGTTCTTATATTATGGCACAGCCGACTCAAAAATTGCGGTAGCGGTGCGCAAGCAATAGTGATTACTGCAAACTTTCAGCGATTTTTAAAGCGCATTTTTCACCATCAATAGCCGCCGAAATAATGCCGCCTGCATAACCTGCCCCTTCGCCACAAGGATACAACCCTTTAATTTGCAAATGTTCTAAAGTAATACCATCTCTCGGAATTCTCACAGGAGAAGAGGTGCGCGATTCGGGTGCATGCAAGATAGCTTCATTCGTCAAATACCCTTTCATCGATTTACCAAATTCAGTAAATCCTTCTCTCAAAATCTGACTTAAAAATCCTGGAAACACCTGCCCCATTTCTACCGAAGTAGTTCCTGGGACATACGAAGTAGCTGGAATAGTAGAAGATACTTTATTTTGAGTAAAATCAACCATTCGTTGTGCAGGGACACGTTGCGTTTGACCAGCCAAATGCCACGCTTTTTGCTCAATACTCTTTTGAAATTCCATTCCGGCCAAAGCACCAAATTTTTCAAAAGGCTTAAAATCTTCTAATTTCAATTCGATGACAATTCCCGAATTGGCGGTAGCCTGATCGCGTTTGGAAGGCGACCATCCATTGGTAACTACCTCACCAGGACTTGTCGCACAAGGTGCAATAACTCCTCCAGGACACATACAAAATGAATACATCCCACGACCTCCCACTTGTTTTACAATCGAATACGGAGCGGGTGGCAAATGTTCTCCCCGATAATCACAACTGTACTGAATACGGTCAATTAACGATTGTGGATGTTCTGCTCGAACGCCCAAAGCAAAAGGCTTGGCTTCAATAAATACATTTTTTCGATCCAATAATTCAAAAATATCTCGAGCCGAATGTCCTGTAGCTAAGATAATTTTATTCGCTTCAATAGTATCCCCTTTTTGAGTTACCACACCTTGAACTTCGTTATTTTTAATTACAATATCGGTTACACGAGTTTCAAACAAAACTTGGCCACCACATTCAATGATTTTTTCTCGTATATCTTGAATAATTTGCGGAAGTTTATTCGTCCCAATGTGCGGGTGCGCATCGACCAAAATATCGGGTGTTGCACCAAAAGCGACTAATAATTCCAAGATTCGGGTAACATCTCCTCGTTTTTTAGAACGCGTGTACAATTTCCCATCTGAATAGGTTCCTGCCCCGCCTTCGCCAAAACAATAATTGGAATCTTCATTCACAATATGGTCTCGATTAATCGCTTTCAAATCGCGGCGTCTGCCACGAACATCTTTTCCACGTTCAATCACAATAGGCTTTAATCCTAACTCTATCAATTGCAAAGCCGCAAAAAGTCCCGCAGGTCCTGCTCCAATGACAAGTACTTCTTGGGCATGAGCTACATTTTGATAATCGGGAAGCGATATAGATTGTTCTTGAAAGGCTTCTTCTTGCAAATAAATCAGTACTTTCAGATTGATTTTAATGGCTTTTTGACGCGCATCAATAGAACGTTTTACTATAGAAACATGT
>JBEENX010000027.1:0-18931 GCA_041191945.1 Bacteroidota bacterium
TACAGGCTGACCCAGCTTTGGCTTCGATTAGTACCTTCAATCCTAATGTTGGAGTAGGAGCTTTATACAAAGAAGGTTCGATGTATGTGTCGTTATCAATTCCAAGATTATTGAATACCAAACGCGCTACTAATGATGCGGGTTATGCTAGTGTGGCTACTGATAGTCCACATGTTTACTTAAGTGGAGGCTACGATATTCCATTGAGTGGGGAGTTTTCTAGATTAATTTTAAAACCTTCAGCGATGTTACGTTATGTCAGTGGAGCCCCAACCTCGTTAGATTTTACAACGATGTTACAAATAGACAAAACCTTTGAAATAGGTGGAATGTATAGAACAGATAAAGCCTATGGGGCTATGGCAACTATAGTAATTAGTAATAGATTACAATTTGGATTTGCTTATGAGATGAGTACTCAGGTAGCCTTAGCGAGTGCTAGAAACACTAACGAAATGCTACTAAAGTTTCAATTTTAGTTTCCTTTTTTTATTTAAAAAGTCGCTAAAAATCACATATTTTTTATTATTAAGCTGGGATTTTTTATAGATAGAGTATATAACCTCAAGAGGAATCTTGAGGTTATTTTTTAAAATATACTCTTTAAATTATTAATTTCAGATTTAATATATATTCGAGAGATTAATTTAATTATTTGTGTTGTCTAATAAAAATATTGTTGAAAAAACGGTCAATTTGTCCTTTTTTTCGACCTCATAGAGAGTAATCATAAGAAATTCTGTTTGTAGTTAAAGTTTGATTTACCAAACTATGTATAGATTGAGAAAATATCTTTTCACAATCAAATAATTTCATTCTCTAATTGGTTTTTAAAGTTGTGAATCAATGAGTAGCTTATATTTTACATTCACTTGGTTTTATTGTTTTCAATAGTTGTTTTATAACTGTTTATTCAAGAACTTATTGGGTTTGTATAACTTTTGACTTTAGTTTCATCTGTATCAATGAAAACTTCATAGGTTAGAATTGTGCGATATAAATTTAAAATCGATTCAGGCAATTGATTTCCTGAAGGTTATGGGTTAGGTATATAATAAAAAATGACCTTAAAACTGAATTTAAGGTCATTGGTACGACTGTGGGCAACATAGACTTGAAATAGAGTCAACTTGTTGATTTTATTAAGGTTATGGATTTAATATAAAAATAAAATATTCATTTTAGTAAATATATTAGAGAAAAATTAAATTATTTTTCACCGTTGTCCAAACTTTTTTAGATTCCCTAGGTCTAAAAAAATAATACTAGCAATAAACGAGTATAATTAAAAAACAGTCTTAAATCTTAAAATTTTAAAAACATGAAAAATCAACAAAAAACTATTTTAGCTTTAGCATTATCTGTAATGCTTTTTAGTTGTTCAAATGATGAGCCTATTGGAACCGGGACTCAAGCAAGTGCTAAGAACTTAACCTATGAGGTAGTTGCAGCAGCGGCACTGCCAGCGTCGGCCTCAGCTTACATTGCTTCTAATTATGTAGGTGCTACTACTACCGAAGTTAATTTGAATTCGAACGGGACTTATGCCGTGTATATTAGTAATACCTCAAGTGCGACTGCAAAATCAACTACTGCAGCAGTAAATATAACAAGTTTGATTAAACTAAATTTTACAGTTAAAGGGGCATTTATATCTGCTAAAACACAAACAATGATAGCTATTGCAAATTTATTACCTGCTATAACTACTTATATTTCTACGAATTATGCAAGTGCAGTAATTAATGCCGCACATGTTGAATCCGATGGAAGCTTTGATGTATTATTGACAGCTACAGACGGCAGTAAGGTAAAACTAAATTTTAAACCAGATGGGACCTTTGTATCAGCAAAAGCTTTAAAAGCTAATGGAAACCATAAACACAATCATAGTAATGGGCATAATCCTGTAGCTATAGCAGATTTAGTTGATGCAATTAAAACCTATATTACTACTAATTATACTGGAGCTACAATAACATCTGCTCATAAAGAATCGGATGGTAGTTTTGATGTATTTATTACAACTGCCTCTGGGGCTAAATTAAATATTAATTTCTCTGCTTCAGGAGATTTTGTTTCTGTAAGTTCAGACGATATTCATCATTCAGATAATGGTACTGTAATTGCAATCAGTAGTTTGTCTGCTACAATTACTACTTATATCAGTACAAACTATGCTGGTGCTACTATTGTAACTGCAAAACAAGAAACAGATGGAAATGTTGAAGTTTACATCTTGACTGCAACAGGAATTAAATTAGAATTAAAATTTAATGCTTCGGGCAATTTTGTGGCTTTGAGCTCTAATAGCAATAATCATTTTCCATCAAATGAGGCGCCAGTTGTTCTGACTAATTTATTAGCTAATATCAAAACGTATATTACTACTAATTATATGGGTGCAACAATTAAAGAAGCTCATGTAGAATCCGATGGAACGTTTGATGTGGTTATTACTACTTCTTCAGGAGTTCAAATCAAGTTAAATTTTAGTGCGACAGGAGCATTTTTAAGAATCAAAAATTAATAAAGAAAGTATCCCTTTTCAAAAAGTCAAAAAGGTTGCCCCAATGTAAGAGGCAGCCTTTTTGTCCCTAAAGAATGATTATGCCATCATCAGCAGATAAATAGTTTTATAAAAAAACATATTTTTATAATTAAAGTTATTTTAAACTAAATCGTATATCAAGGGTCTAAAATTTAAAAGAGATTATTTTAAGGTATTTATAAAAAGTCTAATATTGGATAGCGAAGAAGATTTTATCAAAAAGCTGATTAGTGATAATCAGAAAGATGCTGCTTTCAAGAAGTTACTGGATATGTATCAGGTGAAGTTGTATTGGCTAATTCGAAAATTGGTAATTACCCATGATAACGCAAATGATGTTTTGCAAAACACATTTATCAGAGTGTACAAAGGCTTGCCAAAGTTCACACAGAATAGTTCTCTATACACATGGATGCATAGAATAGCTTATAATGAATCACTTCGGTTTATAGAACAAAATAAAAAAAAGCACCATGTTTCGATAGATGATGTCAATAGTAATTATTTAGATATTTTGATGGAGGATCCTTTTTTTGAGGGCAATGAAATTCAGATAAAATTACAGCGAATATTGGCGGACTTATCAGATAAACAAAGAGAAATATTCAATATGAAGTATTATGATGATATGAAATTTAGAGAGATTGCAGTACTTACAGGAATTAAGGAAGGAACACTCAAAACATCCTATTATAACACGGTAAGTCTAATTCAGAATACAATTCAAAATATAGAAACAACACCTTTACGCAAGATAGATTAAGGATATTTATAAGTAAAATTTTAAATTGTGCCTAAAATGGAACTAGATAGAAATACTAAACAGCAATTAACCGATGAACAAATGAATAAAATTCATTTGGAAGATTTGGGATTTGATATCCCAAAAAATTATTTCGCACTCTCTAAAAATGAAATTTTAGAAAATACTATTCAGAGAGAAAAACGAATTTTCAAATTGTTTTCTGAAAACAATCCATTTTTAAAAATTGCAGCAAGCATAGTCTTAATCATAGGGTCATTTATTTATATACAATTCTATAATCGGCAAGTCACAACTGAAGAAAATACAGCAGTGCGATTAGAAAAGATAAATGAAACAACCTCTTTGGCAGCTTTAGATTCAAATCAAACAAATGTTATTAAAGCAGTAGAAAAGTCAAATGCAAACAAGTTCATTGAAAACAAAAAAAAGAGTGCAGAGGATGTAGTTCAAAATGAAAATGATATCTTAGTGAAATCATTATTTGTTGAAGAATCAGAAGTAGATAAATACATTGAAAATTCAATATTAGAAGACATATAAAAAGATAGGTATTAAAAGAAATCAGATGAAACCAACAACTACAATTATACTAATTGTTTTCACCTTCTTTATTGGAGTTTCAAGTGTCCATGCGCAAGAAAAAAATCGTACAGCGACTCTTACTGCTGAACAGCAAAAACTATTACAAGAACAACGAGATATTATGAAAGCCAATAGAGAAGCCTTTAAAGCATCTCTCAGCGCTGAACAATTATCGATATTAAAAGATAAATCATTGAGTAAAGAGCAACAGCAAGCAGCTCTTATTGCCACTTTTACAGAAACACAGAGGGCTATATTAAATGACAACAGAGAAAAGTCCAAAGCGCTTAAGGATGAGTTCAAAATCTCATTAACTAAAGAACAAAGACAACAATTACATTCAGAAAAAGAAAATAAGGCACGAGAAAAATTAAGCGAAATAAAAGAAAGAAGAATAAGGAAAGATTAAATTTATTTACTTATTTTGTCTTTGAGTAAGTGATTATATATTCTATTGCTCAAATTAAATTTAAGGCAAATGAAAAAATATTTCACTTTACTTTTTTGCTTTTCAGTAGTTTTTATCGCTTCCTCTCAAGAATTATCTGATAAAGAGACAGATGATGTTATTGATAGTTTATTTGAGAATAATAAAACATTAAATGAGGTTTTAGATTCCTTTACTAAGTATCAGTTTTTGTATCTTTCAATGAATTATAACGATAAAACATACTTTTCAGGAAGGGATATAGGAGTGAGTCAATTTAGTATTACGCCAAAAATAAGTTACTTACATTATTCGGGTCTCTCCGCCACTGTATCTGGAGCGTATTATAATAAATTTGATCCAAAATGGGACTTAAGCACTGTAAATATTGGTTATGGAAAAAGTTTAGGAATTAATAACATCTTTAGATATTACACTTCATACACGAGGTATTTTTATAACAATGGGGTGTCTAATTCGTTTGAAAACGATATTACGTTGGGATTTGGGGTTAAAAACAAGAAAAAAACGTTAGGAACACAACTATCAGGGTCGTATTTGTTTGGTAAAGACCATGCTTTCCAGCTTGCTTCAACTACTTATGCGTTATTTAGATTAGTCAAAAACCCGCAATACAGATTAGATTTTAGACCTCAATTTAGTATTATTTCAGGATATCAAACGGTTGAGTTGTCACGAACGTATATTCAAAATGAACGAATAGTAACAGATTACACTACAAATAAAATATTCAGCCTTATTAATAAACAACTTAATCTACCCCTTCAATTCAATGGTAACTCTTTTGATTTTGAGCTAGGATATAATTTGAATTTTCCCTCTCCTACAGGAACTGAGACGGGTTTGAAAAACACGAGCTTTTTTAATTTTTCAGTTGCCTACTTGTTTGATTTATAAAAAAAACAAAAAATATACCCTGCTGGAGCGAGCATCTTGCTCGTGCCTATTAATTTAATCTCAGCTACACCAAATTTACAAACTTTGAGCAAACTCAAATTTAATTAAAATTTTTTCCAATAGGTGCAAAAAAACTCCTTAATTTCTTAAGGAGTTTTTGTCGGTGGTCAGCATAGACTTAAAATCGAGCCAACTTAGATTATGGATTTGGTATAGAATAAGTAATGAGCTTGTTTTAAACCCCATTATTTTTCTACTTACACAGTTTATGGTTTAGTACCTTGACATAAATTGATTCATCATTGGTTCTAAAATCAATTAATTAATTTTAAGTTTAGCTTTTTGTTTTTTTCTTTTCGTTTGATTATCTATTCCATACCATATAAGTCCTCCTAAAACTAAAGACGCCAAAATTACTCTCCAATGATTCTTAATATAGGTTCCTATTAAAAATTGGGGAGGATTTGCTTCTATCTGTAGAGGTAAATTATTTTCAGTTCTAACTTCCATAGGGAAATTTTCGTATCCTTTTTCTATTGCTCCCGATGCAATTGCACTATTTACAAAATGTTCTGATTGTATTTTTTGTAAACCTTTTTTATACGCAAACGGGAAGGACTCTTCCATCGTTAATTTTCTAAATTTCATGAGTATTTTTTTTAACTATTTTAAACAAATTTTTTTCTACATCAAATAGAAACAACCCGAACTCAAAACAGAACTTTACTTCAACTCCAGAATCTTCATTTATAATTATTGAATGAAAAATGTCGAAATCATAACTTAAGTATTTCAAGACTGCATGATGAACATACCCGCTTTTTCTATATAAGTCACTATTAGAAACTTTAAATAAAGTTTGCCTGTTGTTTTTTGCTGCTTTATTAAATTCTAGTTCATAAGAATTAACAGATTTACGCCTATCATTACTTGCATCTATTTGATGTTGCCTACAACAATAAATCTGCCTAGCATCTGTTGGAACAAATTCTTCATTACATTCAGGTTTTAAACAAAATTTAGGAGGGTAAACCCGATTCGAATGTCGCTTTCTAATAACTTCTTTCTTGCGCATTTAAAAAAAATTTTTGATAAAAGTACAAATCTAAAAAATATTTGTAAATTTACCAAATGGTAAATATGTAATAAGTAAAATTTTGTATTTTGAAAAAAAGAAGCTTAATTGAGATTGGAGAACTACTTAGTGAAATGACAATAGTACGAGAAGGTTTAGGAGTAAGCTCTAGACAAGTCTCGTATTGGAAGGATAGAAAAATTTTTCCGTTTTTAACTAAAGAAAAAAAAGGATTAATGAACATCCCTGAAGCATTATGGCTTTTGATAATTAATGAGTTATCAAATATAGGTGTAGATTCAAAAAAACTCACACGATTATCCTATGAAGTATGGGCTAAACCTTATTATGAGAAGTATGCCGATACAATATTTAAAAAAGAGATATCTAACAATAAAACCTTAAAAAAAGAGGATAAAGATTGGTTAAAACATTTTTTAGAAACCGAATTTGTAATGGATTCCATATACAGAAGAGAAATAAACCCATTCACTGATGCCATCAAAACTTGTTTGATGAGTAGGGGAAATGTAATATCATTATTGTATTGTCCAAAAAAGGATGAACATTGTTTTAATTTCAACAATATTGAACTAACATCCAAATTAACCAATATTTACTACAAAGAATCAATAATTTCAATTCCAATTATTCCGTTATTAAGTAAAGTAATTGGAGCTGACATGAAAGATTCAAAAAATGATTTGAACTATTTAACCTCATTGGAAAATCAAATCAGACGAATTGTGTTTTTTGACAAACCAAAATTACTAGAAATTGTATTAGAAGCAGAAGGAAAAAATACTACACACAAAATAACAGAAGGGCATAAAAATGCAGCTGAGTTGTCAAGCTTTTTTCTCAATACCAAGCTTCCTCTGGGTGCTAAAGTTTTAATTGAGCCTCGAGCTCAAGGCAACTATAAAATAACTATCAAATCATAAAATAATGGCTATTGTATCACCTTATCGGTCCCTGAAGTTCCAGCCCGTGTTTATTTCAACACGGTATGGACCAACAAAATTTTCAGCCTAGTGAATTAGAGTTTCTTTTGGATTATGAAACGATTATTGCAGTTGCGCCAAATTTAGAAACAGTACTTTCAAAAGAAACAGCTTTTGAGTTTTCAAAACAGTTATATCAATTAACAAAATTAGTTTACGAAAAATACAAAGATGAAAAAGAAGAATTTAATACTTAGTGATTTTAACAACGCTATAGTCTGGTCATACACCAGAGTATCAACCAAAGACCAGTTTGTTAATAATGGAAGTATAGAAACGCAGGTAAATAAGATTAAGTCGTTTGCAAAAGAGAATAACTTAATTATTACCGAAGAATTTGATGCTGAATATGAAAGTTCAAAACGAATTAATACTCAGAGTACGCTTCGTGAATTGATGGAAAGAATAAAAAAGACTCCAGCTTCAAAAAGACCAAAGATGATTTTAATTTGGTCTCCGAGTAGATTTAGTAGAGCAGGAGCTGAGCATATCCAACTATTTGTCAGCTTAAGAAAAGATTACAACGTATACCTCTATTCTGTAAGTACAGATAATCATACGTTTAATGAGCGGGCGGAGAATGAGTTTTCTACCCAATTGCTTTATGCACAGAAAGAAAACTTCAGCAGGCAGGATACAATTATTCCAGGGTTAATAAATGCATTGGAAAACGGTAAAGTATTTGGCAGAACTCCTAGGGGATATGATCATTTTGGTCCTAGAGTTAGCGACCCTAAGAAAGTACAAGCCTTTCAAGAGATTAAAATTAATGAAGAAGGAAAGTTATTAAGGGAAGCCTTTAAAAAGAAAATCTATGAAGGCTATCCTGATTCAGAAATTATTAAATGGTTAGATTCTAAAGGAATAAAGATTTCAAAGCAACGAATTTCTGAAATGTGGAGAAACCAATTTTACACTGGTAGAATATTGAATACATTATTAGAAGGAAAAGTAATTAAAGGTAGCTGGGAACCATTAATAAGTATAAGAGACTTTAATAAGTTACAGCAAGTTTTATCGCAATCTAAACAATTGGGTATTGCTAAGTTAGCAGGTAAAGAAGTTACGCCTTTGGCTCCTAAATTCTTAATGTGTTCAGAATGTGCCAATACTATGACTTCGTATTTGAATAAGTCAAAACAAATTTATTATTACAAATGCAATAGTTGCAATAAGACGCTTAATGCTGAAACATCTAATCGATCATTTAAGAGGGGCGTTCATGATCAGTTTAATGAGTTATTGAATAAGTTTTCTTTTTCAAAAGAAATGCACGATCTGTTTGCAGCTCAATTGAAAAAAATAATGGAAGAGGATATGGCAAATCTTTCAGAGCGTAAAAGAGTATTGTCTAGAGAGGTGAATGACTTGAAAGAAGCTTATGATAAAATGGAATTCCGTTATGCTATGAATGAAATATCTAAAGATATTTTTGATAGACAAGGCAAAAAACTAAAAGAAGAAATAGACCAAAAAGTAAAAGATTTAGAATTTATGCCTTCAAAAAAATCGAACCTTGAAAAAGGGATGAAATATTTCTTGAAAATCGCTGAAAACCCTAGTAAATTCTATGCTTCTCTGGATTATAATAAAAAAAGAAGATTCCAATCTTTGCTGTTTCCAACCGGTTTACTTTATTCAATCAAAAATAGAAATTATCGAACCTCAAAAACGAGTAAATTATTTGAGTTAACTAACAGTTTTTCAAGTATATACAATGATGCAAAAGAAAAAAACCATCCTCAAAATGAAGATGGTTCCTGTTTAGTAGCGGGAACAGGACTCGAACCTGTGACCTTCGGGTTATGAGCCCGACGAGCTGCCTACTGCTCTATCCCGCGATGTTTCGAGTGCAAATATACGACGAAAATCGAGTAATGCAACAAAAAAAATTAAAAAATCTTTTATTTCTTCTATTAGCTTGATATAACTACCTTTGCAAAAAATAAATCAGATTAAATGGCACACAAAGCAGGTTTTGTAAACATCATTGGAAACCCAAACGTAGGAAAATCAACCTTGATGAATGCTTTCGTTGGCGAAAGATTGTCTATTATTACTTCTAAAGCACAAACGACTCGTCATCGTATTTTAGGAATCGTAAACGGAGAAGATTTTCAATTGGTTTTGTCAGACACCCCTGGAATCATTAAGCCTGCCTATGAAATGCAGGAATCGATGATGAATTTTGTGAAATCGGCCTTTGAAGATGCAGATGTTTTGATTTATATGGTCGAAATAGGCGAACAAGAACTAAAAGACGATGCTTTTTTTAATAAAATCATCCATGCCAAAATTCCTGTATTGTTGTTGTTGAATAAAATCGATAATTCTAATCAAGAACAATTAGAAGAACAAGTAGCCTTTTGGACAGCCAAAGTACCTAACGCTGAAATTTTTCCTATTTCGGCTTTGCAAAATTTCAATGTTTCTGAAGTTTTGGCACGTATTATTGAATTGCTTCCAGAGTCGCCGGCCTATTATCCTAAAGATCAATTGACAGACAAACCAGAGCGCTTTTTTGTAAACGAAATTATTCGAGAGAAAATTTTATTGAACTATAGTAAAGAGATTCCGTATGCGGTTGAAATCGTCACCGAAGAATTTTTGGAAGATGATAATATCATTCGCATTCGTTCCTTGATTATGGTGGAACGCGACACCCAAAAAGGAATTATCATTGGTCACAAAGGAGCTGCTTTGAAAAAAGTAGGAATGGATGCTCGTGCCGATTTAGAAAAGTTCTTTGGCAAACAAATTCATATTGAATTGTATGTTAAAGTCAATAAAAATTGGCGAAGCAATGCCAATATGTTAAAGCGTTTTGGGTACAACCAATAATTTTTTGGCGTGACCACAAGGGTCAGGCTATCCGTTTCAATCTTTTTAGGTTGCCTTCGATAACCTCAATCAACATAAAAAGGATTTTCACTACTATCCTTCACGCAACACAATAGTAGCTTACAAAATAATAGTGTACCTTTGCAAAATATTTGAAATAAGATTATGAACAATATCGTCGCCATTGTAGGAAGACCAAACGTAGGAAAATCGACCCTTTTTAACCGGTTGATCCAAAGAAGAGAAGCTATCGTAGATTCAGTTTCAGGAGTGACTCGTGACCGAAATTATGGAAAGAGTGAATGGAATGGAAAAGAGTTTTCTGTTATTGATACAGGAGGATATGTACGTGGTTCGGATGATATTTTCGAAGGTGAAATTCGCAAACAAGTAGAATTAGCTATTGATGAGGCTGACGTTATCATTTTTGTCGTTGATGTGGAAGAAGGAATTACTCCAATGGATGAGGCTGTAGCCAAATTATTGCGAAAAGTAACAAAACCAGTATTGTTAGCCGTAAATAAGGTAGATAATGCCATGCGTGAAAAAGATGCGGTAGAGTTTTATAATTTAGGACTAGGAGATTATTTCACTTTTGCTAGTATTTCTGGAAGTGGAACAGGAGATTTATTAGATGCTTTAATTGATGCTTTTCCTGAAAAACCGGAACCAGAAGAACCAGAAAAAGTTTTACCACGTTTTGCCGTAGTAGGTCGTCCAAATGCTGGGAAATCAAGTTTTATCAATGCTTTGATTGGTCAAGATCGCTACATTGTTACAGATATTGCTGGAACTACACGTGATGCTATTGATACTAAATTTGACCGTTTTGGGTTTGAGTTCAACTTAGTGGATACGGCAGGAATTCGTCGTAAAGCCAAAGTAAAAGAAGATTTAGAGTTTTATTCGGTGATGCGTTCGGTACGAGCGATTGAACATGCCGATGTTTGTATTTTAATAATTGATGCCACGCGTGGATTTGAAGGTCAAGACCAAAGTATTTTTTGGTTGGCTGAGAAAAACCGTAAAGGAGTTGTGATTTTAGTCAACAAATGGGATTTGGTCGAAAAAGATACCATGTCTACTCGTGATTACGAAGAAAAAATTAGAAAAGAATTAATGCCATTTACGGATGTGCCTATTCTTTTTGTGTCGGCTTTAACGAAACAACGTTTGTTGAAAGCGTTAGAAGCAACGGTTAGAGTGTTTGATAATAGACAACAACGTATTCCTACTTCAAAGTTTAATGAATTTATGTTGAAAGTTATTGAGGCTTATCCGCCACCTGCAACTAAAGGGAAGTATGTAAAAATTAAATACTGTATGCAGTTGCCTACGCCAACCCCACAATTTGTATTTTTTGCTAATTTACCTCAATATGTAAAAGAACCATATAAAAGGTATTTGGAAAACAAAATCAGAGAAAAATGGGATTTCTCAGGAGTCCCAATAGATATTTATATTAGAGAGAAATAGATAAAAAAAAGTCCTGATGAATCGGGACTTTTTTGTTTTAATGGAGTTGGTATTTAAATTAAAATAATATATAAAGTTTTTTTGGAAATATTAAAACCCAATTCCTACTTGAAGTCCAACTGAAACAGTTGTTTCATGATTATTACCAAATCGAACAGGAAATGGCATGGAAACATAATAGTTATGGTCTTTGTATTTTTTAATTACTTTAGCAATAACCGGTGTAATGCCATATCGACCAGAGGTTTCAAAGGCTAATCTTCCAGCAAAAGTATATCCTTTTTTTAAACGTACTAGTACCCCTGGATGAATAAGGATGTTACTTACTTTACTTATTTGGCTATCACTTTTTATGGTAGGAACAATTTCAAAGGAGAAGCCTATTTTTTCACTCTTCCAAATATTTATACCTATTGGCATTGCAACGGCATAATAGTCTTTAAAATTAGTGATAGTTTCCTTGGCTGAAACAGTTACTAAAGGATGAAGAACGGCTACAAATCCTGTAATTTTTGGAAAAGATTCATTTTCATTTTGAGCTTTTGCATTCAATGAAAGTAACATTGTATATACGAATAGAGCTACTAGGTGGATTTTTTTCATTGGAGTAAATTCGAGTTTCATAGTTTACAAATATAGTTTATATTAAAAAATAAACACCACATTTCAATTATGTGAATGTGGTGTTTGTAATTGTATCAAAATATATTACAAATTGTATCGCAAAGTAATTCCGTAGGTTCTTTGATCGCCTAAAACTCCTGCATAGTGTCCTGCATTTCCTGATGCCGGTAACAACTGTTCAAAGTAATTCTTGTCTAATAAGTTACGGCCCCAAAGATAGACCGATAATCCTTCAGAAGCTCTAAATCCGATACGACCGTTAAAAATGCTATATCCTTGAATATTCAAGTATTTTGAAGGAGTTGCACTTGATGAAAAGCTTGATCTTGAATAGGAATCAATAGCAATAAAAAATCTTCCTTTGTTACCAAAAAACTGTCCTTCTTTAGATAGATCTCCTCCTAAAGTTCCCGCCCATTTTGAAATTCCAGGTAAGGTTCCTCCAGATACATCTTTAGAATAAATGGAAATACCATTCACTTTTAATCCAGTCTCTTCTAATGGCAGAGGAGCGTTTTTAAAGCTAATGTATTTACCCTCATTATACGTTAATGCTGCATTAAAGGATAGGTATTGGTTAATTGTTATTCTTGAATCGGCTTCAAAACCTCGTACTCTTACTTTTTCAGCATTGGCAAGATATCCACGATTTAAAGTAGGATCTTCACTTTGAACTAAGGTTTGGTAGTTATCAATATCGGTATTAAAAATGGTTAGGTTAATTGTAGTGCTATTAAATGGGTTTGATTTTATACCAATTTCATAATGATTTACTTTTTCAGGTTTAATTTTAGCTAAAGCTATAATGGGACCATTAGCATCTGATGGGATTCCTCCAAGATTAATCCCTACTGGCTTATAGCTATTAGCAAAGGTAGCAAAAGTGTTTATTTTTTCTGAAACTTTATATGCTAAAGTTAGGTTTCCTGAAAAGTTGGTATCATCAACATCTACTTTAAAAGCTTGATCTGAATATACTTTTTTCTTTAAGGCAATTAAAGCAGGGTTAGTTGTTTGGAGTCCACCATAGGTAGTTCTATTGTAATCAATTTTTTTCTTGTCATAGTTGTAGCGTAAGCCAGTTAATACGTGTAATTTATCGGTAATTGCCCAGTCGGTTTGTCCAAAGATTGCTCCGCTAAAAGTATTTAAAGTAGATTTAGTTTTAATTCCATATCCGTTAAATAATCCGGGAGTTTGCCATAGGGGATCAGTTGAATCTTGTGAAAAACGCCATTGAGCTGATCCGGACTCTTCAATATGGAATGGATCGGTTTTTAAATCTTGTCCAATTCCAAATATCCCTACAACTCCTGTTATTTTTGGTAAAAATGTCCCTGCATAACGAATTTCTTGTGACCATTGTTGGTGTTTTGAAGTAGCTTGAGATAGTCGTAAAACAGATAGCCCAGTAAAATCTCTATCATTAGATGGATCCCAATTCCAGAATCGCCAAGCCGAAGTGGCTGTTAGTTTTCCATTTCCAATTTTACTATTAATATTCAACGAAGCTCCACCTAGATCTTGTCCTGAACGCCACGGAGTATCATGGTCAATTTTTCTATCAAAAGGATTAGTGCTAGGTAAACTATATCCTAATGAACTGATGATATTGTTGAATTGTCTGTAAGCAGCTCTATTGGTCTGAACCACACCCGCAATAACTTGAGCGTAGCCATCAGGTCTTTGTTGAGAATAATCAACTGCTAATGTAATATCAGTATTTTCAGTTGGAGTGAACAGTAATTGTCCTCGAATTCCTTGGTTGTTTAAATCGTTAACTTTTTTGCCTGTAACTACGTTCTCAATCAATCCATCGCGTTGCGTTCCAGAAAACGATAATCTAGCAGCAATTTTTTTGCTTAAAGCTCCTGTAATGGAGGCTTTTGCCTGAATGAAACCGTAATTTCCATAACTTAATTCAAAATTAGCCCCCGATGTAAAGCTAGCTTTTCTACTAGTTACGTTAAATGCTCCCGCAGTAGTGTTTTTACCAAAAAGAGTTCCTTGAGGGCCGCGTAATACTTCAATTTGATCTACATCAACAAAATCAAGTGTGGTTGCTGCTGGACGCGCATAATACACTCCGTCTACATAAAATCCTACTCCAGGATCAATTCCATCATTGGTTAAACCAAAAGTAGAGCCAAGTCCTCTAATGTTAATGGTCGTATTTCTTGGATTCGAAGAATACAATTGTACAGAGGGTACCAATTCTTTTAAACGGTTTACGTTAAATGCTCCAGCTTGTTCTGCTTGTCTCCCTCCAACAACTGAGATTGGAATAGGCACATTTTGTGCTTTTTCAATTCTACGTCTAGAGGTGATGACTACATCATTCAGTTGATTTTCGCTTTTTAAAACGATTTCAATGGGACTAGTTGGCAAGCTTGTAAATCGTAATTCTGCTGTTTGGTGACCTACAAATTGTACAATTAATGTAAAAGGTAGTTTTTCTCGTGTATCAATTGTAAACTTTCCATTAGCATCCGTTAATGCATGGTATTTTGTTCCTTTAAGAAGCACATTCGCTAATTCTAAAGGCTGGTTGTTTTTATCCTTAACAACTCCTTCTACATCTGTTTGGGCAAATAAAGTAGTTGTGATTAGTAATAGTAAACTTGTAATTGTTTTGTGTAATAGAGTCATTTTTATTGTATTTTAATTATATGTAAATAGTCGAGTTTTAAATTTATTTTTTTTAACTAGCACATACGCATGTACATATAATGAAAAGTGTTTTTTTCTTGACTAAATTGTTTTAGAGGTTTGGCTGTACTAAACTGAATTGAATTCGTTTTCATGATTTACATTTTTTATTTACGAGTGCAAATATATAATTAATTCTATAAAAATAGTAGAGTTTAAAAAATATTTTTTTTATTTTTTTACTAAAGAGGCGATAGTAATGCCTTGCATGGCTTTTAAAGTTTCTTCTCTAATGGCGATTAAGCCGTGTCGTAAGGCGCATTCTGACTCACTTTTGCAATCAGAACAAGGTTCGTAAAAATTAAGAGAAGCACAAGGAAGTAGTGCAATAGCACCATCAAATAATCGATGAATATCGGCTAATGTAATTTCGTCTGATGATTTTATGAGGTAATAGCCGCCAAATTTTCCTTGTTTGCTACCTACAAAATGACCTCTTTTTAGATCCAATAGAATTTGTTCTAAAAACTTTTTGGGTATAGCCGCTGTATCAGCAATTTCTATGGTACGCGCAATGTAACCTGGCTCTTGTTGAGCAAGAAATAATAAGGCTTTGAGTGCGTATTTTGTTTTGTGTGACAGCATTTCTATATCAGTTCGATTACAAATATAGAATTACGGACTTATAATTCAAAATAAATTACC
Source organism: Bacteroidota bacterium (assembly GCA_041191945.1). Taxonomy (GTDB): domain Bacteria; phylum Bacteroidota; class Bacteroidia; order Flavobacteriales; family Flavobacteriaceae; genus Flavobacterium. Next base: position 15,619 of record JBEENX010000027.1, read on the forward strand.
AACTTCCGCTAGAACCTCCTCCAGAGAATCCACCACCACCGAAACCACCGCCAAAGCCCCCTCCGCCAAAACCACCGCCTGATGAACTTCCAAAGCCACCACCGCCACTTCGACCAAGGTTACTTAAAATAATGATGTCTAATAGATTTGGGCCTCCGCCAAAACCACCTGAACCCCCTGAGTTACCTCCACCTTTTTTATTTCGGGAGAATAAAATCAAAACAATTACGATGATCACAATAAAAGGAAGTAGTGGGAAATCTTCTCCTTTATGTTGTTTTCGGGTTCCTTTGTATTTGCCTTTAAAAACGTCAATAATGGCGTTTGTTCCTTTATCCAAGCCGTTATAATAACTTCCGGCTTTAAATTCAGGCACAATGATATTTCTAATGATTTCTCCACCCGTTCCTGCGGTTAATCGGTCTTCTAAACCATATCCTGGATTGATGGCTATTTTCTTTTCGGCTTTTGCCAATAAAATAATCACTCCATTGTCTTCCTTGGCTTGACCAATTCCCCAAGTTTGTGCCCAGTTTGTTGCTAATTGGCTCACGTCTTCGCCTTTCAGACTTTCAATTGTAATAATGACAATTTGAGTTGAGGTAGAATCCGAATAGCGAACTAGTTTTTCTTCCAGTTGGGCTTTTTCATTGGCACTAAGCACTTGAGCATAATCATACACCGAAGTTTGAAAGTCTGGTTTTTCCGGAATGGTAAATTGGGCAAAGCCAATTTGTGTAATAAATAAACAAACGAGTACTTTCAGAAAATGTAGAGTAGGTTGTGGAGCTTTCATTATCCTTTAGAGATTTCGTTTGATAATTCGTTAGCATCGTCAGCTTGCCAAGGGAAATACGTTTTTAATTGTTCTCCGGCTTGGGTAATCCCATCAATCAGGCCTTGTTTGAAGTTGCCTTTTTTAAATTGGTTCGCTATAATTTCTTTGGTACTGTCCCAAAAATCAGTGGCTACCACCTCGTTGATTCCTTTGTCTCCGCAGATAACGAATTGCTTGTCGGCAACAGCCAAATAAATTAAAACGCCGTTTTGCAATTGCGTTTCATGCATTTTTAATTCATAAAAAACTTCCAAAGCCCTATCAAAAGGGACTTTGGAAGTCGTTTGTTCTATATGTACTCGGATTTCACCAGAAGTGTTTTTTTCGGCCAAGCGAATGGCTTCTACGATTTCGTTTTCGTCTTCTTGGGTTAAAAAAGTAGTGTCTGGTAGCATAAGAGTAACAGGATTGAATTAGAATTTTACCTCTACAGGTTTGTCAGCTCCAGTAGATGCTTCAAAATACGGTTTTTCTTTAAACCCAAACATCCCTGCAAAAATAGAATTTGGGAAAGTTTTGATATGTGTATTATATGGTTTCACCGCTTCGTTAAAACGGGTTCTAGCCGTTAAAATTTGGTTTTCAGTACTTGCTAATTCGTCTTGCAGTTTCAAGAAATTTTCGTTGGCTTTCAAGTCAGGATATTTTTCTACTGAAACCAATAATCGAGATAAAGAACTGCTAACACCACTTTGCGCTGAGTTGAAAGCGGCTAATTGTTCTGGACTAATGTTAGTTGGGTCAACAGTTACAGAAGTTGCTTTGGCTCTTGCCGAAATGACAGCAGTCAATGTGCTTTTTTCAAAATCAGCGGCGCCTTTTACGGTGTTGACTAAGTTGCCAATCAAATCATTTCTTCGTTGATACGAAGTTTGAACATTACCCCAAGCCTCGTGAATATCTTGCTCGTACGTTACTGCTGTGTTGTTGATTCCTTTTACCCAACCGTAGATTCCAAATACTACTACAGCTGCTATAATCCAAGGTAAGAATTTTTTAAAGTCCATTTTTTAATTTAGTTTAAGGTTGATTGTTTATTTGTTGTTTTTAATTGTTATTCAAATTGATTTTTGCAATTACTATTGTTATTTACAACTCGTTTTTGATACTCAATAATTGTGCCTTAATGGTTTCTAGTTTATTGATGATGCCAAATTTGTCTAAAGTTTTCTTTTGGCCTTCTTTCAAATGGGTTTTAGCACCTTCTAAAGTAAAGCCTCTTTCTTTAACCAAATGAAAAATTAATTGAAGGTTTTTCACGTCTTCCGGAGTAAACATTCGATTGCCTTTGGCGTTTTTTTTGGGTTTTAAAATGTCAAATTCGCTATCCCAAAAACGAATAAGCGAAGCATTTACTCCGAAAGCTTTGGCCACTTCGCCAATACTGTAATACCTTTTGTCTGCTGATAAATTAATGTGCATTAGTCTAATGATTGATTTTCTTGATTAGCCACTTTTGAAATGGCAACATATTCCACTGCTGAGATGTTTCCGTAATAAAAATTCAACGGATTCACTACTCGATTATTTTTATGCACTTCATAATGTAAATGTGGTGCTTCAGATCGTCCTGTGCTTCCCACATACCCTATGATGTCGCCTCTTTTTACTCTTTGTCCCGCACGCGCTTTGTATTTACTCAAATGAGCATACAAGGTTTCGTAACCATAACCGTGCCGAATCACAATATGATTCCCAAACCCAGAGGCGGTGTTGTCAGCTTTAGCCACGACACCATCACCAGTGGCATAAATCGGGGTACCTGTTTTGGCGGTAAAGTCCATTCCTTCGTGCATTTTTCGTGCTTTTGTAAACGGATCAGAACGGTATCCGAAACCTGATGCCATTCGTTTTAAATTTTCATTTTTGACAGGTTGAATGGCAGGAATGGCACTCAACAAATTGTCTTTTGCCTTGGCTAATTGCAAAATTTCATCTAAAGATTTTGATTGAATAGCCAATTCTTTTGACAAAATATCCACGCGTTGGGTCGTATTTTTTACCAATGCGGAATTATCAAACCCTTCCAATTCAGCATACCTGTTTTTGCTTTTAAATCCCGCTTTTCGTTCCTCATCTGAAATAGGTGCCGTGTTGAAATAAGTGCGGTACAAATTATTATCGCGATCCTCAATAGCGGCAGTAACGGCATTTAATTCGTCTATTTTTTTATTTAAAATGGCATAATACAATTTCAAATTGTCAATTTCACGAGCTTGCAAACGGTCTTTTGGTGTTTCAAAATAAGGAGTGTTCAACAAAACCACAAACATTAAAAATCCAAACAAAGCCGAAGCAACCAAAAACAATAAAACAACACCAATTTTCTTGGCTTTTTTTGTTTTTATTTTTCGATACGCCAGATTTTCAGAATCGTAATAATATTTTACTTTCGACATATTTTAAAATACCCTATTTTTGCACTTCGTAAAAAAGTTAGACGAACAAATTTAATAAATGTTTCATTGGTTCGCT
>JBEENX010000028.1:0-18201 GCA_041191945.1 Bacteroidota bacterium
CTCCTAACTATTACTCCCCAAAAGAAAGTAAAACCAAAGAAAAAAAATGATGAAAAAACTAATCGTAACTTTTCTGTTTTACAGTTGTTTTTTATGGGGCCAAAACAAAAATTCTACAGAACTTACCTATAATGAGTTCTTAGGATATGTAAAGAAATACCACCCTTTAGTAAAAAATGCCAATCTAGAAATCAATATGGCACAAGCAAACCTAATGATGGCTAGAGGGGGATTTGATCCAAAAATTGAAGTTGATTATGATAAAAAGCAATTCAAAAACAAAGAATATTATTCCTTTTTTAACAGTAGTTTTAAGATTCCTACTTGGTATGGTATAGAACTGAAAGCTAGTTTTGACAACAGTGAAGGAATTTTTATTAATCCCGAAAATACGGTCCCAAATCAAGGGTTAACTTCTTTAGGAATAACAATCCCTATTGGACAAGGATTATTGATCAACCAACGAATGGCTGATGTAAGAAAAGCTAAAATTCAAATTCAATTAAGCCAATCTGAACGTAAGTTGGAAGCGATCGAGGTTCTCTACAAGGCATCATTAGCCTATTTTAATTGGAAACGAAATTATAATGAAGTAGCACTTTATTCAAATTATCTAAAAAATGCCCAATTCCGCTATAATGGAATTTTATCTTTAATTAAAAATGGAGACAAACCAGCAATAGATAGTGTCGAAGCAGGAATTACAGTTAAAACAAGACAATGGAATTTAGAAGAAGCCAAATTAAAACTCACCAAATCTAAACTAGAATTAGCTAATTTCTTATGGATTGACGACAATATTCCTTTGGAATTACAAGACACAATTATTCCCGAAGAAAAATTAACGCAAACAATCCTAGAAACTTTAAAGACAAATGAATTAGTGATCCAAGATTTGCCTATCGAGAACCATCCTAAAATCAATGCTCTTCAAGATAAACTTGCATTATTAGAGGTAGATAGAAAACTCAAAGCAAACTATTTATTACCAAAATTAGATTTAGGATACCATTACTTATCAGAACCAAATTATTGGAATGAAACTAATTTTAATAACTATAAAATTGGGCTGAATTTTAAATTTCCATTATTTCTAAGAAAAGAACGAGGTAGTTTACAATTATCCAAATTTAAGATTCAGGATGCAAAATTTACGCTAGATTTTGAACGTATCCAACTTACAAATAAAATCAAAGCACAACAAACCGAAATAAAATCAATTGAAAAACAATACCAAATAATTTTAGGACTAGTCAAAGACAATTTGCAAATGTTGCAATCCGAAGAACGCCTATTTTCAATGGGAGAAAGTTCTATTTTTTTACTAAACTCTAGAGAAAATAATTTAGTAAATATTCAATTATCGCAATTAGGATTAGAAAATCGATTTTTTAACTCCAATGCTGAATTATTCAAAATAATGGCAAATCCAGATTAATAGTATTACTTTTGCATTCTTATTTTTAGAATATGATTATAGTAAAATCACGTGAAGAAATCGAATTAATGCGCGAAAGTGCTTTAATCGTATCCAAAACCTTAGGTATGATTGCTTCCGAAATCAAAGAAGGGGTCACTTCATTATATTTAGACAAACTAGCCGAAGAATTTATTCGCGACCACGGAGCAATACCGAGTTTTTTAGGGCTGTACGGATTTCCAAATTCATTATGTATGAGTCCAAACACTCAAGTAGTACACGGAATCCCAAACAATACTCCTTTACAAAGTGGCGATATTATCTCAGTAGATTGTGGGGCTTTCAAAAACGGATTTCACGGCGATCATGCCTATACTTTTGAAGTGGGCGAAGTTGCTCCCGAAACTAAAAAATTATTGCAAATCACTAAAGAATCATTATACGTAGGTATTCGCGAGTTTCGAGCTGGAAATCGTGTAGAAGATGTGGGTAATGCCATTCAAAAATATACTGAAGCACACGGTTATGGAGTCGTTCGCGAATTAGTGGGACATGGTTTAGGACAAAAAATGCACGAAGAACCTGAAATGCCTAACTATGGCAAAAAAGGTCGCGGAAAATTATTCATAGAAGGAATGGTGGTTGCCATCGAACCGATGATTAATTTGGGCACCAAAAACATCAAACAACACAAAGACGGTTGGACTATCACAACCGCTGACAACAAACCTTCAGCCCATTTTGAACACGACGTAGCCTTAGTTGATGGAAAACCCGAATTACTTTCGACTTTCAAATACATCTATGACGCTTTAGGAATTGTGAGTAATGAAGAAGATGAATTTAGACAAAATCCACTAAATATATAATGAAAAAGATTTTTAAATTCATTCTCAATACCATCCCACGCCCTATCTTAATTCGATTGAGTATCGTGGCACGTCCTATTTTGGCTTTCTTATTAAAAGGAAATACATTCACTGACCCAATTGACGGAAAAAGTTTTCGAATGTTTTTACCCTATGGGTATGGAACGCAAAGAAATAACGTGCTTTCGCCGAGTACACTTTCTTTAGAAAGACACCGATTATTATGGTTGTATTTACAAAATGAAACCGATTTTTTTACTGCAACACAGCAAAAAAAGGTACTTCACTTTGCACCAGAGCAAGAGTTTTACAAACGCTTCAAAAAACAAAAAAACATTCAATATACCACTACCGATTTGTTTTCGCCTCTAGCCGATGTAAAAGCAGACATTTGTAACCTGCCTTTTGAAGACAATCAATACGATGTGCTATTTTGCAACCACGTTTTGGAACACATTCCAAACGACACCAAAGCCATGCAAGAATTGTATCGCGTTTTAAAACCAGGCGGAATGGCCATTCTTCAAATTCCGCAAGATTTAAATAGAGCAACTACTTTTTCTGACGATTCGATTACCGACGAAAAAGAACGTGCCAAAATATTTGGGCAATACGACCATGTTAGAGTCTATGGACGCGACTATTTCGACAAATTGCGAAGTATTGGATTTACTGTCATTGAAGAAGATTACACCAAAAAAATAAGTCCAGAATTAGTAACAAAATATTGTTTAGCTCCTGGCGAAATTATACCGGTTTGTTTCAAATAGTTAACAACCAATAATTGTTTATATTTACATTTCCGTAATTCCGATGACAATTATGACTCGTTATTTTTTTCAAACACTATTCCTTTTTGCATTTACTTTAGCGACAGCTCAAGTAGAGAAAGAAACTGTACCGCCTTACAATATTAAAACGATTTCTTTTGTACAGAACAATCAAAATGTAGTGCCCATTTTCCAACTGGGAGATGCGTTTCAACTACAATTTGACGACCTTTTTGGGAATGACGCTTCTTATTTTTACGAAATCATTCATTGCGATTACAACTGGAATCCCTCTGATTTACAAAAAAGAGAGTATTTACAAGGATTTGACAATCAACGAATTAAGGAATCCACAAGTTCGTTTAACTGCTTACAGATTTACACCCACTACCGATTAAATTTCCCCAACAGCAACACCCAACTCAAAATCAGTGGGAATTACCTATTGAAAATCTTAAATGAAGAAAAAGAAGTCGTTTTCTCTAGAAAATTTGTTGTATACGAAGACTTAGTGACTGTTCCTATCCAAGTCAAAAGAGCGCGAACTGTAACTAATTTAGACGCTAAACACAATTTAGAATTCACCATCAAATCCAATGTAATTACCTTCCAAAACCCATTAAAAAACGTAAAAACAGTCTTGCTTCAAAATGGAAAATTCCACACTGCAATCAGCAATATTACTCCACAATACACAATGGGCAATGATTTGGTTTACAAATACGACGCCCCAACTCAATTTTGGGCTGGAAACGAATTTCTGTATTTTGACACTAAAGAAATTAAAATAGCAAGCAACACTATCTCTCGAATTGATAGCCAAAAAGACATCTACAACACCTATTTGTTTACCAATGAAGCACGCGCTAATTTGAACTACTATAACTGGCCCGATGTCAATGGTAACTTTGTAGTCCGTCGATTATTTGCAGAAAATAGCGAAATTGAAGCTGATTACTCTTGGGTGTATTTTAGTCTTTCTGCCCCTACTTTTAGAACTTCGGATGGTGGTATTTATGTAACCGGAATGTTCAACAATTACGCCTTAACTCCTGAAAACAAAATGGAGTATAATAGCGAAAAGGGTATTTATGAAAAAGCCATTTTGATTAAACAAGGATTTACTAATTTTGAATATTCCGCTGTAAAACCCAACGGCACTATTGATCTAGAAAATGCCATTGACGACAATTTTTATCAAACCGAAAACGAATATACAGTGCTAGTATATTACCGCGAAAACACCGATAGATACGATCACGTAATAGGAAAAGGAACCGCAACTTCCTTAAATATAATCAATTAAAAAACATTTTTCTACCAAATTGTTAAAGCGAAATCATTTTTTTGTAGTTTTGTGACAATCGATTTGATTAGTAGTAACACTATCCTATGGTTTCTCAAATAACAAGAGGCATAAAAATTTCCGTTTTGACTAGTTTTGAAGGCACTTACTTCAAGAACTACCGAATCCATTTTGCGTTTAGTTATGAAATTAAAATTGAGAACCACAGTAAGGATTCGGTACAATTAGTATCGCGTCATTGGGAAATTTTTGATTCATTGAATGAGTTAGAAGTCGTAGACGGCGAAGGCGTTATTGGTAAAAAACCAGTTTTAAAACCCGGCGAATTTTACACCTATAGTTCAGGATGTTTACTCTCTTCTCCTTACGGAGCCATGAAGGGCTATTTCAATATGATAAATTTCACCACAACGAAGACTTTTAAAGTAATTGTTCCTTCTTTTCGACTAAGCGCTCCTTTTGCTCTTAATTAGTTTTTTATTTTGTTGAATAAATTTTAATTTATTCGTTCCAATTATCTTTTTTATTGAATTATCCTTTGTACTTTTGTATAAGTTTAAATTATTCGCAAGATTAAGAGTAAATTTAAATTGTTGATTTTCTAATTCAAATCTGTTAAACCAACAGGTTTTTTAATATCATTATTATGTTAAAAGGATTTTTTCAAGTACCAAAAGCAGTCAATGAACCCGTAAAAAGTTACGCTCCTAATTCAGCAGAAAAAGCAGCAGTACTTGACGCTTACAAAACGATGTGGAACACTACTATTGACGTTCCATTATATATCGGAAGTGAAGAGATTAGAACCGGTAACACCCGCACCATGTCGGCACCTCACGACCACCAACATATCGTTGGAACCTATCACTTAGCTGAGAAATCGCATGTAGAAAAAGCCATTGCCAATGCTTTGGAATCAAGACAAGCTTGGGCTAGTATGGCTTGGGAACAACGCGCTGCTATTTTCTTAAAAGCGGCTGAATTGATTGCTGGCCCTTACCGAGCTAGAATCAATGCTGCAACGATGATTGCACAATCTAAAACAATTCATCAAGCCGAAATAGATGCGTCTTGTGAGTTAATTGACTTTTTGCGTTTCAATGTGGAATTCATGTCACAAATTTATAGCGACCAACCTAAATCTGATTCATCGGTTTGGAATCGTTTAGAATACCGACCTTTGGAAGGTTTTATCTATGCTATTACCCCTTTCAATTTTACCGCTATTGCCGCTAATTTACCTGCGAGTGCTGCCATGATGGGAAATGTAGTGGTTTGGAAACCAAGCGACAGTCAAGTATTTTCTGCAAAAATTATTATCGATATTTTCAAAGAAGCAGGTTTGCCTGATGGCGTAATCAATGTGGTTTTTGGTGATGCGTTAATGGTAACCGATACTGTTTTGGCAAGTCGCGATTTTGCTGGAGTTCACTTTACAGGTTCAACTCATGTATTTAAAGATATTTGGGCTAAAATTGGGACCAACATTCATCATTATAAAACATACCCAAGAATTGTAGGAGAAACAGGAGGAAAAGATTTCATCATTGCACATCCTTCGGCTAATGTAAAACAAGTCGCTACAGGGATTGTTCGTGGTGCTTTTGAATTCCAAGGGCAAAAATGTTCTGCCGCTTCAAGAGCTTATATTCCAAAAAGCCTTTGGTCAGCGGTTAAAGAACAAGTCATTACTGACGTAAAATCAATGAAAATGGGATCTCCAGAAGACTTCTCTAATTTTATTACTGCAGTAATTCACGAAGGTTCATTTGACAAATTAGCAAGTTATATTGACCAAGCTAAAAAAGATGCAGATGCCGAAATTATTGTGGGAGGAAATTACGACAAATCAAAAGGATATTTTATTGAGCCAACGGTAATTGTAACTACCAATCCGAAATACACTACCATGGAAACGGAACTTTTTGGTCCTGTAATTACTATTTATGTGTATGAAGATGCGCAATGGTCTGAAACCCTAAAATTAGTAGATACTACTTCTGAATACGCTCTAACTGGAGCTGTTTTTAGCACCAACCGTTATGCTATTGAAGAAGCAACTGTAGCGCTTCAAAATGCGGCTGGAAACTTCTACATCAATGACAAACCAACAGGAGCTGTTGTAGGACAACAACCTTTTGGTGGTGCAAGAGCTTCAGGAACTAATGACAAAGCAGGATCTGCCTTGAATTTATTACGTTGGGCTTCACCAAGAACTATTAAAGAAACATTAGTAGCGCCAGAAGATTATAGATATCCGTTTTTAGGATAAGACAATTTACGAAGTACGATATACGAGGTACTATTTACGAAGTGCCAAGTGAAATATAAAAACCCCACAAATTAAATTTAATTTGCGGGGTTTTTAATTAATAATTGAGATTGCTTCGTTCCTCGTCCCGACGCTTCGGGATCTTAAACCGTAAATTTTAAAGGTAAATGCACTACTTTCTTTGTTTCAAAAAATTCATCTTCAAAGAAATCAGCTAAGTCATACAAGGTCGCTTTTGGAAAATCTTTCAACTCTTCCGTTAAGTCACCTCCTTTCAAATACAGAATTCCGTTTTTCAACTCGTGTTTGTGTTGTTTTTTAATTTTGGTTTTCACCCAAGAAACAAAATCAGGCATATTGGTTACCGCACGACTCACAATGAAATCAAAATCACCTTTTACATTTTCGGCACGAATTTGTTCTGCTTTTACATTTTTCAAACCCAAAGCATCCGCCACTGCTTGAACTACTTTTATTTTTTTGGCAATAACATCAATCAAATAAAAACGCGTTTCTGGGAAAAGTATCGCCAAAGGAATACCAGGAAATCCGCCGCCAGTGCCCACATCTAAAACAAAAGTCCCTGGAGCAAACGGCTGGATTTTAGCAATTCCCAAAGAATGTAAAACGTGTTTGGTATATAAAGCATCAATATCTTTTCGAGAAATAACATTGATTTTTTCGTTCCAATCGTGGTATAACGAATCCAACTGTTGAAATTGTTCTTTTTGAACCTCAGTCAAATTAGGAAAATGCTTCAGAATTGCTTCCATTTTAAAAATTTTTAACAAAAGTACTCTTTTTAGATTGGAAATTGTAGTCCATATGTGCAGATTGAAAATTTATAATAATTATCTTTGTTGATTATTACATAAGATTTATGAAGAATACCGCTCCAACTTTTGCAAAGCAAGACGATCTAAAATTTTTTAGAACACTCAACTCGCGGGTAAACAATTATTTCAAAGAAAACAATCTCGATAAAACTGGGAATTGGAAACTACATCTCAAAGCAGTTGTAATGTTCTCTATTTTCCTGACACCGTATTTTTTCTTGTTAGCAATGGATATGCCGTTTTGGGTTTATTTGTTGCTGAATTTTGTTATTGGAGTAGGAATGGCTGGCGTAGGAATGAACGTAATGCACGACGGAAATCACGGGGCTTATTCGAGTAAATCTTGGGTCAATAAATTCATGGGGGGCAGTATTTACATCTTAGCAGGAAATGTGTACAACTGGCAAGTACAACACAATGTGTTGCACCATACCTACACTAATATTTTGGGACATGATGAAGATCTTGAAGCAGGTCGAATATTGCGTTTTTCTAAAACTGCTAAATGGTATAGCTACCATAAATTCCAACATTATTATTCCGTTTTCCTTTACGGTTTATTGACTTTCAATTGGGCTATCACTACTGATTTCCTTCAGATGAAACGGTACTTAAAACGCAATTTGTCCTATGGCGAATTTAAAAAACCTGTTATTCGTTGGACTACTTTAATCATTACAAAAATTATTTATTTCTCTATCTGGCTAGTGATTCCAATGGTTTTAGGAATTACATGGTGGAAAGTAATTGTAGGCTTTTTGGTAATGCACTATACCGCTGGATTGATTTTGAGTGTGGTTTTTCAATTGGCTCACGTAGTTAATGAAACTGAGAATCCAATCCCTAACGAAGAAGGCGAAATTGAAAATACTTGGGCGATTCACCAACTGTACACGACAGCTAATTTTGCTCCAAAAAACTGGCTGGTTAATTATTACACAGGGGGATTGAACCACCAAATAGAACACCATATTTTTCCGAATATTTCCCATATTCACTATGATAAAATAGCTGAGTTTGTCAAACAAACTGCTAAAGAATGTAACCTTCCGTATCATGAGTTTAAAACCACACGAGAAGCGATACTTTCGCATTTTACTCATTTGAAAAATTTGGGAATGAAACCCGAATTAAGCGCATAAAAACAAATACTAACTATAACCTAATTTAACAACTACAAATTAGACCATTCAATACATTAGAAAATGAGCAATCCACTTTCAGACAGAATTAACAATTTGGCTACATCACAAACTTTAGCCATGGCAGCTTTAGCCAGAGAATTAAAAGCACAAGGAAAAGATATCATCAGTTTAAGTTTAGGCGAACCTGATTTTAACACTCCTGACTTCATCAAAGAAGCAGCAAAAAAAGCGATTGACGAAAATTACAGCACTTACTCTCCAGTAGATGGATATGCAGAATTAAAAGAAGCGATTTGTAGAAAATTCAAAAGAGATAATGATTTGGATTACAAACCCTCTCAAATTGTGGTTTCTACAGGAGCAAAACAATCACTATATAACATTGCACAAGTAATGTTAAACGACGGCGACGAGGTAATTTTACCAGCACCGTATTGGGTTTCTTATTTCGAAATCGTGAAACTTTCAGGAGGTGTTCCTGTGGAAGTACCCACTTCTGTAGAGTCTGATTTCAAAATTACACCCGCACAATTAGAAGCAGCCATCACACCAAAAACAAAAATGATGTGGTTCAGTTCTCCTTGTAATCCAAGTGGTTCGGTATATAGCCGTGAGGAATTAACTGCCTTGGCTAAAGTGTTAGAAAAATACCCTAACATCTATGTTGTTGCTGACGAAATTTACGAACACATCAATTTCTCTGGAACTTTTTGCAGTATTGCCTCTATTCCAGGTATGTTAGAAAAAACAATCACTGTAAATGGAGTTGCCAAAGCTTTCGCCATGACAGGATACAGAATTGGATACATTGGTGCACCAGAATTTATCGCTAAAGCGTGTACTAAAATTCAAGGGCAAGTAACGAGTGGTGCTAATTCTGTGGCACAACGTGCTACCATTACTGCAGTAGATGCTGATCCATCTGTTTTGAAACACATGGTAGATGCTTTCCATAGCCGTAGAGATTTAGTAGTAGGATTAATCAAAGAAATTCCTGGAATGAAAATTAACGTTCCTGAAGGCGCTTTTTATGTATTTCCAGACGTTTCTTCTTTCTTTGGAAAAACCTTGAAAGGAACCGAAATTAAAGACGCTAACGATTTCTCTATGTACCTTTTGGCCGAAGCCAATGTAGCTACCGTAACCGGAGACGCTTTTGGAAATCCAAATTGTATTCGTTTCTCTTACGCCACTAGCGACGATATCTTAAAAGAAGCTTTACACCGAATCAAAGAAGCGGTTTCATAAATAAACTTTTTCATAAAAACTCTGAAAGCCTCAAGGAAACTTGGGGCTTTTTTATATTTTTATACCCAATCCAATAAAATCATTATGCTCACTCACTCCCACCCTAAACTTCCCATGCGCAACAAAGCCATTACAAAAGAATTCTATTGTAACCAATTAGGCTTTGAAGTTTTTGGAGCCGACTTTGATGGCTATTTGATGGTACAAAAAGACCAAATCCAATTGCACTTTTTTGAATTTTCCAATCTAAATCCATTGGAAAATTACGGACAAGTCTACATCCGAACCAAAAATATAGAAGATATATACCACCATTTTATGGCGAACAATGTAGCCATTCATCCCGCAGGGCAGCTAGAAACCAAACCTTGGAAACAAAAAGAATTCTCTCTCCTCGACCCCGATCATAATCTATTGACTTTTGGAGAAAGTATTTGATTTAGTAAATAGTGAATAGTTTAAAGCTACTAGAAACTTTTTCCAAAAATCTCAATTATTTATAAGAACTTTGCAGCATTATTTTTCTAAAAGAAAGTAATCCAATAATGAAAAAGAAAATCGAAATACTGGCACCTGCTAAAGACTTATTGCACGGTATGGCTGCTATCAACAGTGGTGCCGATGCGGTTTATATAGGCGCTCCGCAATTTGGAGCACGTTCCAATGCGCACAACTCTATGGAAGATGTGGCGGCATTAGTACAGTATGCCCATTTATATCACGCTCAAGTTTTTGTAGTAATCAACACTATTTTATACGACAACGAACTCGAAACTTGTCGCCAAATGATTTGGGAGCTATACCACATTGGAGTAGATGCTTTGATTATTCAAGATATGGCGATTATGGAAATGGAGTTGCCACCTATTGTGTTGCACGCCAGTACCCAAGCCAATAACCGAGACCCGAAGAACATTAAATTCCTAGCCGATGCAGGAATCAAACGTGTAGTTTTAGCACGTGAATTGAACTTACACCAAATCAAAGAAATCAGCGAAGCGACGGATGTCGAATTGGAATTTTTTGTAACGGGTGCTTTGTGTGTTTCCTTCAGCGGGAATTGTTATATGAGTGTGGCCAATGGCGAACGCTCTGCCAACCGTGGTTCGTGCGCGCAAAACTGCCGTTTGCCGTACAACTTAATTGACGGTCATGGCGAAACATTAATTAAAAACAGCCACTTACTTTCCATCAAAGATTTTGATGTAACCGACCAAATTCCGAACTTGATTGAAGCCGGAATCGTTTCCTTCAAAATTGAAGGGCGTTTGAAAGATATTGTTTATGTTAAAAACAACGTGTCGTTCCTTCGCAAGAAAATCGATGCTTTTTTAGAACAAAATGACCAATATACCAAAGCTTCCTCAGGCACATGCACTTTTACTTTTGATTCGGAATTAAATAGAACTTTCAATCGAGGTTATACTGATTATTTCGTCAACGAAAGACACCAGTCTATCGGTTCTTGGGAAAGTCCAAAATCCAAAGGACAGTACATTGGGAAATTGATTAAAACCGTTGGTAATTCCTACGAAATTGAGAACGGACATTTACTCAACAACGGTGACGGTTTGTGCTTTATCAATGAAAACAATGAAGCCGACGGAATTTATGTAAACAAAGCCGAAAACGGTATTATTTACCCGAACGTTTTAAAAGAAATTAAAGACGGAACTTTCATTTACCGTAACAACGACGCGGCTTTTATCAAAATTGTAGAACGCGAAGACAGCGCTGTGAGAAAAATTGGTACTACTTTGGTTTTAACCGAAAACGAAAACGGTTTTGCACTCACCGCAACAGACGAAGATGGCTATGTAAGCAAAGTCCAATTGGAACATGCTAAAGAACCCACTAAAAACAATTTGTCCATTGAAGATAATATCAAAATTCAGTTGGCAAAAACGGGTTTTACGCCTTATACGGCAGACGAAATCACCATTCAGTTTTCAGAAAATTGGTTCTTACCGATTTCAAAAATCAACGAAATGCGTCGCACGGTTTATGAACAATTGACCGAAATTCGTTTAGCCAATTACAAGCGAGAGGAACATCAAATCGTAAAAACCAATCATCCATTTCCTGTGGATCAATTGGATTTCACGTATAACGTTTCCAATAAATTAGCACGTAAATTCTACGAACGTCACGGCGTTACCGAAATTGAAAAAGCTTTTGAATTGCAATGGGATCCAGGAAAATCACGTGTAATGACGACCAAATATTGCATCAAATACGAACTCGAGCGTTGTCCAAAGTACCATCCAGAGCATCGTGACAAAAAAGTCAAAGAACCTTTGGTATTGAAGCAAGGTGAATTGGAATACAAACTCAAATTCAACTGCAAACCCTGCGAAATGGAAATCTGGGAAAAAGATGCCGAATTTGAAATTGAAGAGGAAGATTAAATAACAATATCTCATGAAAAAATTACTTACTTTTTTATTTGTTTTAAGTAGCGCTTTGATTTTGGCACAAGACAAAAAAGAAAATTTAAAAGTTCAAATTGTAGAAGCTTCTTGTGGCCAATGCCAATTGGGTATGGAAGGAAAAAGTTGCGAATTAGCCGTTCGAATTGACGGAAAATCCTATTTTGTAGAAGGTACCAATATAGATGCCCACGGAGATGCTCATGCAGATGATGGTTTTTGTGCTAGTATTCGCAAAGCAGAGGTAATTGGTGAAATAAAAAACAACAAATTTGTTGTAACTTACTTTAAATTAATACCGCAAAAAAAACTTTAAATCCAAATCAATATGGAGAATTTCATTTTACACAAAGCGAGTTCAAGGGGACATGCTGATCACGGTTGGCTGAATGCGTACCACAGTTTTAGTTTTGCCAATTGGTACAATCCAGAACGTATCCAATTTGGAATGTTACGCGTTTTAAACGATGATACTATTGCTGCCGGAATGGGTTTTGGCACTCACCCACACGACAATATGGAAATCATCACCATACCTTTAGAAGGTGATTTGGCACATAAAGACAGTATGGGCAATGCATCAACTATTAAAACAGGTGATGTGCAAGTAATGAGCGCGGGAACTGGAATTCAGCATAGTGAATTTAATCCGAATCACGATCAACAGACTAAATTGTTCCAAATTTGGTTGTTCCCAAAATATAGAAATATAGAACCACGCTACCAACAAATTACTTTAGAGGTAACTAAACAAAAAAATGATTTTGCTCAAATTTTATCTCCAAATCCAGAAGACGAAGGAGTTTGGATACATCAAGACGCGTGGTTTTATTTGAGCGATTTTGAGGCTGATTTTACAAAGAAATTAGCCTTAAAAAAAGAAGGCAACGGATTTTATATTATGAACATTGAAGGTGAAATTGAAGTAGAAGGGACAAAACTAGACAAACGAGATGCCATTGGAATTTGGGAAACCAATGAGATTGAAATCAAAGCCAATACCAATTCCCGATTTTTGATAATGGAAATTCCGATGGAACAATAAACCAAAAAATAGTACTTTTGCTATTATCAATTTTAGACTAAAATAAACAGAAATAAAACTTATGAAAGCGTATGTATTTCCTGGACAAGGAGCACAATTTACCGGAATGGGTAAAGAATTATATGAGAATTCGCCTGTAGCGAAAGAATTATTCGAAAAAGCCAATGACATTTTAGGATTTCGCATTACAGACATCATGTTTGAAGGAACTGCTGAAGAATTGAAAGAAACCAAAGTAACCCAACCCGCAGTATTTTTACACTCGGTTATTTTAGCTAAAACCTTAACAGATTTCAAACCAGAAATGGTAGCTGGTCACTCTTTAGGAGAATTTTCAGCTTTAGTTGCCAACGGTACTTTGTCTTTTGAAGACGGATTGAAATTAGTTTCACAACGTGCTTTAGCCATGCAAAAAGCCTGTGAAATTAGGCCATCAACTATGGCTGCTGTTTTGAATTTAGAAGATACAATTGTAGAAAATATTTGCGCTTCCATTGACGGTGTTGTAGTAGCAGCTAATTATAATTGTCCAGGACAATTAGTAATTTCAGGTGAATACAAAGCGGTGGAATTAGCTTGTGAAAAAATGAAAGAAGCAGGTGCAAAACGTGCCTTAATTTTACCAGTAGGTGGTGCTTTTCACTCTCCAATGATGGAACCTGCAAGAGAAGAACTAGCCGCTGCAATTGAAGCAACTACTTTCTCTACTCCAATTTGTCCCGTATATCAAAATGTAACGGCGAGTGCTGTTTCTGACCCAACTGAAATCAAGAAAAACCTAATCATTCAATTAACCGCTCCTGTAAAATGGACACAATCTGTACAGCAAATGATTAAAGATGGTGCTACTAACTTTACCGAAGTGGGACCTGGAAAAGTTTTAGTAGGCCTAATTGGTAAAATTGATAAAGAAGCAGTTACTGCTAATGCCTAAATAACAAACGGTTTACATAAAAAAATCCCAAACTAATCGTTTGGGATTTTTTATTTTAATTGAAGTTTAGATTATGGTTAACTTCTAATTTTTTGCTCCCATTTCCAAGCACTTGCTATAGCTTCTTCAAGAGTTGATTGCGCTTTCCATCCTAAAACTGTGTTGGCTTTATCAGTATTGGCATACGCTTCTGTTATATCTCCTTCTCTACGCGCTACAATTTTATACGGTAATTTTTGTCCACTTACTTTTTCAAAAGCATGAATCACTTCCAAAACAGAACTTCCTGTACCCGTTCCTAAGTTAAATGTTTCAACTTTGGCTTGATTTTTCTTATTCAACAAACGTTGCATCGCAATAACGTGGGCCTTTGCCAAATCTACTACGTGGATATAATCACGAATTGCAGTACCATCTGGAGTTGGGTAATCATCGCCATAGACAGACAATTCTTGACGTAATCCTATTCCAGTTTGTGTTATAAACGGCACTAAATTTTGAGGAACTCCTAACGGTAACTCCCCAATTTCAGCAGAAGAATGAGCCCCTATCGGATTAAAATAACGCAATAAAATAGCATTGATATTGGTTACTTTAGCAGTATCTGTGATAATTTCCTCACCAATTTGTTTCGTGTTGCCGTAAGGAGACATCGCAGTTTGAACAGACGAATCTTCAGTAATAGGCATTTTTTCGGCTTGACCGTAAACCGTACAAGACGAACTAAAAATAAAATTAGCCGTTGATTGTTGTTGCAATTCCTGTAAGATATACACTAATGCATTAATGTTATTTTCATAATACAACAATGGATTCCCGACACTTTCCCCTACCGCTTTTGAAGCCGCAAAATGAATCACGCCATCAATATCTGAATGTCTTTTAAAAAAATCGTGTACTTTTAGTTTATCACGTAAATCTAATTTTTCAAAAGCAGGAACTTTTCCTGTTATGTTTTGGATTCCATCTAGAACTGCCAAAGAAGTATTAGATAAATTGTCAACTACCACAACTTCAAAACCTTCGTTTTGTAGTTCTACTACAGTGTGAGAACCTATAAACCCTAACCCTCCTGTTACTAGTATTTTCATTCCTACTATTGACTTATTTATTCAAAAATTCTAAGACACTATCTGTAATGAATTGTATTTGCTCATCATCTAATTCTGTATGCATTGGTAACGAAATCACTTCTTTAACTAACTGATTAGTAACCAGAAAATCTTCCTCATTATAGCGGGCATCTGCATAGGCTTTTTGACTGTGTAAAGGAATTGGATAATAAATAGCACACGGAATTCCTTTGTCTAATAAATGTTGCATCAAACCATTTCTATCAGCATCAATAATTCGTAAGGTATATTGGTGAAAAACGTGACAATCGCAGATATTACAAATACTAGGTGCAATAATATTTTTATGACTTTCTAATGCTGCAGTGTATTTTCTTGCGGCGTTTTGTCTGGCTTTATTATATTGATCTAAATATGGCAACTTGGCATTAAGGACAGCAGCTTGAATACTATCCAATCGAGAATTTACCCCCACCACATCATGATGGTATCTTTCATACATTCCGTGATTAACAATTCCGCGAAGTGTATGCGCTAAAGCATCATCATTGGTAAAGATAGCTCCACCATCTCCATAACAACCTAAATTTTTAGAAGGAAAAAAAGAAGTAGCTCCCACATGACCTATCGTCCCGGCTTTCTTTTTAGAACCATCCGAAAATTTACAATTGGCTCCAATGGCTTGCGCATTGTCCTCAATAACATATAAATTATGTTCTTTGGCCAAAGCCATAATGGCTTCCATATTAGCAGCACGACCAAATAAATGAACCGGTACAATGGCTTTTGTTTTTGGAGTAATTGCTTTTTTGATTTTATCAATGTCGATATTCATATTATGCATCTCTACATCGACTAAAATAGGTGTTAATTGCAACAAAGCAATTACTTCAACGGTAGCTGCAAAAGTAAAATCAGCCGTAATCACCTCGTCTCCAGGTTGTAATCCTAAGCCCATCATCGCAATTTGCAAGGCATCAGTACCATTTGCACAAGGGATAACGTGCTTTACACCTAAATAATCTTCCAAAGCTTTTTGAAATGAATGAACTTGAGGTCCGTTGATATAAGCATTTGTATCTAAAACTTCTTGGATAGAAGTGTTAACTGTCTCTTTTATTGCATCATATTGACCTTTTAAGTCAACCATTTGTATTTTTTTCATTTACTTTTTGTTTAATGATTGGAAAATTTTCAATTTAAAATTCCAATTAAAGTGAGTCCATTCGTAAAACGAAAAACAAAAATAGGCATTTAATGAGTTCCAACCAATCAAAATAAAATAAAGAAACTGTATTTTAGCACCAAAATATCGGGTATGCTTTTAATTTATAGTATAATTGTTTCAATAGCAGGGCTATTATTACAAATCATTGCTTTTTTTGTGCCAAAAATCAACCTTTTTGTTGCAGGAAGAAAAGACGTATTTCCAACCTTAACTGCCAAAATTAAACCTAATGACAAAACGATTTGGTTTCATGCAGCTTCATTAGGGGAATACGAACAAGGATTACCGGTAATTGAAAAAATCAAAATAAAATACCCCAACCATAAAATCATCGTTAGTTTTTTCTCTCCATCTGGTTATGAAGTCCGTAAAAACAACACCGCAGCAGATGCAACCGTTTATCTACCGTTAGACACTGTAAAAAATGCAAAAAAATTCATTCATTTGATTCATCCCGACTTAGTATTCTTTATTAAATATGAGTTTTGGCCAAATTATTTAAACGAACTAAAAAAACAACAAATTCCTACCTACCTGATTTCAGGTATTTTTAGAGAAAAGCAAGCTTTTTTTAAATGGTATGGTGGATTTTACAGAAAGGCGCTAGAAGCTTTTACTTATTTCTTTGTTCAAAATGAAAGTTCGTTAAAACTACTCCACCGATTAGGCAAAACCAATGCTGTGGTATCGGGGGACACTCGATTTGACCGAGTAGCAACTATTTTAGAAAAAGACAATTCATTGGATTTTATCGAAACATTCAAAAACAATACAACAACTATTGTGATTGGAAGTTCTTGGCCAAAAGACGAAGAATTAGTACTCAATTTCATTAACTCAAGTACTGCTAATTGCAAATACATCATTGCGCCACACAACATTAAGCAGGAACAAATTCAACAATTAAAAGTGAACTGTGTTAAAAAGGTGGTCTTGTTCTCAGAAAAAGAAGATACAAATCTAGCCGATTATGACGTTTTTATTATTGACACAATTGGGATTTTAACTAAAATATATAGTTATGCGGATATTGCTTATGTGGGTGGCGGATTTGGGCATCCTGGCGTTCATAATATCTTAGAACCAGCCACTTTTGGCACACCAATAGTAATTGGACCCAATTATTCTCATTTTGCCGAAGCTATCGACTTAGTTGACCTGAAAGGATGTATTACTATAAATAGCCAAACAGAACTCAATAAATCATTAGAAAATTTAATTACAAATACATCTGAACGAATTAAAATGGGAACAATTTGTACACAATTTGTCCAAAAAAATAAAGGCGCTATAAATCAAATTATCAAATACATCTAAGGCACAATAATTTTTACTTTTTTTGAATATACATCGGGCATTTTCTAATTTAGAAGTTCTTTTACCCAAAAAATAACACAATTAGCGAATATTATTTAAAAAAAAAAATGAAAAAATATTTTACATATTAAAAATTTTATATCTTTGCCACGAATTAATAATTAACCTTTTATAATAAAGTAAGATGAAAAAAGTATTTTTAAGTTTAGCTGTTGTTGCTGTATTAACTGTTGTATCTTGTAAAAAAGCTGATGCTGCTGCTGAAGAAGTAGCTGCTGATACTACTGCTGTAGCTGTTGATTCTGCTGC
>JBEENX010000029.1:0-17269 GCA_041191945.1 Bacteroidota bacterium
AAAGAAAAGGAATTTTGTCAAGACCATACACCTCAGGGGCTTACTTGTTCAGTTCATATTGAATTAATTTTAAAATAATAGGGTAAAATAAGCGAAAAGCAGTACTTTTGTTCTTGTAAAGCGAAAAAAGCTTTTATGCTAAATAACACTACACAAACCAATACAGCAAAGGAATTTCCCTTAATTGCCCCTATTTTTAGTTGGTTTGTGGTCTATACCAAAGCCCAAGCTGAAAAAAAGTTTGCCGAGCGCCTCCAACACGCTGGCTATGAGGTATATCTGCCGCTTCAAGAAGAGCTCAAACAGTGGTCTGATCGCAAAATAAAGATTCAAAAGCCCCTTATTTCATCAGTAGTTTTTGTGCGTTGCACCGAAGCGCAGCTTTCTGGGCTATACAACATCTTGGGTTTCAGCCGTATTTTGCGCTATTTAGGTAAGCCCGCTGTGGTGCAGCCCCAAGAAATACTCAATTTGCAAATTTTGTTGCAGCAAGCTACTGCGCCTGAGTTAGCAGCACAAAACTTAGCGCCCGGAGTAATCATTGAAGTACTTCGCGGGCCCTTTAAAGGAATTATTGGCACAGCCGTTCAGGTACTAAATACGCTGCGCGTCAAAATAGAAATTCGCCACCTCGGGGTGGCATTTCGCATTAACGTGCCTAAAAGCTTTGTAAAAGTGCTGTAGCACAAAGCGCAGCTGCTTTTAGGTCTATTTAAATGGGTTTGCCACTGTGGCTTACCGAGGCGAAGCCATGCTGAGCCCAAATTAGTATAACTGCGTGCAATTCTTTAATTTTGCGTATTAAAATCCAACATATGAGTTTATTAAAATGTACGTTACTCACGGTACTTTTTACATTACTGCACTCGGCTGCCTTTGCGCAGTTGCCTGCAGATCAAGGCTTCATTATTAAAACCGAGCTAGACAAACGCGGCCTTACTGAGGCTGAAGCACAAGGCGCGCTAGCTGCTAAAGGTTTTGATATTGAAAAAATGGCGCCAGAAGATCTACTCGCCAACAAAGCTCAAATCACGGCTGTACTAGATGAATTAGCAGCAAGTAAAGTGAAGCAAACCGAGCAGCAGCAAGATGCCAAAATGAAAGAGGCACCTGCCGCTGAAACCAAAGATTTAGCTACGCAAGAAAAACCTGTACCACTTACGGTGGTGCCAGATAGTAATGTGGTTATAAAGAAAGATAGCGCTGTGGTGCTTCCAAAGGCACCCGGAATTTATGGCCATGATTTATTCACTGATCGCAAATTAGAACCCATTAAAACCACAGATGGGTCTAGCGCCCCTGACACCTATGTGTTGGGTGCGGGTGACCAAATCAGAATTACCATTTTTGGTATTTCACAAGCAGACCTTTTGTTAACCATTAACGAAGCTGGTTTTGTGAGCCCTGCCGGAATGGCCCAAATTTATCTGAAAGGCCTTACGCTCAAGGAAGCGCGCAAGGTGGTGCGCAACCGTTTTTCGGTGGCTTATCGTTTTCAGTCCGATGAATTTGCAGTAACCCTTCAGCAAGCCCGTATGCTGAGTGTCAATATTTTTGGTGAAACCCAAAAATCTGGAAGCGTGCAGTTGTCTGCACTCAATACTGCACTCAATGCTTTAGCGGCAGTGGGTGGCCCAACAGATTTAGGGTCTGTGCGTGCCATTGAACTCATCAGAGGTGAAACCCGCAAAAAGATTGACCTCTATGCCTTTTTAAACAACCCAGGTGCGCAGTTTCAGTTTGACCTCCAACACAATGACATCTTGTTTGTACCGGTGGTACAAAAGTTAATTACGCTAGAGGGTGGTGTGAAGCGCCCGATGCGCTATGAGCTCATGGGCAAAGAGGGGATCAAAGAACTCATTGCTTTTGCAGGTGGCCTGAATTACAACACCTATGCTGAATATGTTCAGGTAGAGCGCTATAGCGGTGCAGAACCGACCTTATTAGAATACAGATTGGCTGATATTCTGAGCGGAAAGCTCAAGATTGAATTACAAGATGGCGATATCGTGCGTATTCGCACCAACAACAAAAGCTTAGAGCTCTTTACAGAAGTGTTAGGCGCTGTGTATTACCCAGGTACCTATGAGCTTACGCCTAACTTAACTTTAGGAGCTTTGCTTCAAAAGGCACAACTCAAAAATCAGGCCTCTAAAGATGTTTATTTTGTAGAGCGCACTTTGCTAGACGGTACCCAAAGAATTATAAAAGTAGATAGCGCTGCAGCTGCAGGTTTTGTCTTGGAAAAGAAAGATAAAATCAATGTATTTGACCTCTCGGTTTACACTGATCAACAACAAGTGGAAGTGAGTGGTGCGGTGCGCATGCCGTTCAAAAAGCTGTTGTCATTGAAAGATGCGGTGAGTGTTGCAGACGCCTTGGCACTTGCAGGTGGCTTAAAAGCAACCGCCACAGACACCGCCTATATTTTAAGACAAAACCTCACCAAACCAGGACACCTTGAATATATTGCGGTGGTGCCTTCCAAAGATGGCAGCACGCTTTTAATGGCGGGTGACCACCTCAGGGTTTTTGACCGCATGGAATATTTAAATGCCGCTAAAATTGAAGTGAGTGGCGCAGTGCGTGAACCATTTGAAAGAGAAATGGCCTTCGGCGATGAACTACAGTTGTCTGACGCCTTGGGCTTAGGCCGCGGTTTATTACCAACAGCTTCCGACATTGCTTATGTGCGCCGCCGCGATTGGTACACCCCAGACAGCTACCAATATTTCAAAGTAAACTTAAAAGACACCAGTAATGCGTTAACCCTACGCGCCGGTGATCATTTGATGATCTATGATAAAAGCGTGTATAGTGTTGCTGCAAACATAAACGTGGGTGGTTCTGTGCAAAAGCCGCAAAGCATGCCATACAGCTCAGACCTCAAACTCAAAGACGTGCTCTTGATGGCGGGTGGTAAAAAACCATCAGCCGACCTTTCAAGGGTAGAAATTTTCAGACTCAACTATAGCAACAAGCGCGGTTCTGGCTATGAGCGCATTGTCTTGAAGCTAGACACCAACTATAATATTATTGGTAAAAACACCAACTTTACCTTGCTTCCGTTTGACCAAGTATTGGTGCGTGACCTCATGTTGTACAACACCACCAAGCAAGTAGAAGTTGCGGGTGAGGTTAAATACCCAGGAAGTTACCCGATGCCAGCCAAGATATATCGCCTCAGTGACCTCATTGCTGAAGCAGGCGGCCTCAATGCTTTGGCCAGCAAAGAGCTTGCAGTGATATACCGCAGCGCCAACGACATTGGCCCAATCGGGGTTGACCTCAAAAAAGCCCTGCGCCACAAACGCTCTAACAAACGCAACCCAATTTTAATGAGCGGAGATGTGGTTAGCATTCTGCCTTACCAAAACACTTTTGGTATCCGCTTAGAAGGAACGCAATACCCGCAAATTGATACGGTTGCCATTGAGCGCATGCAATTTGTGTATCAAGGCAAAAAATCAGCAAGGTGGTATATCAGAGAATACGCCGGCGGCTTCGACAGAGACGCCGATAAGCGATCTGTAGCCGTGGCCTACCCATCTGGCCAAGTCGACGGAACAAAACGTATTTTAGGGGTATTCAATGACTACCCAACCGTAAATAATGGAGGTGAAGTCGTAATAATAATGAAAGAGAAGAAAAAATCAAAAGATGAGAAAAAAGAGGTAGATTATGATGCTATTTTCTCAAGATCCTTTCAAGCGATTTCTTCGCTTTTAACTATTACATTACTACTAAAGCAACTATAAGATGTCAGAAATAAATTTATCTGATTCGAAAAGATCAAGTCAAATTACTATGAAGGATTTATTTGGTCAGTTTAATGATTGGATTTGCTTTTTATGGCCATATAAATTCAGGATTGTTATTTTAAGTTTAGTGGGTGGAATTTTGGGTTTTTTATTTGCTCACTATTTCCCCAATAAAGTTTACACTGCAAAATTAAGTTTCACAATGGAGCAGAAAAATGGAGCTGGCGGTGCATTGGGAGGATTAGCAAGTTCGTTAGGTCTGGGAGATGTTGGAGGTAATAGTTCAGGAATGTTTGGTGGAGAAAATATATTGTACCTTCTCAAATCAAATAGAATTATTCATCAGTCGTTGCGAGAACCTCAAGAAATTTTAAATGGTGACAATCTTTTAAACTTTTACCTTAAGAATCATTTTAAAGAGTCCCTTCGGAGTAAAAAGATTAAATTGTTTCCCAAAGAGTTGGATTCAATATTATTTAATCGTTCTCAAGATAGTATAATTCAACTGATTACAAAGTCTATTCGAGAAAATCAATTAACTGCTGAAAGACAGGATAATAAAACATCAATAATTAATCTTGATATTCGAGATGTAAGTGAAAACTGGGCCTTTTTATTTTCAAAATCCATAGTAAGAAATGCAATTAATCTTTATTTAGAAATAAAGGTTGGTAAATTACTTAGAACAGAGTCTGAGCTTACTCATAAGAAGGATTCAATTAGAGGGTTACTCAATGGTTCCATTACGACATTAGCATTTGAAACTGATTTAAATACTCATACGCCATTGATGAGGTATAAAACAAATCAAGTAAAAAAGCAAATTGATGTTGAAGTCTTAAGGGGCATGTATGCTAACATGATACAAAACTTAGAAATGACAAAGTTTCAACGTGCACAGGAAGAACCAATTATAGAAATTATTGATGAACCCATTATGCCATTAAATGTGAATAAACGAAGTAGGCTATTATATTCTATCTTGGGCAGCATAATTTTTTCCTCATTATTACTAGTACCCCTATTCTTTAAAAGAATGCTCGACTAAACTAAAAGAAAATTGGCGGATAAATCATTTTTTAAATTATTTCCTTGAGTAATTCAATAAAGGCAAATATTTTTTTCAGTATTGCATTAACACTGAGTAACATACTTATACCGCTCGTTTCATTTCCTTATGCGTCTCATTTGTTGGGGCCAAGTGGTATAGGAAAAGTGCAGTTTGCCCAAACATTTGTCCAGTATTTTTCATTTCTTGCAGCATTAGGGGTCCCAACATACGGGATAAGAGCTATTGCAAAGAGTAAAAATAATGATTCAGAACAAAGAAAAGTATTTTCAAATCTAGTATTCCTAAATTTGATTTTCTCATTTTTTTTCTTGCTAATATATGCTCTAATTGTTATTTATAGCACTTTCTTATATCAAGACCTAAAATTCTATATAATTGGTGCCGTTCCAATTCTTCTGAGTTTTAGTAATGTAGATTGGTATTTTTCTGGATTAGAAAAATTTAGACTGATAGCAATAAGATCAATTTTAGCTAAATTACTTTCGACAATCCTAATTTTTGTACTTGTTTTAGATAGAAATGATGAGTTAATTTATTTCTTTTTAATATCAAGTTCAGTCTTACTAAATAATATTTTTAATATTATAAGCCTTCGAAAATTATTTTCACTCAAAGAGGTCAAAAGAAAAGAAATCCTCTTACATATAAAACCATTATTGTTGATATTTTCAATGGTAATTGCTGGAAGTATTTACTCTGCAGTAGATGTAATAATATTAGGCAGACTGAAAGGTTTTGTGCAGGTCGGATACTATAGTGCCGCATCCAAAATTACAAAAATGGTTATACCAATTTTAACTGCAATTAGTGCGGCATTATTACCTAGACTTTCATTTGAAATACAGAACGCTAATATTTCTGAGGGAAAAAAAATGATGCAGAAAAGTCTAGAAATAACTTTCTTACTTGGAATCCCAATAGTCTTTGGTGTCTCCTTTTTAGCACCCGAGCTAGTGAAATTGATTGCTGGATCTGAATTTTTGCCAGCAGTGATTGCTGTTCAATTAATGGCGCCTGTAATTTTGATAATTTCAATAAGCACAATATGTTCAGTGCAAATTTTATTATCGCATGCAAAAGATGTTCAAAATGCAATTTCCATATATATCGGACTATTAATTAGTGTTGTACTAAACTTCTTTCTTATGCCACGTTTGGGGTACATTGGAGCAACTATATCTAATTTATGCTCAGAATTAGCAGTTATGATAATGTTTTTGATTTTTTCATCGAGATTAATAAAGCTAAATTTTAATTGGAGGGATATAATTAAGTCAATATTGATTAGTTGCTTCTTTATACTGATTATTGAGATATTGAGGAAGTTTATTTTAATCAATTCCTTACTTGTTATTTCATCAATAATTCTTTGCTCTATTTGGTATTTTAGCTTGCATTTCTTTGTTACAAAGAACGAGATAATTAAAAAAGAGATTACCAATTTGTTAAAGCCAAGATAGACATGGAGTTGAAAAATCCATTTTTTTCAGTAATTACTGTAAGTTATAATTCTCAGGAAACAATAGGTCAAACCCTGAAGAGTGTATTAAATCAGACATACACAGATTTTGAATACATTATCATCGATGGTGGTTCTACAGACAATACGCTCTCTGAGATTGAAAAATACAGAAATTTATTTTCTCAAAAAAACATAAAACTTACATGTATTTCAGAAAAAGATGGGGGTATCTATGATGCAATGAACAAAGGAATAAAGTTGTCTAAAGGCGACTGGATTTCTATAGTAAATAGTGATGATTTTCTTAGTTTGAATGCTCTTGAATTGGTAATAAACATACTTAATCGAAATAGTAATCCTGATTTAATTCACGGAAATATACGTGTATTTTCAGAGGCAGATACAGAGGTTTTAAAACCAGATTTGGATTTAAGAATTCTAAACGTGTCTATGAATATCTTTCATCCGAGCGTATTTGTTAGAAGAAAAGTTTATTTGGATCTGAAGTTTTTTGACAAAAAGTATAAATTAACGGCTGATTGGGATTTTTTAAAGAAAGTTTACAATAACGGTTATCATATACAATATATAGATGAGGTTTTATCAAATTTCCGAAAAGGAGGTGCTGGTTCTGGATTCAAAAAAGTACATTTAATTGAGCGTTATAACATCAGACATAAAACAAGGAATTTTAAAAATGTATTCTATGATCTGAAGGATTTGTTAATTTTTTTACATTCTTTTCTTCTGCCAAATAAAAGCCGCTTTTAATTTGCCTTATTCAATTATAATAGTAATTCACCTGGTCTTTGGGATCTTAATAGAACTCAAAACTCCTAAAAAAAATCTATTCGGATTGTATATGCTCATTGTTGTCTCGGTCATACTACTTGCGGGTTTAAGAGGAGCAATTGAAGGAGATTATTTATCTTATTATGATATTTTTAAAAGCAGTATTACAAGTACTAACAAAGAATTAATCATTGAACCATTATATTTTCTATTTAATAAGTTTATTAACAATCTAGGTTTAAATTTTCAAATAGTAATTATAATAATGGCAGTTATTTCTGTAATTCCGAAATATAGATTTTTCTTTAGAGAATCCCCAAATTTTGGTTTCACTGCTTTCATTTATTTCTGTACAGTTTATTTCATTTTTGATTTTATTCAAATACGACAGGCAGTCACTATTTCCTTATTTATTATCGCCCTGAAGTTTGTAATAGAAAGGAAAATAATCCCCTATATAATTATCGTTTTATTTGCCACACTAATTCATTATTCTGCTATTATACTTTTACCTGGATATTATTTATTTAATAGGGATTATAGAAAAGGAGGAATGTATTTGATAATATTAATTTGCGGGTTTATTAATATTATGGAGATTACAACACCGTTCCTTGAGACAATTTTGACAAAGTTTGGACTCCCAACCATTTCATCAGACAAAATTCTTGCCTATAGTCAGTCAACTGTATTTTCAGCTGTTTCAATTAAACAGTTAATTCTGGGTCTATTATTTATCTTCGCTTTTAAGGAGGAAAATAGTAGTTCGAGCTATCATAGAATCCTATTAAATTTATTCGTTTTTGGAGTTCTTTTTGGAACATTATTCAATGGAATTTCGGAAGTCGCCTTTAGAGTAAAGTGGTATTTTTTCTGGACGGAATCTTTACTAGTTGTTTTTTTAATAGAAAGGTTTTCTTTTGGCAACTTTCTAGTCAAGATCGTCTCTTATACAATCGTAGCTGTATTTTATATAAATAGTCTTTATTTGATGCTCGATGAATTTTCGTCGCGAGGGCCATATATTTTTCCATATAGGACTTATCTCAACGATTAATTTTTTCTAATGTAAGGGGGCGAATTAAAAAAAAAGAGATATTCATCTTATTATGCAAAAAAGGAATCTTTCTATTTTTATTATAGATATAACCCTAAAAGGTGGTATTGAGCGAGTAACTAGCAATTTAACAAATGAATTCGCGAAAAAATATAATGTTGAAATAGTGTCATTTTTCCGCACCAATGATACAATTACATATCCCTTAGATGATAATATTAGTATTCGTTTTCTTTCTAAATATAAGTTCAATTATTACAGTTACAAATTCTTATTAATTCTTATTATTATTTCGAAAATAAAGACAATTATTCGGTTAAAACAAAAAACCAAAATAATTGGAATGTATCCCATAGTCAACATTCTTTGTATATTTTTTGCTGGTTTTAACAAAAACAATCTTATTGCTTCGGAACATAGTGAATACTTTAGTCAAAGTAAAACAATGGTGATATTACGTAAATACTTTTACAAAAGGCTAACAGCTATTGTAACTTTGACCAATGATGGGGTACGTAATTTTCAAAATGATGGAATCCGAGCAGTATTGATTCCTAATGCTGTGACCAATTTTAATTCACCGTTACAATGGGAGAATAAAATAAATTTTGATAGCATCAATTGCTTATTTGCGGGAAGGCTGGAACCAGTTAAACAACCGGAACATTTCATATCATTAATTAAGCATTTTAATTACCAGGATAAGATATCATTCGAAATTGTAGGTGATGGGCCACTAATGTCTGACATAAAATTGAAATTGAAATTTCTTGATAACAAAAATGTACATGTGCACGGAAATGTTTCAAATATTGAGGATTATTATCAAAAGGCTCATTTTTTAGTTTGTACATCGAAGACCGAGTCATTTAACATGGTAGCATTAGAAGCAATGTCTTTCGGGTGCGTGGTAATTGCTTATTCGAGCCAAGTTGGAACTAGTGAAATAATTGATAATGAAGTTTCTGGATTTATTGTAAACGATGGTGATTTCGATAAAATACATAACATTATTACGTCCTTAATTCTGGATAAGGGAAAATTTCAAATAATTAGCAAAAACGCAATTAGTCGAGCTAATGAATTCGGTTCTGATAAAATAGGATTAGCTTGGGATAAATTGATTGATCAAAATTAAAAATATGGAGACTAATAATAAATCACTTCTATTCTTTTCAATCATAATCCCATGCCATAATAGTATTGATTTTATTGAATTGGGTTTATTACCTCTTTTAGAATTCGTTCAACAATCACAAAATGTCGAGATACTTTTTGTTGATGATGGAAGCAGTGATAATACACTACAAAAACTAAATTCATTTCAAAGTAATTATCCAAGGATTAAAGTTTTTTCCAATAAAGTATCTAAAGGACCAAATTTTTCGAGAAATATAGGAATACAAAATGCAACGGGTGACTATATCTTATTCTTAGATTGTGATGATCAATTTGAGCTAGAAACCTTGTTCTATTTAATAAATTCAGAATTTGTTATTAATTACGAGATGATAAATTTTGGGATCAAATTTATAAATCAGTTGGGAAATATTAATAAAAAATTCATTCCAAAACAACAGGAGCTTTGTAATAACGAGATAGTTGAGCTCTTTCTTGGAGGAAGCATACCAAAAGTTTGTTGGAATAAGGTATATTCAAGAGAATTCCTGATTAAAAATAACATTAAATTTATTCCAGATAAAGTACATGGAAGGGATACACTATTTACATTAGAATGCATCAAACTTTCTAGGCGAATTTTACTTGATGAGCATGTACTCGTAAATTCAATTATTCGAAATAAAAGTTTTTCAAGGAATTATTCAATTAAAAATATTCAATCAGCAATCGTAATAATAAATGATTTAGACAGTTATTTATCAGTGAATTTTGACAACAATGATGAATATTTTTCATTTGTTCATAAATATATAAGATATACAATTATTGTTTCACTTTTTCGAATGAAGGATTTTCGGGACTTTAAGAAGGGTTTTGAACAAATAAAAACAAATAAGATAGCGAGAAAGTATCTCTTTAATAACAGAGGGCTAGCCCCACTTTCTTTGTTTATTTTTTTTGTGAATATTTCTCCCCAAATCATGTTTAATCTTGTAAAAGTATTAAAGAAATATATAAAAAATCCATATTAAGACATGTGCGGAATAATAGGAAGTATTTCCCAATCAGAATCAAATGAAAAAGATTGGATTGAAAAAGGAAGTGAAAAAATGTTGCATCGTGGACCCGATGCTAAAGGTTATTTTAAATCGCGGTCAGGAAAAGTTGAATTTGGACAACGAAGATTGTCAATTATCGATTTAAGCGCGGCATCTGACCAACCCTTCGTTCTAATTAGAGATGGTTTCGAATTTGCAATAACCTTTAATGGTGAAATATACAATTTTAAAGAATTAAAGAAGAAATTGCAATCTTATGGTTATTCATTTATAACTGATTCCGACACGGAGGTAATTTTAATTTCCTACCTCGAATGGGGAAATAAATGTTTAGAATTATTCGAAGGGATGTTTTCATTTGCTTTGTATGATGGTCAATTTCAAAAAGTTCTTTTAGCTAGAGATATTGTAGGTGAAAAACCGTTCTATTACTCTATTGTTGACGGAAATTTAATTTTTGCATCAGAATTTCTCGCGTTACACAGCCACATAAAGTTTGGTAATCAAATTAGTAGTGACCGCATTTATGAATATCTAGAAATGGGTTACTTGCCTAAAAACAGGTCATTTTGTAATGAAATAAATAAACTCCCTCAAGGCAATTATATATCGTTTGATATAAAAACGGGAAATTATATTGAAGAAAGTTTTTTTTCAATCGAAAAAGGTAATCCAGATTCACCAAGAAAATCAAAAATCCATGATTTTGATGAAATACTTAAAGATGTAATTAATAAAGAAATTAGGAGTGATGTCAGCTTGGGTGTGATGCTTAGTGGAGGAATTGATTCAAGTATAATTGCATGTAAGGCGAATGAATCGACTCAAAATATAACAAATTTCACTGTAGATTTTGGAGATAATGAATTTGAATTGGAAAATGCCAAATTAATTTCAGCAGAATATGGGGTGAAACATGAGATACTTGAATTTAACGAGCTTACCTTTAACTCATTTTGCGATATAATAAACAAAATTGATGAACCAATAGCGGATACTTCATTTTTGCCAACATTTTTAATAACTGAAAAGATCAAAGAATCTGGTTGTACAGTAGTTCTCGGTGGAGACGGCGCAGATGAATTATTTGGAGGTTATTCTTTATATAAAAATTGGCTCCGTCTATCAACATTATCAGGATTATTGCCAGGATATCTTAAGAACACTATTTCAAATCAGGTCAAAAACTCAAAAAATAACGATACAAGAATAATTAAATGGTTAGAGAAAATAAATTATAGCGATATTAATTTCCCTAATATAAGGGAGATTTTTTCACGCGAAGAATTGGAGAAAATAATGGGGAAAAGCCTAAATGATTACGGACAATATTATTTGAATGAGATAAATAATAATTTCACTCCAATAGAAAATTTGATGCATTTTGATCTTTATAATTACTTTTCTTCAAATATTCTTTTGAAAAATGATAGAGCGAGTATGTTGAATAGTATCGAGTTGAGAGCGCCATTTTTACATAAAAATATTATCAATTTTGCTTGGAAAGAAATCCCACAAAGTGAAAAATGCAATCTTTTTGAAAATAAAATCTTTTTGAAAAAATACGGAAAGTCGATTTTTCCTAAAAACTATAATTTTCATTCAAAACGTGGCTTTAATTTTAATAACTCTTTAAGTGTAAATAATAAATGGAAATTATTTTTTGACGATTCAATTGTGTATTTAGCAAACAAATTGAATTGGGATAATAGTGAATTAAACATATTACGTGAGAACATTAGTAATGATAGGTTTAATTTCACTAAGGTATATTCATTAGTAGCTCTGAGTAATTGGATCCACTCAAACAATTTGAATGTAAAATGAGGCTAGCGTTTAATCTATTAGGGTATAACGGATTTAGGGGATTTCTGTCGATGATATTTTTCTTTTTGTACACTAAGATCTTTTTTCCAAATGCAAGATTCATTCGTGGTTTTATTGATTTACGCGGAAAAAAGAATATAATATTTGGGAATAGTTTAACTTGTGGTATCGGCTGTAGAATTGAGACGAAAAAACAAGGTAAACAGAAATCTCTTTTCTTAGGTAAAAATATTGAAATCAATGATTTCGTGCATATTACCGCCTTTGAAAAAGTACAAATCGGCAACAATGTTCTACTTGCCAGTAAAATATATATATCTGATACTTCTCACGGAAGTTATAGTGGGGATGATTACGATAGTGATCCAAGATCAGCACCGAACAAACGACCTCTTTATTCAAAGCCGGTTATAATCGAAGATAATGTCTGGTTGGGGGAATTTGTTTCAGTTTTACCTGGAGTGACAATTGGTGAAGGCACAATAGTCGGCGCAAACTCTGTGGTTAGTAAATCATTACCGGCAAACGTAATTGCTGTCGGTTCGCCTGCTAAGCCAATAAAGAGATTTAATTTTGAAACTAAAAAGTGGGAGAAAATATAATAAAAATGAATAATATATTAATTACAGGTGGAGCTGGTTTTATTGGGAGCAATTTGGCTCTTAAGTTGATTGAAAAGGGTTATAATATTACTATACTTGATAATTTATCTACTCAAATTCATGGTCAAAATCCGGAGACAGAATCTCCATTATATGCTTCTATAAAGAATTCAGTAACTTTTATAAAAGGGTCTGTTACAAAAGTAGAGGATTGGAAAAAGGCTATTCGAAATCAAAATGTAATAGTACACTTTGCTGCAGAAACAGGCACGGGACAGTCCATGTATGAGATTTCAAAATACGTTGATGTCAATATAAATGGAACAGCAATTATGTTGGATTTACTTGCTAATGAAGCACATAATGTACAGAAAGTTGTAATTGCTTCTTCAAGATCTATTTATGGAGAGGGTAAATATTTGAGTGATGATTTTGGTGTGGTATATCCTGAACACCGAACCTCTGAATATATGGACAAAGGTGATTTTGAAGTCAAGTTTAACGGAAGTTCAAAGCTTACATTACTACCAACTGATGAGGATTCAAAAATTCATCCATCTTCAGTTTATGGTATTACCAAGCAGAATCAAGAACAAATGATAATGACTGTCTGCCCAACCATAGGCATAGCTCCCGTAGCTTTTAGATACCAAAATGTTTATGGACCAGGTCAATCGTTAAAAAATCCTTACACCGGAATACTATCCATCTTTTCAACGCAAATAAAGAATGGGAATGATTTGAATATTTTTGAGGATGGCATGGAATCAAGAGATTTTGTTTTCATAGATGACGTTGTTGAAGCAACT
The DNA here is from genome assembly GCA_041191945.1 of Bacteroidota bacterium. Classification (GTDB taxonomy): domain Bacteria; phylum Bacteroidota; class Bacteroidia; order Flavobacteriales; family Flavobacteriaceae; genus Flavobacterium. Next base: position 13,566 of record JBEENX010000029.1, read on the forward strand.
ATTTTAGGAATAGAGAATCAAGCTGCAAATAATCAAATTTTTAATGTTGGATCAGGCGAGCCTACCACAGTTACTGATGTTGCGAACAGTTTGGTTAAACACTATGGAAGCGATACCAAAATAACGATCACTGGAAATTATCGATTAGGTGATATCAGACATAATTTTGCAGATTTGACCAAAATAAAAGAAATACTTGGATTTGAGCCTAAGTTTAATTTTTCTCGTGGAATCGAGTTATTTGCAGACTGGGTTAATAAACAGGAAATAGAACAAGACAACTATCAAAGGTCTATTGAGGAAATGAAAAGTAAAGGGCTTTTTAAATAATGAATTTGAAAGGCAAAATTAAGGGTAAAAGAATTTTATTTCTTTCGGTTCAAACTTTTGGTTTACAACAAGAAATTAAAAATAGACTCGAGGAATTGGGTGCTGTGGTTCAATATTTTGACGAGAGACCGGCTAATAATAATTTTACCAAGGGAATTATTAGATTGAACCCGAACTTATTAAAAAGGACTATTGAGAAATATTATCACTCAATTTTAAAATTGATATCGACAGAGAGTTTTGATTATTTCTTTGTAAATCGGGGGGAAATAGTTCCAGAATTTTTTATCAAGCAATTCAAAGTAACAAACCCTAATTGCGAAACGATATTTTATACGTGGGATTCGTTTAAGAATAATCCGAACCCGATAACGCTTTTGCATTATTTTAATCGAAAATTCACATTTGATTCAAAGGATGCAGCAAACTATGATCTTAATTTTCGGCCATTATTTTATTTGCCCGAGTTTTCCCAAGTAAAACTTCAAAAAAGTAAGAAATTATATGATTTACTTTTTCTTGGCACAGCACATTCAGACCGTTATAAATTAAGTTCAAAAATCATTGATTGGTGTTTAAAAAATGGGCTTAATACTTTCTATTACTATTACATGCAAGGTAGATTAGTTTATATCTACAAAAGACTCTTTGATTCTTCTTTTAAAGAATTTGATTACAAAAAGTTGAGCTTTCAAAGCTTAAGTAAAAATCAAATTTTAGACTATTATAAAGTTTCAGATTGTATTTTAGATATTCATCATCCAGGACAGAATGGACTTACTATGAGAACAATTGAAGCAATTGGAGCAGGTAAGAAGCTAATTACTACAAATAAAGAAATTGCAAATTATTGTTTTTATAATCCAAACAATATTCACATTATAGATCGTGAAGACATTATTTTAGACAGATGGTTTTTTGATTCGACTTATCAAGATATAGATACAAGCATCTACGAAAGTTTATCCTTAGATGGTTGGTTGAATTCATTATTTTTTGAGGATGAATCTGATTGTTGGTTTAATTGAATCTGATTGTCTATTGATAAGAAATAATTAGACCATTATAATATATTTATTAAATGAAAACAGCATTAATCACAGGCATCACAGGCCAAGACGGCTCTTACCTAGCCGAATTATTATTAGAAAAAGGTTACGAAGTTCATGGTGTAAAAAGAAGAGCATCCTCTTTTAATACGCAAAGAATAGATCATCTATATCAAGATCAACATGAGTCGAATGTCAACTTCAAATTGCATTACGGTGATTTGACAGACTCTACCAATATTATTCGCATCATTCAAGAGGTTCAACCAGATGAAATTTATAATCTTGGTGCGATGAGTCATGTAAAGGTATCTTTTGATTCTCCTGAATATGTGGCTAATGTTGATGGTATCGGTACCTTACGACTTTTAGAGGCGATAAGAATTTTAGGATTGGAGAAAAAGACTAAAATTTACCAAGCTTCTACTTCAGAGCTTTACGGAGGCCTATCTACGAATAAGAATGAGAATGGTCTTTACGATGAAAATACGCCATTTTATCCAAGATCGCCCTATGGTGCTGCAAAAATATATGGTTTCTGGATTACCAAAAATTATCGTGAAGCATATAATATGTTTGCATGTAATGGCATCTTGTTCAATCATGAATCTCCAAGAAGAGGTGAAACTTTTGTAACAAGAAAAATTACCATGGCTACGGCAGCAATTGCCCTAGGTGTTCAGGAATGTCTTTATTTAGGAAACCTCGAGGCTAAAAGAGACTGGGGGCATGCTAAAGATTATGTAGAAGCCATGTGGTTAATTTTACAGCAAGAAAAACCTGAAGATTTTGTCATTGCTATGGGTGAAACCACTTGTGTACGTGACTTTGTAAGAATGGCATTCAGTGAGTTAGGCATTGAAATTAAATTTGAAGGGGTTGGTATTGAAGAAAAAGGTATTGTTTCTTCTTGCTCTAACCCTGAGTTTCAATTGCCGTTGGGTAAAGTTGTAATTGCAATTGATCCAAAATATTTTAGACCAACGGAAGTAGATGTATTGATCGGTGACCCCACTAAGTCTAAAACGGTTTTAGGCTGGCAACCTAAGTATACACTTCAAACTCTTGTTAGCGAAATGGTACTTGCAGATGTTAATCGCACAAAAAGATCAATTCTATTAGCTAACGCAGGTTATAATTCTTAGTAGTTCAAAAATGAATAAAGACTCAAAAATATATATTGCTGGTCATAGAGGAATGGTTGGTTCTGCTCTTGTCAGGGTGCTTGAGCAAAATGGATACAATAATCTCGTTTTAAGAACTTCAAAAGAATTAAACCTAACGGATCAATTAGCTGTAAAGGAATTCTTTGAGTCTGAAAAACCAGAATATGTCTTTCTCGCTGCAGCAAAGGTTGGAGGTATTGTTGCTAATAATACGTATCGAGCAGAGTTCATCTACGAAAACCTGATGATACAAAACAATGTTATTCACAACTCATATCTGTCCGGTGTCAAGAAATTAATGTTCTTAGGATCATCATGTATCTATCCTAAAAACGCTCCTCAACCTCTAAAAGAAGAGTATTTATTAACAGGATTATTAGAGCCAACAAATGAACCGTATGCAATTGCAAAAATTGCCGGAATCAAAATGTGTGAAGCTTATAGGGACCAATATGGTTGTAACTTTATTTCGGTCATGCCGACCAATTTATATGGCCCTAATGACAATTATGACTTAAACAATTCACACGTTTTACCTGCGCTTCTTAGAAAATTCATAGAAGCTAAAAATAACGGTGATAACTCTGTCACATTATGGGGAACAGGAACACCACTTAGAGAGTTTTTACATGTAGACGATCTTGCAAGTGCCTGTTTGTTTTTAATGAAATCTTACAACGAAAAAGAGTTTTTAAATATTGGTGTAGGTGAAGATATTTCTATCTTGGATCTTGCAAAATTGGTAAAAACAATTGTAGGGTTTGAAGGTGAAATTATCCTAGACAAGTCAATGCCAGATGGTACCCCTAGAAAATTGATGGATGTTTCTAGGTTGAATGCATTAGGCTGGGAAGCTAAAATCTCGCTTAATTCTGGAATTTCAACAGTTTTTGCCGAAATCAATCAAATGAAAAAGTTTTAATTATTTTAATAAAGAACATGCAAATCCAATCCCTCCTCACCCCCTTCACCATCACCTCCTCAGACCTGAACCGTCCTTGGGGTGGTTTCTACGTTATCGATGAAGCCCAGGCGCAGCAGTTTGCTGACACTTTCTTTGATGGTCTTGATGTTTCGACCTTGAAAATAGGTGGGAAGTTGAGTCCGAAGATTTTGTTGGTGGCGCCGGAGAAGCGTTTGTCTTGGCAGTATCATAACC
>JBEENX010000030.1:0-16323 GCA_041191945.1 Bacteroidota bacterium
TATTTGCACCGGCAAGTCCTACACGACCAGCTCCTGCAGACTCCCCCAGGATGGGAACATAGCAAGGGTAAGCGGTTGAGCGGTGCGATGTAGGTCGCTTGCCATTTTTTATGAATCTTCCATTAGGGAAGATTTTTTTGTTTTTAGAGAAATCTAAATTTCTTTTTTGAGTACTTTTATCACTTATTATTAATTAGCACATTTAGATGAGTAAGGTTGTTTTAATTACAGGAGGTTCTTCAGGAATAGGAAAGGCTATAGGAGATTTTTTATTTCATAAAGGCTTTACAGTATATGGAACAAGTAGGAATCCTGAAAAAGTGTCTAATTCTCTTTTTCCATTGATTGGTTTAGATGTTCGAAATGCGGATTCAATTCATTCAGCTGTTGCTACAATTGTTGAAACAACAGGACGATTGGATATTGTGATAAATAATGCCGGTGTAGGTATAACAGGGCCTTTGGAGGAAATCCCGATGGAGGAAATCAAAAACAATTTTGAAACTAATTTTTTTGGCCCTATCGAAGTAATGAAAGCGGTATTACCTCAAATGCGTAGTCAACAATCAGGATTGATTATCAATATTACTTCTATTGCAGGGTATATGGGATTGCCGTATCGAAGTGTGTATTCGGCTTCTAAAGGAGCGTTGGAATTGATTACAGAGGCGTTGCGAATGGAAGTGAAGTCGTTTGGAATCCAAATTACCAATGTAGCTCCGGGGGATTTTGCTACCAATATTGCAGCAGGACGTTTTCATGCGCCAGTGCTACAAGGTTCGGCTTATGAAACCGTGTATGGGAGTGTTTTACAAACTATGGATGCACACGTGGATAGTGGTAGTAATCCAAATGAAATGGCCGAAGCGGTATATCAAATCATTCTGAATCCCAATCCTAAAATTCATTATAAAGTAGGGGCTTTTATGCAAAAGTTTTCGATTGTTTTAAAAAGAATACTGCCTGATAAAGTCTACGAAAAAATGCTGATGAATCATTATAAGTTGTAATTTTGCAACACGTTTGCGTGAGGGATTGCAGTGAAAATCCTTTTTCAAAGAAAAAGATTGTAACGTAAAGCCCGACCCTTGTGGTCACGCCCAAATAGGAACACATAACAAATAGATATATATGAAATTTTTTATTGACACGGCTAATTTAGCTCAAATTAAAGAAGCACAGGCCTTAGGTGTTTTGGATGGAGTAACTACAAATCCGTCATTGATGGCAAAAGAAGGAATTACAGGTAAAAACAACATTTTAAAGCATTATGTTGACATTTGTAATTTAGTTGACGGTGATGTAAGTGCCGAAGTGAATGCCTTGGATTTTGAAGGTATGGTGAAAGAAGGTGAGGAATTGGCTGATTTGCACGAGCAAATCGTGGTGAAATTGCCAATGACTAAAGAAGGAGTAATGGCTGCTAAATATTTTTCGGATAAAGGAATTAGAACGAATGTTACTTTAGTTTTTTCTGCTGGGCAAGCGTTGTTAGCAGCTAAAGCAGGAGCTACTTATGTTTCGCCTTTTATTGGTCGTTTAGACGATGTGTCTACAGATGGATTGGCGCTTATTGAAGAAATTCGTCAGATTTATGATAACTACGGATTTGAAACTCAAATTTTAGCGGCTTCTGTACGTCATACCATGCACATTATGAATTGTGCTAAGATTGGTGCCGATGTAATGACAGGACCACTTTCTGCTATTTACGGATTATTGAAACACCCGTTAACTGATATTGGATTAGCGCAGTTTGTTGCTGATTTTGAAAAGGGGAATAAATAATAGTTTCCTTTTATAAATAAAAAAATCCCATCATTTGATGGGATTTTTTTTGGGTTTTTGGTTTAACGTTTCGTGGCTTATCGATAGTTGTGAAGCCAGTGAACGAATTATTTTCTGTTAAAGAGTGAACATGTAAAAACAAAAACCAGCAATTGCGCGAAACCGCTGTTGACGGCTGGTTTTTATTATTGCGATACATTGTTCAGTTCAAATAATGAGTTAATGGTCTTTGTATTGGTCAACCGATTTCAATTTGCCATTGACGAACTCAATGGTAAATTCATCAATATATCTATTTGTCCCTTTATATTTCCATGTTTCGTGAGCTTCTCCATATCCATAATCATTTATATCGGTTGATTGTGGACGCCCCATCAAAATCTTAACGGAATCTTTTGGCATATATGTATGTAATTTTATTACCCCTTTTTTTGTGATGAGTTCAAATGATTGGGTATTTCTTTGTTCTTCACTTGTGTTGGATTCGCCAAAGGATTGGTTCAGGTTTCTTAATGCCTTCATTCGGATTTCTTCCCGTAGTCGATTTTCTTCTGTGTTTTGCGTTGCTGCTATAATGTATAATACTCCGATTGTACAAACTACTCCAAGTACAAATCCTAACGAAATTTTCCAAAATGTATTCATATAGCTATAATTTAGTATCCTTTCAATGATTATCTTTTATTGCACTTTGGCTCGAGTGCAGTTACAGAGTATTTCAAATGTAAGAAAAGTTTTTTAATTTGCAAATGTTAATTTAAGAATGTAACAATTTGAAAATGCTATAATATAGCAATGAAATGAAGTTTAGACTTATATTTGCTTATATGCCTTATATGGTTTCTTAATCTATGATTTACAATATTAGATTTACGATTTTGAAGCTTCCAGATGATTCAAAAAAAAAACCTCCAAATAGCGATGGCTCTTTGGAGGTAGGTTTGGTTTTGGTTAGTTGTGTATTTTTAGTGTCCACCACCCACTTCGATATCGTGACCGATACCTTGTTTTTCTAAAATTCCAATTACTTTCCAGCCGTAGAATGCAATGAATGCAAAACATAGAACAGGAATAAAATACGAAGTATGAATTCCGATTACATCGGCTAATTTACCTTGCAATGGTGGGATAATTCCTCCTCCTAAAATCATCATGACTAAGAAAGCGGCTCCTTGTGAAGTGTATTTTCCTAAGCCTGCAATTCCTAAAGAGAAGATGCAAGGCCACATAATACTTAAGAATAGTCCACCACTCATGAAAGCAAAAATAGCAATTGTTCCAGTTGTAAGTAAACCAATTAGCATTGCAATTGCTCCTAATAATCCAAAAATCATCAGGGTTCTTGATGGATGGTCTTTTCCAAGGAAGAAACCAATAATTTGGAAAACGATTACAAAAGCATAAGTATATAAAGGAGTAATGTCTTGACCCGAAACGGCATTCGCCGTTAAAACCACCCCAAAGGCAACATAAGGCACTACAATAAGTAATATCTTTCTCATTTGAGAAGAGGGATTGAAAACGGATATTGCTCCAGCCCAACGACCAATCATTAAACTACCCCAGTACATTGACATGAATGGTGCTAAAGCAGGTCCTGTAATGGCACCAAAATCTTCTGTTTTTAATAATTCCCCCAAATTACTCCCGATAGTAACCTCAACTCCTACATAGGTAAATAAAGCTAACATCCCAAGTACTAATTGTGGGTATTTCATTGCTCCCCAACCTTCTGCATTTTTTTGAGCAGTTTTATTAGCAAATAAGAGTCCTACTACTACAATTAGTAAAGTAGATACAGTTAAGGTTAGCCCTAAATAATCTACTTCCTTATTTTCAATGAAATGTTTAATGAATTCAGGGTCTTCATAACGAGAAAATATATAACCAAATACAATTACTAACAGTACCGTAATCGTAATTAAAGTTTTTAAAGCTTTACTAGCGGTTTCAAATGTAGCATCACTTTTTCCAGAAGGTAATTTTTTTGAAAAATGAAATAATGCAGCTGCTAATAGAAATAATCCGCCAACTGCAATGTAAAGAGTAATCATTGAGTTTAATGAATCGGCTTTTTTAGCAAATTCTTCGATGTTAACTCCTGAAATTACTCCAAATAGGGCAAATGATACTACTATTGGTCCAATAGTCGTTCCTAAAGAGTTAATTCCTCCAGCCAAATTCAATCGGCTTGAAGCAGTGTGTGGTTCTCCTAATGACGCCGCAAAAGGTTGTGCCGAAGTTTGTTGTAGAGAAAAACCTAAAGCGACAATAAATAAAGCGCCCAAGATAAATAAATAGCTTCCTTGGATTACAGCTAATATCATTAATGCGGCACCAAAAGTACTGATTAACAATCCGTAAATAATTCCTTTTTTAAATCCCCATCCGTTCAATATGTCTTTTTTTGCAGCACTACTAAAAATGAAAAGGAGTAAGGCTCCAATGTAGTAGGCTCCATAAAATGCGAAGTCGATTAACTGACTTTGAAATTGGTCTAAGCCAAATTTTGCTTTACAAAAAGGGATAAAAACACCGTTGGATGCTCCAATAAATCCCCAAAAGAAAAAGACCGTAATTAAGGTCGATAGCGCCGAATTATTCGACTTCGTTTGTTCTGAATTCATTTTTTTGGTTTTTTTTAGTTTATGATAATTAATTGCTGTAAAGATGTAAAAGTATTTGTTACAAAAATTAAAAAAAAATAATTTGATGTAAATATTGTTAAAATTATTGAATAAATAATTTTTTATAACATTTGCTGATTTTTTTCTACTACCTAGATTATAACACTTGTTTTTCTATATTAAATAGGACTGTACTTGGCGTAGAGAATTTAAACGTGATACTATTTAGATTTTTGCTACTTTTGCAAAAAAATTATAGACATTATGTTATCAGTTAATAATCTATCAGTTCAGTTTGGTAAACGAATTCTTTTTGACGAAGTAAATACCACCTTTACTCAAGGTAATATTTATGGAGTAATTGGAGCCAATGGAGCTGGAAAATCTACTTTTTTAAAAATCTTATCAGGAGAATTAGAGCCTACTTCCGGGCATATTCATTTAGAACCAGGAAAACGTATGTCGGTTTTGAATCAAAACCATAATATGTTCGATGAATACACTGTTTTAGAAACCGTATTAATGGGAAATAAAATTTTGTATGCTGTTAAAAAAGAAATGGATGAATTGTACTTAGATTATAATGATGCTAATGCGGATAGAATAGGAGAGTTGCAAGTTCAATTTGAAGAAATGAACGGTTGGAATGCCGATTCTGATGCGGCTTCTATGTTATCCAATCTTGGAATTACAGAAGACAATCATTATACTGTAATGGCTGATTTGGAAGGAAAAATGAAGGTTCGTGTGCTTTTGGCGCAAGCCCTTTTTGGAAATCCTGACGTATTGATTATGGATGAGCCTACGAATGATTTGGACTTTGAAACCATTGCTTGGTTAGAAAATTTCTTGGCTAATTATGAGAATACGGTTATTGTAGTATCTCACGACCGTCACTTTTTGGATGCGGTTTGTACCCATATCTCAGATATTGATTTTGGAAAAATTAACCATTATTCAGGAAACTATACGTTTTGGTACGAGTCAAGTCAATTAGCGGCGAAACAACGTGCGCAACAAAACAAAAAAGCCGAAGAAAAGAAACAAGAATTGGAAGAATTTATTCGTCGTTTTTCTGCGAATGTGGCCAAATCAAAACAGGCTACTTCTCGTAAAAAGATGATTTCTAAATTGAATATTGCTGAAATCAAGCCTTCAAGTCGCCGTTATCCTGCGATTATTTTTGACCAAGATCGTGAAGCAGGTGACCAAATTCTAAATGTAGAAAATTTGAGTGCGTCTATTGATGGAGAAGTTCTTTTTAAAGGTGTTGATTTGAATATGGCAAAAGGGGATAAGATTGTTCTTTTCTCTAAAGATTCTCGTGCTACAACTGCTTTTTACGAAATCTTGAATGGTGAGCAAAAAGCCGATTCAGGAACGTATGATTGGGGAATTACAACAAATCAAGCCTATTTACCAGCAGAAAACCATAAGTATTTTGAAAATGATTTGACATTGGTAGATTGGTTGCGCCAATGGGCAAAAACTGAAGAAGAAAGAGACGAAGTCTACATTAGAGGTTTCTTAGGTAAAATGATTTTCTCCGGAGAAGAAGCATTAAAAACAAGCCGAGTGTTATCAGGAGGAGAAAAAGTACGTTGTATGTTGTCTCGAATGATGATGGAGCGCGCTAATATTTTGATGTTAGATGAACCTACAAATCACTTGGACTTGGAGTCGATTACGGCGTTCAATAATTCGTTGAAAAACTTTAAAGGTTCGGTTATATTTACCACCCATGACCATGAGTTTGCGCAAACAGTCGGTAATCGAGTAGTAGAGTTGACCCCTAACGGAGCGATTGATCGTTACATGACTTTTGATGATTATTTAGATGACGATAAAGTACAGGAATTAAGAACAAAAATGTATTCTTAAATTTTGTACTATAGATTAAAAAGCCTTGAATTTTCAAGGCTTTTTTTTGGCCTATAATTTTCTGTAATTTTTAATCATCAATCATAAAACAGAATTTGTATATTTGCCTAACCAAACATTACACTTTACCATGAGTCAAAAAGTATTACTTACTGCAAAAGAAGTGACTATCATACTACATCGTTTGGCTTGTCAATTAATTGAAAAACACTTGGATTTCTCGGATACGATTCTAGTTGGAATACAACCTAGAGGTGTTTTCTTGGCAGAACGTTTAAAAGAAATTTTAGAAAAAGAATACCAAACACCCCCAATTACTTTAGGTTATTTAGATATTACTTTCTTTAGAGATGATTTCAGAAGAACTGAAAAGCCTTTGGAGGCCAATAAAACCAATATCAATTTTATAGTCGAAAATAAAAAAGTCATTTTTATTGACGATGTGTTGTTTACTGGGCGAAGCATTCGTTCCGCTTTAACGGCTATTCAATCTTTTGGCAGACCTTCTGAAATTGAATTGTTGGTATTGATTGATAGACGTTTTAGTCGTAATTTACCTATTCAACCCGATTATAGAGGCAGACAGGTAGATGCTATCAATGACGAAAAAGTAAAAGTGTGTTGGAAAGAAAATGATGGAGAAGACGGAGTTTATTTAATCACCAATTAAGTAGAAAGTCAATCTAAAAAAAATATAATTGTAAAGAAAAATGAAAGAATTAAGCGTAAATCATTTATTAGGAATAAAATACATTAACAAAAATGATATTGACTTAATTTTTGAAACCGCTGATCATTTTAAGGAAGTTATCAATAGACCAATCAAGAAAGTTCCTTCTTTACGAGACATTACCATTGCCAATATCTTTTTTGAAAATAGTACCCGAACCAAACTTTCTTTCGAATTAGCTCAAAAACGATTGTCTGCTGATGTGATTAGTTTTTCGGCAGCCCAATCCTCTGTTAAAAAAGGAGAAACTTTGATTGACACTGTAAATAATATTCTTTCTATGAAAGTAGATATGGTGGTGATGCGTCATGCCAATCCAGGCGCAGCTTATTTCTTGTCAAAAAATGTAAAGGCGAGTATTGTAAACGCGGGAGATGGCGCACACGAACATCCGACACAAGCTTTGTTAGATAGTTATTCTATTCGTGAAAAACTAGGTGATGTTGCAGGAAAAAAAGTAGTGATTGTGGGTGATATTTTACACTCTCGTGTAGCCTTGTCTAATATTTATGCTTTGCAAATGCAAGGAGCGGAAGTAAAGGTGTGTGGTCCAAAAACATTGATTCCAAAATACATTGAATCACTTGGAGTAAAAGTTGAATCAAATTTACGTAAAGCGCTTGAATGGTGTGATGTAGCTAATATGTTGCGAGTACAAAATGAACGTATGGATGTGAATTATTTTCCATCTACAAGAGAATATGCACAACAATATGGAGTGGATAAAAATCTCTTGGATTCGCTAAATAAAGAGATTGTAATTATGCACCCGGGACCTATCAACCGTGGGGTTGAAATTACAAGTGATGTTGCCGATTCTCAACAATCGGTTATTTTAGACCAAGTAGAAAATGGCGTAGCTATCCGAATGGCGGTCATTTATCTTTTGGCTTCAAAAATTCAATAATTTCAAACTAATTACGTAAATTAGTTCGTTCCAAAATTAACTGTAATTTACAGTGGTTAAAATCCAGTTTATGAAAGTAGATCAAAAAGGACATACAATAACAATTAAAGATACTCAAGGTGATTTTGCGTCATTTTTAGACAAAGTATCACAATCTAATACTTCCTTTGATACTCATAATTTAATTATTGATTTGTCTCATAACAAATCAGTAACTCTTACCGATTTAAAATTGTTATTGCCTTTGGCAAAGCAACATAAAAAAGCAAAAAAATCATTTGTTGTAGTAGCTGAAGGAATTGATTTTAATGCTGTTCCATCTCAATTGGTGGTAGTACCGTCTAATTTAGAAGCACACGATATAATTGAAATGGAAGAGATTGAACGTGATTTAGGATTTTAGTATTATGAAGGTTACTATCAAAACACTTATTTATCTCTACACCATAGCTTTGTTTTTACTTACATATCTTTTGGCAAGAGAAATTATTATTGGAATTAAAACGACTAATTTTGATTGTATTAGTCTAGTAGTTTATTCTGTTTGTGTAAGTTACTTTGTATTCAAAATATATAAGTTGGGTAAACTATCCAATTCAAAAAATGATTAGTTTCCAATTAGAAATTAAAAGATGCAATTAACCATTCTGGGCTGCTATGCCGCTACACCTCGAACGATTACTAATCCAACCTCTCAATTATTAGAGATTAATAACAGAATGTTTTTAATTGATTGCGGAGAAGGGACTCAAGTACAGCTTCGAAAAAATAAGATTAAGTTTTCTAAGATCAATCAAATATTCATCTCCCATTTGCATGGGGATCATTTTTTTGGATTAATTGGTTTGATTTCGACTTTTAGTTTGTTAGGAAGAACAACGGATTTGCATGTTTATGGACCAAAAGGAATCAAAGAAATCATTTTATTACAATTGAAGTTGTCTAATTCTTGGACCAATTACGGTTTATTTTTTCATGAATTAGAATCGGATGAAAGTGAGACTATTTTTGAAGATGAAAAAGTCTTGGTTAGAACTATACCTTTGAAACATCGTGTGTACACGAATGGTTTTTTATTTCAAGAAAAAGCAGGCGCACGTAAGTTAAATAAGGATGCGGTTCAGAATTATGAAATAGAAAGTTGTTATTATCAAAAGATAAAAAATGGAAAAGATATTACCTTAGAAGACGGTAGAATAATTTCCAATTCAGAATTAACTTTTGATCCAATTCAGCCCAAAAGTTATGCCTTTTGTTCGGATACGGTTTATCATGAAGCAGTACTTCCAATAATTGAAAAGGTAGATGTTTTGTATCACGAATCGACTTTTTTAGAATCAGAAGAAAATTTGGCTCAAAAAACCTTGCATTCAACAGCCAAAGAAGCAGCCCGAATTGCTTTGAAAGCCAATGCAAAACAATTAATTTTAGGGCATTATTCTACACGATACGAAAGTATTAATTTGTTTAAAGAAGAAGCCGAAACCATTTTTCCAGAAGTGCTTTTGGCGGAAGATGGAATTAGTTTTGAATTTTAGAAAGTAATTATGAAGGATTTAAGTAATTATAGAAAATCGTATGAAAAAAGCGAACTTTTAGAATCTTCTATTCCGGAAGATCCTATTAATTTGTTCAACAGATGGTTTCATGAGGTGGAGGATTTTGGCGGAAATGAAGAAGTCAATGCCATGACGGTGGCTACTATTGGGTTGGATGGCTTTCCAAAATCGAGAGTGGTTTTGCTGAAGAAATTTAACGAAGAAGGATTTATTTTTTACACCAATTATAATTCAGAAAAAGGGAAGGCTATTTCTAACAATCCTAATGTGTGTCTTTCGTTTTTTTGGCATAGTATGGAACGTCAAGTAATTATTAAAGGGATTGCTCAAAAAACCGCTGAAAATATTTCGGATAATTATTTTGCCTCTCGACCAGATGGAAGTAAATTGGGAGCCATTGTGTCCAATCAATCTGAAGTCGTGCCTTCAAGAGAGTATTTAGAAGAAAATCTAAAACAATTAGAGATCGATTATGAAGGAATGGTGATTCCGAGACCAGAACATTGGGGCGGATTTTTAGTCACGCCTCTTGAAGTGGAGTTTTGGCAAGGAAGACCGAATCGTCTGCACGATAGAATTCGATATATTGCCCAATCTGATTTTTCTTGGAAGATAGATAGATTATCGCCTTAATGTAAGAATTTATTTGTAAATAATTGAAAATTAAGTATTTAACATTGAATTATTTGACTTTAGTCGATTAATGTTGTACGTTTGCACTGCTTAATTAATAAATTAATAATCTAAATTTTTTAAAGGAGTTTGCCCCACAATCTACTTTAAGCTTGCCCTACTTTTATGAAAGTATTTTTGTTACGTGTACTTGTACTCGTTTTTGTACTTGGTACACTAAATTCTTGTACTGCAGATGCCCCTGCACCAGTTACAACTACTGCCGTTTCTCAAACTTCTGTTCCTTATCCGTACACTACTTTTGAAAATGAAACCTTGACTTTAATCAATAATTACCGAGTTAGTATTGGTTTGAACGCCTTAATTAAATCAGATTATATCTCTTTTAAAGCGGAAGAACATAATAATTATATGATTACTAATAATGTAGTGAATCATAATGATTTTATAACCCGCTCTGATGCTATTATGAAAACATTAGGTGCTACTTATGTTACCGAAAATATTGCATTCAATTATTCTACTCCAAAAGCTGTTTTAGACGCTTGGCTAGCAAGCGAAGGTCATAAAGCCAATTTAGAAGGTAGTTACACTCATTTTGGTATATCTGTTCGCGAAAATCCCACTACTGGAAAAAAATACTACACTAATATTTTTGCTAAAATTTAGAGCGTGTTTTGCTATAATGCAGTAATAATAAATTCGCTACGTCTGTTAAGTTGATGTTCTTCTTCCGTACAACTAACACCATCTGAGCAATGATTGACTAACTGATTTTCTCCATATCCTTTGGCTGTTAAACGATTTGGATTCACTCCATTTTTTATCAACCATTGAATAGTAGCTTTAGCTCTATTGCCTGATAAAACTTCATTGTATTTAAAGGAGCCTCTACTGTCAGTATGGGAACGAATTTCTAATTTCATACCGGGATTATCTGTTAAAACAATTAGTATTTTTTCTAAGTCGATAGCAGCTTCTATACGGATAGTGTATTTATCAAAATCAAAATAAATGTTTTTTATACCAAAACATTTTCCTAAATCATCGCCTATAGTTACTTTGCATTTTGTTTTTTCTAAAGTGATAGGCAGATAGGTTCTTCCTTCCAATTTTAAGATGCTTATTTTTTGTTCTTTAGTATTGTATTCTGGTTTTTCGGCTCTGACGTAATACTCTTGACCGCAATCTACTTGTAGCGAATAATTTCCTTTGGAGTCAGATATAGTTGTGTTGAGTAAATTGAATTGTTTATTATACAAACTAATCGTTGTGTTTGGTAACAATTCTTTAGAAATTTCATCGGTAATTTCGCCGTACAATTCTTGTTCGCAACGTAGTCGTTTGGTTTCCAAAAATTGGTAAATATCATCCGATCCTTGTCCACCACTTCTATTGGAACTAAAAAAACCTCTTCTAGTTTTAGTATCGATGAAATAAGCAAAATCGTCTTTGGTTGAGTTTACATTTTCTCCTATATTTTGAACATCGCTATATGTTCCGTCCGAGTTGATTTTGGTTACAAAAACATCAAAACCTCCTAGTCCTGGCTGTCCATCTGAAGCGAAATAGAGTTCATTTTCATCTGTAATAAAAGGAAAACCCTCTCTACCAATGGTATTGATTTTATTTCCCAAGTTCACAGGAGTTCCAAAACTACCGTCATTGTTTATTTGTACTTTGTAGATATCCGATTCGCCAAAAGAATCAGGCCTGTCAGAGGCAAAGTACAATGTTTTCTCGTCGGGACTTAATGCGGGATGCGCGTTGCTAAATTGATCACTATTGAATGGTAATTCAGTGACATTAGTCCATAGCCCATCTACAGCATACGCACGGTATATTTTCAAAAGTGTGGTTTTATCTTGACTCTTACCTTTTTTACCATCTAGAAAATTATTTCGCGTGAAATACATGGTTTTTCCATCTTTAGTAAAAACAGGACTGGCTTCATGAAATCTTGATTTTACTGCATCCTCAAAAGGTTTTGGTTTACTTAAAGTTGCATCTTCATTCAGTTCTGAGGTATATAGATTAGTGAAATATTGATTGTTCCAAGAATGAACACGATGAGATAAACTTCCGGTGTCTCGAGCTGTAGCAAATACAATTTTGTTTCCGTACTTTGCTGAACCATAATCTGAATATTGCGAATTAATTCCTGCATTTTCAATTTGATATCGACCTGAATTGGCTTTGATTTGATCAAGATAATGTATTGAATTGGTGTTGATTCTAATTTTTTGATAGAACAATTGCTCCATTTCAGTTGCTTTTTGGTTGTCACCAATCGATTTTAAGGATTGCGAATAGCGAAAATAGTATTCAGGTTCTAAATCAGTATTTAAAGCGAAAAGTTTCTCGTACCATTTGGCGGCTGATTCTAGTTCGCCATTGAAATAATACGAATTGCCTATTTTTTTATACATTTCAGCTGATTGGTATCCTTTTTCGGCAACTCTTTCATACGTTTTTATAGCATCAATATAGGCTAAATTAGTGTATTTTTTGTCCGCTGATTTTAATTGAGATTGTTGTGAATAGCCATTGAATCCAAATAGATTCAATAGAACGATGTATAGTGTTATGTATTTTTTCATGATTTTGAATTTTAGAAGTCTTTAAAAAAATTATTTTCCCTTTTTTGATTTTTTAATTGGAATAATTTGTGATTTTTGATTCAATCGAACTAGGACTTCATTGGCTAACTTAGTATTGCCAATGCAATGTAAACAATCGGCATATTGATAATAATATTCCGGCTCTAATTGGGTTCTCATAGCAAATAACTCACCATACCATTTGGCTGCTTTTTCAAAATTAGAATTGAAATAATACGAATCGCCTAATTTTTTAAATAAATCAACAGATTTGTATCCTTTTGCAGCGACTCTTTCATAAGTGTTAGTTACATCAACATAGGCGTATTTCTCATTTACTTTGTCAGTGATGAAAATGGTTGTTTTTTGGCTAAAGCCTTTCCAATAAGCAAAATTTAGTATTGCTAAATAAAGTAGTGTACGATTTTTCATAAGGTTAGTTTTTAAAAGAATCTTGGTGTAGTCATTTTGTTATTGTTTTTAAATAGTTCGTAGCGAAAGAAGATTTCGTGCGATCCCGAATTATACTTGTCTAAATGAGTGGTTTCTAAATCGTAACCATAACCAATGTGCATTCCTTCGGAAATTTGAAAACCCACCATACCGCTCATTGCAGCACTCCAGCGATAAGCGATTCCAAGGGTGAGTTTATTCATGAACATAAAATTTCCTGAGATGTCAGCCTGTAAAGGAGCACCTTGGACAAATTTGAGTAACCCCGCAGGTTTAAATTGGATATCACTAGAGATATCAAATACATAACCACCAATGAGATAATAATTTATTTTTTCTTTAAAAATGGCTATTTCATTGTCGTTGTATCTGTTGGTTTCAATGAAATTGGGTACAGAAAGACCTACATAAGCTTTGTTTGAATGCAAGTAAATACCCGCTCCTATATTGGGTGAGAATGTATTGTTGAAATTTTGCAAACTCGGATCAATATTCACAGGGTTTAATTTGTTTATATCCAAATCAAAAAAATTTGCTGTAGCTTTCATTCCAAAGGAAAGTTTGAAATCTTCCGATGTTGGTATTGAGTAGGAAATATCAGCAGAGATAGTATTCTCTTGTGTTGGTCCAATTTTGTCATTGACAATAGACAGTCCAAAACCTAAATTACTTCCATTAAAAGGAGTGTGTATGGAAATGGTATTGGTTACAGGAGCTCCGACAAGCCCAACCCATTGAGTTCGATGTAAAGCAAAAATACTTAATACTCCTCTTGAACCAGCATAGGCAGGATTGATATTGATTGTGTTGTACATGTATTGTGTAAATTGAGCATCTTGTTGTGCAAAACTGAGCACGGATGTCAATAGTAAGGCGAAAGAAAATAATTGCGTCTTCATAATTTCGTTTTTTAGTAGTACACTATTTTAAGTTTAATTTTATTTATTGATTGAAAATCAGAATAATACTGTGTTTCACTTCATTTATTTAGTTAAGAATAAATAACCTTCTTTTTTATTAGTTTGTACGCTATTGTTATTGTCAAAAGAAGTATAGGTCAAGATATAGAAGTAGGTTCCTGTAGGTACTCCTGAAGATTGACTTAGAACGGATCGACCATTTGAAACCCCATCAAATGCATTGGTCGTATTATTATATCCTTTGGTAGAATATACCAATACTCCCCAACGATTGTATATTTCGACAGTATTATCTGGATAACAATTAGTATCGTTGATATTGTCAATTATAAATTTGTCATTAATTCCATCCCCATTTGGAGAGAAAGTATTATGAACTATTATAGTTCCGCAAGGCAATACAATTCCGCCGCAATCAGTTGTTACCGTTATTGTAATTTGAATTTTTCTAGGACAATTCAAATCATTGATAGTATATTCAAAAATATAATCTCCCACTGCAAGAGTTGCCGCATTAAATATAGTATCGACTAGTTTTCCTGAATTAGAAACATCTGTCCAAGCTCCGTTAGTTGGAGTTCCAATAGGGAGTAAGGAAGCTAAATCAATACTTGTAGTTTCTCCATCGTTACAAACTGTTCCTGTAACCATAGTCAAAGCATTTGATATAGTTATGTTTACGGTTTGAATAAACTCTGACGTATTACCGCAGATATCAGTGGCAACCCATTTTCGGTTAATTGTGTAGGAATTAGCGGTTTGATTACTAATTGTTTCAGTGAAAACAGCTGGAGAGGCAGTTGGACAAGGAGATGTGAATACTAATTCCGGTTTAGCAGGAATCGCATCACAAGTTGCTACAATGTCAGCATTGAATTCGCTAGTAGTTATTGGTCCTGTTTTGTTTTCTACATTAATTATTTGCGAAGCCGTTGCACTATTTCCACAAGCATCTATTGCTGTCCAGGTTCGTGTGATTGAATAGGAGTTTATAGTATTTCCATCTGTTCGTACATCTTTAAAAGTTAAATCTAAGTTTGGACTACATTCATCTGTTGCGGTTGCTTGAACAAATTCAGGAGTATTTGGATAATTGATTGTTGTAGGTGCAGGTAAATTTGCAATTATAGGAGCAGTTTTGTCTTCTACAGCAATAGTTTGTGAAGCAGTTGAGTTATTGCCACAGGTGTCAGTTGCTGTCCAAGTTCGAGTAATTGAATACGAACCTATACAATTTCCTTCTGTTCTCACATCATTAAAAGTTAGGCTAAAATCAGAACCACATTCATCTGTTGCGCTGGCGAATGCAAATACAGGTGTATTTGGACACGAAATTGTTGTAGGTGCAGGTAAATTTGCAATTACAGGAGCAATTTTGTCTTCTACAACAAAGGTTTGCGAAGCAGCCGAACTATTGCCACAAGCATCGGTTGCGGTCCAAGTTCGTATAATTGAATACGAACCAGCACAGTTTCCTTCTGTTTTAACATCATTAAAAGTTAAACTTACTTTATTGTATCCACATTCATCTACTGCGGTTGGTTGAGTAAATTGAGGAGTACCTGCACACGATATTGTTGTAGGTTCAGGTAAACTAGAAATTACAGGAGCAATGTTGTCTTCTATAGTAATGGTTTGAGATGTAGTTGCGATATTATTACAGTCATCTCTAAATGTCCAGGTTCTGGTTATTACATATGAATTTTTGCAATCTCCTTTTTTGATATTATTTGTTCCCTCAACGGTTAAATCCCCTAAACAATTGTCTTTTGCTGTAAGTGAAATCATTGGAGGAATATCTGAACTACATTCAATAGTTATATTTGTAGGTACTTCAGGTACAACTGGGGGTGTTGTATCTTGAACACTAAAGGTTGCCGAAGTGGTAGTTTTATTACCACAATCATCAGTCGCTGTGAATTTAACGGTAATCATAGAAGAACAATCTTTAGGAAGGCTTTCAAAGTTATTGCTCCAATGTATTTCGGAACAATTATCACTAGCTGTAGCACCTCCATTCGTTGCTAACCAATTAGCAATGTCTTCTTTATTTCCTTGACCATCACATTCAACTATTTTGTCAGTCGCCTGAGTTAGTAGTATAGGATCTGTTGTGTCTTGAATGGTGATAACTTGAGTAAAAGGTTCGGAACTATTACCACAAGCATCGGTTACTGTCCATGTATTAGTATACGTTCCTGCATTGGCACACGATTCAGAAGCTA
>JBEENX010000031.1:0-13648 GCA_041191945.1 Bacteroidota bacterium
TATTTCCTACCATCGCTCTTTTACCTGTAAGGTCACAAACTCTTGACATTATTCTTTATCTTTTATCGTTATTCAAAATCAGGGTGCAAAGAAAAGAAAAATAAACGGATCAAACAAAAAAATTAAGACAGATTTTTTAAAATTTCTTTTTGTAGCATTTCCAAGCTCTTAATCACTGCTCTATCTATCACTTTTTCACGGGGTTGACCAAAATTAAATTCTTCAACAAGCACACCATTTGGCGTTGCCAAAGCAATACACACAGTTCCCACTTCGGCATCGCCATCTCCTTTGGTTGGTCCCGCATTTCCTGTAGTTGCAATAGCATAGTCGGTTTGCATTATTTTTTGAACATTCAAAGCCATTGCTGAAGCCACTTCTTTACTCACCACCGAATGTTCCTCAATAAACGCCTTCGAAATACCAAGAATAGCGACCTTGGTTTCCGTTGCATAAGACACAATCCCTCCTTTGAAATAGCTTGAAGCTCCTGGTACCGAAGTTATCAATTGTGCTATTTTGCCTCCTGTACAGCTTTCTGCCGTGGCTAACGTTTTGCCATTCTCTTTTAGCATTTTGCCCAAAACAACTTCTATAGTCGCATCTTCTTCAAATCCTACAATTATGTCATGAATAATAGCATCCAATGATTTCAAATTCGTAGCAATTGCTTCTTCTAATTGTTGTTTATCTTCTCCTCTAGCGGTCAAGCGCAAACGTACTCGACCCGGACTTGGCAAATAGGCTAACTTAATACATTCTGGTAATTGATTTTCCCAATCTTCAATTCGTTCCGCGACATGACTTTCGCCTTGACCATACGTCAAAATTGTTTTGTGTACGATATAAGGACGTTGGTATTCTCTAATTAATTTGGGAACTACTTGATTTTCTATCAAATATTTCATTTCGTAAGGCACGCCCGGCAAGGAAATAAATAAGGTATTCTCTTTTTTTATCCACATTCCTGGCGCTGTACCAACTTGATTATGCAACACCGTGCATTTTGAAGGAACCAGAGCTTGGTCTTTATTAATTTGTGAAGCCACTCGACCCAAAGCACGTTCTATCAAATCAATTACATGATTTTCAACTTCTGTATTTCGGACTAAAGTATCTTCAAAATAGTCACAAAGTGTGTGTTTGGTAATATCATCTTTTGTTGGTCCTAAACCTCCTGTTATAACCACCACTTCTACTTTATTTTGAAGCGAAGCAAACGTATCTAAAATATGTTGCTTATTATCTGAAATGGAAAGCATTTCATGAGTTTCAATTCCAATTTTATCCAACGATTTGGCTATAAACCCTGAATTCGTATCAACAATTTGACCAATTAAAATCTCATCCCCAATAGTAACTATAGCTGCTTTCATTCTTGAATTGATTTACAAATTAAAGTCCTTTTTAATTTCTTTAATAGCTTCCTTGACCTGCGATTTTACACTTTTATAGGTTTCTTTAATGCTCTTTGTTTTCCCTTCGGCTTTTGCCCAAGCCTCAATCAATACCAACTCTTCAAAAGCAATATGCATTCCCATTAAATCAAGAGTAGGTTTTATTTTGTGTGCATAAGCATATACTTGCTTGTGTGATTCCGACTTGATTCCGGCTTTGATTTCCGATAAATCTTTCGGGACTTCATTGACAAACAAAACCAATATTTGGTTTACAAATTCAGTATCGTTATCTGATAGCGCGTATACTTTAGAAAGATTGTAATGTAGTGCCATTATTTTACTTGTATTCTAAATAATTGTTGCCCTTCTAAATACCCCTCTAAAACATCATTAGGATGAACCGCTGCCACGCCTTCTGGCGTGCCTGTAAAAATAATATCTCCAATTTTTAACGTAAAAAACTGGGACACATAAGCGATTAACTCATCTATTTTCCACAACATCAAACTCGAATTTCCTTTTTGAGCTACTTCGCCATTTTTCAATAACTCAAAATTAATGTTTTCCAAGGACGCAAATTGTTCTTTAGAAACAAATTCACCAATAACAGCAGAGCCATCAAAGGCTTTGGCTTTTTCCCA
Source organism: Bacteroidota bacterium (assembly GCA_041191945.1). Lineage (GTDB taxonomy): Bacteria > Bacteroidota > Bacteroidia > Flavobacteriales > Flavobacteriaceae > Flavobacterium. The sequence goes on from JBEENX010000031.1 coordinate 2,042, forward strand.
AGGTAACCCTTTGTCTTTTAATTTTGCTTGTACATCACGAGCCGTAAAGTCGATTCCAACACTAATTTCGTCATAATATTTATGTGCAAATTTAGGTTCGATATACTTCCCTACTTTATTAATCTTTACAACCAATTCAATTTCATGATGCACCTCATTTGAAAATTCAGGAAGTACAAAAGGATGTTGTTTTAACACCACTGCCGAATCAGGTTTCATAAAAATGACTGGTTCCTCAGGACGTTCATTCTGTAATTCGGCTATATGATTGGTATAATTTCTACCGATGCAAATTATTTTCATAATCTAGATTTAATTTCTAAAAATCAGCTCGACTTATTTAGTATTTAATTTTCTCAATTTAATAGCAGTCAATACTTTTTTGGTATACAAAGGAAAATCAGCATTTTGAATCCAACTGAAATAACCCGGCTCTGTTTCCAAGACTTTTTCAACTTTAGCTCCTTTATGTTTTCCAAAAGTAAACACCTCGTCACCATCCGCATCAAAAGCTATCATTCCTGCAAAATCAGCAATCTTTTTTCGAGTAGTAAATTCAGAAAGCGTTTTCATATCATTTTCCAATTCAGGATAACGATCCAATTGTGCTTTCAATATTTCGTAAGTTGCCATCGTGTCTGCTTCAGCGGAATGAGCATTTTCAAGACTTTTACCACAGTAAAATTTAAGCGCTGCACTCAATGTACGCTCTTCCATTTTATGAAAAACCGTTTGAACATCAACTGACACCCTGTTTTTCATATCAAAATCAACTCCAACACGTAACATCTCTTCGGCCAATAACGGAATATCAAATCGATCGGAATTGTAACCCGCCAAATCACTGTCTTTAATCATATTATGAATTTGACCCGCTAATTGAGCAAAAGTAGGCTCGTTAGCTACTTTAGCATCATCAATACCGTGAACCGCTGTAGATTGAGGCGGAATAGGAATTGTAGGATTCACCAGCCACGTTTTGCTTTCTTTATTCCCATTTGGAAAGATTTTGAAAATTGAAATTTCTACAATTCGATCTTTTCCAATATCAATCCCTGTAGTTTCTAAGTCGAAAAAACAAATAGGCCTATTGAGTTTCAGTTCCATTATTTTATTTTATAAGTTTACAAATATATAGATTTGTGTTGAAAGTAGTTTTTAAAAAAGAAAACCCTTTCAAAACTTGCTCTGAAAGGGTTTTCTTGTACAATTATATATTGATTAAATATCCGTATCTATATCAAAAGCTTCTAGATAATCGGCAACGCGTTTTACAAACATTCCGCCTAAAGCACCATCCACTACGCGATGATCATAGCTGTGAGTTAAAAACATTTTTTGGCGAATACCTATAAAATCCCCTTCGGGAGTTTCAATTACCGCAGGCACTTTACGAATGGCTCCTAAGGCCAAAATTCCTACTTCGGGCTGGTTGATAATTGGTGTACCAAAAACACTACCAAAAGAACCTATATTAGTTACCGTATACGTACCACCTTGTGTATCGTCTGGTTTCAACTTTCCGTTTTTAGCGCGATTTCCTAAATCATTTACCGCTTTTGCCATGCCTACCAAATTCAATTGATCTGCATTTTTAATAACCGGAACAATTAAATTACCATTAGGCAAAGCCGTAGCCATTCCTAAATTGATATTTTTCTTTTTAATGATAAAATTACCATCAACCGAAATATTCATTCCTGGAAAATCTTTCAACGCTTTCGCCACCGCTTGCATAAAAATAGGCGTAAAAGTCAATTTCTCCCCTTCTCTCTTTTCGAAAGTTGATTTTACTTTATCCCTCCATTTTACAATATGCGTAACATCCACCTCGATAAAGGACTGAACATGTGCCGAAGTTTGTAACGAAGCTGTCATATACCCCGAAATCAACTTACGCATTCTGTCCATCTCTACAATTTCATCTTCGCCATTAACCGATACAGGTACCGCTTGTGTACTCGGAACAATAGTTGGAGTTGGAGTTGATTGATTAGCAACTGGCGCTTTTTGTCGTCCAGCTACATAAGCTAAAATATCTTCTTTGGTCACACGACCTTCTTTTCCTGAACCTTGAATACTTTCTAATTCGGCAGCCGAAACACCTTCTTCTTTCGCAATATTTTTAACCAATGGAGAAAGAAATTTTTCAGTACCCTTAAAATCTACAACTGGAGCAACAATAGCTTGAGCCACTTCTACCGATTTTTCAATTTCAGCAACAGCCACAGGAATTGTTGTGTTTTCTACAGATGCAGGAGTAGATTCCGCAGTTGTATCTGTTTCAATAATAGCAATGGTTTGCCCCACTTGAACCAAATCATCTTTAGCGAATAATTGTTCCACCAAAACCCCCGAAACTTCGCTTGGCACTTCACTATCTACCTTATCAGTAGCAATTTCAAGCACAGCATCATCGGCTTCGATTATGTCGCCAACTTGTTTCAACCAGTTAGTAATGGTTGCCTCTGCTACACTTTCTCCCATTTTTGGAAGCTTCAATTCAAATCTTGCCATAATCTTAACGTAAAAGGTGATTTTGATTTTCTGATTGCAAAATTAGGAAATATTTTTAGTTTTAGATACGATTAAATCAAATAAACATACTTTTAAAAACAGCTATTGTTATAGCGAAAAGCAAATCAAAAATCAATGTTTCGCTTCAAAAGATTACTTTTGCAAAAAAATTACAATTGTGAATTATTTATCTGTTGAAAATATCTCTAAATCTTTTGGAGAACGCACCCTTTTTGAAAACATTTCTTTTGGCATCAACAAAGACCAAAAAATCGCTTTTATAGCCAAAAATGGTTCGGGAAAAACCTGTATTATGAAAATAATTAATGGGGAAGACGAACCAGATTCTGGCCAAGTAGTAGTTCGAAAAGACATCAAAATGGCGTTTTTATCACAGGAACATAATTTACAAGAGGAATTGACCATAGAGGAAAGTATTTTTGCTTCAGATAACGAAATCCTAAAAGTAATTGAACAATACGAAAAAGCCTTAGAGCATCCCGAAGACGAAGAAGCCTACCAAAAAGCATTTGATAAAATGGATTTGTTCAACGCTTGGGATTTTGAAACTCAATACAAACAAATTCTTTTCAAACTAAAATTAGAAGATTTTAAACTAAAGGTAAAGAATCTGTCTGGAGGACAGAAAAAACGTTTATCGCTAGCTATTATTCTAATCAATCGCCCCGATTTATTGATTCTTGACGAGCCAACCAACCATTTGGATTTAGAAATGATTGAATGGCTAGAGAGTTATTTTGCCAAAGAAAACATCACCTTATTTATGGTAACGCACGACCGTTTCTTTTTAGAACGAGTTTGCAATGAAATCATCGAATTAGACAACGGAAAATTATACCAATATAAAGGCAATTATTCGTATTATTTAGAAAAAAAAGAAGAACGGATTGCTTCTGAAAATGCGAGTGTAGACAAAGCCCAAAATTTATTCGTAAAAGAATTGGAATGGATGCGCCGTCAACCCAAAGCGAGAACTACTAAATCAAAATCACGCCAAGATGATTTTTATATCATCAAAGAAAAAGCCCAAAGCAGAAGGCGTGAAAACAAGGTAGAGCTTGAAATCAATATGGAGCGAATGGGAAGCAAAATCATTGAGCTGCATAAGATTTCAAAGAAATTCAAAGACCGTGTTATTTTAGATAATTTTAGTTTTGATTTTCAACGTGGCGAACGCATTGGTATCATTGGGAAAAACGGAACTGGAAAATCGACCTTTCTAAATCTATTGACAGGCACGTTACCTTTGGATAGCGGAAAAGTAATTAAAGGCGACACCATCAAAATAGGATATTACACCCAAAGCGGGATTAATCCTAAACCGGGACAGAAAGTAATTGACATCATCAAAGAATATGGCGAATACATTCCGCTAGCGAAAGGGAAAATTATTTCGGCAGGACAATTATTAGAACGCTTCCTTTTTGACCGCAAAAAACAACACGATTATGTAGAAAAACTAAGCGGTGGCGAACTAAAACGTTTGTATTTATGTACCGTCTTAATTCAAAATCCTAACTTTTTGATTCTGGACGAACCTACCAACGATTTGGATATTGTTACTCTAAATGTCTTGGAAAATTTCCTTTTAAGTTATCCAGGTTGTTTGATGGTTGTGTCTCACGATAGGTATTTTATGGATAAAATCGTGGACCATTTATTTGTTTTTAGAGGCGATGGTGTGATTGAGGATTTTCCGGGTAATTATTCTGATTTTAGAGCCTATGAAGACAGCGCTGATGTAGCCCAAAAAGAAGAAAACAAAGCCGAGAAAAAAGATTGGAAACAAAACAATTCAACAAGTAATTTAAGCTTTAACGAGCAAAAAGAATATCAAAAAATCGAGAAAGAAATTAAAGAGTTAGAAATTCAGAAAGCGGCTATTGAACAATTATTTTCTGATGGAAAAGTTACCGATGATGCCATTGAAAAAAAAGCGAAAGAATTGGAAGAAATCATCCAAAAAATAGAAACAAAAGAAGAACGCTGGTTTGAACTTTCAGCCAAAATTGAATCCTAGTAACTGTAAAAAATGATATTCCGAATTCAATCGTATTTACAATTTCTTTGGCACTCCAAAAACGAACACGGAGTCCACTCTCCTTTTGTCTATAGCCTACTTACGAAATGTTTCTACAAAAAAACAAGTCTAGCACATCATTCTTTTGATTTGAATTTAAGCCCCAAAAAAGAACGCTTATTGAATAAAATGTATCATTATTTCAAATTCAAAAGTTGTGTTTTTTATACTCCAGAAATACCTATTGACAACACTATCTTGCAAACCGACTTACTCTATACATCACTTGATTCTGTAAAAGACATAGAACCATTTATTAATTCTTTATTTTCAAAAGCACATAACGATACTTGTTTTATTTTTAATAACCCCTACCGCAATCCGGAAACAGCATTGGCTTGGGAAAAAATTTGCCATCATCCTCGATTTACAGTAACAATTGACACCTATTTATTTGGAATTGCTTTCATAAGAAGAGAACAGAAAAAAGAACATTTTACCATTCGGGCTTAATCATTATTTTTTGTAACAAAATTCATTTTCGCACTACTTATGGATTTATTCAAAAGTCTTTCGTACTTTTAAATCCTAATTCAACGAATTTTAATTCCAAAAAAGCAATGGCAAAACCATTAATAAAAATAACGGATATCAAACGTGATTTTGTTCTAGGGAACGAAATAGTTTATGTCCTAAAAGGCATTAATTTAGAAATCAAAAAAGGAGAATATGTTGCTTTAATGGGGCCTTCAGGTTCAGGAAAATCAACACTTATGAATATCTTAGGATGCTTGGACACTCCTACTTCTGGAACCTACATTTTGAACGGAAAAGACGTGAGCCAAATGAAAGATGATGAATTAGCCGAAATTCGCAATAAAGAAATTGGTTTTGTCTTTCAAACGTTCAACCTTTTACCAAGAACTACCGCTTTAGACAACGTAGCTTTACCGATGATTTATGCAGGCTATTCTAAATCTGAAAGAAATGAAAGAGCGACCGAAGTCTTAAAACAAGTAAATCTTGAAAATCGTATGGATCACCAACCCAACCAACTTTCGGGAGGGCAGCGCCAACGTGTTGCTGTAGCAAGAGCTTTGGTTAACAAACCATCTATTATCTTAGCCGATGAACCAACAGGAAACTTAGATAGTAAAACGTCTGTCGAAATTATGAAGTTGTTTGGCGATATTCACGCCAGTGGAAATACCGTTATATTAGTAACGCACGAAGAAGAAATTGCCGCATATGCTAATCGTGTTATTCGTTTGAGAGACGGATTAATCGAAAGCGACACTTCTAAATAAACCGATTCAACCCAATGAAGATATATACTAAAACAGGAGACGGAGGAATTACAGCTCTTTTTGGAGGAAAAAAAGTTCCAAAAGATCACGATAGAATTGAAAGCTACGGTACTGTTGACGAATTAAACTCCTACATTGGTTTAATTAGAGACCAAGACATCGATTCCCATTACAAAACCATTCTTATCGAAGTACAAGACCGACTATTTACTGTAGGCGCCATCTTAGCTACTCCACCCGAAAAAGAAGTATTAAAAAACGGCGAACTACGTTTACAAAAATTGGGCATAATTGATTCGGATATTGAATTTTTAGAAAACGAAATTGATCGTATGGAAGCATCGCTTCCGCCAATGACTCATTTTATTTTACCTGGCGGACATCCTACTGTGTCACATTGTCATATTGCACGATGTATTTGCCGTAGAGCAGAGCGACTTACAGTACATTTAAGTCATAACGAACCCATTTCTGAAATTGCAATCCAGTATTTAAACCGTCTTTCTGACTATCTTTTTGTATTGGCACGAAAGTTGTCTCAAGATTTAAATGCTGAGGAAATTCAATGGATTCCTAGAAAATAGATTTGCTTTTACACGGCTATTTTTAAAGAGAAATGAAGACTCAAAAACAAACAAAAAAACGTTCTTAACTTTTACTAAAAATAAATCATTTTTTACTTGCCTTTTTCAGTAAAAAATTTATTTTTGCACTAAACTAAATCGACAGAAAGATGTATTGGACATTAGAATTAGCATCTTATTTAAGTGATGCACCGTGGCCTGCTAACAAAGACGAACTTATTGACTACGCTATTAGAGCTGGAGCTCCATTAGAAGTAGTAGAAAACCTGCAATCTATTGAAGACGAAGGTGAGATATATGAATCAATGGAAGAAATTTGGCCAGATTATCCTACAGACGAAGATTACCTTTGGAACGAGGATGAATATTAAAAAATAAACCAAAGAAAAAGTCTCAAAAGAGGCTTTTTTTTTGGTTAAATTGCACATTTACACAAAATACAGTAATACACATACAATTATGAGTTTCATAAATAGCATTATTAAAATCTTTGTTGGTGATAAATCACACAATGACGTAAAAGCATTACAACCTTACCTTACTAAAATCAAAGGATTTGAGAATAGCTTGATGGCATTGTCTAATGACGAACTGAGAGCACGCACTGCTTTCTTCAAAGAAAAAATCAAACAAGATCGCGCTGAAAAAGACGCCAAAATAGCGGCTTTAAAATTAGAAGTAGAATCTATCGAAGACATCGACAAAAGAGAAGATATTTACCTAGCTATTGATGCTTTGGAAAAAGAAGCTTACGAGATTTCTGAGAAAACTTTGATGGAAATTTTGCCAGAGGCATTTGCTGTAGTAAAAGAAACAGCAAGACGTTTCAAAGAAAACACTCAAATTGAAGTGACTGCTACTCCAAAGGACAGAGAATTCTCTGCTACCAAAACCTACGTTACATTAGAGGGAGAAAAAGCCATTTGGGCCAATTCATGGAATGCCGCTGGTAAACAAATTACTTGGGACATGATTCACTATGATGTTCAGTTAATTGGGGGAATGGTATTGCACGAAGGAAAAGTAGCCGAAATGCAAACTGGAGAAGGAAAAACATTAGTTGCTACCCTACCCATTTACTTAAATGCCTTAACTGGAAACGGAGTGCATTTAGTAACTGTAAATGATTACTTGGCAAAACGTGACAGTACCTGGAAAGCACCTTTGTTTGAATTCCACGGAATGACTGTTGAATGTATTGACAACTACCAACCAAGTTCTGAAGAAAGAAAAAGAGCCTATGACGCTGATATTACTTACGGAACGAACAACGAATTTGGTTTTGACTACCTAAGAGATAATATGGCACATTCGCCAGAAGATTTGGTGCAGCGTAAACACAACTATGCCATTGTCGACGAGGTGGATTCGGTTTTGATTGACGATGCCAGAACACCTTTGATTATTTCTGGACCAGTCCCACAAGGAGACCGTCACGAATTCAATGAGTTAAAACCAAAAATTGAAAATTTAGTAAACCTTCAACGTCAATTATCCAATGGATTCTTGGCTGAAGCCAAAAAATTAATCAAAGAAGGTAACACTAAAGACGGTGGATTCCAATTGTTAAGAGCGTACAGAAGTTTACCAAAGAACAAAGCATTAATCAAATTCCTTTCGGAAGAAGGAGTAAAACAATTGCTTCAAAAAACAGAAAACCAATACATGCAAGACAACAAACGCGAAATGCATTTGGTTGACGAAGCCTTGTATTTTGTAATTGAAGAGAAAAACAACCAAGTAGAATTGACCGATAACGGAATCCAATTCTTATCTGGAGATACTGATGCTGATTTCTTCGTATTACCAGACATTGGAACTGAAATTGCTGCAATTGAAAAACAAAAACTAGACGCTGATGCAGAAGCAGAAGCTAAAGAACGTTTGTTCCAAGATTTTGGAGTAAAAAGCGAACGTATCCATACACTAACTCAACTTTTAAAAGCCTATACTTTATTCGAAAAAGATGTAGAGTATGTGATTATGGATAACAAAATCTTGATTGTTGATGAGCAAACAGGACGTATTATGGATGGTCGTCGTTATTCTGATGGATTGCACCAAGCCATTGAAGCCAAAGAAAATGTAAAAATTGAAGCAGCAACACAAACCTTTGCTACAATCACGTTGCAAAACTATTTCAGAATGTACAACAAGCTGGGTGGAATGACCGGAACAGCAGTTACTGAAGCAGGAGAACTTTGGCAAATTTATAAATTAGACGTAGTCGAAATCCCAACCAATAGAGGAATTGCGAGAATTGACAAAGACGATTTAATTTACAAAACAACTCGTGAAAAATTCAATGCAGTTATCGAAGACGTAACCGAATTATCCAATGCAGGAAGACCGGTTCTTATTGGAACCACTTCGGTTGAAATCTCAGAATTATTAAGCCGAATGTTGAAAATGAGAGGCATCACGCACAATGTATTGAATGCCAAAATGCACAAACAAGAGGCGCAAATTGTAGAAGAAGCTGGAAAAGCAGGAGTCGTTACTATTGCTACTAATATGGCAGGTCGTGGAACCGATATCAAATTAACTCCTGAAGTAAAAGCAGCAGGAGGTTTAGCCATTATTGGAACTGAGCGCCACGATTCACGTCGTGTAGACCGTCAGTTACGAGGTCGTGCTGGACGTCAAGGAGACCCTGGAAGCTCTCAGTTCTACGTTTCGTTAGAAGACAACTTGATGCGTTTGTTTGGTTCCGAAAGAGTAGCCAAAGTAATGGACAGAATGGGATTGCAAGAAGGAGAAGTAATCCAACATTCAATGATGACCAAATCTATTGAACGTGCGCAGAAAAAAGTAGAAGAAAACAACTTTGGAGTGCGTAAACGTTTGTTAGAATATGATGATGTAATGAATGCACAACGTGAAGTAGTGTACAAACGTCGTCGTCATGCCTTGTTTGGAGAGCGTCTAAAATTAGACATTGCAAACATGTTGTACGATACCTGTGAGTTGATTGTATCGACTAATAAAGGAATGAACGATTTCAAAAACTTTGAATTCGAATTAATTCGTTATTTCTCGATCACTTCACCAATAACCGAAGGCGAGTTTGCAAAATTATCCGACATGGAATTGACGGGTAAAATCTACAAAGCCACTTTAGAATTCTATACCGAAAAAACCGAACGAAGTGCCAGAGAAGCCTTCCCTATCATTAAAGGAGTATACGAAGACCAAAACAATCATTTTGAGCGTATCGTAGTACCGTTTACTGACGGAATCAAAACCTTGAACGTGGTAACCGACTTAAAGAAAGCCTACGAAACACAAGGAGCGCAATTAGTGGCCGATTTTGAAAAGAACATCACTTTATCCATTGTAGATGAAGCTTGGAAAAAACACCTGCGTAAAATGGACGAATTGAAACAATCGGTTCAATTAGCAGTTCACGAACAAAAAGATCCGTTGCTAATTTATAAATTAGAAGCCTTCAACCTGTTCAGAGCCATGCTCGACAATGTCAACAAAGAAGTGATTTCGTTTTTATTCAAAGGCGATTTACCGGCACAACAAAATGCGCCTCAAATCGAAGAAGCCAAAGCAATTCGTCAAAAAGAAAACTATAAATTAAGTAAAGACGAAATTCCGAATAGCGAAAACCTAAACCACGAGGCAGCGGACACGCAACAACGTCAAGTAACCGAAACCATCGTGAGAGACATGCCAAAAATCAATCGTAACGATACCGTAACGATTCAAGAAGTCGCTACCGGAAAAACAGAAACTATGAAGTACAAAAAAGCCGAAAGTTTAGTATCTTCAGGTCAATGGGTAATTGTGAATGACTAATAATTATAATCCGTTTTAAATAAGAAATCCTCAAATAGTAATTGAGGATTTTTTTTGCGTGCTATTTTTAAGTAGCACCCATTTTACATTCTGAACAAGACTTGTCCCGCTATCCGCTTTATCTTTTTAGGCTTCCAGCCTTTAAAAGGCTGAAAGCCTAAAAAGGATGACGCTTTTATCGGGGCTAGAAAAATCATTTAATAATTCAAACATTTTAGTATATTTACAAATATATAAAAACGTTTATAATCATTTGTATAGAGGACATACCCATATAAACAAGTTTGTAACGATTTTAAAAGCACCTAAAACTATTGATTAATGAAAATTAAAAGCCTTATATTTAAAGTTCCTGAACCAGAATTAAAAGTTGTAAAAAGTCTTTCTATTTATATTTCAGAAAAACATTCTGAAATAATTCTAGCTCCACAATCTAAAGAATCAAAAGCAGGTTACAGTTTTGAACAAGAAAAATGTGAAGTAATTGATTTGAAAAGTTCCACTGAAATTATTGGAGAAGCTGTAAAACGAAATTTCAATAAATATAATATAGCTAAAAATAAATGTGTTCCCGGAAAAATGGCAGATTGGCCGGCTCTAAAAGCAAGCAAAGAGAAAACTAAAGTTGGATTTGAAAAAAACTATGTTCGCTTATATATCTCAGGCGTTAATGAATATAACTATAGTTTAAACATAGAAACAATATTAAATTATCCTTCGGGAATTGAACTAACTACAACGATCGCAGCTAAAAGCGAGAATATAGATATAGGAAATAAAATTTTGAAAACATTTAACTCAGACATTTGTGATCGAAGAAAATAAAACTCCTCCGAAAGTTTTAGCATCTTGCTGATTCTTTAATAATATCAATTACTAAAATCTCGTCCCTACGGGACTTTCTCTATTCTTCATTAGTTTTTTTACCAAAATCCAACTCCTAGCGGAGTTAATACAAAGATACTATAGCGACTGCTATCAAAAGTTCAATCCCGTAGATTTGAGTTTAAGAGGAGGAAGCCCAGTGGGCTTCCGGTATAAAACAAAAAAACTCCAACTTTTTCAAGTTGGAGTTTCATAAAGAAAGGCGACGACATACTCTCCCACATAACTGCAGTACTCCCGAAGCGTCGGGACGCAGGCGGGCTTAACTTCTCTGTTCGGACTAAATTTTATCTTATTTTTTCTAAAAAAAAAAATCCTCATCAATTAAATGATGAGGATTAAAGAAAGGCGACGACATACTCTCCCACATAACTGCAGTACCATCTGCGCAGGCGGGCTTAACTTCTCTGTTCGGGATGGGAAGAGGTGAGCCCCGCCGCAATAACCACCTTAAGGTTTTTGTTGG
>JBEENX010000032.1:0-13422 GCA_041191945.1 Bacteroidota bacterium
TTACCCATCCTTTTGCATTTACTTCTTGAAGTGTCGTTGTACTGTTTAGTAAGTCTTTAACTTTTGTATGTTTCATTTTTATGGTATTGATATTAAAAATTGCCTTTAGTAAGTTGCAAATATAATTGTTTTTGTTTTTTTATTGAAGCTATTTCCCGCTATCCGCTGTATCTTTTTATTGCGTAGCCTTCGAGTACCTCAGTTTACTCAATAAAAAGGATGACGCTTCTATCGGGGCTAGCGTTACTGTTTTTCGAGATTGTCTATTTCTTCGTCAGAATGTTCAATGATATCGATTTTGGGTTCAATAAACTCCTGTTCGTTGGCCAAGGTTTTATTCAGCGTCAATACTAATGCTGGTAGCAACATTAAATTGGATAACATGCCAAATAATAAAGTCAATGAAATAAGTCCGCCTAACGCAATGGTACCTCCAAAACTGGATAACATAAATACCGAAAACCCAAAGAATAACACGATAGAAGTATAAAACATGCTTAACCCAGATTCGTTAAAGGTAGCATAGACCGATTTTCGGATTTTCCAATGGTTTTTCTTTAGCTCCTCACGGTATTGAGCTAAAAAGCGTAGTGTATCATCTACGGATAAACCAAATGCGATTCCGAAAACTAAAATTGTTGAGGGTTTTAAAGGGATATTCATAAATCCCATAATTCCAGCCGTTAACAACAAGGGCAACAAATTGGGTATGATTGAAACCAAAACCATTTTGAACGAGCGAAACATAAATGCTACTAATAATGCCGTCAAGAAAAATGCAAAAACCAAGGAAGATAGTAGGTTGTCCAAAAGATAGCCTGTCCCTTTTTGGAATACCAAAGCTTTTCCAGTAATCGTTACATGATAGCGATCAGGCGGAAATAATTTATTTGCTTTTTTTCTAATTTCGTCTTCAATTTCAGGGATTTTACCACCATTTTCATCACGCATGAATGTAGTAATACGAGCATATTGTCCTGTAGAGTCCACATAACTCTTCATCAAATTGTCTTTGTTATTTTTAGTCGCGTTTTTGGCATACGACAAAATAAAAGATTGTTCTTGCGAAGTAGGTAATTCATAATAATCAGGATTGCCATTATAATAGGCTTGTTTAGAGTATTTTACCAAATTAACTATAGACATCGTTTTGGATAATTCTGGAATTTCTTCAATAGTTTGCTCTAATTCTTCCATTCGCTTAAGGGTAGATAACTTCATTACTCCCTTTTTACGTTTGGTATCAATCATAATCTCTAAAGGCATTACCCCATCAAATTCTCTTTCGAAAAAAACAATATCTTCAAAAAAAGGTTCTTTTTTAGGCATGTCCTCAATTAAGCTTCCTGAGATTCGCATTTGGAATACTCCAATAATCCCAACAACGAGTAATACAATAGCTACAACATAAATGGAGAAACGATTGTATTTTACATTGCGTAATATCCATTCCATAAAACGTTTTACAGAACCACGATCTAAATGTTTTGTGTGTCGGTCTATTGGAGCGGGGATGTAGCTGTGAAAAATAGGAATCACAATGATGCATAAAAAGAATAATCCAATAATATTGATAGAAGTAACTACTCCAAACTCTAACAAAAGCTGATTGTTAGAAGCTACAAAAGTGGCAAAACCAATTGCAGTAGTTACGTTTGTCATTAATGTTGCCATTCCAATTTTTGTTGTAACGCGTTGTAACGCTTTTGCTTTGTTGCCGTGTACTTTGTATTCTTGATGGTACTTATTGGTCAAGAAAATACAATTTGGGATGCCAATTACAATGATTAACGAAGGTACTAAGGCAGTTAAAACCGTAATTTCATAATTGAATAAGCCTAAGAATCCAAAAGACCACATTACTCCAATAATTACAATAATAATGGAGATAAGAGTAGCTCTAAAACTTCTAAAGAAGAAAAAGAAAAGTAATGAAGTAATTAATAAAGAAGCGCCAATGAAAAGGCCAATTTCTTTAACAATTGTTTCCGCATTTAAGGTTCTAATATAAGGCATACCAGAAACGCGTAAATCAATTTGGGTTTCTTTTTCGAAAGACTCAACGGCAGGCACTAAATGTTTTAGAACAAAATCTTTTCTAATTGGGGTGTTTACAATTTTTTTATCTAGGTAAATCGCAGATCGAATACTTCCTGATTTTTTATTAAAAAGGAGTCCTTCGTAAAATGGTAAATCATTAAAAAGTTCTTTTTTGACATGATTTAAGTGCGTTTTGTTTAATACTTGTTTAGGATTTAGTAAAGGAACTAATTCGAATTTTTGTAGTGAGTCGTTTCGCTGTAACCGTTGTAAATTATTGATGGATATAACTAGATCTACTGCCGGTTCTTTATTGATATCGTTCATCAATTTTGTCCATGCAGCAAATACTTTTGGACTAAAAAGAGCGTCATTTTTAACACCTATGATAATAAGGTTTCCTTCTTCCCCAAATTTATTTAGAAAGGCATTGTATTCTACATTGACTACATTATCATCAGGTAACATATTAGCCTCACTGTGTGTAAAATGAATGTTTTTCCACTGGGTAGCTAATAATCCGGTTAGTACTACCACTAATGATAGCATTAAAATTCTATTTCTTAGTACAATTCGGGCAAATAATTCCCAAAAACCTAAACTAAACCATTTAATCATTATTCCTTTTTTATTCGTAGCAAAGGTAGGTAAAGTGGGTTGATTTTTTTAGCTATAGGAGCAATTGATTTTGTTCTTTTTCTAAAAGGAAATGAAGGAAATATTAAATTTAAGTTACTATTTTTAATAGGATTATTATTTTTATATTTGGTTTTTACATCTTTGTATAATACAAAGTGATTCTAAAAAGTATGAAGAATTTTAAAAATGGCGCATTTTATATAGCTGTAACAGGGGGTTTTACTGCACTGATGTATTGGATTATTAGTGAAGGAGAACACCTTGAGGTTAATAAAACAATCTTAAAATCAGGGATTCAAAATGGTTCGTGGAATGATTTCATCGACTCTATACTTCATAACTTACAGGATCCATTAGCAATTCTTTTAGCTCAGATAGTTACGATTATTATTGTCGCTCGTTTTTTTGGTTGGATTTTTAAAAAAATAGGCCAACCAACAGTAATTGGAGAAATTATTGCTGGAATTGTTTTAGGTCCTTCGTTATTAGGAATTTATTTTCCCGAATTCTCATCTATACTATTTCCAACAGAGTCTTTAGGCAATCTGAAATTTTTAAGTCAGATTGGTTTGATTCTTTTCATGTTTGTTATAGGAATGGAATTAGACTTAAAAGTTTTAAAAAATAAGGCTAACGAGGCTGTCGTAATTAGTCACGCTAGTATTGTTATCCCGTTTACATTAGGAATTGGTTTAGCTTATTTTGTGTACAATCGTTTTGCTCCTGAGGGAGTGAAGTTTTTATCGTTTAGTCTATTTATGGGAATTGCAATGAGTATAACAGCTTTTCCAGTATTAGCTCGAATTGTTCAAGAACGCGGGTTGCATAAAACAAAACTAGGAGCGATTGCCATCACTTGTGCTGCTGCTGATGATATTACAGCCTGGAGTTTGTTAGCAGTAGTAATTGCAGTTGTTAAAGCAGATAATTTTGCAAGTTCTCTCTATATTATTGGATTGGCAGCTTTATATGTAGTGACAATGTTGTTTGTAGTAAAACCATTCTTAAAACGAATAGGTGATTTATATGCAACAAAAGATACCTTGGTAAAACCAGTTGTAGCTATCTTTTTTCTTACCTTGATTATTTCTTCTTATGCTACTGAAGTGATTGGAATTCATGCTTTATTTGGCGCATTTATGACGGGTGCAATTATGCCAGATGTGCCTAAATTCAGAACCATTTTTATAGAAAAAGTAGAAGATGTTTCTTTAATATTGTTGTTGCCATTATTTTTTGTTTTTACCGGGTTAAAAACGGAAATAGGCTTAATTAATGATCCGTACTTATGGAAAATAACAGGGTTTATTATCCTAGTGGCCGTTGTTGGAAAGTTTTTTGGAAGTGCTTTAGCAGCAAAATTTGTGGGACAATCTTGGTCAGATAGTTTAACTATTGGAGCTTTGATGAATACCAGAGGGTTAATGGAATTGATTGTTCTAAATATTGGTTTGGAATTAAAAGTATTAACTCCAGAAGTATTTACAATGATGGTAATTATGGCTTTAGTAACTACTTTTATGACAGGGCCAGCTTTAGATTTCATTAATTTTATTTTCAAAAATAAAGAAGCCATTGTCCCTGAAATTGTGGTGAATAATAAGTATAAAGTTTTAATTTCTTTTGGGAATAATGAAAAAGGTAAGTCACTATTGCGTTTAGCAAATAGTTTGACAAAAAAGCAAAAAAAATCAGCCTCAATCACTGCTATGCACTTGTATTTGAGCGACGAAATGCACACATTCAATACCGAAGAAATTGAGAAAGATAGTTTTGTTCCAATCCTAGAAGAGTCTAAAGTGTTGAATCAAGAAATAGACACATTGTTTAAAGCAACAATGGATATTGAAACTGAAATTGCAGATGTGGCTAATCAAGGAGATTATGATTTGTTGTTAGTTGGCCTAGGGAAGTCTATTTTTGAAGGAACTATTTTAGGTAAGGTGATTGGGTTTACTACTCGAATTATTAATCCGGATCGTTTGATTGATAAGTTTACGGGGAAAGAGGGCCTTTTTGAAAACTCTCCTTTTGATGAAAGAACGCGTCAGATAATTTCTAAAACTAAAATGCCTTTGGGAATTTTGATTGATAAAGATTTACAAAGCGTAAACAATGTGTTTGTACCAATATTTACCTCCGAAGATTCGTTCTTATTGGATTATGCTCAAAAATTAATCTACAATAACAATTCAAAAGTTGAGATACTTGATGTAAATGGAGATATACATACTAATTTTGTAGTACAAAGTGCACTAGAATCGTTGGAACAAAAATACCCTAAAAATATTGCATTGATGGAAGATAGAATTGTAAAGAAAGAATTTTTAGCCAATCAAGACATGATGATTATTAGTTTAGAAAGCTGGAAAGCTTTGGTTGATTCAAGAAGCGTTTGGTTAAGTGGAGTTCCATCGGTATTAATTTTAAAACCCTAAGTCTAAGATATAGCTTATCTTGATAGCTATATTGTCTTCAAATTTAAGTAGCTGATTAGGGCCGTAACGATAAAAACCTACTAAGCCAAGTCCCTTATAAATTTGGTTTAACTCAATACCTGACTCAAAATACCCCTTGTTAAGTGTTTTATATGCTAGTCCTGAATGGCGTTCATTATGGTCTAGATTTCCCCAAGCCATTCTTGAAACAAAAACAAAAGAGGGTTTTATTTTCTTAAATAGTGTGATGCGATGAAAGCCGTGTTTGAATTGTAGGTAGGCATATTCACTCGAGAAAAATTCATTGTAGTACATTGTTTCAAAACTGTTTTTTCCCGCAAAAGTAATTCGTTGTAAGATGGTTTCTTTAGTAATATTGTTTGGAGAAATACTATACAAGTGTGTTAAAGGGATTTCGCCAAAAGCGTAACCAGCTTGAAACAATATAGATGTTTTGTTTCCATTAAGATATTGTTTCTCATATTCAGTTTTAAAGTCGATCTTTCCAAAATCGAAATCATTTTGGATGATATGAGGAATTGATTTTGTGAATTGGAATGTAAATTTTGGAAAACGTTTTTCTACTTCAACTCTTCCCGAAGGGGTTTGCATATAATCGCTAAATGGATTCCAACGTAATGAAACCATAGCTGTAGTCATAGAATAATTAGTGTATGATTTTCCGTTAAATAAAAAAGCGTAGTTAAATCTAGGTGCAATTGTAGTTGTGGCAATTTCCCAAACACTCTCTGTTTTTGGAATCAATTTGGTTTCAATAAAAGCCTTCCAATTTTTGAAATTATAAAAAGTGCTAATATTTAAAGGTCTTGGGTCGTAAATTTTAAAACCTCTCTTGTCAATTGAAAAAATGGTACTTGCAATTTCTCTTACATCGTCAGTATAAGCAATTCCCACCCAAGAGTTAGTTTGCTCTCCTAGTAGAGTTCCAATCCCTAAATTGTATTTAAAATTTCCATCTTTGGTACCGTAAGCAGTATAGCCTTCGAGTTTAATAATTTTTGAAAAATGATCATTTGTTATTCCTCCTAGTCCTATTCGGAACCCTTCATAATTGTTGAAACTAAAAAATTTTCTTAAATCTAGATCAACCGGACCAGCGGGAATAAAACCATTAATTAGTCGTCGACCAACGGTGATTTTTAATTCAATTTGGTTTTTTTGGGCAATGCTGTCTAATACAGAATATGTTTTTTGGCTTCTATAATCTAAACTGTCTTTCCGGTAGGTATTCCAAAACTCATTTGGCCTGTCTATAGCTTCTTTTTTTATCTCAAGGGCAATAGCACTTTTTTTGATTTCGATAGATTGATTTATAATAAGGTCAAAATGGGTGCTTTTTGAAAGGAGATAAATAAAATCAGAGGCTTGTTTTTTTCTGGGTTTAAAATCTTTATCTGCATTGCCTTGAAATTGAATACTTCCTCCTAATAACTTGATATCGTCATCATTATTGCCTTTGACAATTTTAAATGATTTATTGGCTGGAAACCAAATTTTTTCCTTTGGGAGGTAAGTAAATTCATGAATTCCAGTAATATCTAATACACCTCTTACGCGCATAATTGCTTTGGCTATTCCATAATTACTTTTGTCAATGTACAATACCCCTTCTAGTCCTCCAATCTTTTTTTTCCTTTTGAAATGAATCATATATACCTCCCGTCCTTGGATGTTGGTAGAATCTAGTAGTTGGTATTTGTATTCTTTTAATGCATTATTTTCAATTGGGCTGTTGTATTTTGTTTCAAAGAGTTCATAATTAGAATCGTATATGGAAAAAGATTGGAGTTTAAAACCTAATATTTCATAAATAGGCTGTTTTAATCCCGCCATTTTTGTTCCTAAAATAGTCTCTTTTATGATACCTTCTTTATATTGGAACAAAGACACTTTTTCGGTTTGAAACAAATGCTGTTTCTGAATCATTTTTTTGAATTTATAATTCGAAGAATCTGATTTAACGCTGTTTTTACTAGTGATTAAAGTATCGATTTTAGCACTAATTGAATCAGGATTGGCTGTAATTACTAACGTGTTGTACAATTTGAATTCGAAAGTACTTAGCTTCTTTTGAGGATTATTTTGATCTTTTAAAGCGATTGTTTTTCTTATAATAGCTACTGCTGGATTTTCTTGCGGAATGATTACTTCTTGCAAATCATTGGTGTTTTGTTGTAAGTAAACAAGATAAAACGTCTTTTCTTTTTCAATTAAGATTCTTTTTTTATCATAGCCAATGTAAGAAATGGAAAACTCGTTTATCGGAGTTATGGAAGAGATAGTAAATTTACCATCTACATCAGCAATAGTATTGTTGCCCAAAGGAGTTATGACAGAGGCAAATGACAATACTTTAGCAGTTGCTGCATCTTTCACAATTCCATTCAATTGAAATTGTGCTTTCACGCTAAGCGAACAGACCAAAATAAACCAATACCAATATTTCATAAAGACAAACTTAATTTTGAGTAGAACAAAAGTAAGCATAAAAAAAATCCGCCGTAACATTCAGGCGGATTTTAATTATAAAAGCAAAAAGCGTTTAGACTTTCATGATTTCTGCTTCTTTTTCTACAAGAAGTTCGTCTATTTTTTTGATGTAGGCATTCGTTAAGTTTTGAACATCGTCTTCGGCACTTTTACAAATATCTTCAGAAGTTCCGTCTTTCTCTAATTTTTTAATTTCGGTATTAGCGTCTTTACGTGCATTTCTAATTCCGATTTTTGCATCTTCTGCCTCAGCTTTTGCTTGTTTTGCTAATTCGCGTCGTCTTTCTTCTGTCAACGGCGGAACGCTGATAATTACGACATCTCCATTGTTCATAGGATTGAATCCTAAATTAGCCATCATGATTGCTTTTTCAATGGCTTGCAACATATTCTTTTCAAAAGGTTGTAATGTAATTGTTCTTGCATCAGGAACACTGATTTTTGACACCTGAGAAAGTGGTGTGGCTGAACCATAGTAGTCAACAAAAACGCTTCCTAACATCGCAGGAGAAGCTTTTCCAGCACGGATATTTAAAAATGATTTTCCTAAATGTGCAATAGAACCTTCCATAGATTCTTTGGTACTATCTAATATGAATTCAATTTCTTCAGTCATTTTTTTGATTATTTAGATGGGTAGATTGCTTAGGTTTATAGATTCTTTTGGTCTAACAATCTAAGAAGTCTAATCTGTCTTTTTTATTAAATATTTACTACTGTTCCTATGTTTTCGCCTTCGCAAATTTTAATTAGGTTGCCTTCTTTGTTCATGTCAAATACTACAATTGGTAGTTTGTTTTCCTGGCTCAATGTGAAAGCGGTTGTATCCATTACATTCAATCCTTTGCTCAACACATCTTCAAAAGATATGTAATCAAATTTTACTGCGCTAGCATTTTTTTCAGGATCAGAATCATACACACCATCTACGCGAGTTCCTTTTAAAATTACGTCTGCATTGACTTCAATTCCGCGTAAAACAGCGGCGGTATCTGTTGTAAAGTAAGGGTTTCCTGTCCCTGCTCCAAAAATTACAATTCTTCCTTTTTCAAGATGACGAACAGCTCTTCTTTTGATATAAGGCTCCGCAATAGATTCCATTTTTAAGGCAGTTTGCAAACGGGTTTTCATTCCTTTGTCTTCCAAAGCGCCTTGTAATGCCATTCCGTTAATAACGGTAGCTAGCATTCCCATATAATCGCCTTGTACACGATCCATACCTGAACTTACTCCAGCAACACCTCTAAAAATATTTCCTCCACCAATTACAATGGCAATTTCAACTCCTTTATCATGAATTTGTTTGATTTCGTCAGCATATTCTGCCAATCTTTTCGGGTCAATTCCGTAGTTTAAATCGCCCATTAAAGCTTCGCCACTTAATTTCAGAAGAATTCTATTGTATTTCATGAGTTAGTTGAGTTATTTGATGCAAATATAGTTATATTCTGATTTTTTAAAATAGTGTTTAAAAAATAATTTGAGAGGATTTTTTGGGCTTAAGTAATAAAAGTCACTTTCTGACTTACTTTATAAAAGTATCTTCGCGGGTATAAAATAGATTCTATGAAAACTGTTATTGCTCAGGCTTTGTTCAAAAGTCATTCGTATTTAGAATATAGAAAATTAATGGCTGATTTATTGAAAGAAGGAAAATCGACCGCTGTAGAACAAACCGAAGAACGGACGCATTATAGTGAATTGAATGAGACACGGATGCATCGTTTGGACAAAACAATGAAAATAACAGAAGCAAATAGTGCCAAATTAAAGACTTTAAAGAAAAATTATCTTTGGTTGGTACTTACTGAAAGTTGGTGTGGCGATGCGGCTCAAATTTTGCCAATTCTCAACAAAATGGCTTTGGAATCCGACCAAAAAATAGAATTGAAATTAGTGTTACGTGATGAAAATGAAGATTTGATGAATCATTTTTTGACCAATAAAGGCAAAGCGATTCCGAAATTGATTAGTATTGATAAAGCCACGGGAGCGGTAGTAGGAAACTGGGGGCCAAGACCTCAAGGAGCTATTGATTTTATTGAAAGTTATAAAGAAAAGTTTGGAGCCATTGATGAAACCGCTAAAACCGAATTACAGTTGTGGTATTTGCACGACAAAGGGGTTAGTACTCAAAATGAGATTATTCAATTGTTATAATAATTACTTTCTTTAGCTTTAAAAAGTAAGTAGAGAAATGCCAAGGCATAGACTTGCCTGACTGTTATTGTGTATCTTAAATCCATAAGATGCTACTTCAAGGAATATTTGAAGATCGTCTGTTTCTAAGCCTAACTTGGCCCGTTGAAAGGTGCCTGATAAATTCCCTCTTCCTAAAGAAAAAGCATGACCCAGTCCTAATTCGATTCCGAGTCGTGTTTCATCCCCGATTTTTGGCATAATTCTAACATTTGTAAATAATGGAGAGGCAATCATTTTTTGAGATAACACCATTCCAATACCTCCATTAGCACTTATTCCAATCCATTGATTTAGGTGAATTCCATATCCTATATTGGCATTGATACCATCAGGTAAAAACCAATTACTGTTTTTACTTCCGTCTTGAAAAATTTCTCCGTAATCCCCATTTCTCTGAAGTGGAATTGAAACTTGAAATTGAGTAAATATAATTTTTTTCTTTGTGGGTTTGTCAGTTAGATCGTAAGTATAGATTGTGTTATTTTGTGCCAATGCTAAATTGAAGAACAAGAGAAAGTATAATGTTTTCATAACTTTGATTGATGTTTTTATTGTATGGATATTACTTAAATTAAAAATAACGAAAACAATAGTACAAAGTTTTTACTCAGTAGAATTTAGAATAGCTTTTTCAAACGCTTCTGGAGTTAAAGCATTTTCTACCTTGTAGTCGCCAATTTTTGTTCTTCGTAAAGCGGTTAAATGCGATCCGGACTGCATCGCTTTTCCAAAATCAAATGCTAAGGACCGAATGTAAGTTCCTTTGCTGCACACTACTCTAAAATCAATTTCTGGTAAGTCGATTCGGGTAATTTCAAATTCGTAAATGGTCGTTTTTCTAGAATCAATTTCGACTTCAACACCTGCTCTTGCGTGTTCGTATAAGCGCGTTCCTTCCTTTTTTATAGCTGAAAAAACAGGTGGCTTTTGGTCAATTTCGCCTAAAAACTGTTCAACGGTGTTGTGAATCAAAGCTTCATCAATATGGGCGGTAGGGTAGGTTTGGTCGATTTCGGTTTCTAAATCATAGGAAGGTGTTGTAGCTCCAATGAAGAAAGTACCTGAGTATTCTTTAGGTTGTGCCTGAATTTCGGTGATTTTTTTGGTGAATTTTCCTGTACAAATAATCAACAGACCAGTGGCCAAAGGGTCTAAGGTTCCTGCGTGGCCAATTTTGAATTTTTTTGGTAAATCAAATTGACGTTTTAAAATGTATTTCAATTTGTTCACCGCTTGAAAAGAAGACCAAGTCAAGGGTTTGTCAATCAAAAGAACTTGACCATTCAAAAAATCTTCGGCTTTCATTAAATAATAGTCAAGGGATGAATAAAAAAGTGAATAACCAATAAAATAATTCCAGCGATGATTCGGTAATATCCAAAAAGTTTAAAGCCTCGTCTACTCAAAAACCCAATAAATGTTTTGATGGCTAAAAGTGCCACAATAAACGCAACTATATTACCGATAATTAAATAATTAATTTGGTCGTGAGTCAATACAAATCCATCTTTATAAAAGTCATAACATTTCTTTACAGTAGCGCCTAACATCGTTGGGACTGCCAAAAAAAATGAAAATTCAGCTGCCGAAGTACGGGCTAATTTTTGAGACATACCTCCCACAATTGTCGCTCCACTTCTAGATACTCCTGGAATCATTGCAATACATTGGAACAATCCAATTTTTAAGGCTTTTAAATAGGTGATTTCTGTTTCTTGTGAATTGTTGAACCAATCGTCTACCTTTAGTAATAGGATTCCTCCAATTAAAAGGGATGCAGCAACAGTAACTGGATTTTCAAGCAAAGCGTCTATTTTTTTGCTGAAAAGCAAGCCTAGAACTACCGCAGGTATAAAAGCAACAAGAAGTTTAAAATAAAAATCAAAAGACTGAAAAAAGCGTTTGAAATAAAGCACTACTACCGAAAGGATAGCGCCTAATTGTATTACGATAGTGAAAAGTTTAGTGAATTCGTCATGTTCAATCCCAAAGAAAGAAGAGGCAATAATCATGTGTCCGGTAGACGAAACTGGTAAAAACTCTGTAATACCTTCAATTATGGCAAGTAGAATGGCTTGTAATGTATTCATTTATGCCTTTTTTGGATTTTTTAAAATAGCATAAATGGTAATTCCAAAACCGATTAGAACAGTTGTAGGTGCTAAACGAATGCGTCTAAAACTAAAAATATCTTCGTTAAACACATTAGGATTATCACTTCCGCCACCTGACATCAGAATAAATCCCAACGCAATTACTGCGATACCAATCAGTAAGATTTTGTAATTTACTTTTTCAAAAAGAAATTCTTGTTTGTGTTCGCTATTGTTTTTCATTGATGTTGAAAATTATATTTAGAATTAGCGACTTGAATTTGGTAAACTAACCAAATAACCAAATCAACAAATACACTTTTTTAATACAAATCGTCTGTTCGTAAATTCAAGAAACGTTGTGTTGCAAAATAAGTACTCAACCAAGTAATCAACACTCCGATTCCAAATACAGCAATCAAAACTAAAGCGATCAACAATTGGTCGTCAAGAATTCCAAGGTCTGGGAAATTGTTTTCCAAATAAATTAAGACTCCAATCAGCGCTAAAATAGCTAAACCAGCACCAATCATTCCAAGACGTATGCTTCGAATCACAAATGGTTTTCTAATAAAAGCTTTGGTAGCTCCTACCATTTGCATGGTTTTGATGATAAATCGGTTAGAGTGAATCGATAAACGCAACGAACTATTAATAAGTAAAACAGCAATAATGGTAAAGAATCCACTGATGATAAGAATCCACATACTTACTTTCTTGATGTTGTCATTGACTAAATTAACCAATTGTTTGTCGTATACAATATCAGAAATCATAGGGTTTCTTCGCAATTGACTTTCTACTTTAGCGATACTGTCTTTGTAAACATAGTCGGCTTTTAAATGAATGTCAAATGAGTTTTGTAATGGATTTTCGCCAAGAAATGTCACAAAATCTTCCCCAATGATGTCGGTATGTTGTTTTGCAGCTGCTTCTTTTGAAACGTATTCAAATGTTTTTGCAAATGGTGCTCTTTTTAATTCGGCATTAAAGGATTTGATAATGGTATCATTTGCTTCGCTTTTGAAAAATACGGTCATAGCAATGTTTTCTCTAAAATCATCTGCTAATTTTTTAGAGTTAATGATGAAAAGTCCAAGGATACCTAGTAAAAATAATACTAAAAATACACTTAAAACCACTGAAAAATAAGAAGAGATTAAACGGCGTTTTTGAAATTTATCGTAAGAAGAACTCATAGTTTATCAAAATTATTGGGTAAAAATAATAAAGAATTTCTTTATTTAAACTTAATATCGTTCAAAGTTTTAACTTTCGTACAATAAACGTAAATTTGGCAGCTGAAATTGTAAAAGTTGTACCAACTTTTCTTTTTTTATTTTAAAATCAACCCATTTTCAGTTACAGTAAGGACTGAGATAAATTTAGTTTACCATGAAATACAATCCGAACGAAATTGAAGCGAAATGGCAAAAGTATTGGGCAGAGAATCAAACTTTTGCAGCGCAAAATAATTCAGATAAACCCAAACATTATGT
>JBEENX010000033.1:0-12805 GCA_041191945.1 Bacteroidota bacterium
ATTGTTGTGATAAAATCACCATAGTATCCGATCCTTTAATTGTAATTTTACCTAAGGAAGTAAAAGAATACCCAATAGCCATTATTACTAAAACAGCTATAATTTTTAATTTTGTTGTTTTCATTTTAATAAGTTTACTAGTTATATATTTTTAGAAATTAAATTGAGCTTGTAAACGCAATAAATTACCTTGCTGTCTATTATTTCTTAAAGCACTATCTTCAAAAGTTCTATCAGCAATAACCCACTCAGCTGTTAATTCAAAAGCTTTGAAAGGTTGCCATTCGATTCCTAATTCGTAGTCTCTAACAACATAACTTCTTGCGTCTTTTTCAAATTTCTTACCACCATTATAGTATTGAAACTTTGCAAAAGGGTATAAATATTGTTGTTTTGGCAAATCCAATTTGTAGTTCAAAGTTAGATATCCTCCTTCTAAATGAGACACCGCAACTGAATTAGTAACCTTTTCATAACGTGGGCCTTTTCCAATATTATATTCTGCTTGAATTCCAAATGGTTTTGGATATAAAATAAAGGAGGCCGCTATTCTTTCATCGTCTACATACGTCTTTTCATTTACTGAAACTCCTGAAGAGATCTCACTTCCAAATGCCCATTTACCTTTATAAGCTTGAATTCCAGGTTCAATGATTTGCCCTCCAATTTCAAAAGGATAGCTAATTCTAGTAACTACATGTAAGTTTCTATTTCCTTCTGATTTATTCGCTGTTTGTCCATTGTATGCTCCAAAAGCAAACACACCATAATCTCCTGAGCCTTTGTAACCATCTTTAACCAGCATAGCAAAACGATCTCTAATTTTGCTTGGTGCCCAATAGAAAAAAGCTCCTAGGTCACGCTCATTGGCAACCGCACTATTCAAAGCATCATTACGATCTAATGTTAAACGATTTTGACTTGATTGTAGATTTTCAAATCCGAAAGGCACTTTACTTTGACCAACTCTTACTCTAAATTCTTTCTTTGTATCAAAAGACAAATCAAAATAAGCATCTCTTAATTGTACAAAATGATTTACTCCTGAAGCTGGTGAACTTGCAACATCTGGCTGAATATAAATATAAACATTAGGATGTACCTGACCAGAGAAAACCAAACGTGCGCGTCTAATAAAAAATCCGTTATTTGACTTAGCACCTACTGCTGTTGATGTAGTTCCCCAAGATTTATCACACTGATCACATGACACTTTATCATTGGTCGACAACAAACCATTGTATCGTATTTGAGCATAGCCTCTCAAGGAAATTTTATCATACCAAAGATCTTTTTTTGCTTTGGCTTTTTCTTCGGCTAATTTTACTTTATTTATAGAGTCTAGAACACGAACTACTTCTCTTGTAATTATTTCTTTATTAGTTTCTTGGGCACTAACCAAACAAGAAAATAGAGCTACACCTATACTTAAAAATTTTTTCATCGTTGTTTGTTTTAATTTTGATGCAAAGATGAAAGTGTTTTGTTAAGTTAATGTTAACTCAATATTATATTGATAATAAATTAACGTTGACAAAACAATTTATAAACAGTATACAAGAGTGTTTTTTAATTTTTTGTATGTTTTTTCATGTGGAAAATATCTAAAAATAAAAAAAAGGGAAATTTCCCTTTTAAATATATTCACTTTAAATAAAAACTATCTTATTTTGACTTTACTTTTTCAATAGTGAACGAAAACTCTGAACCAACTCCAAACTCACTTTCCACATATATTTTTTGCTTGTGAGCTTCTACTATATGTTTCACAATAGCTAATCCTAAACCTGAACCCCCTTCTGACCGAGAACCACTTTTGTTTACTCTATAAAAACGTTCAAAAAGTCTTGGGATATTTTGCTGTTCGATACCCTCTCCATTATCTGTAACTCGAACTACTACTTTTTTATTTGTAAAATTCATTACTGATACCTCCGTCTCACCTCCTTCTTTGCCATACTTAATAGAATTTACTAATAGATTCTGGATTACTTGTTGCAACTTGTCTTTATCTCCTCGAACATAAACAGGTGCATCATTATTTTCAAGATGAAATTTTATTTTCTTTTTTTCAGCTTTCATTTCTAACAAGTCAAATACACTCTGTATTAACTCAATAATATCAAATTCTGAGATTTCTAAATGCAACTCTCCCGATTCTAATTTGGTTATCATATCCAAATCTTCTACAATGTAGATAAGCCGTTCCACTCCTTTTTCGGCTCTTTTCAAATATTTCTTACGGATAGTTTCATCTTCCATTGCTCCATCAAGCAAAGTATCAATATATCCTTGAACCGTAAATAAAGGAGTTTTTAATTCATGTGAAACATTTCCTAAAAATTCTCTCCTATATTCTTCTCGAACTTGGAGCATCTCAATTTCTAATTTCTTATCGGCAGCAAATTTCTTTACTTTCCTAGATAAGGTTTCCATATCAGTAGTAATGGGTTGATTGGCAAATGGAGAGGATTCCAATAATGCCACATCATCATAGATTTTTTTTATGCGATTGTAAATAAATCGTTCTACTCGATATTGTAATATAGTAAATGAAAAAACTACGGTAAATAGAAATAATAAAAATCCAAAAGGTAATACAATTTCTTGTTCTAGTTTGAATAAATACTTCAATAATAACATACCAATTAAAGAAGCAAAAAGTCCTGAGAAGAAAGCTGACTTAGAAGCGAAGCGGTAATTTTTTTTAAAACTAATTTTCATTGATAGGCATCATTCTACTATTCCAAAAATAGGATTAAAATTATACTTCCAGTTTATATCCTACTCCCTTTATGGTTTTGAAGTAATCATCTCCAATTTTTTCACGAAGTTTTCGAATGTGCACATCTATAGTTCTCCCTCCAACAATTACATCATTCCCCCAAATAGTGTCTAAAATTTCCTCCCGTTTAAAAACTTTCCCAGGCTTAGAAGCTAACAAATATAGTAATTCAAATTCTTTTCTTGGCAAGACAATTTCTATATTATCTTTAATAATTTTATACTCTTCTCTATTTATCAGAATACCCCCAACATTTAATGTTTTATCATTTTCTTCTTGCTCTTTAGAACGACGTAATAAAGCTTTTACTTTACTCACTAGCAACTTAGGTTTGATTGGCTTTGTAATATAATCATCTGCTCCTGCGTCAAAACCTGCCACTTGTGAATAGTCTTCGCTCCTTGCTGTCAAAAAAGTAACAATAACATGATTCAATTCTGGAATTTTTCTAATATTTTCACAAGCCTCCATTCCGTCCATTACGGGCATCATGACATCCATAATAATCAAATCCGGAATTTCTGATTTTGCCTTTATAATTGCTTCTTTACCGTTTGATGCCGTGATAATTTGATACCCTTCTTGAGACAAATTATAACCTACGATTTCTAAAATATCCGGTTCATCATCTACCAATAATATTTTAGTGTTTCTTTTTTTCATAATGTGAAATATATTTAATACAAACAATCACAACCTATATATTGAATATAATTTGTAATTCTGATTGTAAATATAATAATAAATGAACCGTTTGTAAAAGACTATTAACCGTAATTTAATATGTTAACGATTTAATAATGCTACAGAAACTCAATGGTAATAATCCGCTAACTCTAGGTTCAAATACCTCCCATTCCTTTGCGTAAATTAAAAATAAAATTAAAATGAGAATTCGAGTATTATTAATCGTTTTATTAATTACCACAATTGGCTTTGCTAAAAATTCAGGAACAATTACAGGTGTTATAACAGACAAAAACGCAAACAACAAAACACTTTCAAACGCAACAGTAGTAATAAAAGGAACAAATATCTACACTAATACTGATGGAGAAGGAAAGTATTCACTTTCTATATCTGCAGGTGATTATATAGTAGAGTTTAGTTTACCTGGTTATGAAACTACTGAAGTAATCGTAACAGTAAAAGAAGGAGAAACTACAATTATTAACAAAATGTTAGTAGCTGCAAATTATACATTAAAAGAAGTTGTGGTGAAATCAACTCGTAATAGGGAGAAAGAAACCGCACTATTACTAGAACAGAAAAATGCAGTTTCTATAAAACAAAGTATTGGAGCACAAGAAATGGCTCGTAAAGGTGTAAGTGATGTTGAAGAAGGATTAACTAAAGTTACTGGTATTACGAAAGTAGATGGACGAGGACTTTTTGTAAGAGGACTTGAAGATAGATACAACAATTTATTGATCAACGACCTAGCGGTTCCATCTAACAACCCATTTAAAAAAATCATCCCGCTAGATATTTTCCCAACAGATATTGTGAGTGTTATTGATACATACAAAACTTTCAACACTAATATTTATGGTGATTTCGCTGGAGGAACTTTCAATATTGCAACTTCTAAAGGGACTAAAAGTCAATCTAAAATTAATTTTGGTGTTGGATATACTTCAAATAACAACTTAAGAAAATTCTTGACATCGAAAGATGCTACTTCAACTGCAGATTTCTTTGGTTTCTCAGGAACAGAAAGGGATTTTCCTGCTGTTTTTGGAAATGTTCCAAGTAATCGTGTTTTAACAGCTACTGAAGCATCTACTCAATTTGGATCGGGATTTGATGTTGAACAAACCAACTCTCCACTAAATACAAGTTTTGGAATTTTAAATTCAGAAAAATTCACTGTTGGAAAAAATGGAAACTCATTACAATATCTTGTATCTTTTAATTTTGACAACAAATTCCAATATAGAGAAGGTGCTGACCGTTTCTTCAATGCTGCACAAGGAAATTATGACAATGATTTGTTCAATAAACAATATAAATACATCACTAACTCATCTGCTTTAGCCTCTTTAAATTTCAAATCAGATCGATTGAATTTAACTTCAAATACTTTCTACTTAAAATCAACTGAGAACATGATCCAAGATCAAATAGGCTATACCAACTCAGCTACAATTAACGATAATGGTTTTATTAGAATGAATCAATTAACACAATCTGATTTCTTAAACACACAATTATTAAGTAGCTATAAAGTTTCAAAAGACGATAGAAAAAATATCAAAGCAGGTATTTCATTTACTAAAACAGGTTTTCAATTACCCGATAGAAAATCGTTCAAAGGGGTATTGCTTGATGACAATACGACAGCAATTAGCTACACAGGGAATAGTTTGTACAGACAAAATATGGATGTAGATGGTAAATTTCATGTTTCAAGTATGCTAGAATACTCATGGCTTTTTGGGAAAAAAGAGAATAAAGATGCCCATAAATTAACTATTGGGTACAATTCGTATATCAACAGAATGGACTCAAAATTTAGATTTTTAGTTTCTGAAAGAGTGAGTTCAAATGCAGTTTCTTTTAACACAAACAGTCCAGACACTACATTATCAAATGAAATTACAAATGGGAATTTTACATACAGAGAAGGAACGAATTCAACATATAAAGCAAAACTGTTAGAATATTTAAATGCTGGATATGCTGATGTGGCTTTTAAATTTAGTGAGGTTTATGAAATGAACTTTGGGATTAGAATTGAACAAAGTTTGAGACTAACTAAATACAGAAATCCAGGTTCATTTAATGACCCATACCAAAAAAAATCAATTGATAATTTAGATATTCTGCCATCATTAAATATGAAATACAAATTTAATGATGTGTCAAACTTGAGATTTGCAGCCTCAAAAACAATCACTAGACCTGTAATAATGGAAGCGTATCCACTTGAATTTGTGAACTTAGATGGCACTATTGAAAATGGTAACCCAAACGTTATTAATAGTGATAATTACAACTTCGATTTAAAATATGAAGTTTTTCCAAGTGCTAAAGAATTAGTAGCTGTAACTGCATTTTCAAAATTTATTCAAAACCCAATTGAAAGATTATTTACTCAATCAGCAGGAAGTGGTGGTCAAATCATTACCTATGACAACTCTAACAAAGCTTTACTTGTAGGTGCGGAGCTAGAATTGCTTTTACAATTGGATAGAATCTCAGATACTTTTAAAAATTTATCATTCGGATTTAACACTTCACTGATGTATTCTAAAGTCACTATTAATAAAAACAATACTACTGAAACGAATCCTAATAGAAGATTACAAGGTGCTTCTCCATGGTTAATCAATGCCGACTTGAAATATGATTTTGATTTTTCTAGCAATTGGAATAATACAATATCTTTAGTATATAATGTGTATGGAGAGAGAATCTTCGCAGTTGGAACAAATGGTTTAGATCATTACTACGAGCAACCTTTCAATAAACTAGACCTAGTATGGAGTAACAAAATTGGGAAAAAATGGGATGTGAAATTCTCAGTGGATAATATTTTAAATCCAAAATACAGCATCAAATTAGGAGAGAAAAGCAAATTACCAATCACGGAGTCAGATTTAACAGTTAAGGATTTCACAAGGGGTATTGGTTTTTCATTAAATGTTTCCTATACTTTCTAATACGAATTAACATTAAAAAAACATTTAGATTTAGTTTTAACAACATTTTAATAACAATTTAAACAACTAGAAAAATACCATTAAAAGTACTTTTGGATTGTTAGAAAATTTTAAAATTAAACCCAATTAAAAAAAATTATTATGAAAAAAATCGCATTAAGTTTAGCTATCATTGCTGTTATTTTTACAGGCTGTTCTATTGACGACGAGACTGAAGTTGTAAAAGTTCCAGTAACAGGTGAAATAACAGGTGATTTAACTGTTTCCAAAACCTATCCTTATGGAAATTATACACTAAAAGGATTTGCAAAAGTAGCCAGTGGTGTTACAATCACTTTTGAAGCTGGATCTACAATAACAGCTGACAAAGCAGATGGTGAAGATGCATTTGTAATTTTAAATGGTGGCAAATTAATTGCAGTAGGAACTGCCACAGAACCAATCATTTTTACCGAAAAATCTAAAGTTGCTGGTTCTTGGGGTGGTATCATTATGTATGGAGATGCTCCAATTGTAAACTCAGCTACTAATCCAGCTCCTCAAACTGCTACTTCTGAAGACGGACTTGCCTTACCTTATGGTGGTTCTAATCCAACACATAATGGAGGTACATTAAAATATGTAAGAGTAGAGTATGCAGGCCAAGTAATTACTCAAAACAATAAAGAACAAAACGGTTTCTCATTCTACTCTGTTGGTTCAGGTACAATTTTAGAAAACTTAGTTTCTTATAAAGGTAATGATGATGGATTTGAATTCTATGGTGGAACAGTAAGTTTGAAAAATGCCATTTCTTACGGAAATTCTGACGATGCATTTGACTGGCAAGATGGTTGGAGAGGTCAAGAAAACACGAACTGGTATGCTTACCAAGAAGGAGTTGCTAATTACGGGATGGAGATTGAAGCTAAAAGTGTGAATAATGCATTTTGGCCTAAAGTAACTAATATTACATTGAAGAGAGCAGCGGGTACTGCAACAGAAGCACAATCAGAAATTCAATTAGATGCTATTCAATTCAAAAAAGAAGGAAATGGAGATTATAGTAACATTATCATTGATGGATACAAAAATCAAACTACCCCAACAGCTAAAAATGGTGGCGCAATTCAAATTTTAGATTTAACTACATACAATAATCAAGTAGTTGGTGGAAAAATTAAATTGACAAACGTTACTATCACTAATACAGACAATACCTTTATTTCAGGAGCTTCAACTTTTACTGTTGCTGCCGGTAGTTTCTTGCCAACAACAAATTGGGCTACATCAACTACTGCTACAGGTGCTACTTTAACAAATGGTGCTTGGTCTATTGTGAACGAGGCAAGTTTGATTAAATAACAAAACACCTAATATTTAAACCACTGCAGATCACGCAGTGGTTTTTTTTACATTCTGTAAAATAAATTCGTTATATTTGCGTTAATGAATCATTTTTTGAATGACAAAAATCTACTTTTATACTACTCTTTTAACGTTGTTCTTTTTTTCTTTGAGCGTTTCTGCCCAGGAAACAAAGCAACAATCTAGATTGCAAGAAACAACTTCAATAGAAGGCTTGAACTTGTATCCTAATCCTGTGAGTAATGGAAAAGTATATATCACTACTAAAAATGATTTGGATAAAGAAATTCAAATTTTTGATGTGTTAGGGAAAAAGATTTTGCAAACAGTATTAAGTTCAAGAGAGCTCAACATATCCACACTTACTCCGGGAGTTTACATCATTAAAATACGAGAAGAAGAAGCTTCTACTACTCGAAAATTAATCGTACGATAACACCCTCCATACCAAGCTCCTTCATAGGGGCTTTTTTATGGCATTTATTTCAACTACTTTTGTAAAAAAAATAATTCTTGATTTCAAACCACGATATATTTACCATTAGTAATCAAAAGCAATTTGACAAAATCGCTTTGAAAGTATTTCGCTTTCAATACGAGAATAATTTGGTATACCGTGAATTTTGCGATTTTTTAAAAACGGACGTACAAAAGGTTAAATCCATTGAGCAAATTCCTTTTTTACCTATTCAGTTTTTCAAAAGCCATACTGTTGTTTCTAACACCAATCCTATCCAAACTACTTTTACCAGTAGTGGCACAACAGGAATGTTTACAAGTCGGCATTTAGTCACAGATATTTCCTTATATCAAGAAAGCTATCGCCTTGGTTTTTCACAGTTCTATGGCAACATTGAGGATTATGTAGTTTTAGCTTTGCTACCCTCTTATCTGGACAGAGAAGGCTCGTCATTAATACATATGGTAGATGATTTAATTCAACTTTCGAATCAAGCTGAAAGTGGATTTTACCTACATAACTACGACGAACTAATTGAAAAACTAACTCAGCTAGACCAAGAAGGACAAAATGTACTTTTGATTGGGGTTACCTATGCCTTACTGGACTTGATTGAAAAACATTCTTTTCAACTAGAGAACACCATTATTATGGAAACCGGTGGTATGAAAGGTAAACGAAAAGAAATGATTCGTGAGGAATTACACCTGCAACTCTGCAGAGGGTTTGGCGTTAATGCTATTCATTCAGAATACGGTATGACCGAATTACTTTCGCAAGCCTATTCTTTAGGAGGCGGAATTTTTGAATGCCCTTCGTGGATGCAAATCTTCGTTCGTGATACCGAAGATGCTTTATCTTATGTGAGAGAAGGCAAAACAGGAGGCATTAACGTGATTGATTTAGCCAACATTAATTCATGTTCATTTATTGCCACTCAAGACTTAGGGAAAAAATATTCTAATGGAAGTTTTGAAGTTTTAGGTCGGTTTGACCATTCGGATATTAGGGGTTGTAATTTAATGGTAATTTAAAACGCGTAAACAAGACCCACGCCTAACATTTGTTTCAACTGTGCTTTTGGCCCCACCGTAACTTGTTTGCCTTCTATCTCTTTTTTTGCTTTAATATCATCGTCATATATAACCCGTGCTCCAATATTGGCTCGAACATATTGATTTACTACTAGATCTAATAAAAGATCATAATCGATATCAATATTACCAAAATTATTAATGTAGTCCGAATACAATACGACCTTATTGACCATCATTATATTTTTTACAATTTCTTTCTTATAATAGCTCGTAAACAAAAACCCTAACTCAGTTTTTGAATTTTTACCGTTAACTACAATATTCCCGTTAACATCGTATTGTGCTTTTGTCACACCAAAAGCCCCTTGATTAGCCAGTTGTTGATCCAAAACTAAAGTGGTTTTGAACGTAAAAGGAGAGATATAGAAAATACGATGTTTACTTTTACTAGCATTCTCTGCTCCAACACCTAAAAAAATATACGCTGGAGCAAACAATCTAGAGATGGCTTTTTGAGTATTTGGATATGCATACCCATTCGTAAATTGAGTATTAAAATTAAATTTAGCAGAATGATACCAATTAGTTATTGTATCCTTTCTATAACCAAAAGTGGAGTTAATTTGAATTGCATCATCTGTTTTTCGAACTTCATGACCGTCTTGTTTGTTTAATCCATAACGAATTGTTAACTCGTTTACCCACTTTTGATTATCCTTGCTATAAACTCTTGAAAAATCACCTTTGAGCAAACCAGAGACAGCACTATTACCTCCTGCACTCCAATTTAGAAAGACAATTTCAGAAATATCAAATCCTAATTTGTTTTTTTTCGTCCAATGTGAAATTGTATCTGACGATTGATTATTTGTCAATTCTTGTGCAGAAATGGCAATCGAAAAAAGAAACAAGAAAAAAACAAAACGTAATCTCATTATATTTTAGTTTTACTATTTTGATTGGTTTATAATAATTCTCTAAAAATAACTTCCAAACTACTAACGTCAATTTTACAATATTGTTGTAATTCAAATATCGTCCCGTGTTGAATAAATTCATCAGAAACACCTAATAAACGAACATCGGAATGGTACTTATTGGCTGCCGAAAATTCTAAAATAGCACTTCCAAAACCACCTGTAATTACGCCATCCTCAATGGTAATTATCGTTTCAAATTTTGAAAAAATAGTATGCAAAAGGACTTCATCTAAAGGTTTTACAAAACCAAAATCAAAATGAGCAATGGCACTTGGATGGTTTAAATTTTCTAAGGCTTGGGTCACATTATTTCCAATAGTTCCATTGGACAAAACGGCTATTTGAGTTCCTTCTTTTAGACATTGAGCTTTACCTATCGCTATTTTTTCATACGGCGTTTGCCAATGGATATTCTGTCCCCTTCCACGTGGATATCGAATCGCGATAGGATGATCCAACCCTAATTGAGCCGTATATAAAATATTTTGCAACGCCATTTCATCTTTTGGCGCATACACAATCATATTGGGAACACAACGCAAGTAGGCCAAATCAAATACACCATGATGGGTGGCCCCATCTTCTCCTACCAATCCAGCACGATCCAAACAGAAGATTACCGGTAAATTTTGCAAAGCCACATCATGAATCACTTGGTCGTAGGCTCTTTGTAAAAAAGTGGAATAAATATTACAAAAAACCACCATGCCTTGTGTTGCCATTCCTGCTGCCAAAGTAACCGCGTGTTGCTCAGCAATTCCGACATCAAAAGCACGTTTGGGGAAGGCATCCATCATTAACTTTAACGAACTACCCGTAGGCATGGCAGGAGTAATTCCTATAATTTTTTCATTTTTTTGAGCCAAATCCAAAATCGTTTCACCAAAAACATCTTGGTATTTTGGTGGCAAATTGGCTTCCGATTTAGGAATGATTTCTCCCGTATTAGCGTCAAATTTTCCTGGTGCATGGTATTGCACCTGATTTTCCTCAGCTTGTTGTAGTCCTTTACCTTTGGTCGTAATAGTATGCAGGAATTTCGGTCCTTTAACTTTTTTAAGTCGTTCTAATTCTTGAATTACCGCCTGAATATCATGCCCATCAATTGGCCCTGAATAATCAAAATTCAAAGACTTAATCATGTTGTTTTGCCTTGGATTCTTACCTTCTTTGACTGCTGTCAAATAGTTTTTTAGTGCACCTACGCTTGGATCAATCCCAATGGCGTTATCATTTAAAATGACTAATAAATTGGCATCGGTAACTCCGGCGTGATTCAATCCTTCAATAGCCATACCCGAAGCTATTGAGGCGTCGCCAATGACTGCAATATGCTGTCGCTCGACATCGCCTTTCAAGTTAGCCGCAATCGCCATTCCTAAAGCAGCAGAAATAGAGGTGGATGAATGGCCTACGCCAAAAGCATCGTACTCGCTTTCGCCTCGTTTTGGAAACCCTGAAATACCATGAAGTTGTCTGTTGGTATGAAAATTAGCTTTCCTACCCGTCAAAATCTTATGTCCGTAGGCTTGATGCCCTACGTCCCAAATCAAACAGTCGTTGGGCGTATCAAAAACATAATGCAAAGCAATAGTCAATTCTACTACTCCCAAACTCGCTCCCAAATGCCCTTCTTTTACCGAAACTACATCGATAATAAAGTCGCGCAACTCTTGAGCCAATTGCGGCAATTGATTGACATCGAGTTGACGTAAATCGGCGGGAGTGTTGATACTTGAAAGTAAATTGTTTGACATGGTACAAATGTACAAATTGAATTCTTATTTTTGCCAAATGGAAAACCCTTTCAACGATACCTATTTTATGAAAAAAGCCTTGCAAGAGGCTGAAATGGCTTTTGATAAAGGTGAAATTCCCGTAGGTGCGCTAATTGTGATTAACAATACCATCATTGCGCGCAGTCATAATTTAACCGAATTACTTCATGATGTAACAGCACATGCCGAAATGCAAGCGATTACAGCAGCCGCTAATTTTTTGGGCGGGAAATACCTAAAAGAGTGCACCTTATATGTTACGTTAGAGCCTTGCCAAATGTGTGCTGGCGCTTTGTATTGGAGCCAAATTTCTAAAATCGTTTATGGTGCCAGTGATGAACAACGTGGGTTTAGCAAAATGGGAACGCAACTGCATCCAAAAACCGAAGTAGTTTCAGGGATTTTAGCCGAAGAAGCTGCCGATTTGATGAAACGTTTTTTTGCAGCGCGCAGGAAGTAATCTTTACTAATTAACCTTAGCCCAGATAGAAACGGCATCCTTTTTTGGTGACTGAGGAACTCGAAGGCACCTAAAAAGATAGAGCGAATAGTGGAAATAGCTCCTAAAATAAGATTGCTTCGTTCCTCGTAATGACGCATAAAAAAACCGCCTCTCTTTCGAAAGGCGGTTTTTTAAATTTATTCTGAAATAACATTTCCTTTTTTGTCAAAGAAATGATATTCTAAATACGTGTAAGCGTCACGTGGTATAATTTTCACCCATTTTTTATGTTCAAAGAACCACTTTGAACG
>JBEENX010000034.1:0-12794 GCA_041191945.1 Bacteroidota bacterium
AAAGCTTAGTAATAATTGACATTCCAATAGGACCCAAACACAATTCGCCAACGGTAGTTACCAAATAAGCAAATGTAAACACATTCAAAGAAGCAACTCCTTTCACGTTGGCAAAAAATCGAGTGAGATAAAAGATATAAAACGAAGCGCCAAGGAATAAAAATCCGATTCCGAATTTGACAATAGTATTGGGTTCTATTTTTCTCTTCCCTAACCACAACCATAGCAACCCTATTAGAGGACTCAATACAATTACAAAAAAAGTATTGGAACTATTGTTAACTACATTGGGATCGATATGAAAGAACAGCAAACTATCATTCAAATTGTCTTTGGCAAAAAGAGATAATGAACCACCACTTTGCTCGTATATCGCATTGAATAAAAAGTAAAAAAAGATGAATAAGAACGCTGCAATTAATTTTTTTTGCAAAGCACTATTTTTCAAATTGACTGTCTCGAATACAAAATAGAGAACTGCTAATACTCCTATGGTGTACATAAAATAATCCGTGTAATCCGTGTTTTTTACCATTAAAAATATCAATGGAATACTCAACAATGAACCTATATAAACTAAAATTTCACGAATTTTTCTTTTATTTGAAGTCAGATGTAATAAAGGAGAATTGCCAATAGGTCCTAACTGTTTTTTGGTCAACAAAAATGTAATCAAACCTAAAAGCATCACAATCGCCGCCGATAAGAAACACCATTGCCAGGAATAATATTTACCTAAATAAATACATAATGCGCCTCCTAAAAGTCCGCCTACATTAATTCCAGCATAAAACATTCCGTAACCTGCATCGCGTCTGTTGTCATTTTCATGATACAATTCACCCACCATAGAAGAAATATTCGGTTTAAAAAAACCTGTTCCAATAATTGAAAACGCTATTCCATAATAAAACAAAGTTGCTGGAGAAAAAGCAATTAATAGATTGCCTAAAATCATCACGATTCCTCCAAACAATAACGATTTTTTGAACCCTAAAATTTTATCAGCAAAAATCCCTCCGATAAACGTGAACGCGTAGACAAAAGCTTGAATAGCTCCATATTGCAAATTAGCCGCTTCATCTTTTAAGAGTAATTGATCTACCATAAAATAGGTCAAAACTCCACGCATTCCATAAAAACAGAAACGTTCCCACATTTCTACTAAAAACAAATACCACAATTGCTTGGGGTATTTGCCTTCAAAGTTTTGAATTTTTTCTATGGTTAAATTATCGGACACCATGCATCATTTTTTTCAATACTGGAGTCAACGCAAACAAGATTAAAGAAGCAATTCCTGTCAACACCACAAACACCATAAAGAATTCAAATAGATTGTGAATTTCAAAACCTGCAAAAACAGGGTTATGATCACTAATTTGATTATCGGCTAATAACTTCAATTGCTCTGCAGTTGGCGTGATTTTTTTATCTAAAATAGGTTGCAAGTCAATCCCTAATGTTTTTGCTTTATCAAATTTATCACCTGTTGCTGGTAAGATAGAACCTAAAGTTCCTCCTAATGCATATCCTGAAGCATTCGACAAAAAGAAAACTCCATATAGTAAAGAGGCAAAACGTTTTGGCGATAATTTTCCAACCAATGACAAACCTATTGGTGACAAGCACAACTCGGCACATGTATTCAAGAAATACAATAAAATCAACCATTTAACAGCCAATAAACCTGAAGTCCCTAAACCTTTCACTTGGTTAGCTATCATGAAGAAGCTTACTGTGATTAAAAATAAACCTAAAGCCAATTTGAATGGAGAAATAGGTTCTTTGTCTTTAGCTCTTAGTCTGTCCCATAACATACTAAATGGAACGGCTAAAATAACAACGAAAAGTCCGTTAAAAATTTGCACCATCGAAGCTGGCATTTTCCAACCAAATAAAAAGGTTCTGTCCGTTTGATTATCAGCAATAAAAGTCAAAGAAGATCCTGCTTGTTCAAAAGCCGCCCAAAAGAAAATGATAAAAAACGACACAATATAAATTACTAGAATTCGGTCTCTTTCGATTTTTGTCAACGAACTATCGGATAAAATTAATCCTGCTAAAGTAATTCCGCTCGCATAAATAATTGGATAAATAATCGTCTTTACGACATTATCACCTTCAACTGAAGAATGAAATAAGAAGAACAAGCCTACAAAACAAAGTGCAGCGATAAATAATGCTTTTGGAGTGAAAACTGCTTTTTGTGCTTCTCCTTCTTCGTAATCTGAGGAGTCGTTTTTAGAAGGTAATCCGCCAATTGGTTTTCCTTCTGGCGAAACCACATATTTGTCTTTCAAAAAGTAAAATAAAATAGTACCTAAAAGCATCGCAATCGAAGCGGCAAGAAATCCCCATTTGAACGCATGAATATCTCTAATTCCAGCTGAATCTTTAACATCTCCCAATAATGGACAAATAGATTGCCCTAAGAAAGCACCAATATTAATTCCCATATAGAAAATAGTGAATGCCGTATCCAATTTATTTTTTTCTTGCTTTGGATACAAACTTCCCACCATACTAGAAATATTCGGTTTGAAGAATCCATTACCAAAAATAATAGCTCCTAAACCACTGTACATAATGGTGGTTGCCAAAGGTAAATTCTCACCAAAAACACTTGCACTGGTGAACAACAATAACTGACCAATTGCCATGATCAATCCGCCCAACATAATACAGTTTCTATTGCCTAAGAAACGATCGGCAATAAACCCACCTAACATTGGCGTTAAATAACAAAGTCCCAAGAAACCTCCATAAATCAAGGACGCATCTTCCTCTTTCATTACTAATGAATTCACAAGGAAAAGCACTAATAAAGTTCGCATTCCGTAGAAATTGAATCGTTCCCACATTTCTGTTCCAAACAATACCCAAAGTCCTTTTGGATGCGCTGTTTTCGATTGAGTTGCTATCATAAATCTATTTTTTGATTGTAATAATTGGTTAGTTTTATAAATTTTCTTTGATAAAATTAGTCATTTTGGTAAACAACTGAATTCTGGTTTTACCTCCGTAAATACCGTGGTTTTTATCCGGGTAAATTTGAGAATCAAATTGTTTATTGGCTTGAATCAAGGCTTCCATCATTTGCATTGAATTTTGAACATGCACATTATCATCTCCTGAACCGTGAATTAACAAGAACTTCCCTTTCAATTTATTCACGTGGTTGATTGGCGAATTTTCATCATAGCCACTTGCGTTTTCTTGAGGCGTTTGCATATAACGTTCCGTATAAATGCTGTCGTAAAAACGCCAATTGGTTACTGGAGCTACAGCAATCGCCATCTTAAATACATCAGCCCCTTTCATAATACAGTTAGACGCCATGAAACCTCCATAACTCCAACCCCAAATTCCAATTCGAGTTTTATCTACATACGGATAATTTCCAATTACTTTAGCCGCATCGATTTGGTCTTCTACTTCGTATTTTCCTAACTCCTTTTGCGTTACTTTTTTGAAGGCAGCACCTTTAAACCCTGTTCCACGTCCATCAACACAAGCCACAATGTAGCCTTGTTGTGCTAACATTTGGAACCAATAATCATCATTAGAATTCCAATCGTTATTTACTTGTTGTGAACCAGGCCCTGAATATTGGTACATAAAAACAGGATATTTTTTAGTTGGATCGAAATTCTTAGGTTTTAAAATCCAAGCGTTCAATTCATTCCCTTTATCAGTTTTTAACACAAAGAATTCTTTAGTCGATAAATTATAAGCTTTTAATTGGGATGCCAATGCTTCGTTATTTTCAATTACTTGTACTTGCGCTCCTGTTTTAGCTTCGTTCAAAGTGTACGTAGTAGGTTGATTTGCACTAGAGTAAGTATTTATAAAATACTGGAAATTAGGACTGAAAGTAGCGGCACTTGTTCCTGTCTTTTTAGATAAACGCACTTTGTTTTTTCCATTCAAATTGATGCTGTACACATCTCTATTAATCGAACCATTCTCAACTGATTGGTAGAAAACTGTATTTGTTTTTTCGTCAAAACCATAGTAATTGGTTACTTCCCAATTGCCTTTAGTTACTTGATTTTTTAATTTTCCCGTTTTATCATACAAATAAATATGATTGAATCCGTCTTTTTCACTGGTCCAAATAAAACTATTGTCTTTCAAGAATGTTAAGTTATCGGTAACATCCACATACGCTTTGTCTTTTTCATTCAACACTACTTTAGCAGCTCCTGAATTTCCATCAATGAACAACAAATCCAAATTGTCTTGGTGACGGTTCAATACTTGAGCCGAAAGTACATTGGCATCATTTGTCCATTGCATTCTGGCAATATAAAAATCAGCATATTGAGACAGATTTACTTTTTGAGTCCCTTTAGAAGCTACATCATAAATATGCAATGACACTTCTGAATTCTTTTCTCCCGCTTTTGGGTATTTAAACGTTTCTACCGTTGGGTACAAATCCTTTTTAAAAATAGACATTGAAAATTCAGGAACTTGACTTTCGTCAAAACGAATGTACGCTACTTTTTTACTGTCTTTGCTCCAATCAAAAGCGCGAACAAAAGCAAACTCTTCTTCATACACCCAGTCCGTAATTCCATTAATTACACTATTCTTTTTACCATCAGTGGTAATAGCAGTTGTTTGTTTACTAGCAATATCGTACATATACAAATTGTTTTCTCTAGCAAAAGCAATCTTTTTGCCGTCTGGCGAAAAAGTAGGTTCTTGAATTTGAAAATCAAATAATCTTTCTACTTTTTTAGTGGTAATGTCAAAAAGGTAATAATCTGCGGTAAACGAATGGCGGTAAATTGAATTCGAATTATTAGCGATTAAGACTAACTTCTCATCTGAGGAAAAAGTATAACTATCTATACCTTCAGCCAAAACAGAATAATTTTTTGTATCAATCAATGTATTGACTTTTTTCAAAGTAGCAAAGTCAAACAAATCAATTTGCATGCTTCGTGAAGCAGCATCATAATTCAAAACTGTGTATTGGTTCGTATTTTTCATGGACTGTAATTCATCCATCCCTTTGGCTCTAAAAGCGCCCGTATAAATTTCTTCAACAGTGATTTTTTGTTGCCCAAAAACGGCCATTGTGAACACAAAAAACAGAACAAAAGATAAGTTTGATTTCATAATTTAAATTTGGTTATAACAGACCCCAATTTTAGTGAAAAATTTACAATTATTTCACATTTGAGCTGTTAAATGTTAAACCGAAAAACAAACTCCTCGTTTATTGAGATAAATGAGTTACTGAAAAAACGTTCTAAAAGTGTATCTTTGCTAGGAAATTATTATAATCAACTGAGAATGAACCAAGCCGTAAGTGGATTTTCTAAATTATCCAAAGAAGAAAAAATAGACTGGATTGCCCAAACCTATTTTTCAACTCCTGAACATGCGATTCAATTATTGAAAAATTATTGGAATTCAGATGAGAAAATCCAAAAACTACACGACGAATTCATCGAAAATACGATTTCAAATTTCTATATCCCTCTAGGTGTAGCGCCTAATTTTCTCATCAACGGAAAATACAAAACCATCCCGATGGCTATTGAAGAAAGTTCTGTGGTGGCAGCCGCATCCAAAGCAGCTAAATTTTGGTCTACTCGTGGCGGATTTACTACCCGAGTAATTGACACTGAAAAAATTGGCCAAGTTCATTTCATTTTTCAAGGGGAAGCTGAAAAATTACATACTTTCTTTTCGAAAATTAAAGCTGATTTCTTTACAGAAACCGCAAGCATTACCAAAAATATGCAAGCCCGTGGAGGCGGAATTCTTGATATTGTTTTAAAGGACAAAACCGATTTAATTCCAAATTACTTCCAACTTCATGTGAGTTTTGAGACTAAAGACAGCATGGGAGCTAATTTTATCAATTCGTGTTTGGAGCAATTTGCCAAAACATTGAAAGAAAAAGCAAACCAATACGAACTCTTTTCAGCAACAGAAAAAGACATTCAAGTGGTGATGAGCATTTTGTCGAATTATGTTCCCAATTGCTTAGTTCGTGCCGAAGTGTCCTGTCCAATTGCTGATTTAGAAGAAAAACACATTCCAAATCCGCAGGAATTTGCCGAAAAATTTGTTCAAGCGGTTCGCATCGCCGAGGTAGAGCCTTTTCGTGCTGTAACACACAACAAAGGAATCATGAATGGTGTTGATGCGGTGGTTCTAGCAACTGGAAATGATTTTAGAGCTATCGAAGCCGGAATTCACGCCTATGCGTCTCGCAACGGACAGTATTCTAGCTTATCGCATGCCAAAATAGAAAATGGTGTTTTTAATTTTTGGATGGAAATTCCATTGGCTTTGGGTACTGTAGGCGGATTAACCTCTTTGCATCCTTTGGTAAAATTAGCTTTGGAAATGATCGAAAAACCTTCTGCTCAAGAACTAATGCAAATTGTGGCGGTAGCGGGCCTAGCCCAAAACTTTGCTGCCTTGCGTTCCTTAACCACAACAGGAATCCAAGACGGACACATGAAAATGCACTTGAACAATATTTTGAACCAATTTGACGCAACAGAAGACGAGCGAATGAAAGTACGCAAGCACTTCAAACACCAAACTGTTTCGCATAGCGCAGTAGTCGATTTTATGAACCAATTGAGAAACTAATTGGAATGCAACACACCTTCTACAGCAACGGGAAATTGTTAATCACAGGAGAATACCTCATCTTAGACGGTGCCAAAGGATTGGCTTTACCTACTAAAATGGGACAAAATCTTAGTATAGAAGATACTCAAAACGGAACTATCCATTGGAAAAGTTATGATGCCGATGGAAGTGTTTGGTTTGAAGATTCTATTTCATTTGAAGAAATACAAGAAAAAAGTAACACTACTTCAGATTCAGTAAAAGCGACACTCATCAAAATTTTGCAGGTCGCTGATGTGATGAATCCAAGCGTATTTTTAAATTCAGATGGTCTTAGTATAACTACGCAACTGAGTTTTCCACGTAATTGGGGCTTAGGCACTTCATCCACTTTGATTAACAATATAGCGCAATGGTTTCAAATTGATGCGTTTGAGTTACTGAATAAAAGTTT
Organism: Bacteroidota bacterium; assembly: GCA_041191945.1. Lineage (GTDB taxonomy): Bacteria > Bacteroidota > Bacteroidia > Flavobacteriales > Flavobacteriaceae > Flavobacterium. The sequence continues at coordinate 7,064 of JBEENX010000034.1, forward strand.
TGGTGGTAGTGGCTACGATATTGCTTGTGCACAAAACAACACTCCTATTACCTATTCTATTGTAAACCGAAAACCTGAAGTAAAACAAGTAGTTTTCGAACCTGAATTTACCAAAAACCTCTATTTTGTTTATTTGAACCAAAAGCGAAATAGCAAATCGGCCATAGCGGATTATCATTCCAATAAAATCACCCAATTATCGAGCTACATTGCTACGATTGATGAATTAACGCAGGATATTATTGAGGCTAAAAACGTAACGTTATTTACCCAATTACTCCACCAACACGAAACCGTTTTGAGTGCTATCTTACAAACAGAAACAGTGAAAAATTCCCTATTCCCAGACTTTGACGGTGCTATAAAAAGTTTAGGTGCTTGGGGTGGCGATTTTGTTTTGGTAGTATCAAAAGAAAATCCAAAATCCTATTTTGTGGCCAAAGGATATGAGACGATAATTCCGTATGAAGAGATGATATTATGATTTAAATTAACCCGATTTAAATCAAAAAAGCCAAGACAAATGTCTTGGCTTTTTTTGCATATGGAATTTTACTTCTTAGTAATTGAACTTACTTCTGTTGTCTTCAATAGTAGCATTCGCTTTCAATGCTGGAAGAATTCTACCTGCATCGTTTGCAGTTTGTTGTTTTAATTTAGCTACATAAGCAGCGTGGTTTTTCAAGGCTGGTGCTTTTACTGTACTGTTGTTTTTCACTACATACACACCAGTTACTCCTTCAATTGGAGCAGATACTTTATTTGCAGCTAATGCAAAAGCAGTTCCAACTACTTTTGGCTCAGCTCCAACTAAACCTAATACAGGATTTTCCATAGTAAGGTTAGCTGCTTGCTCTATCTTAGAACCCACTGATTTTGCAATTGCTTCAAGAGAAGAACCTGTCATTTTTGCTTTAATCAACTCTGCTTTTTTCTTGTTTTTAAGGATTGGTTCCACATAAGCTCTTGCTTGAGAAACTGGCACTAAACCTGAATTATCGATTGATTTTACTCTAGCAATTACATGACCAATATTAGCCAATTCAAATCGTTTGATAGCTCCTACTTTAGAATCTTCCTCAAAAGCCCATCTTATAATAGCTCTTTGATTTCCTAAAGAAGCAAAGTTTTCTTCCATTACTGTTACAGTAACTGGACCAGAAACCGTTAATTTCATGTCTTTTGCCAATTTAGCAAAATCTTTGCTAGCAGCATCCATCTCAAATTGAGTAGCTTGAGTAAAGATTTTATCTGAAGTAGCTTCTGATGGCTCTAGTTTTTGAGCTACAGTTGCTAAACGCACTCCGTCTTGTTTATCTGTAATTCTGATAATATGGAATCCAAAAGGTGTTTCTACTAAACCAACTTTTCCAATAGGGTTACCAAAAACAAAATCGTTAAATGGTTTTACCATTTGGTTTGGACCAAAATAACCTAAATCACCCCCTTGTTGTGCAGAAGAATCGTCTGAGTTAGAAAATGCTAACATCATGAAACTATCTGGATTGGCATTCACTTGTGCTAAGATGGCTTGTGCTTTTGCCAAGGCTTGCTCTTTAGTTCTTTTTTCTCTTTTGTTAGGAACTTGAGTTCCTTCATAACTAATTAATATATGACTTGCTTTAGCATTCACCCCAGCTCTTTTACCAAACGATTTAGAAATACAGTAATAATTCCCAAATTTATAAGGACCGTAAACAGCTCCTGGAGCTAAATTGAATAATTGATCTGCATCAACTGCTGGCAAATCTTTTTTGGCAACAAAAGAGGAGTCGTAAGGCACATCTGAATTTGAGTTTACAAACTCAACCGCATTCGGAGCATTTTTAAATCCAGGCAGAGTGTCATTTTTTCCTGTTTTTTGGTTGTATACAACACTTCCTGATAATAAAGCTGTAATTTTTCCTCTTACCTCTGCTTCATCTTCTTTAGACGCTTTATCTTCAAGTAAAACATACTCAATTTCTCTTGATTCATCCGCTTTGTATTTCTTTTCATTTTTCTTCATGAAATCAATAATCTCAGTATCAGTCACTTTAACTTGACTGTCTTTGATAGTTGAATACAATCCAGCAACGTAAGCAAAATTCACTTTGTTAGCCTCCATTTCATATTTCAATTTACCTTCAGCCTCAGTTGTATATAAAGCTGATTTCACCATAGTATTGTAAAGTTGAAACTTCGCATTCAACTCGGCTGATTTCTCTCTTTCTTGTAAAAAAGCAGCTTGCTCTGGATTTGCTTTAAAATATTCTTTGAATTTGGCTAAATCAAATAATCCTGCAGCATTTAAAAATAAAGGATTACTTCCAATGTTTTGATCTGCTTTTAAAACCTCAATCAAATGTTTCTCTCCAACTCTCAAACCTAATTTTTCAAATTCAGATGTCAACAAAGCAATCGAAACTTCCTGGTCCCAAACTTGGTTAGCAGCTTGAGTAGCTGTTATTCCTTGACCACTCTTCTCAACATTACTTACTTTGATTCTAAAATCTTCAAAAGAAATGTCTTTATCATTAATCGTCCCAACATCTTTTGTATTTTGCCCAAGACCACCTTTACCGATTAAATCTTGTATGATAAACGCAAATAAAGCCAATGCAATTGCACCAATTAATAATGCAGAACGTTTTCTAATTTTTGCTAAAACTGCCATTTTTATAGTAATTAATTTTATTTTCAGTTTGCGAAAATACAATTATCTAATTAATAATTATACTCGTCGCGTTTTATTTTGAAAGTTTTTTTAAATTTCTAAAAAAACCATCTCAATATTCTTTCGTCAATCGCACTCTAATTCTGTTTAATTTTTATTATTTCTTCGTGATTCGAATCGTTTAGCATAACGTCTTCTAAAAGCAAATAGAAAAAAAGCCAATCCTGAAAAAATTAAAGTTAAACCCGAATTCCCAGCCGGATCATTCCATTTTACAATGGAGTCAATCACTAAATAAACACCTAAAATAAGGTACAAATACGGAGTGTATTTAAGATATGCCATAATTATATTTTTATTCGTTAGAATCTACTTCGCCTGTTATTCTTTGTGAATTGATTACTTTAAAATCTTTACTAAAATCTATTCCTTGACCATTTGAAACCCCTTTAGGAGAGGTAAACTTGAATTTTCGTTCGGTAAAAAACCAAGCGTTTTTTTGGTCATAGTACAATTGTTGCGTCTCTAACATTTGTCCATCATCAGACACTATTTTTACCTTACCCTGCAAATCAATAATTCCAGTTTGTTTATATGAAATAGCATAATTAGATGTAATCTGTGTTTTTTTAGCCTTTCTATCATAAAAAGTAGCATGGATTCCCTTTGGAAATTCGGTAAAAGGGAAATCAACTGTCGCATAATCTTTCATTTTATCACTAATTAAAATAGCGGTAATCCTTCCAGAATCTGTGTATTTTAAATTGATTTTATCTGCGTCGCTGCTAGGTACAAAATCTGAAAAATTATCTTTCTGAATTTCTTTAAAATTACTCTCGCAGCCTAAAGTCATAACAAAAAACAATGCTGCTAAACCTTGAATTAGTTTATTTTTACTGAAAAAATTCATCTTCTTTTTGAACTCAACAAAAAGTAGCTATAGCTACTTTTTATTAATTGTACTTTCTTTTCTGAAACCATTTATCATTAAATGATAAACTCAAACAAAAATTCATGTAATTTTCTTGAACTAAATTAGATTGTGTAGTGCCTTTTTTACCCAACTCAAAACCAATATTCATATTAGAAAAGGAACCTGTAATTGGAAAACCAACGCCCAAAGTAATACCTGTGTCTTGTATTGATTTTGAATTCACAACTAATCCTGTTTTTTCATATTTTAAGCCTGCCCTGTATACTAAGCGTTTACCATAACTAGCAAATGAACTGTAATTAGGAATAAAATAACCTCCTACACTATATTTCTGATATTTTTCATAAGAGACATTACTAAATGAATTGTAGGTATTAGCTAATGCTGCAGCATCTCTAGTGCTTACCTGTGCTGCTATTAACCATTTTTTAGATTCACCAATTCCTAAACCTACTGTGAGTTTACTCGGTATTTTTAAATTAGCACTCGTAACTATATCGCTTGCTGCATCTACCACTGAGGTATTGAATTGTGCATCAATTAAAACAGTTGAAATGGCACTTGTATTACTAGATTTCAAGGTGCTTTCACGTGCATAATTCAAACTAGAATAGAGGTTTATCTTTTTAATAAGACTCTTTTGAAATAGTAAACCCACATTAAAATTAAATCCAGAAAGAACAGCATTATTGGTTTCTCTTGTCCCTACTGGGATGCCCGATAAAAATTCCAAATTTGTAGTTTCTATTTTTCCAAAATTATAATGCGCATCCGCTCCAAAACTTAAGGAAGGTGAAATAGCATATCCTACACCAAAAAACACTTTGTTAAGACCCCCTGAACCATCAAAACGTTTACTATTTTGTGAAGCATCTGAAGCTATTGACTGTATTTTATAACCTACTGACGAAAAAGGAATCAATCCGAAACCAACACCCAATTTACCCATAGGCAAACCAACAGCTAAATAGTCCAAAGTAACCCTTTGAACCCCTGACGAATTGGATGTATTTTTTAATTGAGTAGTAGCAAGACTACCTCCTAATGCAAATGTAGTTAACTTAAGAGTTGCAAAACTAGCAGGATTATCTAAATTAATATGGATACTATCCTGCTCCACACCTATACCAGCCATAGATCGCATTTCTGCAGTTCCTTTGTAGCGAACATCACCAATTCCAAAAAACGAATACGGAGAAGCAGTTCCTTCTTGTGCAAAAGATACGAATGAAAAAAGCAAACACGTGCTTACTATAATTTTTTTAATCATTTTTGATTTTATATTGAAAGGTTTGGTTCAAACTCTCCAAAAGAAAATTTGAATTGGCAAATATGGTATTTTTTAATCGTTTAGCCAAAAATTCTGCATCGCCACCCGTTAAAATTATGATAAAATTTGAATAGCGTGTACGATACTCCTCAATAAAACCGTCTATTTCATGTGCCAAACCATTTACTACGCCCGAATGAATCGAATTTGCCGTAGAATTTCCAATGAAATAATCAGGACATTCCGATTCCAGCAAAGGAAGTTTTGCTGTATAATGGTGTAATGACTCATACCGCAAACGCAAGCCTGGAGCGATAGCTCCTCCTAAATACACATCATCTTGACTTATAAAATCATACGTAACACAAGTACCAACATCAATTACTAAGCGGTTTTGAGCTGGATAACACAAAGTGGCTCCCGCTGCCAAAACCATTCTGTCAATCCCTAATGTTTGTGGAGTTGCATACGCATTCAAAAACGGAAAGGCATCATTGTGTGTTACAAAATGAATTGATACCTTAGCAGTAAGACTTGAAAAAGCTTCTTTTCCTAATTTTCCAACACTTGCCACCACCAAATGTGTTATATTGGAATATTGTATTAAAATATTTTCAATAGTTTGATTTAGGGCATTTGCCTCAAAAAAAAATAGCTCCACAAGAGTATCTTTCTCAAAAACAGCACCTTTAATTCGGGTATTCCCAACGTCAATAGTTAGAATCATATGGTAATATTTTACAGCGCGAAGATACGAATTGATTTTTTTTACTATTTGTTTTGGATAAATTAAAAATGGTTCTATATTTGCACCCGCATAAGCAAGGTACCTTAGCTCAGATGGTAGAGCAATGGACTGAAAATCCATGTG
>JBEENX010000035.1:0-12691 GCA_041191945.1 Bacteroidota bacterium
CAACGATGTTACAAATAGACAAAACCTTTGAAATAGGAGGAATGTATAGAACAGATAAAGCCTATGGGGCTATGGCAACGATACTAATCAGCAACCGATTGTTGTTTGGATTTGCTTATGAGATGAGTACTCAGGCAGCCTTAGCGAGTGCTAGAAACACAAATGAAATGGTATTACGATTTAAGTTTTAATATTGATTTAGATGTATGTTGTATTTATTGAAATTGATAAATGACTATATTATTAAGATAGAATCATTATTTTATACAAATAAAATTATTTGTAAGTCTTCTGAAATTTATAAAATAGGAGATTTAACAAAGTATCGTTTTGAAGAAGTAAAATCCAAATTGATTACTACTCAAATTGAGATAGTAAAAGAAGGTAGAAATTTCTTTTACGTAAAGTTTACAGATAAATCAACTGAGTTTTTAATGTGTTATAGATCAAATGGAAGGTTTAAACAAGTAGTTTATGAATATTGGCGAGATTTAGATGTTAAATTTCAAAATAATCAGATTATTCAAAGTAATTATTTATTAGAACTCATTTAGTTATGGATTTGTTATGTCTAATTAGTCTTCAATGATAAGTAACGCTACTTTTAAGATGAAATATATAGAAACTCTCCCATTTCATTATTGCAAAATATTTGATCCGAAGTCTGGAAATTTTTAGATATTCTATTAATTAAAAATGTATTGACTAGAGACCTCTTCAATTGAAGAGGTTTTTTAGTTAAAGATTAATGTGTTGGTGTAATTTAAAAATCAGTACATTTGTTTAATATTTATGTAAAATAATTAAACAAAAAAATTCAACTCATTTTTATTTCTTGAAAAAACGATCCATACATATTGTTTGGTTCAAGCGCGATTTTCGTTTGATTGATAATGAAGCATTGTTTCATGCGCATCAATCAGGCATGCCGCTATTGTTAGTTTGTTTTTTCGAACCTTCTGTTATGGGCTATGCCGATTCGGACGTAAGGCATTGGCGGTTTGTGTACGAATCCATTCAAGATTTAAATAAAAAATTAGCATCATTTAATGCAAGAATCTATTTTTTTCACAACGAAGTTAAAATGGTTTTCTCCAAATTAATTCAGGAGTATGAGGTTAGATCTGTTTTCTCCCATCAGGAAATTGGCAACAAATTGACTTTTGACCGCGATTTAGAAATGAAAGAATTTTTCGATTCCAATGACATCATTTGGAAAGAGTTTCAAATGCATGGCGTTATACGTAGATTAAAATCTCGACAAAATTGGGACAAGCGATGGGAACAAGTCATGCGCGATACACCTAAAATTATAAAAGAATCAGAGTTACAAACAATACAATTAGAATCCAATTTTTACAATCAAATAAAAGGAGCGGAATTATCTCCTGAGATTACAATACCAAATCCCAACTTTCAACGAGGAGGCGAATATTGGGCTTGGCGTTATTTGGACAGTTTTGTCAAAGAACGCTATGTTAATTATAGCAAACACATTTCTAAACCGGCTTTGAGTAGAAAGGGTTGTAGCCGATTGTCGCCGTATTTGACTTATGGTAATATCAGTATGCGCATGATTTATCAATATACCAATCAGCATTACGAAACGGCTAAAAATAAACGATCATTGCTCAATTTTGTTTCGCGCTTGCATTGGCATTGCCATTTTATGCAAAAATTTGAGGACGAATGCGAAATGGAATTCGAAAATGCCAATCGTGCTTATGATTCTTTGGTAAAACCAAAAAATGAAACCTATATCAAAGCCTGGCAAGAAGGCAAAACGGGTGTGCCAATTGTGGACGCCTGTATGCGATGTCTAGTAGCAACGGGCTATATCAACTTTAGAATGCGCGCGTTGGTAGTCTCTTTTTTTACATTCAATTTATGGCAAGATTGGCGGGAATTACATTTTTTAGCACGTCAATTTTTAGATTACGAACCGGGAATTCATTACCCGCAAATTCAGATGCAGTCAGGGACAACAGGAATTAATACGATTCGGATTTATAACCCAATTAAAAATTCCGAAGAGCACGATCCTGAAGGAGTTTTTATCAAACAATGGCTACCTGAATTAGCTGAAGTGCCTGTGCATTTGCTTCATGAACCTTGGAAAATGAACGAGATGGAACAGCAATTTTACAATTGTGTTATCGGGAAAGACTATCCAGCACCTATTGTAAATATTGAAGAAACGAGGAAGTATGCTAGTGATATTGTTTGGAGTTTTCGAAAAAAAGACGAAGTCAAACAAGAAGGGAAGCGAATTTTACAAAAACACGTGAGTAATCCCAATAAACCTAAAAATGCGAGGAGTAAAAAAACAAAACCTTCCGACTAAAATTTGTATCGTTTGCCAAAAACCATTCGCTTGGCGCAAAAAATGGGAAAAAGTTTGGGAAGAGGTAAAATATTGTAGCGATAGATGTAGGTCTTCGAAGTGATTCATTGGCTGTATTTCCTGCAAGGTTTCAAAAACCTTGTAGGTTAAAAAATGATAGAAAAGTATACCTACAAGGTAAAAAAGACCTTGCAGGAAAAATAAAAAAATAAAATAGACAATGTCAAAAACGTTACGATTACTACTCGGAGATCAATTGAACAGCAATCATTCTTGGTTCAAAACTATTGATGATTCTGTTACTTATTTGATGATGGAAATTCGCACAGAAACGGATTATGCCACGCATCATATTCAAAAAGTGGTTGGATTTTTTTCGGCTATGCGACAGTTTGCTTTAGGAATTCAATCGCAAAAGCACCATGTTATTTATATTCCTTTGAATGATGCCAATAATTTACAATCGTTTGAAAAAAACATTCAATTTTTAATAGAAAAAGAACATTTTACCCATTTTGAATACCAATTGCCTGACGAATATCGATTGGATGAACAGTTGAAACAGTTATGTCAGTCGCTTTCTATCACTACTTCAGTATGTGATTCGGAGCATTTTATGAGTTCTAGAAACGAGTTGGGTGATTTTTTTGAAGGTAAAAAAAACTTTTTAATGGAAAGTTTTTACCACATGATGCGTAAAAAGCACCATGTTTTAATGGAGGGAGATAAACCGCTAACTGGAAAATGGAATTATGATGGTGACAATCGAAAAAAATTGCCTAAAGACCACAAACCCACTTCGCCTTTGGTTTTTAATAATGATGTTTCAGAAGTTTTTTCTGAAATTAAAAAAACAGATATTACAACTATTGGAACTATTGACGCCGAAAATTTTGTTTGGCCTATCAACCGACAACAATCGTTAACGTTACTTGATTTTTTTGTAACAGAATGTTTGGCGCTTTTTGGTAGTTACCAAGATGCCATGACTCCTAATGGATGGTCTTTATATCATTCTCGCCTATCTTTTTCAATGAATTTGAAACTAATTTCGCCTTTAGAGGTCATTAATAGAGCAGTAGTAGAATGGGAAAATTATCCTGAAAAAATAGCCTACCATCAGTTGGAGGGATTTGTGCGTCAAATTATTGGCTGGCGGGAATACATGCGCGGTATTTATTGGAATAAAATGCCCGAATACGCTACGATGAATTATTTTAATAACAAGAGCCTACTTCCAGAATGGTTTTGGACGGGTAAAACAAAAATGAATTGTTTGAAAGATGCCATCAATCAATCCTTAAATTACGCTTATGCACACCATATTCAAAGATTGATGATAACGGGTAATTTTGCACTTTTGGCAGGAATTCATCCGGATGAAGTTGATGCTTGGTATTTAGGGATTTATATCGATGCTATTGAATGGGTAGAAATTACCAATACACGTGGTATGAGCCAGTTTGCTGATGGCGGTATCGTAGGGACTAAACCCTATGTGAGTTCATCGGCATACATCGATAAAATGAGTCATTATTGCGGAAGTTGTTATTATAAAAAAGGTCAAAAAACAGGAGATAGAGCTTGCCCATTTAATAGTTTATATTGGCATTTTTATGATAAAAATGAAGACAAATTAGGAAAAAATCCACGTATTGGGATGATGTATAATGTGTGGCATAAAATGAAACCCGAAGACAAAGAGGCCTTGTTGGAACAAGCCGATTATTATTTAAAAAACATCAATCAGTTATGATAAAAACAGTCTTAGTTTGGTTTAAAACCGACTTGCGAATTGAGGACAATGAAACTTTGGTTAAAGCTATTTCGCAAAGCGAAACGATAATTCCTGTCTATTGTTTTGATGAATCTCATTTTACAACGACAGTTTATGGATTTAAAAAAATGGGAGCTTTTAGAACTCAGTTTTTGTTGGAATCCCTTGAAGATTTAGATGCTAAATTAAGAACTTTAGGTTCTGGTCTACGGATTGTAATGGGTAAGCCAGAGGTTGAAATTCCAAAGTTGGTACAAGAATATAAGGCTCAAAAAGTATTTGCAAAGCGAGAAGTAGCTTTTGAAGAAAGACAAACAGAGAAAAAAGTTGAAAAAGAATTGTTTAAGCTCCGATGTGAGTTTGAAACAGTAAGCACAAGTACACTATATCATGCTGAAGACTTGCCGTTTTCTATCAAAGATATTCCGGATGTATTTACTAATTTCAGAAAAAAAACAGAAAAAGAAGCTACTATCAGAAAACCGTTTGAAGGACCAGTAAAAATCAATTCGCCAGCAATTCCAGCTATGGAATTACCAACATTAGAGGCTTTAGGTGTAATCAAAACTACCATCGATCCTCGTGCAGTTTTACAATTCAGAGGAGGAGAAAGCCAAGCCATTCAACGATTGCAACACTATTTTTACGATACGCAATGTTTGTCGTCCTACAAAGAAACCCGAAACGGTATGGTAGGAGGGGATTATTCTTCTAAATTTTCGCCTTGGTTAGCTCTAGGTTGCATTTCGCCTCGATTTATTTATGCTGAAATTAAAAAATACGAAAAACAATTTGGCGCCAATGACTCGACCTATTGGTTGGTTTTTGAGTTGCTTTGGCGCGATTTTTTTCGATTTATGTTTAAAAAATACCAAACGAGATTTTTCTTGTACGAAGGAATTAAAACGGAGAGAGTCAACTCAAAATCGGTAAATGAAAAATTACTATCACAATGGATGAATGGATCAACACCCTCAGATTTCATTAATGCTAATATGATTGAATTACAACTAACCGGGTTTATGAGTAATCGAGGGCGACAAAATGTAGCTAGTTATTTTTGCAACGAATTGAATATGGATTGGCGTGTAGGAGCAGCCTATTTTGAAGAGCAATTAATTGATTATGATGTATGCAGTAATTGGGGCAATTGGGCTTATTTAGCAGGCGTTGGCAATGATCCTAGAGGTCATCGTTATTTCAATATTGAAAAACAAGCAATGGATTACGATAAAAAGGAAGTTTTTCGAAATTTATGGTTAAAAGACTAAGATGATTCAGAATATGTTGTTACTACTACCCATTTTTTATCGCTGTTGAGTTGAAATGAACCAATAAATTTTTTATTCCATTCGTTAGGTGGGATTAGAGATAAAAATTCCATTCCATCCTCTCCTAAATACATATGATAAATTTCTCCAATTACAGGTTCAAAGGAAAATTTAGCGTTATACACTAGTTCATTCCATTTATATTCTTCCATCAGTTTTTGGTACTCTAATTTTAATTCAGCGAATTTATTTTCAAAAACTTTGTTAACGTTATGAATACCTCGTATTTTCCATGCAACGAGATCATCTGATTGGATTACTGGCGCTCCAACATTCGTAGCATACGGAAGTAAATTTGCATTGTATCCTTGCTCTTCAGAATATACAATATTGTCTGGTTTTTTATTCATTTTATACTGTTTTGAGAGAAAAATTTATAGCCAAACTTACAATAATTTAGATAGTATGTTGTTAAACACATCAAAAAATTATGCTAAATAATCTCTTTGTAACTGGGCCTAACATTTTATACCTATTATTATCCACTTCAAATAAAAACTAGTATATTTAGTTCCGCTATTTAACCATTACAATTATGAATCAGAACAGTCTTGAATTAACCGATTACATTGTCTTTACCGTTTATTTTTTAGTGGTATCTATTTATGGATACATTATTTATCGCAAACGTGAAAAAAATGAAAACGATGCGAAAGCCTATTTTTTAGCCGAAGGTAAATTGACCTGGTGGGCCATTGGCGCCTCTTTAATTGCTTCTAATATTTCGGCAGAACAATTTATTGGAATGAGTGGCGAAGGCTTCTTTTTGGGGATTGCTGTTGCCGCTTACGAATGGATTGCGGCCATCTCTTTATTGATAGTAGCCATTTGGTTTATTCCTGTATATCTTAAAAATAAGATATATACCATGCCTCAATTTTTAAAAGCGCGATATAACGAGTCGACTGCCTTAATTATGGCAGTATTTTGGCTGTTTTTATATGTTTTTGTAAATCTAACTTCTATTTTATATTTAGGAGCTGTTGCTATTAATAGTTTGGCTGGGGGGCAATATTTGCATCTTATAATTACGAGTTTAGCCGTATTTGCATTGATTATTTCTTTAGGAGGAATGAAAGTAGTAGCCTATACCGATGTCATTCAGGTAGCCGTTTTAATCATAGGGGGTTTAGTAACTTCCTATATTGCTTTGACTACCGTTAGTCATTATTTTGGATTTGGCTATGATGCCATTTCTGGCTTTAAGGTATTGATGGAAAAAGCACCAGATCATTTCAAAATGATTGTACCAGAACCAACAGCAACATCCACGCAAGAGGAAATTAATAAATATTTGACTATTCCAGGATTAATGGCTTATTTGGCTGGTATTTGGATTATTAATTTGAATTATTGGGGTTGTAACCAATACATTACGCAACGTGCTTTGGGTGCCAATTTAGACACGGCGCGTTCCGGAATTTTATTTGCAGGGTTTATTAAATTATTCATGCCGCTCATTGTTATTTTGCCAGGGATTGCAGCCTTTGTTTTACATGAAAGTGGTCATTTACCACAATTAGTGGGAGGGAAGGACGGTGCCTACTCGGCAATTTTGACGTTCTTGCCTACAGGTTTAAAAGGACTTTCAGTAGCAGCATTAACCGCAGCTATTGTAGCATCCTTGGCAGGCAAAGTGAATAGTATTTCTACAATTTATACTTTGGATATCCATAAAAAATACATTCAGCAGGGAGCAACAGATACCAATCAAGTTAATATTGGGAGGTATGCCGTCTTTGCAGCCCTATTATTAGCAGTACTTTTTACTTGGAACGATACTTTAGGTATTGGTGGTGTTGGCGGTTTCACGTACATTCAAAAATATACTGGTTTTATTAGTCCTGGAGTTTTTGCGATGTTTATTTTAGGAATGTTCTGGAAACGCACTACTGGAGCTGCTGCGGTAGTAGGAGTGTTAGCTGGTTTTGTATTATCAGTACTTTTTAATGAACTAGCACCGGCATGGTTTGGTAACGATACTTGGTTGTACACGGCTTATGCCAATGGTAAAGGAGGTTACGAAATTCCCTTCTTAATTTGTATGGGACTGTCTTTTATGTTTACGATGCTGCTTATGATTGTAGTGAGTTTGGTAGGACCTAAAATTAATGAAAAAGCCTTTGAGTTAGACAAAGCGATGTTCAAAATGAAACCACAAACCACCATTTTGATTGTCTTGTTAGTCTTGACTATTTTTGCTTTGTATGTGAAGTTTTGGTAGTACATATGTCTTAAACAAACAAAATCCCTTCTGGTGACAGAGGGGATTTTTATATTTACACCTTAGGTTATTATCATATGGTTATTATAAATACATAAACCGGGTTGAGATATTATAATGGGTCTTAATTTTAATAATTATTTTATAACTTATTGACCCTTGTGCCTTCGTGGCAAAAGAATAAAAAACCCGTCAAAATTACTCTTGACGGGTTGTATAGAATATAATGAAATTGAATTATCCCAATAAGTCTAGCACTAATGAAGGGAACAAACCGATAATGATATTTAGAGTTATTGCTGTAAAAGCAACCGCATAAATTAAGAAAGGTGTTCCGGTGCGTTCTTCGTTAGACTCTTTAGTGTACATAGTTAATATCAATTTAAAATAATAACCCACGCTAATAATTGAGTTGATTACCGCTACAATTACCAAAGCAATAAAGCCATTTTGAATGGTTTGGTTGAACAAAACCAATTTAGCAAAGAATCCTGCAAAAATTGGAATTCCTGCCATAGAAAGCAGTGAAGCAGTTAAAACAGCAGCCAGGAAGGGATATGTTTTTCCTAATCCGTGGAAGTTAGTAATGTCTTCGTTGTGTTTGTTTTTGCAAACGTATAAAATTACGCTAAAAGCAGCAATTCCAGCTAAAGCGTAAGCGGTAGTGTAATACAATAAACTACTTGCTGAATTAGCTAAACTTAATAAAGTCATCAACATAAAACCGGCGTGTGAAATCCCTGAAAACGCTAACATACGTTTCACATTGGATTGTTTTAATGCCATGATATTTCCTACTGTCATTGACGCCATTGAAATTACTACTATTACCATTTTATAATTTTCAGAAATGTCAGCATTGAGGACAGATAATAATTTATATAAGGTAGCTATAGCCACTACTTTGGCTAAGGTACTCATTAAAGCTGTTGTTAAAGCTGGAGAACCTTCATACACATCTGGCGCCCAAAAGTGGAAGGGTACAGCTGCAATTTTGAAAAACATCCCTACAGTCAATAAAGCAATTCCAATAGGGAACCAAATTGGTAACTCAGCTGATTGTGATAATTCATTTATTTCTGCCACATCAAAACTTCCCATGGCTCCGTACACCAAGCAAATACCAAACAACAGAATTCCAGAGGCAAATGAACCCATTAAGAAATATTTCATTCCGGCTTCGTTACTCTTTAGATTCAATCGGTCGCTTGCTGCCAAAACATATAAAGAAATCGAAAGCACTTCAATGCCTAAGAAGAACATAGCCAAATTTCCGAAAGAAACCATTGCTACTGCTCCAGATAATAAAAACACTTTGATGGCAATGTAATCGGAGATTTTGTTTTGATGATTATCATAAAAATGATGTCCCAATGCTACTAAGAAAATAGTAAGTACAATGAACAAAGAAGAAAAGGCAGTAGAGAATTTACTCACCACAATCATATTGCCATAGTGACTTTCGGTTGTGCCAAATTCAGAGATATTCAATCCCAATACCGCCAATAAACCAATAATGGTAAACGGCACAATGGCTTTTCGTAGATTTAGAATTTCAAATAAAAGGCATACAATACCTAATCCTATTATTGCTATTAATGTATTCATCTTGTAGTGGACTTATTTGATTCTATTAATTTGATTTAAAATTTCTTCGATACTTGGCATAATCAATTCGATGATTGGTTTTGGGTACAACCCAAAGAAAAACAATACAGCAATGATTACCACCAAAACAATACCTTCATTAGCGGTTACATCAGCAAAGGCTTTCGCATTCGTTTCGCCTAGCATTACAGATTGGAACATGCGCAACATATAGTAAGCACCTAAGATGATTGTGGTTCCTCCCAAAACCGCAAAGACAAGATTCACTTGAGACAAACTATACAAAACGGTGAATTCTCCAATAAAGTTAAAAGTCGTTGGTAACGCTACCGATGCCAAAACGATAATTAAAAACAAGGAAGCAAATTTTGGCGCTTGTGAACGAATGCCTCCCATGTCAGCAATGACTCTGGTTTCGTATCTTCTGTAAATGATTTCGGCAATAAAGAACAAACCTACTACTACAAATCCGTGAGCAATCATTTGCAATACAGCACCGCTTAATCCGTCAGCAGTCAAAGTATAGGCTCCTGCAGCGATCAAACCAACGTGTGCCAATGAAGAATAGGCTACTAATTTTTTCAAGTCTTTTTGTCTCAACGCTACAATAGAGCCATAAATCACACCACCTATTCCAAGGAAAAGCATAATAATTACGTGGGCTTTAGCAGCTAATGGAACGATTGGCAATTGCCAACGAATAACACTGTACAATCCCATTTTTAGCATGATACCAGATAAAAGCATCGTCCCAACGGTAGGTGCTTTTTGGTACACATTGGCTTGCCAAGTATGGAAAGGAATAATCGGAATTTTGATGGCATACGCCAAGAAAAACCCAACAAATAACCAAGCTTGTTCTACTCCGTTTAGATTTAATTTATACAAGTCTTCAATCAATAAGCTTCCTGCTTTTTGGTACAAATACACAAAGCCAACCAACATAAATAATGAACCTGCTAAAGTATAGATAAAGAATTTTACCACGGCTTTTTTACGTTCTTCGGCATCTCCATTCCCCCAAACTAAAGCAATGAAATAGATGGGTAATAAAGACAATTCCCAGAAGATGTAATACAACAACCCGTCAGCGGCTAAGAATGTTCCCGCCATAGCAAACGCCATGAATAAAATCAAAGCATAGAATGTTTTGGCGTTTTTCACTTCAGTTCCAAATGACGAAAAGATAATAATCGGGGTCAAAGCTGTAGTTAGCAATAGCATTGCTAAAGCCAATCCGTCTGCTTTTAGAGCAAAAGAAATATTCGGTTTTGAAATCCATTGTGTAATGAATCCAATATTTTCGCCTAAATTATAATGGTTCAATACTACGATAGAAGCGCCCAAGGAAACAAGTCCGAAAAGCAATGCTACTTTTGATGCAAATTTATCGCCCACCATATAGGTTGACATAGCGCCAATTAAAAGAATAAGTAATATAAGAGATACGTTCATAGTAGGTATATATTATTGAGCTAAAAATAAAAAGGAAATAATGGCACAAAGCCCTAAAACAAAAGCAAAAAGATACAATCCCACACTTCCATTTTGTACTTTTTTTCCTTGAAGACTAATTTCGTTGGTTACTTTTCCTAATCCAAATACGAATGCTGACAAGTTAGTTTCAACTTGGTCTCTAAAGAATTTAGACAATTCGTTAACCGATTTTACAAATAAGAAATTGTAGATTTCGTCTAAATAGTATTTGTTATACAGCACTTTTGCAAATCCTGTAATGGAAGCATCGTCTCCAGGAACCGTATTTTGTTTGTTGTATTTAGCATAAGCCAATCCAATTCCCACAAGTCCTCCTACAACCGCTACTGCCATCAATAGGTATTCAGTACTTCCTAAGTGGTGCTCTTCTGAAGCTAATTTTGGTACAATTGGAATCAAATAGTGGTTCAACCAAGAATTTCCTGGCAAGCTAATTGCCCCACCAATAGTTGCTAAAATAGCCAACACAATCAAAGGGAATGTAATCAAAGCAGGGCTTTCGTGTAAGTGATGTTTTTGTTCTTCAGTTCCTCTAAACTCGTTAAAGAAAGTTAAGAACATCAAACGGAACATATAGAAAGCGGTCATAATAGACGCTACTGAAGCCACAACCCATAAAGGAATGTTATGATGGAAAGCCGTTACTAAAATTTCGTCTTTAGAGAAAAATCCTGAAAATACAGGAACTCCTGAAATAGCCAAAGAAGAAACTAACATCGTGATGAAAGTAATCGGCATAGCTTTTTTCAATCCACCCATGTTGCGCATATCTTGTTCACCATGTAATGCATGGATTACAGAACCTGAACCCAAGAACAAACACGCTTTGAAGAAGGCATGTGTGATTACGTGGAAAACAGCTACTTCGTAAGCACCTAAACCTAAAGCTAAGAACATCAATCCTAATTGCGAAACAGTAGAATAGGCCAAGACCTTTTTAATATCGTTTTGTACCAAACCAATTGTAGCGGCTACCAAAGCGGTAATAGCTCCAATCACAGCAATGATGCTTTGAACATCTGGCGTTACATCAAAAATAAAGTTCAAACGCGTAATCATAAAGATACCTGCAGTTACCATCGTTGCAGCGTGAATCAATGCCGAAACCGGTGTAGGTCCCGCCATCGCATCAGGTAACCAAGTGTATAATGGTATTTGCGCTGATTTTCCGGTTGCTCCAATAAACAAACACAAAGCTGCTGCCGAAAGCCAATATACATCAACGTTTGAGGCTCCAGCAATGGCAGTTTTTAAAGAAGTGTAATCTAAAGTAGAGAACAAATGTCCTATGATGAAGATTCCGATTAACAATCCTAAATCTCCAATTCGGTTCATGATGAAGGCTTTTTTAGCGGCATCATTATAGTCTTGGTTTTTGTACCAAAATCCAATTAATAAGTACGAACATAAACCGACACCTTCCCAACCAATGAATAATACTAATAAATTACTTCCTACTACCAATGTAATCATGAAGAATACGAATAAGTTGAGGTAGGCAAAGAATTTGTGCATGTTCTCATCGTCGTGCATGTAGCTAATCGAATACAAATGGATTAGCGAACCAATTCCTGTTACAAAAAGCAACCATAAAACAGACAATTGGTCTAATAAAAAGCCAAAGTCAATTTTGATATTGCTCACATGAATCCAGTCAAAAAGGGTAATGTTGAATCCTTTTGGTTCAGTGGTTAATGCGCCAAAGAAATAAATTGAAGTAGCAAAAGAAATTGCTACCGAAAGTGTTCCGATGATTCCAGAAACGGTTTTTCCTAAACTTTTCCCAAAGAAAACGTTGATTAAAAATCCCGCAAAAGGAGCAAGAACTAATAGTAAAGCTATATTGGTATTCATTTCCATTTATCCTTTTAAGTTTTTTAGGGTATCGATACTAATCGAACCTGAATTTT
>JBEENX010000036.1:0-12089 GCA_041191945.1 Bacteroidota bacterium
CATTAGAGTAAGAACTCTTTTGAACTTGCCCAAAAACAATCGGGTCATAATCTGTAAAAGTAGTCTCATCCAATTGACTTTGAATAAACCCCACACTCATACCAAAAGACAGCTGATTTAAATCAATCTCATCTCTAGAAAACATAATGTGATGAGCATAAGTCAATTTTACTCCTTTTTGCGAATGATATCCGTTTTTATCATTAAAGATAATTATTCCAGCACCCGATTTTTCACCAACCCTACTATTAAAACTTATGGTTTGCAATTCTGGCGCATCTTCTTGACCCAACCATTGTTTACGTCCCGTAATTCTTAATTTATCACAATTAGCTGCACCTGCCATTGAAGGATGAAGAAGATAATAATTATCCGTCAAATAATCAGAGTATACTGGTATTCCTTCTTGCGCTTTGGAAGAAAATTGAATTAAAAAAACAAGAAGTAAAAATTTTAACTTATTATACACTCTTTGGAAAATTTGATTTTTTAAATTAACGTTACTATTATAATAGTATTGTTTTTAATTATCAAATATAACGATTCAAAGAAAATAACTTTAGTAAATTTGCAAAAAAATAAAACTCATGACAAAAGTTACCATAAAAGAAACTCAAAATCCCACCATATTAAAATTTGAATTTCCTGATTTTATTACTCAAAATGAAAATTTTGAATTTAAAAATATTGATGAGGCAGGAGCTTCTCCCTTGGCACAACAACTTTTTTATTTACCTTTTGTAAAAACAGTTTATATTTCGGGAAATTTCATCGCAATTGAGCGTTTTAGCATTGTAGAATGGGACGATGTAAAAGAGGCTGTTGCTGAACAAATTGAGAAATTTGTCGCTGATGGCGGAATTATCATCAAACAAGACGAGAACAAAGCAAAAAAACAACCCATCACCGTTTACGGCGAAACCACTCCAAACCCATCTGCTTTAAAATTTGTAGTGAGCCGAATGCTAACAAGAAACGCTGTCGAATTTAAAAATATTGATCAAACAGCCTCGTCTCCTTTGGCAAAAGAATTATTTAAATTTCCTTATGTAAAAGAAATTTTTATTGACGAAAACTATATCTCAGTTACTAAATACGACATTAATAACTGGGACGAAATCACATTAGAACTTCGTAGTTTTATCAAGCAATTTATTGAAAACGGAGGAACAGTTTTAGAAGAAAATTTTATTCAAGAAACACTGGTTGAAGAAACTAAAAAAACAGAAGATTTTGACAATTTAGACGTTACTTCACAAAAAATCATCAATATTTTAGAAGAGTATGTAAAACCTGCGGTGGCTGCCGACGGCGGAAATATTGCTTTTGAGTCCTACGATGAAGAAAACAAAGTGGTTAAAGTGATTTTACAAGGCGCATGCAGCGGATGTCCTTCTTCGACATTTACTTTAAAAAGCGGAATTGAGAGTTTACTTAAAACAATGCTCAATGACGATACCATTATAGTTGAAGCGGCAAACGCTTAATCATATAAATACCAAAAGCGTTTCATTATGAAGCGCTTTTTTTAGCATCAAAAAAATGAACGAGCTTCACTTAGAAACCAGTCCTTATTTATTACAACATGCCAATAATCCAGTTTATTGGAAAGCATGGAACAGCACTTCCTTGGCTTCTGCCAAAGAAAAGAATCAACTCATTATTATAAGTATTGGCTATTCGGCTTGTCATTGGTGTCACGTAATGGAACACGAAAGTTTTGAAAATGAAGCCGTAGCTGCCGTAATGAACGCTCATTTCGTCAATGTTAAAGTAGACCGGGAAGAACGTCCTGATGTAGATGCTGTGTATATGAAAGCGGTACAAATTATGACAGGTCACGGTGGGTGGCCTTTAAATATTGTAGCACTACCTGACGGGCGACCAGTTTGGGGTGGTACTTATTTTAGAAAAGACGAGTGGATAGATACTCTGGAGCAATTGCAAAAAATGTATCAATTGGCACCTGAAAAAATGATTGATTATGCCGAAAAGTTACACCACGGAATTCAAGCTATTTCTATAATCCAAAATGACAGTGATGAAAATAACAATCAAAAAGAACTAATTGAAAATTTAGTTACTAAATGGAAAAAGAGTTTTGATTGGGAATTTGGAGGAATGGCAAGAGCACCAAAATTTATGATGCCCAACAATTACCAATTTTTACTTCGGTATGCCCATCAAAATCAAGACGCCGAATTGTTGGAATTTGTGAATCTGACTTTGACAAAAATGGGATATGGCGGAATTTTTGACACTATTGATGGTGGATTTTCTCGCTATTCGGTAGATAGCAAATGGCATATACCTCATTTTGAAAAAATGTTATACGACAACGGACAGCTGATTTCGTTGTATAGCGATGCCTACAAGTTGACACAAAACCCATTGTATAAAGAAATCATTGAGAAATCATTAGATTTTGTAAAAAAAGAATGGAGAAGTCTCGAAGGCGGATTCTATTCTGCATTAGATGCCGATAGTTTGAATGACAAAAACCATCTTGAAGAAGGCGCTTTTTATGTTTGGAAAATTCCTGAATTAAAAGCAATTCTAAAAGATGATTTTGAGTTATTTAGTCAGATTTTTAACATCAATTCTTTTGGTTTATGGGAAGAGGAAAATTATGTTTTAATTCAGAATCAAAATCTTGAGGCTATTGCTGAACTATATCATCTTCCTACCTCTGAATTAGAACAAAAGAAAAAAAATTGGGAACAACTTCTATACCTTGAGAGAGAAAAACGATCTAAACCAAGATTAGATGATAAATGTCTAACTTCTTGGAATGCCATAATGCTAAAAGGATATGTTGATGCTTTCAAAGCGTTGGACAACCAAGAGTATCTCGATATTGCCATTGAAAATGCCAACCTCATTATCAAGAAGCTGTGGTCAAATGAAGGGAATTTATTCCATAGTTATAAAAATGGCAAAAGTAGCATCAATGGCTATTTAGAAGATTATTGTTTTGTAATTGCTGCTTTTATTGCTTTATATGAGGTAACTTTTGAAGAAAAATGGCTTCTTGATGCCAAGCAACTTACTGATTATACCTTAGAACATTTTTACGATGAGCAACACGCCTTTTTTAGATTCACTTCGGATAAAGACGAGGCTTTAATCAGCGTGCATTTTGAAACGGAAGACAATGTAATTCCTGCATCCAATTCGGTTATGGCAAAAAATCTACACCTACTCAGTACCTATTTTGACAATTCCTACTACGAAAAGGTGGCTAAACAAATGCTATCCATTGTTTTACCAAACATCGATTATCCTTCGGCTTATTCTAATTGGTTGGATTTGGCTTTAACTGTTTCTGAACAAAATAAAGAATTGGCTATTTGTGGAGCAGATGCAAGAAAAATGAACAAAATTATTACAGCTTTATATTTTCCGAATGTAATCATAGCTGGAACAGAAAAACCATCTCAGTTACCTTTCTTACAAAATCGTTTTATTGAAGATAAATCCCTCTTTTACGTTTGCCAAAACAAATCGTGCCAATTGCCTACAGAAGATTTTCAAGAAGTAATTAACCAACTTTCTTTGAAGTCGTAATCATAAAATCTTTTAAGTAATACGGTTCAAAATAAGCCACATCTTCAAATTCACTATTTTGGAATTTAGAAAAACTCAAAGGGCTCATCTCTTTTGCCGAAGGATATTTTACTTCTTCCAAGAAGACAAAATTAGATTTTACTAAAACGGGTTGGCATTTATCGGCACAATCGCCAACGAAGTGAACCGTTTCCAAAATAGTTTCAAAGGAATTTTCAGTAATAACTTCTGCCTGAACCTCTCGTTGCTTTTCTAATTTGGAATTAAAAATAGCACTATACACTTCCATTCTTCGAGCATCGAGCATTGGAATAATTAATCCCTCCGTCACTTTTGCTTGAGAGGCTAACACCTGCAAAGTATCTACCTTAATTAAAGGAATATCTAATGTGAAACACAAACCTTTGGCGGCAGAAACTCCAATACGTAATCCAGTATAAGAACCAGGACCTTGACTCACCGCAACTGCTTTTAGATCTTGAAAACGGATTCCTGCTTCTTGCAAGGTCGTTTCAATAAAAACATGCAACTGTTCTGCATGAGAATATCCCTCTTCTGCAATTTCTCTACAAAGAATAGTTTGCCCGTTTTTTGCCAAAGCTACAGAACAATTTTTTGTAGCAGTTTCTATATTTAAAATATAATTCAACGCTAATTATTTCTTGTCTTTCTTAATTTTTACTTTATCACCAGAATTTAATTCTTTGGAGACTGTTGTATAAGGTCCCGTAATTACAACATCTCCTTTTTTAAGCCCTGTCACAACTTCAATGTTGGTATCGTCCTGAATACCAGTTTTAATTATTCTAATTTTAGCTTTGTTTCCTACTTTTACAAAAACGCACTCATATTTTTTATCACTTTTTGGAGTTGCTTTTTGCTCTTCTGGATCTTCTACTTTAATTTCTCTTACTGCCGCCGTGTCTGATTTTACCACAACCGAACTAATTGGCACTGCCAAAACATTCTTTTTGGTTTTCGTTATAATATCAACTGTAGCAGTCATACCAGGTCTAAATGGGGAATATGTAACGGGCTTTCCTTCTAGTAAATCTTGATATGATTCTTTTAGAATGCGTACTTTCACTTTAAAATTAGTTACTTGATCTGCTGTTAAAGCTGAACTTGCCGAATTAGCAATACTTGTAACCACTCCTCTGAATTCTTTTTTCAAATAAGCGTCTACTTCTACTTTAGCTTCATCCCCTACTTTTATTTTAACAATATCATTTTCATTAACATCTACTTCAACTTCCATATTGTTCAAATTAGCAACACGTAAAATTTCAGTTCCTGCCATTTGTTGTGTCCCTAAAACACGTTCTCCTAACTCTACATTCAAAACAGATACTGTTCCATCTGCAGGTGCATAAATTACTGTTCTTCCTAAATTATCTTTAGCTTCATTTACAGTAGCTGAGGCACTTTTCACATTAAAATACGCTGATTCTTTATTTGATTTTGCTACTTCAAATGAAGCAACCGATTTATCCCAATCTGCTCTAGAAATTATTCCTTTTTGGAACAATATTCTATTTCTTTCGTAATTTGCTTTAGCTTCATTAAAACTAGCATCCGCTTGTTGCAAACCTGATTTGGTACCCGATAAATTAGCTTGAGCTCTATTCAGACCAGAGGTATATAAATCTGGATTGATTTTAACTAAGAGGTCTCCTTTTTTTACAACTTGACCCTCTTTAATTGGTAATTCAATAATTTCACCTGAAACCATTGATGCAATTTTAACTTCAATTTCTGGCTGAATTTTACCTGTAGCAGAAACCGTCTCGATGATGGTAGAGTTAGCAACGTTTACTGTTTCAATTTCTTTACCTTCATCTTTATTTCCAATTACTCCCGTTTTTGACAAAACGATTAACAATGTAATTAAAGCTACTGCCGCACCTATTAAGATGTATATGGTTTTTTTTGACATAATAATTTAGTTTTTAATGATTGGTATCCCGAAATAGAATTCCAGTATCTTAATTTTAAAAATATAATCGTATTTCGTTCGTAACACTTCTGATTGTGCATTTATTAATAAAGTTTGAGCTTGATTAAAATCAAAAGAATTCATCAAACCTAGAGCATATTTTTCTTTAGCGTAATTAAATGCTTGTTGTCTTGCTTCTAAAGCCACTATAGCTGATTCATTAGCTTTCAAAGCACCCTGTGCATCTGTAAAAGCAGTAAACACATTTCTTTGTAGATCTAATTCTTGTTGTTCTAAAGCAATTTTTGATTTTTCTAAGTTTACTTTTGAGCGCTCTACATTATTTTTTATTGAAAACCCATTAAATACTGGTACCGATAATTGAAAGCCAAAATTCTGCCCTTTATTATTATTAAATTGATCCCAAAATTTTGGTGCCGGTTGCATCAGAATTGAATTGCCTGAAATTGTTGCTACATCAGCATACGAAATTCGTGTGTTAAACCCATAATAACCTTGCAAAGTAGGCTGAAATGAACCTTTAGCAATTTGAAGATTTTTTTGAGCAATCTCTAAATTTGTTTGTGCTATTTTTAGCTCTGTTCTAATCATTTTTGATTTTTCAAAAATAGTATTCGGAGATTGTGCCAAAATTGACCTATCTTCTTTTATTTCAGCAGCATCAACTACATCAAAATCCTCAAATTGTTTCAATTGTAATAATTGAGCTAAACTCAACTTAGAAATTAATAATCTATTCTCAGCAATAACTACATTTTGTTGATTTTGAGCTAAATTAGCTTTAGTATCCAAAAGATCCCCTTTGGGAATTGAACCTGCATTTACTAATTCGATGGATCGAGCTAATTGCTTTTCATTTATGGCTAATTGTTCTAGTTGCACTTTGAGGTTTTCTTTATTAAAAAGTACCTGAAGAAAAGCATTGGCTACGTTTAAAGCTACGTCTTCTTCCATTTTCAACAATTGATATTTTGAAGCTACCAAGGCTAAATTTGCCTTTCTTAAATTGTTTTGATTTTGTAACCCTTTATATATATCAATCCCTACATTAGCTCCTGCTGATGTGTATTGATTGGTTTGATTTCGCAAAAGACCCGTTGTAATATCCTGATTTAACCCAATATTCCATGAATGAGATGTACTGGCGTTAAATGAAGGTAAAAACTTCCCTAAAGCACTTTTTGTATCAATTATAGCCGCTTTAGTATCAAGTTCAGATTGTTTAATCGTTATATTATTACTTAAAGCATACTTTACACACTCTTCCAGTGTCCATTTTTTTGATTGCGCCTGAATTGATAATCCAAAAAAAAGGACCACAATATAAATTAAACAATTCTTGTTTCTCATATTATTCAAATGAATGTTCAAAAATATTCACAAATTTAAGGTTTCTATACTAATTCTATTATGAAAACTATAAGAATTATTTTAAAACCAACATCCATTAGACTAAACAATTCTGAAATTGTTACAAGTACAATCGAAATTATAATTCTTTTAGTAATTTTGTTACACAAATCTAAATCCAATGCAACGCATCCGCATTCTTGTTCTCTTATTCAATTTTCTTTTGTTAACAGTTAACTGTTCTGCCCCTTCAAAAATAAGCACATTCAAGCCTGAGCCTGATGATGCTGTTCCATTGGTTTACGAAAACACTCCCTCTTTCATCAATTTACCCATCACCATAAAGTTAAAAGATGTTGAAAATAAAACCAATAGTCTACTAAACGGCTTAATCTACGAAGACAACATTATTGAAGATGACAATATTGAAATAAAGATTTGGAAACTTGCCCCAATAACTATTGAAAACAGTTCCAAAGATACTGGTGGGAAAATAAAAACCATCCTCACATTAAAAGCTAATGTGAAATATCGAATAGGAACAAAAAAAATGGGGATTGATTTATACACCATTAAAGAGTTCAATCTCAATGGCGTAATTACGTTAGAAAGTGAAGTGAAACTTGTGAATTGGAAATTAAACACTAAAACCAAATTAGAATCGTTAAATTGGAATGAGAGTCCAACTATGGTGCTTTTGGGAAAAAATGTTCCTATAACTTTCCTTATTAACTCTAGCACAACGCTTTTCAAATCAAAAATCGAACAAAAAATAGACGAATCGATAGCCAAATCAATGGATTTCAAACCCAATGTGTTAGATGCTTTGGAAAAAATAAGTACTCCTTTCCAAATGAGTGAACAATACGAAAGTTGGCTACGAGTTACACCTACTGAGGTTTACAGCACCAATGCCATCCTAAAAGACCAAACAATTCTTTTAGACATGGGAATTAAATGCAATATGGAAACACTAATGGGCAAGAAACCCGAAACAAAATTCAACGCAAACACTATTGTTTTAAAGACTGCAACTAAAATCCCTAATCAAATCACAGCTAACATAACTGCCGTTTCAAATTATGATGAAGCTTCAAAAATAATAACTAAGAATTTTTCAGGTCAAGAATTCGGTTCAGGCAAAAAGAAAATCATAGTACACAACGTAAATATTTGGCATAAAAACAGTAAAATGGTGATTGCTTTAGATGTTCTTGGGAGCATCAATGGAACCATTTATTTAACAGGTATACCAAAATACAATGAAACTACTAAAGAAATTTATTTTGACCAAATGGACTATGCCTTAGAAACTAAAAACAAATTACTTCAAACTGCTAATTGGTTAGCACAAGGCTATGTTCTAAATAAAATTCAAAACAATTGCCACTATTCCATTCAAACTAATTTAGACGAAGGCAAGAAAAGCATGATGACTTATTTGAAAAATTATTCACCCATGGCAGGTGTTTTTGTCAATGGAAAAATTGAAGATATCCAATTCAAAAAAATACAATTGGCTAATCAAGCCATTATTGCTTTTTTAAAGATAAGCGGTGAAGTCAATATTACAGTTGATGGATTGAAATAAACTATTTCTTTTTCATCCTGTAGATTGCATATCCAATACCTCCCACCAGTAAGTACGGAATCACCATCAAATAGACAATACCGTCGTTTACCGCTTCGGCTTTCGTTTTATTGCCTTCACTCGTTAGAGCAGCTCTACACATAGCACATTGCGCATTCGAAGTAGTAGAACAAATAAAAAAGAAAACTAGATAAAGACAGACTCTAAAAGCCAAACTTATTTTACCCTTTTTAATTATTTGAGCTTTATTAATGAACATAATACGGAGCTATCATTATATACACAATTACACCCGTAACCGCAACATACAACCAAATTGGAAAAGTAATTTTAGCTATTTTTTTATGTTGATCAAATTTGGCTGCCAAAGCACGAACATAGGTAATCAAAACTAATGGTATTACTGCAATTGACAACAGAATATGTGAGATTAACAAAACGAAGTACACCAGTCGAATCCATCCTTCTCCTCCAAATTTTGTTGAATCAGAAGTCATGTGATACGCAACATACATTACTAAGAAAGCCAAAGACAAAACAATGGCAAATGTCATTAAACGTTCGTGTAATTTCCTATTCCCTTTTTTAATGGCCAAGACGGCACTAACTAAAACTACAGCCGTAATTCCGTTAATTGTTGCATAAATTGGTGGTAAAAAAGATAGCGGCTCCACATTATACCCCAAATCTTTTAATTTAACATTGAACAAAACTGCTACCACTACAGGTATCAATACAGATACGAATACGATAAGTTTATTATATTTTTGATCTACTGTTGAATTGTCTTTCATTTTTATTCTTTTAATAGTAATTTAATATCTTCTTGAATGTCTTTTACTCCTTCTGGATCTAAACCATCATAATACAAAATTGGATTTCCAAATTTATCTTTTCTACAACGAATATTCCCATTCTTATCAATCAATGCAAATAATCCAGAATGTTCAAATCCACCATTTACCTTTTCATTTTCCCCAGCATACAAATTAAATCCTTTATTGGCCAAATCGAAAATATAGGTTTTATCACCTGTAAGAAAATGCCAATTTGACGAAGTAGCTCCTAATAATTTAGCGTGTTCTTTTAATACCCGAGGCGAATCTTTTTCTGGATCTATACTAATCGAAGCGATACCAAAATTTGGATTACCAAAAAATTGTTTTTCAATAGCCAACATACTTTGATTCATCTTGGGGCAAATCGTAGGACAACTTGTAAAGAAAAATTCAATTACGAATACTTTCCCCTTATAAGTAGCATTCGAAATTTTTTGATTGTTCTGATTAATAAGCTCAAATTTTGGCGCGGGACCAATTGTAACTAAACTTTCTTCTTGTGAAAGTCCCGCTTGAACCTTATCCAAACGGTCTCCTTTTACTACATTCCCATTTTGAATACGATTTACAATAGTTGGCACCACTAAAATCCCAAAAATCAATATAATAAAAGAAATTCCGATGTATGATTTGTTTTTCATTTATTCAAAATTAAATTTGCCTTGTCGCATTATGATTCTTTTTCAAGGCAGCACGATATTCGTACAAAATCACCTTAAAATCATCTAACATTTCATTACTTAATTCCGAAGGATGAAATGTATCATAACCCTCTTTATATTCTTTATCCGCTTTTCTTCCTCTAAGATTTCTTTCTTTATCAATAATAAAAACATTAGAAGTCCCCATTACACTATCTAAAGGACTTATTAAATTTAATTGCTTGTAATATTGTTGTATCTCTGCTGGTGTTGCAAAAATAAATTGCCATTGGGACATGTCAGTGAACGCTTCAAAAGCTTCGTGAATTTTTTTTGCATCCTTTTCTGTCCCTACTGGACAAATATAGACAAACTGCAAATCTTTGAACCCGTGATAACGCTGATATATTTTCTGATTGAGATTAAATAAGTTACCTCTATTCTTAACCAAACTATTTCCTGCAAAACCTAGAATAGTAATTTTGCCATTTAAACTTACTCTTTTACCTTGTAATGACTTCCAATTACCAAAATCAGCAGTTTTCGACTTTAGCACAGGCAGTTTAGTATAACTATTTACCCCTGAAGCAAAAAAAAGATAAGCGACTATTGGTAAAACAAAAAGAATAAAAAGGACTATTTTTTTTTTCATTTGAAAAGGGTATGTTATTAAGTACAAAAATAAAAAAAGGCACGCAAAGCGTACCTTTTTTTTGAATTAATATCGTGTTAAAAATTCCATTTAATTGTAGAATTTCTAAAAACCTCAAAAACATAGTCTCCTTCTGTTAATAAAATAAACAGAATATACAGTACTAAAAATACTACTGGATAAACTACTGAATTTCGTAAAGAAGCTTTTTCTCCTTCGATATGCATGAAAGCCCAAACAATATAGTATGCCTTAAAAATTGTCAAACCATAAAAGATCCAGTTCAATAAATTCATTCCTAAAACATTAGTCATATGAAGTGATTCAGGCTTAATTATTCCGAGAATAACTTCTATAATTGTTACTACTGAAAGAATCCCAAAAACTTTCCAGATTCTGCTAGTATTTGATACGTGTTCGTGTGACATGATAGTTACTTTTTTTGAAAATTAAACAAGATAGAATACTGTAAATACAAACACCCATACTAAATCTACAAAGTGCCAGTATAACCCCACTTTTTCAACCATTTCATAACTCTTTCTTTTTTCATAAGTTCCTAAAAGAACATTGAAAAAGATAATGATATTAATGATAACTCCTGAAAAAACGTGAAAACCGTGAAATCCTGTTATGAAAAAGAAGAAATCGGCAAACAATTTATTTCCGTATTCATTTCTGATCAAATTAGCTCCTTCAACAACAATTTTTGCATCTTTTAACCTTGCTTCAGACTCTTCTCTAGACAAAACTGTTTTCTTTTTGTCTTTTGTTATTGTCTCGGTTCTAATTAACAAGTCTGGATGAGCGGCAAAACCAGCTTGAACCTCTGCAACTGAATAAGTAGGCAAGGTTGGTTCATCCATAAACCATTTAGCTTTATTTCTCGATAACTGTTCTCTTTCTTCAGGTAAAGTTACAGCAAAGTCAGCCAAAGCTACTCTATGTCCTTCTTTGTCTACAAACTGAAGCAAACTGCCTCCTTTAGTTTCAATAGCACCATACTCTCCTTTAATAAAATTTTTCCATTCCCATGCTTGAGAACCAACGAAGATTAAACCTCCGATGATAGTCAAAAACATATAAATAGTAACTTTCTTTTTGTTTAACTGATGACCTGCATCAACAGCCAAAACCATTGTAACTGATGAAAAAATTAAGATAAATGTCATCAACGCCACATAGTACATTGGAGCAGATACTCCATGCATAAATGGGAAGTGTGTAAATACTTCATCAGCCAAAGGCCATGTTTCAATAAATTTAAATCTAGAAAAACCGTAAGCAGCTAAAAATCCAGAGAATGTTAAGGCATCTGATACGATAAAAAACCACATCATTAATTTCCCATAACTTGCTCCCATAGGCTCATTTCCGCCTCCCCAAGTTTTTTCTTCACTATTTGCAGTAGTAACTGTCGCTCCCATAAAAAGTTATTCGTTAAAAAGTTCCCAAATTTACGTTTTTTTCTTATTTAAAGAAAAATAAAAAT
>JBEENX010000037.1:0-9648 GCA_041191945.1 Bacteroidota bacterium
CTTTCCGTTAGGCGCATCGATTCCAAGTGCGGCTAATTGTTCAATAGTCTTCGGATTAATCGATACATTCGTTGGGTCACTCATAAAATGTACTGCCACAAATCCGCCAAGCATAGCGCCTAATACAACAATAAGATTCCATTTATTAGACTTCCAATCAAAATTAAAATAGGTTATTTTTTTCCCTATCCCCGACATAGAACAAAGTGTCTCTAAATTAGAGGACATGCCGAATTGTTTTCCGAAATAAATTAAGCTCAACATAATCATACCTATTATAAATCCTGAGATGTACCAAGGCCAAGTTTGAAAAAAGATATTCATAAGTTCTATTTTTTGGTAAAAATAGCAATTCTATTCTGCAAACAAAAACAATTAATTTAGGCATAATTGTTGTCACAAATTAAAAAGCGTTTAAAGTTCTCTTTATATTTGTATTGGAACTTTTTAAATTAATTTTGTTTTTCAATATATAATCCATTATGAAAAAAATCATATTTGTTTTAAGTATTTCAATTATACTTTGTTCTTGTGTGAGTACAAGATCTACTTTAAAAAACGTAGACGACACTGCGCCTGACTTAGTATTAAATAACAATAATACTTTTGACATCAAATTATTTAGTACCGATAAAAAATATGGATATGACAAAGATTATCCCATTAATATTTTTTACCAAACCAGTAAGTCCGATGCTAATCAAGAACGCTTTTTGAATGCTTTGGCTGGGCCAAAAGGAGAAAAAATAACATATGCCAAATTAGAGAGCTGTTGCCCCTTCCCTACTAAAAGAAGTGATATGGGAGCTGGTTTCTTAGATGTATACGAACTTAAATGGGAAGGTCAAAAAAAAACTGTTGTATTGTATTTAAACATTTACGAAAAAGGAGTGTTGATGGTTCCTTTTGGTTTGCGACTAAAAGACAAATAATTCATCATTGCTATTCCTTATTAATTCCAATTAAAAAACGATTCTATGGAAGAATGTATATCAGTATTTGATATGTTAAAAATTGGAGTTGGTCCATCAAGTTCACATACTTTAGGTCCTTGGCGTGCTGCCGAACGATTTTTGTCTGAACTAAGAAGCGAAAACTTATTAGCTTCAACCGAAAAAGTTCAAGTCGATTTGTATGGCTCATTATCATTAACGGGCAAAGGTCATGCTACTGACTTAGCACTACTTTTAGGATTGAGCGGTCAAGATCCAGAAACAATTCCAGTTGATGAAATAACAACTATAACTACCCAAATTCAAACACAAAAGTCAATCCGTTTAGGAAATGAAAAGTCAATCCCCTTTTTTCCTGAAAGTGAAATTATTTTCAATAAAAAATTTCTTCCTTTTCATGCTAATGGTCTTCGATTTACTGCTTTAATAAATAACAATACAACATACCAAGCCACTTATTACTCTATAGGTGGAGGATTTGTTGTGAAAGAAGAGCGAATTAATGCCAAAAAGAAACAAGTATTAAAATGCGCTTTCCCGTTTCCAATTAAAAAAGCCACTGAATTATTGGCGTACACTCTTCAAGAAAATAAGACAATTTCAGAGATTGTTTTTGAAAACGAAAAATCAATGCGTTCCGAAGATCAAATTCATAATGAACTGCTACGTATTTGGAATACAATGTTGGAATGCATGTACATTGGCTGTCATTCCGAAGGAATACTACCTGGCGGATTGCATGTTAGACGAAGAGCTTTTGATATGCATCAAGATTTGATTGGATTATCCAATTATAATTCGCCTCAAACTTGGTTAGAACAAATCCGAAAAACAGAGGTTAAATTTCGCCAAATTTTAAAATGGGTGAGTTGTTTTGCTTTAGCTGTCAACGAAGTAAATGCTTCACTAGGTCGAGTTGTTACGGCGCCTACCAATGGAAGTGCTGGAGTAATTCCTGCAGTATTAATGTACTATTTAGTAATCGAAAACCACCAAGCAGGAGCAAAAGAAATCAAACAATTTTTGATGGTAGCTGGCGAGATTGGAAGTATTTTCAAAAAAGGATCTACAATCTCAGCAGCTATGGGAGGATGCCAAGCAGAAATAGGTGTTTCATCAGCTATGGCAGCTGCGGCTTTGTGTGAACTCATGGGCGGAAGTCCTAGCCAAGTATTGATAGCGGCCGAAATTGCTATGGAACATCATTTAGGACTAACCTGTGATCCCGTGGGAGGTTTGGTTCAAATTCCGTGTATTGAACGAAATACTATGGGGGCTATCAAAGCAATTAATGCAGCTGAATTAGCATTGGCTACCGACCCAAAAAATGTAAAAGTGCCTTTAGATAAAGTAGTAGATACCATGTGGCAAACCGCTAAGGATATGAATTCAAAATACAAAGAAACCTCAGAAGGAGGATTAGCAGTCGCAGTAAATATGGCCGATTGTTAAACTATTTTTTTCTTGTATCGATGATATAAATAATCTTCCAATGGTTGTTTTCTTTAAATAAAGTAAAAGCATTTACCCCTTTATGGCTTATTTTACCATTGAAGTAAAACTCATACGGTGTCCAAACATGAGCCATTGCTCCATCAACTTGAATAGTATAATCCAATAGCTTTTCTTCGAAAAGAGTGGCAACTGGAATAGTTGCAATGGAATGATAAAAATCTTTCGGACTTTCATTAATTAGTTTAGTTCCTTTTGTATTTGAAATTACCGATTGTAGAATCAATTGATTGGAACAAACTGATTGCATTACAACCGAATCTTTAGCATGAAACCCTTGAAAAAAAGTTTCAATAACATTTTTGACTTCTTGATTTTGCGAGTAGACAGATCCTGTTATGAACAACAAAAACCCAAATAGTATTTTTTTCATGTTACGAATTTAAATAAACTTATTGTTACAAATAATATTAATCAGCGATTTTGAGTTAAAAAAATTACATTTTATTACCTTTACCGCAATTAAATACATTACTATGTCAGTCGCAAAAAAAGATTACAAAAGAATTACTACCAAGTCATTGATTGAGATGAAAGCCAATGGCGAAAAAATTTCAATGCTTACTGCCTATGATTATACTATGGCAAAAATAGTAGATTCTGCTGGGGTAGATGTAATTCTTGTGGGAGATTCTGCATCCAATGTTATGGCAGGACATGAAACTACTTTGCCTATTACTCTTGACCAAATGATATACCACGCTTCCTCAGTAGTTCGTGCTATTGAACGCGCATTAGTTGTGGTCGATTTACCTTTTGGAAGTTACCAATCGGATTCAAAAGAAGCCTTGCGTTCTGCTATACGAATTATGAAAGAAAGTGGTGGACACGCTGTAAAATTAGAAGGTGGTAGCGAGATTAAAGATTCTATCAAAAAAATATTAAACGCAGGAATTCCTGTTATGGGGCATTTGGGCTTAACCCCACAATCCATTTATAAATTCGGAACGTATACCGTTCGTGCCAAAGAAGATGCAGAAGCGGAACAATTAATGGAAGACGCAAAACTTTTGGAAAGCCTAGGCTGTTTTGCTATAGTTTTAGAAAAAATCCCTGCACATTTAGCCGAAAAAGTAGCTCAAAGCGTTTCTATTCCTGTAATTGGAATTGGTGCTGGTGGAGGTGTTGACGGACAAGTATTGGTTATCCATGATATGTTAGGAATGAACAATGAATTCAGCCCTCGTTTCTTAAGACGCTATTTGAATTTGTACGAAGGAATGACTTCGGCTATAAGCCAATATGTAGAAGATGTAAAATCAACTGATTTCCCTAATGCCAATGAACAATATTAGTGACTCGTAAATAGTGATTAGTGTGTTCTATTAATAATATTAATTTATTACTATTTTATTTTGGGAAAAATTATTTCAACCAAGGATAACCTTCAAGTGCTTCACGAAGACAATCATCTCATCGTAGTCAATAAGCGCGTTGGTGATATCGTTCAAGGAGATAAAACGGGAGACAAACCACTTAGCGAAATTGTCAAAGAATACATAAAAGCAAAATACAACAAACCGGGAGAAGTGTTTTTAGGCGTAGTGCATCGTTTGGATAGACCCACAACTGGTATCGTAATTTTTGCAAGAACGAGTAAAGCGTTGTCCAGAATGAATGAGCTTTTTAGTAATCGAGAAACTCAAAAAACCTATTGGGCTGTTGTAAAAAACAAACCTGAAAAATCTCAA
This sequence comes from Bacteroidota bacterium, assembly GCA_041191945.1. Taxonomy (GTDB): domain Bacteria; phylum Bacteroidota; class Bacteroidia; order Flavobacteriales; family Flavobacteriaceae; genus Flavobacterium. The sequence continues at coordinate 4,157 of JBEENX010000037.1, forward strand.
GACAAGCTAGTTCATTACCTCAAAAGGAATGAAAAAAATAATACTTCCAAAGCACACTTAAAAGAAGTACCTGATAGTAAATTAGCTAGTTTGGATTACCAAATTATTAAAGAGTTAACCAATTATACCGCTTTAGAAATTCATCTTCATACAGGAAGACATCACCAAATTAGAGCGCAATTGGCTGCAATTGGTTCTCCTATTAAAGGGGATTTGAAATACGGTTTTGACCGAAGTAACCCTGATGGAGGAATTCATTTACATGCCAGAAAACTGAGTTTTACTCACCCTGTTTCCAAAGAAGCTTTAACCATAATTGCTCCTACTCCCGATGATGTTATTTGGAATGCCATTTAATTTTAATCACTAAATGGTATTTTATTCCATTTTAAAATTTAAATTGCATAGCATTTTAAGTAGTATTGAAACATGAATTACAAAAGCAACATTGGTTACCGCAAAGAAATTCTGACTCGTTTGTTGAGTACTATCATTTCGTATGAAAATGAAATTGTAAAGGCATTACAAGAGGATTTTAGCAAGCCTGCTTTTGAATCTGTAGTTACCGAAACGAGTTATGTTATCTCTGATTTAAAATACACTATTAAAAATTTATCCCGTTGGGCAAAACCAAAAAAAGTTTTCCCTTTTGTATTAAACATTCCTTCTTCAGATACCATTTACAAAGAACCCTACGGAAAAGTATTAATAATTGCACCTTGGAATTACCCTTTTCAATTGGCACTTTGTCCTTTAATAGCAGCTGTTGCAGCAGGAAATCAAATAGTTTTAAAACCTTCAGAGTTAACACCCAAAACCGCCGAAATTATCGAAACTATCCTTAGTAAAACGTTCCCAACCCATCATGTGGAAGTAGTACAAGGTGGTGTTGAAATAACAAGTCGTTTACTAGAACAACGTTGGGATTATATTTTCTTTACGGGTAGTGTAGCAGTTGGTAAAATCATTGCAAAAGCAGCTGCGAAAAACTTAACTCCCGTTACTTTAGAATTAGGAGGTAAAAACCCTTGTATTGTTGATGAAACCGCTAATTTAAGATTGGCAGCCAAACGAATCGTTTGGGGAAAATTCATCAATGCTGGACAAACTTGTATAGCACCGGATTATATTTTGGTTCATAAAAATAGTAAATCGTATTTTATCCAATTTTTAAAAGAGGAGATTACCAAAGCTTATGGTGAAAATCCTGAACTTTCTCCAGATTTTGCTCGAATAATCAATACTAAAAACTGGTCCCGTTTAGTCGAAATGATTGAGGATACTAAAGTTCTTTTTGGTGGTAAATACACTAGTGAAACCCATTACATCTCTCCTACTCTAATTGAGGAAAATAATATTGATAGTTTAATTATGCAGGATGAGATATTTGGTCCATTATTACCCATTCTGACCTATGAAGAGGAAACTGAAATCGATAGTATTATTTCAAAATACGAAAAACCTTTGGCTTTGTATATTTTCAGCGAGAGAAGATCATTCTGTAACAACATAATTGCTACACATTCTTTTGGAGGAGGCTGTATTAACGACACTATGATTCATTTCTCTAATAAGCAATTGCCTTTTGGAGGTGTTGGAAATAGTGGCATTGGGGCTTACCATGGAAAGTTAAGTTTTGATATTTTTTCGCACCATAAGGGAGTAGTCAAAAAAGCAACTTGGATAGACTTACCGTTACGATATGCACCTTATAAAGATAAATTAGCATCAGTAAAGAAAATATTAAATTGGCTGTAAGCCAAAAAATAATCAATGAATTAACTAAAGAATGGAAACAATCAATCAAAAAATTGCACACTTACAAGCAAATGGGTACGAATTAAAATTTGAAGAGGTATTCAATAAAGCTTTTGAAAACTATAAAAAAATAGCACTTTATGCAGGTTTAGCTATTTTGGTTTTTGGTTTTCTTTTCATTTTTCTTGCGGCTATTGGAGTAGTTAGTTTTGTAGGCGCGGAGCATTTGAATGAAAATACGATAAAACAATTTGAAGCTAAAATGCTAAAACAAGAATACCTTGGTTACCAATTTATAGCTGTATTAGCTATCAATAGCCTTTTTAGCCCAATTAGTGCAGGCTTTTTAAAAATGGCTGAATCTGCTGATAAAGACGTGGAATTTAAAATGCGTCAATTTTTCTCTTTTTACAAATGGACGTATTTCAAAGAATTATTTGTTGCTACTTTTATCATTACTCTTTTGAGTACTGGAATCGATAGTGCATTAACTTTCTATAAAATTCCTGTATTAGGAGGAATTATTTCTTTCGCAATCGGAATATTTACTGTTTTGAGTACCCCTTTAATTATTTTTGGCAAACAAAAAGCGATTGCAGCTATAAAAGCAAGTATCAGTTTAACTAGCTCACAATTTCTAATGCTATTTCTACTTTTATTTGTTGCCTTTTTAGGATCATTAGTAGGTTTGATTGGCTTTTGCATCGGTGTTCTTTTTACTATACCTTTCAATATGTCAATGCAATACGCTATCTATGATACAGTTATTGGTATCGAAAATGAAGAAATTGTTGTTCCCGAATCAGAAGAAAACTAACCCAACCAACCGTCTCTATCTAAACTTCGGTATTGTATCGCTTCGGCAATATGATGGGATGCTACTTTTTCAGTAGCTTCTAAATCAGCAATTGTTCGGGCTACTTTCAAAATTCGGTCATACGCTCGAGCGGAAAGATTCAATCGTTCCATTGCGTTTTTCAGTAATTCTTTAGAAGGTTCATCCAATGCACAAAATTCTCTAATCTGTTTGGTACTCATTTGAGCATTGTAATGAATGGTTGTAATCAATTCAAAACGAGCCGACTGTATTTCGCGAGCATTAGTTACTCTTTTCCTAATATCGACACTACTTTCTGCTTTTCTGTCGTCTGATAATTTATCAAATGGAACGGGTGTTACTTCAATATGAATGTCAATTCGGTCTAATAATGGTCCGGATATTTTATTCATATACCGTTGCATTTCGTGGGGAGAAGAAGTTTGAGGAGCATCCGGATCATTGAAAAAACCACTCGGACTCGGATTCATACTCGCTACCAACATAAACGAAGATGGATAGGTAACCGTGAATTTAGCTCGTGAAATAGTCTCTTCTCTGTCTTCTAAAGGTTGTCGCATTACTTCGAGTACATCGCGCTTAAACTCTGGCAATTCATCCAAGAAAAGAACCCCATTATGTGCCATCGAAATCTCTCCAGGCTGTGGATAACTCCCGCCGCCGACAAGAGCCACGTTTGAGATCGTATGGTGCGGACTACGAAACGGACGCTGGTTCATCAACCCAACTTCTTTTAATTTTCCAGCAACACTATGAATTTTAGTAGTTTCTAAAGCTTCGCGCAAAGTCATGGGTGGTAAAATACTCGGTAATCGTTTGGCCAACATAGTTTTTCCAGCGCCTGGTGGCCCAATCAAAATGATATTATGCCCACCCGCTGCAGCAATCTCCATACAACGTTTAATACTCTCTTGCCCTTTCACATCCGAAAAATCAAACTCTGGAAAATCTAAAGTTTTATAAAATTCGGCTCTAGTATCAATTGTAGTGGGTTCTATAGTTCCTTTGCCTTCAAAAAAATCAATTACTTCTTGGAGATTTTCCACACCATACACGTCTAAGTCAGAGACAATAGCGGCTTCTTTTACATTTTGCTTGGGCAAAAAGAATCCTTTAAATCCTTCTTCCTTGGCTTTTATTGCTATAGGCAGGGCACCTCGAATAGGCTGTAAACTTCCATCAAGAGACAATTCGCCCATAATTATGTACCGCTCAATTTCATCTCCTTTAATTTGAGAGGAGGCGATTAGAATCCCAATAGCTAAAGTCAAATCATAAGCAGAACCTTCTTTGCGCAAATCGGCAGGAGCCATATTAATGGTAATTTTTTTTCCTGGTAAAGCATAACCATTATTCTTCAATGCAGCAGCAATTCGATAACTACTTTCTTTAATGGCATTATCAGGTAAACCTACTAAATGGTAGCCTATTCCTTTGTCTATATTTACTTCAACTGTAATCGTAGTTGCTTCAACCCCAAAAACAGCACTTCCAAAAACTTTTGTCAACATATAAAATCAATCTTTTTTCTAAAAATAAATAAAAACCAGATACAATGGACAAAAAAGAACTTATATTTTAAAATTTACTGATAATTTAAACTTTATTTTTATTTATAACAATACCAATAATAGTAAAACATTCTCTTTTTAGAAAAATAAGATTATCAAATTCAAAATATCAGTTTGAAATTACGTTAAACCCTAAAAAATTACAGGTGTAATTTAATTATTTCATAAAAATTTATAATTACCCCCTATTTTTTATGGGTCAATGTGATATTTTTATACTTTTATCAAAAATTTAAAATTAAAAGTTATGCGTAAAATTGTTTTAAGTGTGATTCTAATCACTGTTTTGGGACTTACTTTTTTCTCAAATTATTTTGTTGTTGAGTCAGCAAAACTAGGGGCTCATATTGTTGAATTAAAATTAGATACTGGAGACACAGCATGGATGATTGTTGCTTCCGCTTTGGTATTAATTATGACTCCTGGTTTAGGTTTCTTCTACGGAGGTATGGTAGGGAAGAAAAATGTAATTAGTACGATGTTACAAAGTTTTATGGCAATGGTTATTGTAACTGTTCTATGGGTATTAGTTGGATTTGGATTGTGTTTTGGTCCATCTATAGGAGGAATCATTGGAGATCCTTCTGCTAATTTACTTTTTAATGGAGTAAGCGCTACTACAGCTTGGGAATTAGCACCAACTATTCCTTTACTTTTATTTGCTTTCTTTCAAGCTAAATTTGCCATTATCACACCCGCATTGATTACTGGAGCATTTGCAGAACGCGTTCGTTTCTGGGCTTACTTGTTATTCATGGTGTTATTTATATTAATTATTTACGCACCATTATGTCACATGACATGGCATCCTGATGGACTATTCTTCAAAATGGGAGTGCTTGATTTTGCTGGAGGAACTGTAGTACACATGAGTGCTGGTTGGGCTGCTTTAGCTGGCGCTATCTTCTTAGGAAAAAGAAAAGTACAAAAAGTAAACCCAGCGCGTATTACTTATGTATTATTAGGAACTGGTTTATTGTGGTTCGGATGGTTTGGTTTTAATGCCGGTTCTGCCGTAGGTGCTAGTGGACTTGCTGCTCAAGCATTAGGAACAACTACTGTTGCCGCTGCCGCTGCTGCAATGGCATGGGTATTTTTAGACAAAATTATGGGACACAAACTATCTGCTATGGGAGCTTGTATCGGAGCAGTTGTTGGTTTAGTTGCCATCACTCCTGCTGCTGGATTTGTAAGCATTCCTCACGCAATCACTATCGGTATCATTGCTAGTATCATCAGTAACTTTATGGTAATGAAATTCCCTAAAGGAAAAATTGACGATGCTTTAGATGTATTTGCTTGTCACGGTGTTGGTGGTATGGTAG
>JBEENX010000038.1:0-9471 GCA_041191945.1 Bacteroidota bacterium
TATTAGAGAGCTTAATTTTCAAAATTCAAGTGAGTCATACAATGAAAATTTAATGATATATGATATAAATAAAAATCAATGGGAAACTTCTCAATTAAAATTTAGAAAAAGGGCTTACCATAATCTGAATGAATACAACGATAAAATATACATATTAGGAGGCAAAAAAATCTCTGTAAATGGTGTGTATGAATATTTAGATAATACAATCGAAGTATTCGATATAAACAAACAAACTATTTCCATAGACAACACCAATCCGCATCAAGCGGCGGATTTTGCTTCTTTTACTTACGGCACAACTTTAATTATCCTGGGAGGATCGATAAAAAAGAACGATGATGGAATAAAAGAATACACCAATAAAGTTCATTTATACGATTTAGTTTCAGGGTTTTGGTATGAACTAGAATCAATGCCAGTAGCTAAAGAAACATCCGGAGTTTTAATCCAAAACAAAATCTTTTTATTTGGAGGCTTTAATGGGAAGCCATTGTCTACTGTGGAAAGTTTTGATTTAATTACGGAAAAATGGAATACAGAGGGGAATTTATTCACTACTTTAAGTAATCCTGCAATAAGTTCAAAGAAAGATGTAGTTTATCTATTTGAAAACGAAAAAATATATACTTATAATATCTATACTAAAGAGTTACGAGAATATCTAATTAATTTACCTATGAAAGCTTCTAAAATGTTTTTTCTTGATGATAAATTATATATTCTGGGAGGCTATATCGAAAATTACTATTCTAAATATCCTTCACCCAACGTTTTTAGTATTGAGATTGATGAATTTAAAAATACAAAACCAAATAGAATTGCAATAATACAATCTCAATAGTGTCGATTAGTAAAAATAAAACATACACTGCTCCCGCGCGAATCCTTTCGCGTGGTGCTACAATTTAAAATACTAAAAAACACAAACACCATCTAAGAATCCTTTTTTTTTCCTACTGGCGCGTGCATCTTGCTCGTGCTTATTTTTTAAACAAATTCCCGCTGCTTTTACTTCATTTTTTTGTGGTCACAAGTGGGACGCTCGCGCTAGCAGTGGGATTATCGGGCTTTTGCAAATCTCTTAAATTACCTTTTCTTTCTATAAAAAAATGAACCTATAACTGTAGAAATAAAAATTAAATATTCTATAATGACAACTATAGCAGCATGATAATTAATGTAAAGCCCATTGTAAAAGTTTAATCTTTTTTCAACAAATGGGAAAGACAAAAAACAAAAAGCAATTAAAAATAAATATAAAATGAGATATAAGATAAAGCTTTTACTTCTGTCAATTAAAATATTGAACATTTTGTAAGAAATAAAGATTATGATTAAAAATTCTATTGCTAATATTAAATATTTCATTTTTATAAATTATTTTTTTTAAAATAAATCTCTCGTGCTTATTTTGGAACAAATTCCTGCTGCTTTTACTTCATTTTTTGTGGTCACGAGTGGGACGCTCGTGCTAGCTATGGATTTATCTCTCCACACTTTGGTCTCTCATTATTTTACCCGTAGCGGTATATTGGAACTCAGGGATAAAATGAATCTCTTTTGGTCTTTCGTATTTGTCCAACACCTCAAAAACAGCTTCTTCTATTGTCATGGGTGCGCCTTCTACATACAAAACTAATTTTTCTCCTAAAAGGTCATCGGCTTGCCCGTACACAAAGAACGGTCTTGAAATTAAAGTGGCTAGTTTTTCTTCAATTTGCTCCGGAATTAATTTGATTCCGCCACTATTAATCACATTATCAAAACGTCCTTTCCATACAAATTGCGTAGCTGAAACTAAATCGACTACATCATTGGTTACAATTTTTTCTCCACTAATTGTATGCGCATCAATAACCAAACAATCTCTATCGTCTGTGGTTATTTTCACATTGGGCAATACTGTAAACGCCGTCTCTCCTACTCGTTTGGCAGCAATATGCGTAATAGTTTCGGTCATTCCATAGGTTTCATAAATTTGAGACGGTAATAAAACCAGCTCTTGTTCTAACGACTTATTGACTTTGGCACCGCCAATAATTAACTTTTTAATTCGGCCTACATCTTTCAACGAATTTTTAGCCTGCAAAGGCACCATACCGCAAAAATCAAACGTTCCCTTCACCCCTTCTAAAGGATGCGAACTTGGTGCTACAAATTCCATATCCAAGCCTAAAATAAAGGCTCTCACAAACATCATTTTACCCGCTACATAGTCTGTTGGCAAACAATGCAACACTTTTTGACCCGGTTGTAAATTAAAAAAATCACCTGTTGCCAAAGCCGAATTAACCATTGCCTGTTTCTCAATACGAATGATTTTTGGAGCACCTGTAGAACCCGAAGTATTAATTTCTAGATAAGATTTTGGGTCAAACCAATCCAAAATAAAAATTCCTAAAGGCTTTTCATAATACGATCCTTCTTTAATAAACGAATAGGCTACTCGCAATAAATCGTCTTTAGTGAAACTAAAACCATTTAATTTAAATCTGTTGTGAACGTTGTGGTACGTTAAGTTATTCATGCTATAAAATTTAGTTGTAATTGTCTATTTTGATTTTACCCGTGAGCTTTTCTTTCCAATTTACCCATTGGTACTTGCGTGCAAAAAGCACAAGCAAGATAGGAAAAATTACAACAACAGGCAACAGCACGTCTACCAGACTGCTTGGATTGGAAACGTCTTTCAGAATGGCATGGGTTTGAAAAGCCGACCAATCTGAGGTAACCAATACAGCTCCTACAAAATTATTGGCAAAATGAAATCCCAAAGCTAGCTCCATTCCCTCATCTAATAAGGTTATGCTTCCTAAAAATAACCCTGTTCCTATATAATAAATCAAAATGCTGTACCCCATTTTATCGACTTCGGGATTCGCAATGTGCAATACTCCAAAGAGTAACGAAGTCATTAGCAAGGGAAACCATTTATTGTGTGCTAAATTCCCAAAACCCTGCATTAAATAGCCTCTAAAAATCAATTCTTCACTTCCTATTTGAAAAGGAAACAAAACCATTCCTATTGCTACTAAAATCAAAAAAGGAATCCACTGAAACTGAAGGATAAAATCTTCTGGATGTAGAGCGTAAAAAAGTACAGTACTTCCAATTGTGAAACCCGCCCAAAGTGAAAAAGAAAATCCAACTCTTTTCCAATCTATCGTTGCTCTTGAGGTAATAATCGATACTAGCGATTGATGGTGGAGGTTACGAAGTACAAAATAGATTCCGCCAAATACAAATACAAAAGAAAAAAGCAGTACGAACAAGGTAAAATTAGGTTCTAAAAAATGCATCAATGCGGCATTCGATTCGGGGTATTTTTTTTTGTGTACCAAAGTTTCATACACCACGCCCATCAATAATGGGAGTTGTCCCAATAATGACGCACCAAAAATCAATACCGAACCTAAAAGGTATTTCCAAAATTTGTTTTCTGACCGTATGCCTTGTTCTATAAACATCGTATAATTCAAAGTTTCATAGCTCTAAAATACATTTTTAATTGCAATTTTCTTTACTTCGCAAAAAATTAAAAACAATGATACAAGTCTACCATAATCCACGTTGCGGAAAATCAAGAAATTGTTTAGCATACCTTTCTGAAAAAACTTCGGATATAACCATTATAGAGTACCTTAAAACACCTCCTACAAAGTCAGAAATCGAAGAAATACTTCAAAAACTTAATTTCAAGCCCATTCAATTAGTGCGAGTAAAAGAACCTATTTGGATTGATACTTATAAAAACAAATCGTTGTCAGATGCCGATATCATTAAGGCGATGGTAGAACACCCCATACTTATTGAAAGACCTATTGTAATTAAAGGCGATAAAGCCATCATTGGGCGAATTCCAGAGGAGGTAGCCTCATTCATTTAAAAATTAACTTTATTTTATGATTTCCTCCATGTAACCTTTTGGGCATTTGTAAGTCTAAATGCCGTAATTAAAATCACTATTAATGAAAAAATTAAATGCTATTGCATTAATCACACTGTTTTTGAACAGTTTAGCAATTTTTGGACAACAAGTTCCCATAGCAAAATTAAAAGTAACTGGAAAAGTTATTGAAAAAACAAGCAAACAACCTCTTGAATATGCAACGATAACACTGAGATTGCCTAACAATGTAAAAGCGATTTCTGGAGGAATTACTAACAATAAAGGAGAATTTTCAGCCGATGTAATACCTGGAACTTATGATATTACAGTTGAATTTATTTCTTTTAAATCAACTGAAATCAAAGGAAAAAAAATTGACTCTAATATTAACCTAGGAACAATTGCCTTAAGCGAAGATGCAGCGCAACTTAATGAAGTTGTAGTTCGTGCTGAAAAAACAACAGTCGAAATCAAACTTGACAAAAAAGTATTCAATGTTGGAAACGATTTAATGGTGAAAGGAGGAACTGTTAGCGATGTTCTTTCCAATATTCCATCGGTATCGGTTGACGTAGAAGGAAACGTAAGTTTAAGAGGAAACGACAATGTGAAAATTTTAATTGATGGGAGACCATCGAATGCCATTAACATTACCGAAGCCTTGCGTATTATTCCTGCAGACGCCATTGATAAAGTAGAAGTAATTACCAATCCATCGGCTCGATATGATGCAGAAGGTGGAGGTGGTATTTTGAACATTGTTCTTAAAAAGGGGAAAAATCAAGGTTTTAATGGTACTTTCATCGCTAATGGTGGTATGCCAGACAATAACGGATTGAGCGGCACGGTAAATTATAAAAATAAAAATGTAAGTTTATTTAGTACACAAGGGTATAGCTTTAGAAGCAATCCTGGAAATATGATTAATGAAACTACCTATTATAATTCAGATAATTCTATTCGAAATTTTATCGTTGAACCAAGAAAAAACGAACGATTTGGAAAAGGATATAATGGGAATTTTGGGGTTGAATTAGCATTTGATAAAAAAACTACTTGGACTAATACAATTAATTACAGAAACAATAATGGAAACAACACTGATTATGTTTTCCAAAAATATTATACCGCTTTAAACACATATGACTACACTAAAAATCGTACTAATAGAGAAGGGAGCGATTCTGAAAATATAGAATATACTACGAATTTTACTAAAAACTTCAAAAAAGAAGGACATAAATTTACTATTGATGGTTCAATATCATCTAATAATGATGATACGTCTGCTATAGTAACAGAAACAGGGACTAACACTAGTATTACAAAACTTGACAACACTATTAATAATCAAAAACAAAACAGAATATTAGTACAAAGTGATTATGTATTGCCTTTAAGAAAAGGAAGTCAGTTTGAAGCAGGATATCGTGGTGACTTTTCAAAACTAGTTACTGACTATCAAGTTAAAAATGATGGGGTTATCAACCCTAACTTTACTAATGTATTAGAGTATAAAGAAAAAGTAAACGCCTTATACACACAATACGGATTTAAACAAAAAAAGCTTTCTGTACTATTAGGAATGCGTTACGAAGACTCTAATATAGAAATCAATCAATTAGCTACGAATGATTTCAATACTAAAAAATACGGCAACTTCTTTCCTAGTGCTTTCTTTACTTACGAGCTATCAGATAAAAGTAGTACTTCTATTAGCTATAGTAGACGTATTCAAAGACCAAGAGGACGTATGTTAAATCCATTTAGTAATTTATCTAGTAACATTAATATTTTTGTTGGGAACCCAGATTTAAATCCTGCAATGACTGATGCTATTGATTTTGGGTATATCAAACGATGGACAAAATTAACTTTGAGTAGCTCGTTATATTACAATAAAACTACTGATGTGTTCCAAATGGCACGAAGAGAGTCGGGGAATTTTGTTAATGGAACTCCTATTATTATTACCTCTCCTATCAATGTTGCAACAGAATTTAGAACCGGATTTGAGTTTACTTTAAATTATTCGCCATACAAATGGTGGAAATTAAATTCTAATTTTAACTTTTTCCAAAGCGATACTAGAGGTAATTTTGTCTATACCAATTTTAATAATGCAGTAGTAACTCAAAATTTTGATAAAATTACTTCATCTTGGTTTAGTCGTTTAACTTCTAAGATAACACTACCTTCTAAAATTGATTGGCAAACTAACTTAATGTATATGGGAGGTCAATCCAACGCACAAGGAAGAGTGTTAGGTAATTTTAGTGCAAATTTAGCTTTTAGCAAAGATGTATTAAAAGACAAAGGGACAATTGCTTTTAACGTTAACGATGTCTTCAACGGTCGCAAACGAATCATGGAAACCTACTTACCTGGAGTACTCAGTTCAAGAGCTGAAATGCAATGGCGCGTACGACAAGTTACCCTTTCATTTACCTATCGTTTCAACAAAACAAAAAACGAAAGAGAAAGACAGCCTAAGAAAATGAATGACAACGGTGGTGAAATGGAATTCCAAGGATAATCCCGAAATATACTAGAAATAAAAAAAGCTCCGAAATTCGGAGCTTTTTTATTATTGAAAACAATCAAATTAAGCTGATTGTTCTTCTTGCTTTTTTGCTTTCTTTTCTTTGTAAGCTTCCCAAGAAGCTCCACCTACCCAGTATGACACGAATCCAACTAAAAAAAACATTAGCCAAAATCCCATAGTCAAAATGGTTAAGAAAAGTAAAAAGCCTAAATACTGTGAAAAAGTAAACATATTTTCCGGAATTTGTTTGTATACAGTACAAATGTAAGTTTAATATTTTGGCTTAGCAACAAAAAGTATAAAAACTACATCATCTCTAGACGAAAAAATAATTAATGTAGTAAAAAATACTGATAAACAAGCAATTAAAATTCAGCTAAAGACGAACCTTACTCAGTATTTCTTGCGAATCAATACTAAAAAAAGCAGGAAAAACAACATCAATTAAAAACTTTCCGTAGCGTTCACTTGCCTTTTTTGGCAACTCAATAGCTCCATAAGGTGTTGCTACAACCACAATAGCTGCTGGATGAAACAAATCGACTTCTTTATTCTCAATGGGAAAATATCCATAAAAAGGTTCTTCATTTGTAGATTGACGCACTGTACAAGCTAATTGATTTGAAGGATCAGGAGCCAAATCTACCACTACTTTAAGTTTACAATCTGCAGCCTGCAAACACGTTGAAGATACAACTACTGGCGTTCTATTTGATTGCGCATCTGTAATGATAATATCAGATACTTTGGTGTAAGCATCTAAATGGATCAAATCCTCTTCGGCTACACAATTAAACACCGCTTGTGCATAGTTTTTAGAAAGAAAATCAGTCTTGACAACTTCCTTTATTTTCAATGCCTTCATAACAGTTTTGATACCTAGGGTCATTTGTTCATTAGCTACAATAGTAATCTTTAAGGGAGGTAATACCAGTCGTTTCAAATAAGTAGTTAGACTACTTACATCCGAAAAATTAGCTACGGGAGGCAACTTAAATAACTCAAATTTGATTCCAAAAGCACGAAACGCATTGTACGCTCCTACTATTCCTATAATCTCATCAAAATCAATTCCATGAATAGTAGCTCCCCAATTAGCACTATCATACAAATAGCTATTTTTAGTTGCAATAACTTGTTGAAGCGCTTGGTAGTTCAACGGATTTTTTAATGATTCTAGGAAAAATAAATAAGAGGTGTTAGGCCTATAATCTGTTTCAGCAATTGGATTTATACCAATCAACACATCACAATAAGAACTAGTTTTTGTAACCACTACTCCTTTATTTTGATATTCCTCATCCGAAAAAATTCGTTCTGAATCGCTTTCTATTTCGAATTGCGCTTCAGGATATTGTTGCTGCACATAAGCCAATTGATCTGGAGATAAGGCCACTCTTCTATCTGTAACTGCTTTTGTTTCTTTTAAAATTCCGAATTTCATACTGTCTATTTATCTTAACCTTGTCTTGTTTCTTTTGAAAAGAAAATACCGTTTTTATTTGGCATTTTTATAGTTATTTCCCTCTTGGTTTAAAAATGAGAGTTATTGACTACCAATTAAATACCATTTTAATAACATTGGATTGTGGATAAAAAGTTACTGATAATCGAAAAAAAGCCCTGAAAAAACAATGAATTCGATATATTTGTGACATAAGTACCACACCAAAATGAACTATTTTAAGAAAACAAATATACTACAAATACTGGTTCTATCTCTTGTGCTCAGCGCTTGCAAAAAAGACCAAGAAACATTCGATGTTAAAGACTCTGAATTACCTGAAAATGTATTACCTAAGATGAAACCTTTAGTGAATGAGGCTCCTCTTGATGATGCATACATCAAAACAACTCGACAAAAAATTGCTCATTTTTATAATAAAAACTGGCCTGGAAAAAGTGCTAATGGTGCTTTTTTAGTCGCTAAAAATGGACAAATAATTTTTGAAAAATACGATGGACTAGCCAATTTTAGCAAAAAAGATTCGATTACTCCCAATACACCTTTGCATATCGCTTCTGTGAGTAAGGTGTTAACCGCAACGGCTATTTTAAAATTAGTTAATGCCAACCGACTTCAATTGGATCAAAAGGTAAATACCATTCTTAAAGAATTCCCTTTTCCAGAAGTAACCATTCGAATGCTATTGAATCACCGAAGTGGGTTGCGCAACTACGCCTATTTTACGGATAGAAATGATGGTGTTTGGGACCGACACAACCGACTGACCAATCAAGACATCTTGACACTTTTGGCCACCAAAAATATTGGTTTAGAATCCAGAACTAATACTCGATTTGCTTATTGTAACACCAATTACGCAATGCTGGCGCTTATCATTGAAAAAATCACCAAAAAAAGTTATAAAGAAGTCATGACCGAAATGATTTTTAAACCATTAGGCATGACAAATACCTTTGTTTTTGATTACGAAAAAGACAAAGACCGCATTGTACCTTCTTACAAGGCTAATCGAGTTGAAATAGGAAAAGATTACCTCGACGAAGTGTATGGCGATAAAAACATTTATTCCACCGTAAGGGATTTACTGAAATTTGACCGCGCACGAAACCGAAAAGATTTCTTAGAACCTGAATTGGCTAAACAAGTCTATGTAGGCTACAGTAACGAAAGAGAAGGTGAAAAAAATTATGGATTGGGTATCCGAATGATTAATTGGAAAACAGGTCAAAATTTTTACTTTCACAATGGATGGTGGCATGGCAATACTTCGGCATATATTACTTTACCTAAAGAACACGTAACTATTATAGCTTTGTCTAATAAGATGAACAAAAGTACTTACAATGTAAAAAAAGTAGCTCCCTTGTTTGGCGATTATCCTTTTGAGACAGACACAGAAGACTAATTTGATTTACGATATAAGATATAAGATATAAGATATAAGATATAAGATATAAGATATAAGATATAAGATATAAGATATATGATATATGATATATGATATATGATATATGATATATGATATATGATATATGATATATGATATATGATATATGATATATGATA
>JBEENX010000039.1:0-8580 GCA_041191945.1 Bacteroidota bacterium
TGTTCTCCTTTGTGCATCTGCAACTGTTGTGGCTGTCAAGGTTTCGCTTACAATACTGTTTACGCTTATAATTTCTTTTCTGTTAAAACCATAATTGACAAAAAAGTACCGGAATACAAATCAATTCTTGCTTCCAATTTCTTCGGGAGTATTTGGCAACCGCCTCAAATTAATGCTTAATATTTTTTGGATTAATGATTAAATGAATAGTGATGAATGACTTGTGCATTAATCACAATATTGATTTTCATTAATCATTTTACAGTATTTAATATATTCAAATACTGTGATTTATAAATTTATTAATAAACATTAATTATTTTCAATAGTGTTAGACAAAATCATTCATTTTAGTATAAATAACAAGTTCATCATCGGTTTGATGACTTTGTTTCTCGTCATTTGGGGAGTTTGGAGTGCTGCCAAGTTACCCGTCGATGCCGTACCGGATATTACAAACAATCAGGTACAAATTATTACACTTTGTCCCACTTTGGCAGGGCAAGAAGTAGAACAATTAGTCACTTTTCCAATTGAGCAAAGCATAGCAAATCTTCCAGATTTAGAAGAAACCCGTAGCATTTCTCGCTTTGGTTTATCGGTAATCACGGTAGTTTTTGATGATGATGTAAATATTTATTTTGCACGCCAACTTATTAGTGAACGACTAAAAGAAGCAACCGATCAAATCCCTCAAGGTATTGGAATACCCGAATTAGGCCCAGTCAGTACAGGACTTGGCGAAGTGTATCAATACATTTTACATCCCAAAAAAGGAAGCGAAAAAAAATATTCCGCAATGGATTTGCGTTCTATGCAGGACTGGATTGTAGCCAGACAACTCAACGGAACTCCCGGTATTGCAGAAGTAAATAGTTTTGGCGGTAAACTGAAACAATACGAAGTGGGTGTTAACCCCAACCGCTTAAAAGCAATGGGTGTTACTATTCCAGACATTTTTAACGCTTTGGAAAAAAATAATCAAAACACGGGTGGCGCTTACATTGACAAAAAACCAAGTGCTTACTTTATTCGTGGAGTTGGATTAGTCACTTCATTGGAAGATGTAAAAAATATCGTGGTAAAAAGCAACCCAAACAGCGTTCCAATTTTCATAAAAGACGTTGCCGAAGTGCAGTTTGGCAGTGCTGTACGCTATGGAGCGATGACTTACAATGGAAAAGTGGACGCCGTTGGTGGTATTGTGATGATGCTAAAAGGGGCAAACAGCAACGAAGTAGTTCAAAGGGTTAAAGATAAAATGCTCATTATTCAAAAATCATTGCCTGATGATGTGATTGTAGAACCCTATATTGACCGAAGTACCTTTGTAAAGCGTGCCATTTCTACTGTTGAAAAAAATCTGGTCGAAGGAGCTTTAATTGTAATTTTTGTATTGGTATTGTTCCTCGGGAACCTTCGTGCGGGACTTATTGTCGCTTCTGCAATACCGCTATCAATGCTTTTTGCATTGGCATTAATGAGAATATTTGGTGTAAGTGCAAACCTAATGAGCCTCGGCGCAATAGATTTTGGTTTAATTGTGGATGGTGCTGTAATTATAGTGGAAGCTTCCTTGTATTTTTTAGAGCATAATAAAAGCCCCGTAAAACTGACCCAGCCACAAATGGATCACGCCGTAGAATATAGTGCTAAAAAAATGATGAGTAGTGCCGCATTTGGGCAAATCATCATTATGATCGTGTATTTCCCAATTTTATCATTGGTGGGTATCGAAGGTAAAATGTTTAGTCCAATGGCTATGACTGTTTCGTTTGCCATTATTGGGGCTATGATACTTTCGTTAACATACATCCCTATGATGAGTGCTTTGTTTTTACCGAAACACATCAGTCACAAGAAAACATTTTCGGATAAAATGATGGATTTCTTGTACAGCAAATACGAACCTCTTTTAGAAAAAGTCATTCAGATAAGATACAAGGTCGTTAGCGCTACTGTCGTTTTATTGTTGATTACCGTTTTTGTTTTCAGCAAAATGGGTGGCGAATTCATCCCCAATTTGGCCGAAGGAGATTATGCCTTTGAATTTAAAATGCCGCTAGAAACCTCATTATCCCAAAGCATCGAAACTTCGATGCAAGGCGCCAGAATTGCAAAACAATTCGAGGAAGTAAAAATGGTGGTAGGAAAAACCGGAGCAGGTGAAGTGCCTACTGACCCAATGCCTCCAGGAGCCACGGATATGATGATTATACTAAAACCTCAAGACGAATGGAAATCGGGCAGAACTTATGACGAATTAGGCGATGCCTTAGAAGAAAAATTAAGTGTTATCCCTGGCGTATTTGTCGAAAAAAGCCAACCCATTCAAATGCGTTTCAATGAATTAATGACGGGTATTAAACAAGATGTAGCAGTAAAAATATTTGGAGAAAACCTGGACAGTCTTTCTGTATATGCCAAAAAAGTAGAAAGTGTAATCGTAAAAGTAAAAGGCGTTTCTGCTCCTCAGGTAGAACAAGTGGATGGATTACCACAAATCAACATTGAATACGACCGATTGCGCATTGCCAATTATGGGCTGAATGTTGAAGGCATCAACAGTATTGTAAGTACTGCTTTTGCAGGAAAGGCAGCGGGTGTAGTGTATGAAAATGAACGAAAATTCGATTTGGTAGTGCGTTTGGACAGTACATCAAGAAGAAGTATTGATGATGTGAATAATCTATTGATACCAACACCTACTGGAAATCAAATACCGTTATCACAAGTGGCAAAAATAGATTTCAAACTGGGTCCGGCACAAATAAGCCGTGAGGCAGGAAAACGAAGAATTGTAATTGGTTTTAATATTCAGGACAGAGACGTGCAAAGTGTGGTTAAAGAAATTCAGGATAAGTTGGCTACGAAAGTAAAACTGCCATCAGGTTATTATTTTACGTATGGCGGTACTTTTGAAAATCTACAAAAAGCAACCAATCGGTTGCTGATTGCTGTGCCAGCCTCATTGCTGCTAATTTTTATGCTGTTGTATTTTACATTCAATTCAATGAAACAAGCCGGTTTGATTTTCACGGCAATTCCAATGAGTGCCATCGGTGGGGTATTTGCTTTACTACTTCGTGGAATGCCGTTTAGTATTTCGGCAGGCATTGGTTTTATTGCCTTGTTTGGTGTAGCCGTATTAAACGGAATTGTATTAATCGGCACATTCAACCAACTCGAAAAAGATGGTTGGGATGATGTTATAAAACGGGTCATTGAAGGAACAAAAATAAGATTACGACCTGTATTAATGACGGCTGCCGTTGCTTCATTAGGTTTTTTGCCAATGGCATTATCACACAGTGCAGGTGCCGAAGTACAAAAACCATTAGCCACCGTAGTTATTGGAGGATTAATCACGGCAACATTTTTAACCTTGTTTGTATTGCCGTTGCTCTACATCATATTCAACACAAAAATGAATTTAAAAAGAATACCGAAAGTGAAATCAATCACCACAATTCTAGTTATCGGATTATTATTTTCCTTCCATAATGGTCAGGCACAATCCCGAAAAAGCATCGATGAAGTTTTGAAGTTGGGTTTGAAAGACAATCTGCAATACAACATCAATCAATCGCAAATCGCAAAAAACCAGTTTTTGGTGAAAGGAAACAACGAATTCCCCAAAACAGGAATCTTTGTAGAAAATGAAGATTTGCGTCCTTCGGATAAAACGGGTGTATTGAAAATAGGTTTACAACAAAGTTTCTATATGCCCCAAGTAAACCAAGCCAGAAAAAATTACTATCGGGAACAAACAAAATACTTCGAATACAACAAGGAAGTAATCAATACTGATTTGAAAAAAAATATCCGTTCGGTATATTATCAATTGTGGTATTTACAGGACAAGATGGCTTTGTACCAAAGATTGGACAGCATTTACATCGGATTGTTAAAAACCACGATACTAAAAGTAAAAACGGGAGAAAGTGCAGGTATCGAAAAAATTTCGGCTAATGTAAAACGCAATGAAATTCAAACCAACATTATCCAGCTTCAAAAAGAAATGCAGGTGCAGCAACAGGCATTAATGCAATTGCTCAATAGCTCGGAAGTTATTTTACCGATTGCTGAACCCTTGGGTAAATTGGATTTTGGTTTGCAAAATGCAACAGAAAACCACCCCAATCTTCTTCTATTGCAGCAAAATGTAGTGATTGCCAATAGTGAAATTGCAATACAAAAAAGCAACCGCCTACCAGAATTCACGGGTCGGGTTTTTTCCCAAAAACTGTATGGAGTTGAAGATCCGTATAGCGGTTTCTCGATTGCCACTTCATTCCCTGTTTTCGGAACCGGAGCTAACAGCAATAAAATAAAAGCAGCCAAAACAGAAAAAGAAATGCAGGAACAACAGTTGCAATACCAGACACAAATACTGAAATCCTCTTTGGCACAAAGACAAACCGAAGTAGAAAAAAGCTTGTCGGGTATACAATTTTATGAAACTTCAGGTTTGCAACAGGCTAACGAAATTATTAAAGCTGCCAATCAATCCTATCGTGCCGGAGAAATTAGTTACGCCGATTTTTCATTGTATTTGAGCCAAGCCATCGAGATACGAAAAAATTATTTAGACAATCTAAATGCCTACAACCAAGCTATTATCCAATACAATTATTTTACAAACAAATAAATTTATTAAAATGAAATCTTTAAAAATATATAAGTACTCCCTTTTGCTGCTTACCTCTTGTTTCTTGCTTGTTTCTTGTGGTAAAACGGAAACTAAACCACAAGAAGAGGAACAAAAAGCAACAACAGAAGAAGCTGCACCTACAATCGCTTCACTTACAACCGAGCAAATAAAAACGGTGGACATACAATTCGGAACCATCGAACAAAAGCAATTAACGGCAACACTCAGAGCCAACGGGGCATTGCGAGTGCCTAATAACAACAAAGCCAATGCAACTTCGATGTACGGTGGTGTTATAAAAACCATTAATGTACAGTTAGGCGATTTTGTAAAAAAAGGACAAGTAATTGCTACAATCGTTAATCCGCAATTCATTCAATTACAGGAGGAATATTTGAGTACTTCCAGTAAAGTAATCTTTGCCGAACAAGAATTAGCAAGACAAAAAGAACTCAGTGCAGGAAACGCAGGGGCATTAAAAAACTACCAAAATGCCGATGCTGAATTAAAATCAATTAGAACCCGTAGAGCCTCTTTGCAACAACAAATCCAGTTAATGGGTATCAATCCAAATAGCCTCAATAATAACAATTTGCGTTCTGCTTTGTCGGTTACAAGTCCAATAACGGGCACTATTAGCAATGTATTTTCTAAAATTGGAAGTTATGTGGATGTGTCTTCGCCTGTTGCCGAAATTGTAGACAACTCACAATTGCATTTGGATTTGAATATTTTCGAAAAAGATTTGCCAATGCTGAAAGTGGGACAAATTATACATTTTAGAATTACCAATAATTCAGGGCAAGATTACAATGCTAAAGTGTATTCAATAGGTGCTGCCTTTGAGAATGACAGTAAAAGTATTCCAGTTCACGCCACCGTTCAGGGTAATAAATCTGGACTAATCGACGGAATGAATATTACTGCAATAGTAAGTTTAAACAATGTTACTACTGATGCAGTACCAACCGATGCCATAGTAAGTGCAGATGGAAAAGAATATATTTTCGTGCTAACTGATAAAAAAGCGGAAGACGAACCAAAAGAAGAAGAAAACAAAACTGAAGAACCAAAAACCAAAGAAGTGACAACCAATTTTGAAAAAATAGAAGTGGCGGTTGGCGTTGCTAATATGGGTTATACCGCAATCACTTTAGTTAAAGATATACCAACAAATGCAAAAATTGTAACCAAAGGAGCTTTCTTTGTAAATGCAAAATTGACCAACAAAGGAGAAGAATAAACTGCAATTACTATAAAAATGACACACAAACATAAATACGATGCAAACGGCAAACAGCTTTGTTGCACACTCGAAGAAAAAGTAAATAAGGAAACCAATATTGATATTGGTTGTTGTGCGATTGACTCTAAATCGGAATATTCCGATGATGACGGACACGACCACGACCATTCCCAACAAAATGAAAGTACCCTTAGAATGTTCGTCCCGGCAATCATAAGTTTTACATTATTACTTATTGCCATTGGTTTTGACAACTATTTTCCACAAGATTGGTTCACCAGTTGGGTAAGAATAATATGGTATGCTATTGCTTATTTACCAGTGGGCTTCCCCGTAATGAAAGAAGCTCTTGAAAGTATCCGCAAAGGCGAAATATTTTCAGAATTCCTGTTAATGTGCATTGCTACCATCGGAGCATTTGCAATCGGACAATATCCCGAAGGTGTGGCAGTAATGTTGTTTTATGCCATTGGCGAATTGTTTCAGACATTGGCAGTCAAAAGAGCAAAAGCAAATATCAAATCCTTACTCGATCAAAGACCGGATACAGTAACCATTTTGGTAAATAATGAGGCCAAAAATATCAAAGCCGAAAATGCAAAAATTGGTGATATCATCCAACTCAAAGCAGGAGAAAAGTTGGGTCTGGATGGCAAATTAGTGTCAGAAACAGCTTCTTTCAATACGGCGGCACTAACAGGCGAAAGCAAACCCGACACCAAAGTAAAAGACGAAACAGTGCTCGCCGGAATGATAAACTTAAACACAATTGCACTAGTACAGGTTACAACCGCATATACCGATAGTAAATTGTCCAAAATACTCCAAATGGTACAAGAGGCTACAGCCAAAAAAGCACCAACCGAATTATTTATCAGAAAATTTGCCAAAATATACACGCCGGCGGTAGTGTTTTTAGCCATTGCAATTTGCGTGTTGCCAATGCTTTTTGTCGATAATTATGTCTTCAGCGATTGGTTGTACAGAGCCTTAATCTTTTTGGTTATTTCCTGTCCTTGTGCATTGGTAATCTCTATTCCATTGGGTTATTTTGGAGGAATAGGTGCTGCAAGCAAAAACGGAATTCTGGTTAAAGGATCCAATTTTCTAGATATTATGGCAGCCATTCAAGTGGTAGTTATGGATAAAACAGGAACACTGACCAAAGGAGTTTTCAAAGTTCAAAAAGTCGTAGCGGTGAATATTTCCGAAGCTGATTTAGTAAAATTCACGGCTGCATTAGAAACCAAATCAACTCATCCCGTTGGAACCGCTATTATAGAATATGCAAAAGGAACAGAGAAAAAGGCAACTGTTACCGATGTAGAAGAAATTGCAGGACACGGATTAAAAGGTAAAGTGGACGGAAACGAAATCTTGGCAGGAAATGTAAAATTGATGAAGAAATTCAATATCAGTTATGATGTTCAAATCGACAATACACCTTTCACGATTATCGTTATTGCTGTCAATCAAAAGTATGCAGGATATTTTCTAATTGCTGATGAAATCAAAGAAGATGCAAAACAAGCAATTCAGAGTTTACATAAAATAAACGTTAAAACAGTAATGCTTTCAGGCGATAAACAAGCGGTTGTTAATGCTGTTGCAAAAGAATTAAATATCGATCAAGCCTTTGGCGAATTGTTACCCGAAAACAAAGTCCAAAAAGTCGAGGAACTAAAATTACAAAACCTAAAAATTGCCTTTGTGGGTGATGGTGTAAATGATGCCCCAGTAGTTGCCCTTGCCGATGCCGGTATTGCAATGGGAGGTTTAGGAAGCGATGCCACTATTGAAACTGCCGATATAGTAATTCAAAACGACCAGCCTTATAAAATATACACAGCCATAAACATCGGTAAAAAGACCAAACAAATTGTTTATCAAAACATTGGTTTGGCATTTGCTGTAAAAGCAATTGTTTTGGTTCTTGGCGCAGGAGGATTAGCCACAATGTGGGAAGCCGTTTTTGCCGATGTTGGGGTAGCATTGTTGGCGATATTAAATGCCGCCAGAATACAACGAATGAAGTTTTAGCTTTATTATTGTTGAAAAAATTAACAATAGTTTAATCAAAAAATAATTTAATTTGATTACTTTTGATTACTTTTAATTTCATAAATGAAAAAGATTCACATTTTAACAATTGTATTATTTAGTTTCTTACTGATTCCAGGTAATGCTTTTGCGTGTGGAAGCCATTCAGAAAAAAGTTCTTGCAACAAAGAAACTTCTGCAAATACAGAAAAGATGGATTGTTGCAAAAATGACAATCATTCAAAAAATAAAAAAGGAGAAGGCTGCAATGGAAAATGTGGTCATTCAAATTGTGTAACTACTTCAACTCAATTTAGTGTTCCCTTTTTCGAAATACAATTCAACAACAGCAATTTTGCTTTTTCAGAAAAAAAATCAAATTATTTCAATTCAGAAGCCAATCTTTCTTCTGGTTTTTCCTCTCTTTGGCTTATACCAAAAATAAGCTAAATTAAATTTTGACAGCCACAAGTGTGTCAAATCGAAAGCAATTCTTGCTTTTAAATCATCTATTTTTTATCACCTAATCAACTATTAAATTATGGCTTTTTGCTATTGTTTACTTATGCTTTAGCGTGTTCAATTTAAAATTATCTAAACTTATTAACGAAACTGTAATTCACTAAATCGAAAATTTCGA
>JBEENX010000040.1:0-8189 GCA_041191945.1 Bacteroidota bacterium
AGAAATCGCGAAGCTGAAATTAAAAACCAAACCAATATAATTTCGGCAAAATAAAGCCGTTTTTGCCAATAGTATAAATGATAAATAACGAAACACATACAACTAATTGGATTCTTAACTTAAAAAGAAAGTTAGGAAAACATAGCGATGCCAAATTAATTGAAAAAGTAATTTGGGCACTAACCCTATTAGAACAATTACAAGTAAACGGCTTAAAATTTATATTCAAAGGCGGTACGGCTTTAGTCTTAGCAACCGAAAAACCAAAACGATTTTCAATCGACATCGACATAATAATAGAACATTCCGAAAAAGAAATAACCATAATTTTACAAAAAATAGTGGACGATAAAATATTCTTGAGTTGGGAAGACGACAACAACCGCAAACACACACCCGATGCGCCAATAGGACATTTCAAAGCCTATTATAAAAGTGTAATAGATGGTAATATAGAACCCATTTTATTAGACCTACTCTACACACACAATCCCTATCCCGAAACACAAGAAGTTCCAATAAAGCACCCATGGCTAATCACATCTGGTGATGAGGTTACAATCACAATGCCAACATTTGATGCCATTCTAGGAGATAAATTAACAGCTTTCGCGCCTAAAACAACCGGAATACTATACAGCAAAAACAGACCGGCGGAAATCATAAAGCAACTATACGACATCGCTTTTCTATTCGATAATATGACTGATTTAACTGTAGTAAAAAACAGCTACAACAAAGTAGTCCAAGAAGAAATAGGTTTCCGAAAATTAGACATAACTGCTAAAGAAGTACTTGAAGATACTTGGCAAGCGTGCTATACCCTAGCCGAAAGAAATGAAAAATCAGAAGACTTCAAACAATTACAAAAGGGCATTACCAATTTCACTAACTTCCCCATAGAACAATTCAGAATAGACCAAGCCATAACAGCGGCAGCAAAAGTGGCCTATCTTATCCAATTACTACAAAATGAGGAAGAAGTTAAAATAGTTCGATTTACAAATCCACTCGAAATAAAAGACTGGAGTATCGAAGACCCGCAATACAATAAATTAAATAAATTAAAGAAGAACAACCCTGAAGCTTTTTATTATTGGTATAAAGCAACTAAACAATAATTATTATGCCTTTATTTCAACAATCCGTTTTAAAAAAATTTCTTTCCCAACAAGATAAAAGTCTTGTAGACAGAGCCTATAAAAAATATTCTAAGTACTTCCACAATACTGCTATTCAAGAAAACATTCGCAATAGTAAAGAAGAGCAATTTCAAGAAGGATTCTTGAGAGAGCTTTTTGTTGATATTTTGGGTTACACTTTGAATCCAACTCCAAAATTCAATTTAACAACTGAACTTAAAAATTTAAAAGGTGCAAAAAAGGTTGATGGTGCCATTTTAAAAGACGAAAAGGCACTAGCTGTAATTGAATTAAAAGGGACAAATACCAAAGATTTAGAAAGCATTCGACAACAAGCATTTGATTATAAAGCCAATCAAATCGGGTGTATTTATGTAATTACTTCCAATTTTGAAAAGCTACGCTTTTACATCAATAACGCAGTAGATTTTGAAGAATTCAATCTGTTTACTTTAACGGAAACCGAATTTGAATTATTCTATTTGTGTTTAGCTAAAGATAACTTGTTAGCTAACAAACCCCTGACAATCAAAGAAGCTTCAATTGTTGAGGAGGAAAATATAACCAAGAAGTTCTATGGTGATTATTCCATTTTTAAACGTGAGTTATATCGTGATTTGGTAAAACAAAACATGAAAAATGAAACGTTTCGTGAACTAACCGAAAAGAACAGTAAACTTACGCTATTCAAAAAATCTCAAAAGTTAATTGATAGATTCCTTTTTATACTATTTGCTGAAGATAGAGGTCTATTAGCACCAAACTCTATTTCTACGATTTTAAGCGAATGGAAAGCTTTGGAAGAGTTAGACATGGTTGTTCCATTGTATGACCGTTACAAGCAATATTTCAGCTATTTAGATACAGGAAGAAAAGGAACCGATAAAAAAGAAGAAATCTTTGCTTACAATGGTGGTTTATTCCAACCTGATGCATTATTGGACGCCATGATTATTGACGACGATTTATTGTACCGTCATACCAAAAAGCTCACAACATATGACTTCCAAAGTCAAGTGGATGTGAATATTCTAGGACATATTTTTGAACATTCCTTAAATGAAATTGAAAGTGTTAATGCAGAGATTGAAGGAACTGATTTTGACAAGCAAAAAACCAAACGAAAAAAAGACGGTGTTTTCTACACCCCAAAATACATTACAAAATACATTGTTGACAATACCATTGGTAAATTATGTACTGATAAAAAACAAGAATTAGGTATTATTGACGAAGAATATGCCAAAGGTAGAAAGAACCGCCAAACTACTACTATTGTTAAACTAGACCAACAATTAAAAGACTACCGAGATTGGTTATTACAATTAACCATTTGCGACCCTGCTTGTGGTTCTGGAGCTTTCTTAAACCAGGCATTAGACTTTTTGATTAAAGAGCATAGCTATGTAGATGAGTTGAACCGACAGTTATTTGGTGGTGGTTTTACCTTTCCTGATATTGAAAATCAAATTTTAGAACACAACATTTACGGAGTAGATTTAAACGAGGAAAGTGTTGAAATTGCGAAACTTTCTTTATGGCTAAGAACTGCTCAACCTAAAAGAAAATTAACTAGTCTAAATAATAATATCAAATGTGGTAATTCATTAATAGAAAGTAAATCGATTGCAGGAGATAAAGCATTTAATTGGAAAGAACAATTTCCCGAAGTATTTGAAAAAGGTGGTTTTGATGTAATTATTGGAAATCCGCCGTATGTAAAAGAAGCTACTAATAAAAATGCTTTTAATGGTTTACAAAGTCATCCTTGTTATCAAGGTAAAATGGATTTATGGTATTTCTTTGGTTGGTTGGCATTAAAAATCACTAAAAAAGAATCAGGAATTATATCTTATATAGCTCCCAATAATTGGATAACCAATGATGGTGCTTCAAATTTTAGAAATAAAATTTTAAATGATGGAAAATTAATTGAGTTTATTGATTTTGGTGATTTTAAAGTCTTTGAAACTGCTGGTATACAAACTATGATTTATATTATGACTAAAACTAGTCATAATGATAATTACACGTTTAATTATTCAAAATTGATTAATAAACAAGTAACAATAAATGATGTTCAGGATTTTTTATTAAAAAATAAATCTGACAAAAGTCAAATTTATAATGCCAGAATTGATAAAAAATTATCTGTAAATAATACCTTAAATTTTCCGAATGAAACTAATGAACTAATACTTAATAAAATAGTTGAGAAAGGGAATTTTTATTTATCTAAAGAAGAAATATTTTCAGGTATTGATATAGGACAGGATTTTGTGAATGCAAAATCTAAATCAATTTTAGGACAAAATTTTAATATTGGAGACGGTGTATTCAATCTGTCTGAAGATGAGTTCAAAAATTATAATTTTACAGATAAAGAAAGAGAATTAATAAAACCATTTTATACAACAAAAGAAATAAATAGATATTTTGCGGTTGACAAAAATAAATTTTGGGTTATTTACACATCATCAAAATTTAAAAACGCATCGGAAATAATCCCATATCCAAACTTAAAAAATCATTTGGATAAGTTTCAGGAAATAATAACTTCTGATAATAAACCCTATGGTTTACATAGGACAAGAAATGAAAAAATTTTCAAAGGCGAAAAAATACTATCTATTAGAAAATGCCAAAATCCCTCTTTTTCATATATAGATTTTGATAGCTATGTGAATAGAACTTTTAATATTATTCAAACAAAAAGAATCAGTTTAAAATATTTGACAGCAATATTAAATTCAAAATTGGTTAAATTTTGGCTTAAAGAGAAAGGAAAATTGCAAGGTGATATTTTTCAAGTTGACATCAACCCAATTATTTCTATTCCTTTAATTGATGGATTTGATTATTTAAGTTTTGAAGAAAAAGTAGATTTAATTCAGGAAAAAAATAAAGATTTTCTAGAGAAATCCCAAAAATTCCAACGCACAATTCAACGTAAATTCAATTTAGAAGATTTACCAAAAAAACTCCAGGATTGGTATTTATTAACTTATGCAGAATTTATCAAAGAATTAGCCAAAAAGAAAGTAAAACTTTCGCTATCTGAAGAAGCGGAATGGGAAGATTATTTTGAAACCGAGAGCAAAAAAGCACAAGATTTAAAAGCTCAAATTGATAAAATAGATAAGGAAATAGACCAAATGGTTTATGAGTTATATGGGTTGATTGAAGATGAGATCGGGATTGTTGAGAAAAGTTAAAAATAATCGCTATGAAATTAACTGAATTAAGAAAAGAAATTGCAAAATCAGATTTTGCGGAGGAGCTAAATAATATCGAAGTAATAATTAAAATTGAACATCTTAATTATGAAGTAAATTTAAAAGGATTATCTACTATTTACGAATATTTTGTGAAGCAATGGGCTTTTTGGAAAGACAACACCCAAATTAGTGAATTAAATAATTCATATGATTTTTTTAAGATGTCTTTTGAATCTTTAAATCAAATTTTTCCATATCTAAATGATAGACCAAATTATAACAATACTTTATATTTTTTTAATCAGCATATTAATTCTTACTTACAATCTTATTCAAGTATAATTTATCCTTGTGAAGTTCCTGAATTAGATTTTTTACTGAAAGTAAATACTGAATTTGATAAAAATACTTTCATTGGTGCATTTAATTATATTTCAAGACAAAATATAAGTTTAAGTAATTCGAATAATGAATATTTTGAAGGAATATTATTAGCAAGAGAATATGTTAAACAAGGAATAATTGATAACAACTCAAAATTAAATTCAGAGAAAAAAAGTCTAAGTCAACTTAGAAATGATTTTAACAAGAAACTTTCAGAATCTGAAAAAGATTTAAGTGATTTTTTTAATAAAACAGAACAAAATTATGCGGAGCATCTTGAAGATGTTGAAAAAATAAAAGACAATAAAGAAACTATTTTTGATGAATGGTTTGAAGACACAAAAACTGAGCAATGGCAAAAATGGTACGATGATAAAATAGAAACCTTATTAAGACTTGAAAAAACTTATGAAACCAATTTAAAACTTCAAAAACCTGCAAGATATTGGCAAATTAAGTCTGATAAGTATTATACACAAGGAAATAAAGCTAAAGAAGTACTAATAAAAGTTGTTATTGGGTCTTCAATTTTCTTAGGCATTGTATTAGTAATTTCTCCAGATTGGATTTTTCAAAAAGTATTTAAAGGTAATGAAGTTAGTATTGTAAGATGGTCAATTGTATTTTTAACATTGATTTCATTAATAGTTTATGCAGTTAGAGCTTTAACGAAGTATATGTTCAGTTCATATCATTTAGCAAGAGATGCAGAAGAAAGACATACTTTAACTTTCTTTTATTTAGCATTGTTAAAAGATACTGAAGTAAATGAAGAAGATAGAAAAATGATTTTACAATCTTTATTTAGTAGAACTGATACAGGACTTTTAAAAGAGGATTCTTCCCCAACATTACCTGGTGGAATATTTGATAAATTAAAATAAAAAAATGAATTTAAATCAACTTTACAGAAATAGAAAAGATTTCACAATAATAGGTTTAACTGGTAGAACAGGTTCTGGTTGTTCTAAGATCGCAGAAATATTATCTAGTGATATAAGTAAACTTAATATGGGATTAAGGGATGATAAGGAATTTGATGATGTTATTTTTCGTAGTAAATATAGTATTTGTAAAAACTTTATTGAATACAAGGATAATTGGTCAAAGTTTGAGGTAATACGATACAAAGAGGTTTTATTATTGTATATACTTATCTCCTATAAAAATGACATTAGTAAATACAATGATTTACTTGTAGAAAATTTTAAAGAACCGAATAATGATAATAACGAAATTATTGTTGGGGAATTAAAAATGAAATTAGAAGAATTATTCCAAACATCTAAAATGAAAGCAATATTTAATTTGATCGATAATATCGAATGTATTAAAGAAAATGTTTTTAAATTAAATGGTGACCAATTAGAGTGTTTGAATGAGATATTTTTTGGGAAAGATTTTAAAAAAATATCCTCAAGAATTTTTATAGCTTTAGAATCCAAAGGTTATTTTAGAAGAACAACTTTTTTACATTGGATAGCAACAAGTATTAGGAGTTGTGGATTACCAATATCAGAAGAAAGCAAAATAAATATTTCTAATATTTACAATATATCAAAACTCATTAATCAAATTATTAAAGCAAGAAGAAGAAATAATGATATAACTAATAAACCGACAAATATTGTGATTGATTCATTAAGAAATTCAATCGAGATTTCTTATTTTAAAGAAAGATATTCTGCATTTTATATGATCTCTACCAAGGATGTGTTGGGAAATACTGAAAGTAGATTAGAAGACAGATTTTTAAAAAAGATAGATGATCAATCTGAAAGAAAAAAACTCATAAAAAATTTAATTGAATTAGATAAAACAGAGTTTAAAACTGGGGATTTTAATAAAGGTAAATTTTCATCTCCTGATGTTGAAAATTGTATTCAAAAGAGCGAATATCATATTTATAATCTGAGAAGAGAACAAATTCCAAGATTTATAAAATATTTAAAAATAAAAAAAAATTTTTTCTTGACTAGAGAGGAGCAATTAATGAAATTGATTTGTTTAATTAAACAGCCAGGATTAATTACCCCAAGTTCAGTTGAAAGAACTATGCAGATAGCAAATACCGCCAAATTAAACTCTGGGTGCATTTCAAGAAAAGTTGGGGCAGTGATAACGGACGAAAGTTTCTATGTTAAATCGATTGGTTGGAATGATGTTCCAAAAGGGCATACGCCTTGTAACTTAAGAGATTTCAATGATTTTACTGATTTAGAGAATAATGAAGATTTAATTAACAATCCAAATTATACTCCGTTTGAAAAAGGTCTGGTTTCCGAACTATCTTCTTATAAATACAAAGAAAAAAATAAAAGTAGATTCCCTTATATTTTAAAGGATTATTTTGCTAAAGATTTTGAAGCTAATAAAGAAAACTTATCGGGTAGAAACTGTGCATTTTGTTTTAAAACTATTCATAATCATTATGAAGGAGAAATTAATCAAGTTCATACAAAATCTTTACATGCTGAAGAAAATGCAATGCTTCAAATTACAAAAATTGGAGGTCAAGGAGTTAAAAACGGTAATTTATTTACAACAGCAAGTCCATGTGAGTTATGTTCAAAAAAAGCATATCAATTGGGAATTAAATACATTTATTTCATAGACCCGTATCCAGGTATTTCAAAAGACCAAATCATAGATGGTGGAAACTCTAAACCTGAATTGATTCCTTTTACTGGAGCTTTAGGGGCAACTTATTCAAAACTTTATGAATCTTTTATGTCGATTAAAGATGAGAATACTTTAGCTTTAGATATTAATCCTAATAACAAAAATGGTATTCAGTTTGAATATTTACTTGAAAAATATAAAGATGAAATTGTTGTAAATTATATGGCAGATAAAGAAAATCTGACCGATGAAGATGTAAAAGAAATAATAATTAAAGGTATTAAAGCAATAAATGAAAATAAATGAGGTTCTACCAAATCATGTGCTAATCCAAGATAGCGCGGATTTGCAACACCCGATGGTGCAGATTCTCACACGATCAAAGTGAACTGACAAAGTAATGGGAACATCACGGGCAATCAAGCTGTCTCTCTCCAGTCGGTAGCTTTGTTCCGTTCGGCTGCTCCAGTCGGGGTACGCCCTCCATTCCGCAGTCAGTGCACCACCATAAAAAAAACAGTCGCTTGAGCAAGCCACTGTTTTTTTTGTGCCACACTTCCTCATCTTCACACGCTCCCTACCTTGCGTTCGTCGGGGCTACCACATCCACCCTACCGCTTCATTCAGCTACAGTCCGCAAGCTACCTTCCGCTTTATATCAGCCGTAGGCTGTCTGCAGCCCCTTATAGTTTGGGCGGTTGCTCCTTCGCTCAGCCATCGGGGTCGGCGCCGTTAGCACTTCGCCCTAAATCAAGGTACGCCAAAGGCGGTGTATTATTCTTTCCCCGCCGTGTTACGCTCGCATCATTACGCTCCACTGCGT
>JBEENX010000041.1:0-7826 GCA_041191945.1 Bacteroidota bacterium
TTATTTTTTGATTAAACTATTGTTAATTTTTTCAACAATAATAAAGCTAAAACTTCATTCGTTGTATTCTGGCGGCATTTAATATCGCCAACAATGCTACCCCAACATCTGCAAAAACAGCTTCCCACATTGTGGCTAAACCTCCCGCACCAAGAACAAGTACAATTGCTTTTACAGCAAATGCCAAACCAATGTTTTGATAAACAATTTTCTTAGTCTGTTTTCCAATGTTAATAGCTGTGAATATTTTATGAGGTTGATCGTTTTGAATAACAATGTCAGCAGTTTCAATTGTTGCATCACTTCCTAAACCGCCCATTGCTATACCGGCATCGGCCAAAGCAACTACTGGAGCATCATTTACACCATCACCAACAAATGCAATATGTAGATGTTCTTTTTTGAGTGTTTCTACTTTCTGAACTTTGTGCTCAGGTAATAAATCTCCAAAAGCCTGATCGATATTTAACTCTTTGGCAACAGCATCGACAACGGCTTGTTTGTCTCCAGAAAGCATTACTGTTTTTACATTTATTTTATGCAAGCTTTCAATAGTTTGTTTAGCATCTTCTTTGATTTCATCTGCAATTAGAAAATATCCTGCATATTTTTGATTGATCGCAATAACAATAATTGTGAAAGGTGTATTGTCGATTTCGACATCATAACTGATATTGAATTTCTTCATCAATTTTATATTTCCAGCTAAGATTTCGTTTCCGTCCACTTTCCCTCTTAATCCATGTCCTGCTATTTCTTCAACATCGGTTACAACCACATTTTTTTCAGAACCTTTTGCATATTCTATAATAGCTGCCCCTACAGGGTGTGTTGATTTGGTTTCTAATGCTGCTGTGAATTTTACTAAGTCGGCTTCGGTAATATCCAATACTTCAACTTTTTGAACTTTGAAAACACCTTTGGTCAGCGTTCCTGTTTTATCCATAATAACTACTTGAATGGCTGCCATTATATCCAGGAAATTGGATCCTTTGATCAGAATTCCGTTTTTACTTGCTGCGCCAATACCCCCAAAATATCCCAACGGAATTGAAATTACTAATGCACAAGGACAAGAAATAACCAAGAAAATTAAAGCTCTATATAACCAATCGTTGAAAACGTAGTTTTCGACAAAAAGCATTGGAATTAAACAAATGGCGATTGCCAAAAACACGACTATTGGTGTGTATATTTTAGCAAATTTTCTAATAAACAATTCAGTTGGTGCTTTTTTAGCGGTAGCTTCCTGTACCATTTCGAGAATTTTAGACAATTTACTATCGGTATAGGCAGTTGTTACTTCGACTAAAACAACTTTATTCAGATTTATCATACCGGCAAGAACAATTTCACCTTTTTGTTTGGTATCTGGCTTACTTTCTCCTGTTAGGGCTGCGGTGTTGAACGAAGCTGTATCAAAAAGTAACTTTCCATCTAATGCCAGTTTTTCTCCTGGTTTTAATTGAATAATTTCTCCAATGGTTATTTCGGAAGCTTTTTTAGAAATAGTATTTCCTTTTTCGATTACTGTTGCTGTATCCGGTCTTTGGTCCAATAATGCTTTAATGTTTAATTTGGCTCTTTTTACTGCTAATGATTGGAATATTTCGCCAATGGCATAAAAGAGCATTACGGCAACGCCTTCGGGATATTGGCCAATAGCAAATGCGCCAATAGTAGCAATTCCCATTAATAAAAACTCGGAGAATATTTCACCTTTTTGGATGCTTTCAAATGCTTCTTTTAAAACCGGTAAACCCACAGGAATATAGGCAACAATATACCAAGCTAGACGTAGCCAGCCAATGAACCAAGATTGTGGAAAATAATTATCAAAACCTATGGCAATAAGTAATAATGAAAAACTTATGATTGCCGGTAAAAACATTTGAAGTATAGTTTGGTTTCCATTTGAATGGTCATTTTCGTCTTCTTCTGAATGTTCAGGTTCATTTTGAGTACAGCAACAACCAGATTGTTTACTGATTTTGCTATTTATTTTTTCTTCTGATGCGCAACAAAGCTGTTTGCCGCTTTCATCGTATTTGTGATGGTGTTTCATTTTTTAGATTGATTAACCCATTGGGTAATAATTTTTTTAACTTTTCAATGAACTGCTATTTTTAGTAATTATACCCAATGGGTTGATTACTCTTTATTCTTCTCCTTTATTTGTCAATTTTGCATTTACAAAGAAGGCTCCTTTGGTTACAATTTTGGCATTGACCGGAATATCTTTAACTAAAGTAATTGCGGAATAGCCCATATTAGAAACACCTTTTACCACTTCAATTTTTTCAAAGTTGGTGTTTTTTACCTCCTGTTTTTTAACTTTTGTTTCTGTTTCTTTCTCCAATTCTCCCTCCTCTGGTTTTTCTTCTTCGGCTTGTTTATTAGTAACAACAAAAATATAGTCTTTCCCGTCGGCACTTACAATGGCATCATTAGGAACTGCATTTGTAGTAATGTCATTTAAACTTACAATTGCAGTTATATTCATCCCGTCAATTAGTCCCGATTTATTTCCCTGGACTGTAGCGTGAACTGGAATACTTTTACTGTCATTCTCAAAGGCTGCACCTATTGAATACACTTTAGCATTATAATCTTGTCCTGAATTATTGGTTATTCTAAAATGAATGATTTGTCCAACTTTAAGCATTGGTAAATCTTTTTCAAATACATTAAGATCTAAATGTAATTGTGAGTTGTCTACAATTTCGGCAACAGGTGAAGAGACATCAACATAACTTCCGATTTTTGCAAAAACATTGCTTATAGTACCACTTATAGGACTTGTTACTGATAATACCGAATGCAAATTACTATTATTCAAACTATTTGGATTGATGCCCATCATCTGAATTTGTTGCTGTAACGAAGCTCTGCGAGTTCGCATTGCTTTTAATTCCGCATCGGCATTTTGATAATTTTTTAATGCTCCGGCGTTACCTACATTCAATTCTTTTTGTCTTGCCACCTCTTGTTCTGCAAAAGTTATTTTACTGGTAGTGCTCAAATATTCTTCCTGTAATTGAATGAATTGTGGATTGGTAATTACAGCAATTACCTGACCTTTTTTTACATAATCTCCCAGTTGTACGTTGATAGTTTTAATAACGCCACCATACAGCGAAGTTGCATTGGCTTTGTTATTGTTAGGAACTCTTAAGGCACCGTTGGCTTTAAGTGTAGCTGTTAATTGTTTTTGCTCAATTGTTCCATATTGTATACCTACCGTTTTTATTTGTTCGGCTGTGAGTGAAGCAATTCTTGGTTCTACTTCTTCCTTTACTACTTTTTGTTCACTCTCATGTGGTTTACCTTCGCTATTACCACAGGAAATTATAAATAAGCAAAGGACAAAAAGCAAAAGGTAATTTTTATATTTTATTTTTAAAGATTTCATATTTGTGAAATTTATTTGTTTGTGAAGTAATTGTATTCGATAACTGCTTGGTTATACGCATTTAGATTGTCTAAATAATTTTTTCGTATTTCAATGGCCTGGCTTAAATACAATGAAAAATCGGCATAGCTTATTTCTCCAGCCCGATAGGATTGGTTAGCAGCTTTTATAATTTCTTCAGCTTGTTGCAAGCCCGAAGTTTCATAAAATTGTAATCCAGAGACACTTTTTTCAACTTCTGTCTGACGTTGTGCCAAAGAAGATTTTAATATTTGCGTTTGGTATTGCAATTGTTGTTCTTGTACTTCTTTTTCTGTTTTGGCTGCTTTTATTTTGTTTCTATTGGCACCACTTCCAAATATTGGGAATGAAGTTGAAAATGAGAAACCAGTATATGGATCGGCAATACCATATAATTTTTGTGTAAAAATCCGACCAGAAAATTCAGGTAAACGATTGCTTTTTTGGATTGCAATTTCACTATTGGCAATCGCCACATTTTGTTGCAATAAAAGAAGATTCGGATGATTGTCTGTCGAATTTTGCAAACCATATTCTAACTTCTCTAACGGCATTGAAAGAGGTAAAATTGCTTGTGAATTATTCAATAATTGCATTAAAGCTTGCTGTTGCACTACCATTTCCTTTTGAAGTTGTGTGATGTTAGTCTCAATTTCTTTCAACTTTACGTTTGCCGAAATTTTTTCAATACCGGCACTTTCTCCTGTTTTTACTTTTACAATCGTAGTTTTTAATAAGCCAATATAGATACTGTCTAATCGCTGAAACAAGGCTGTTTTGTCTTGTAAATACCACAATTGATAATATACTGAACGGATATTTTTTTTCAATTCCGTATTGATTACTTCTTTGTTGAACTCGTAGTATTTGGTTTGTTCTCGAAAATAATTTTTCTTAGCCTGGTTTACCTGAGGCATATAAAAACTTTGCTGTAAACCGATTTTCAAAATACCCGTTTTATCCGAAGGTCGTAAATCTTCATTTTCTACAAAAATGCCCGTTTTAGGAAATTCTTTGTTTCCCTTTATCAAAAGCTGATTTTTTGAGATTTGAGATTGGTTGATGTTGTATTGCAAATTGTCTTTCAACCCTAAATTCAACACTTCATCAATAGATTTACGAGATTGTGCCTGACCATTATTAAATGAAAGAAACAATCCTATTACTAAAATTGTTGTTATTGATTTTCTTTTTATTTTAATTTTTGTGTTGAATATAATATACAGCAAAGGCAATACAAATAAGGTTAAAAATGTTGCTGAGAGCAGTCCTCCAATAACAACAGTTGCTAATGGTTTTTGTACTTCGGCACCTGCACTATGCGACAATGCCATTGGTAAAAAACCTAACGAAGCAACGGTAGCCGTCATTAAAACTGGGCGCAGTCTGATTTTCGTTCCTTCAATTACCCTTTTTATAACATCATCCCAACCTTCTTTTTCTAATTGATTGAAAGTACCTATTAATACAATTCCATTTAATACAGCTACACCAAATAATGCAATGAATCCAATACCTGCTGAAATACTAAAAGGCATTCCTCGAATAAGCAATGCAAATACACCACCAATGGCACTCATTGGAATTGCTGAAAATATCAAGCTGGCTTGTTTCATAGAGCTAAATGTAAAATACAAAAGAATAAAAATTAGAAGCAAGGATATTGGTACAGCAATCATCAATCGATTAGATGCTTTTTGTAAGTTTTCAAAAGTACCTCCATAAGTAAAATAATAACCTGAGGGTAATTTTACTTTGGTTGCTAATTTACTTTGAATTTCATTTACCACACTTTGAACATCTCTGTCTTCTTCATTTATATTAAAACCAATTACAATTCTACGTTTTCCTGCTTCACGGCTTATTTGTGCCGGACCCAATTTGAAATCTACTTTCGCCACTTGCGATAATGGAATCTGATTACCTGTTGGTGTTGGTATCAATAAATTATTTACATCGTCTATACTTCTTCTTGAGGTACTATCTAATCGTACTACCAAATCAAATTTTCGTTCATTTTCATAAACTACACCAGCTGCTTTTCCGGCAAAAGCAGTACTTACGATGCTGTTTATATCTTCTACATTTAGGCCATAGTTGGCAATTCGTAAACGATCATATTCGATATTAATTTGTGGTAAGCCGTCAACCTGTTCCACCTGTGGTGATGAAACTCCTTTTACATTTACAATCACATTTTCCACTTTTTTAGCATATACAGAAAGACTATCCAAGTTTTCACCAAATATTTTTATGGCCACATCTTGTTTGATTCCTGTCATTAATTCATTAAAACGCATTTGAATAGGTTGGCTTTTTTCGATAAAAACACCAGGAATTACGCTTAATTTTTCTTCTATTGCATCACCTAATTCATCATAAGATCTCCCAGATTTCCATTCACTTTGGGGTTTGAGAATAATCATTAAATCGGTTGCTCCGGGAGGCATAGGGTCAGTAGGTACTTCACCAGCCCCCGTTTTACCTACCACAATTTTCACTTCATCAAATTGTTTTGCAATTCTTGCGGCTTTCATAGAGGTTTCGATACTTTGGGATAAAGAAGTTTCGAGAGGCATTTTAAATTCAAATGCAAAATCTCCTTCGACTAAAGTTGGAATAAACTCGCCTCCCATTTTGCTAAAAATAAAGAAAGTGACCAACAATAAAGCAACAGTAATTCCAACAACTTTGTATTTTATTGCAATAACTTTTTCCAAAAGAGGTTCGTATTTACTGTATAAAAAGTACATCATTTTATCAGAGAATGTTTTTTTATGGCTAATATTTTTAGGCAAAAATAAAGCGCACATCATCGGGATGTAGGTTAAGGAAAGTATCAAAGCTCCGAATATAGCGAAGCCAACTGTTTGAGCCATTGGACTAAACATTTTGCCTTCTATACCTACCAAAGTAAGAATGGGAATATATACAATCAAGATAATGATTTCTCCAAAAGCAGCACTACTACGAATTTTGGAAGCAGATATAAAAACTTCATTATTCATTTCTTGTTGTGTGAGTATTTGCTTGGATTTCCGCAACCCTAAATGATGAAGAGTAGCCTCTACGATAATTACGGCACCATCTACAATTAAACCAAAATCAATTGCGCCCAAACTCATTAGGTTTGCACTTACTCCAAAAATTTTCATCAATCCCAATGCAAAAAACATTGAAAGTGGTATTGCTGAGGCAACAATAAGCCCAGCACGAAGATTTCCCAGAAACAGAACCAATACAAAAATAACAATTAGTGCACCTTCAATTAAGTTTTTTTCGACTGTAGAAATGGCACGGTTTACAAACCCGCTTCGGTCTATAAATGGTTCAACGATTACATCATCCGGTAATGATTTTTGTATAATAACCATTTTGTCTTTTATCCTTTGTACGACCTCGTTACTGTTCGCTCCTTTTAGCATCATAACAATACCTCCAACGGCGTCTACTTTTCCATTATAAGTCATTGCTCCATATCGAACAGCACTACCAAATTGTACCTGAGCAACATCTTTTATGAAAATAGGTACGCTGTTTGGGTTACTTTTTACGACAATGTTTTTCACATCTTCTAAAGAAGTAACCAAACCAACGCCTCGAATAAAGTAGGCACTTGGTTTTTTATCTATGTATGCACCACCTGTATTTTGATTATTTTTTTCTAAAGCATTGAAAATGTCAGGAATAGTAACTCCCATTGCTTTTAAGCGGTTAGGATTTACACCAACTTCATATTGTTTTAGTTTTCCACCAAAACTATTTATTTCTGCAATTCCAGGTGTTCCATTGAGTTGTCTAGCTACTATCCAGTCTTGCATGCTACGCAAATCCATTGCAGAATATTTCTTTTCACTTCCTTTTTTTGGATGTAAAATGTATTGATACACTTCGCCAAGTCCGGTACTTACTGGGCCTAATTCAGGTGTTCCAATACCTTGCGGTATCTGGCTAACGGCTTCTTTTAGACGTTCACTAATAAGTTGTCGTGCAAAATAAATATTGACATCATCATCAAAAACGACTGTGATGACCGATAAACCAAAGCGAGAAATGCTACGGGTTTCTTCTAAATCTGGAAGATTTGCTATGCTTTGCTCAATTGGAAAAGTGACTAATTGTTCTACTTCTTGCCCTGCCAAAGTAGGACAAAGTGTAATAATTTGTACCTGATTGTTTGTAATATCCGGTACGGCATCGACGGGTAACTTGGCAGCACTCCAAACTCCCCAAATGACGAGAAACAAAGTCATCAAACCTATGATTAACTTGTTATTTATACTAAAATGAATGATTTTGTCTAACACTATTGAAAATAATTAATGTTTATTAATAAATTTATAAATCACAGTATTTGAATATATTAAATACTGTAAAATGATTAATGAAAATC
>JBEENX010000042.1:0-7149 GCA_041191945.1 Bacteroidota bacterium
TCTGTTTTTTTTCTTTTAAAATTCGTCCAAGTACCACTTCTATGGTATCGTCTTCTTCAAAACCCACTATAATATCATGTATAATAGCGTCCAATGATTTCACATTCAATGCAATCGCCTCTTCTAATTGGTGTTTGTTCTCACCTCTAGCCGTCAAGCGCAAACGCACTCGCCCTGGACTTGGCAAATAAGCCAACTTAATGCATTCAGGCAATTGATTTTCCCAATCTTCAATTCGTTCTGCCACATGACTTTCTCCTTGACCGTAAGTCAAAATAGTTTTGTGAATTATATATGGCCGTTGGTATTCGTGAACCAATTTAGGAATGACTTGATTTTCTATCAAATATTTCATCTCATAAGGCACACCTGGTAAGGAAATAAAAACTGTATTCTCTTTCTTAATCCACATTCCTGGAGCCGTTCCTACCTGATTGTGTAGTACCGTACATCTTGAAGGCACCAAAGCTTGGTCCTTATTAATTTGAGAAGCCACACGACCCAAAGCACGTCCTATCAAATCAATTACATGATTTTCAACTTCAGTATTTCGAACCAAAGTATCTCCAAAATACTCACAGAGTGTATGTTTGGTAATATCGTCTTTTGTTGGTCCTAAACCTCCTGTGATTATTACAACATCTAATTTGTTTTGAAGCAAAGCAAACGTATCTAGAATATGCTGTTTATTATCTGAAATAGAAAGCATTTCGTGAGTTTCAATTCCAATTTTATCCAATGACTTGGCTATAAAACCCGAATTCGTATCAACGATTTGACCAATTAAAATCTCATCTCCAATAGTAACTATAGCTGCTTTCATTTTTGAATTGATTTACAAATTAAAGTCTTTCTTAATTTCCTTGATGGCTTCCTTAACTTGTGATTTTACGCTTTTGTAGGTCTCTTTAATGCTCTTTGTTTTTCCTTCGGCTTTTGCCCAGGCTTCAATCAGCACTAACTCTTCAAAAGCTACGTGCATTCCCATTAAATCCAATGTAGGTTTTATTTTATGGGCATAAGCATACACTTCTTTATGCATTTCCGCCTTGATTCCAGCTTTGATTTCCGCCAAATCTTTAGGGACTTCATTGACAAACAAAATCAGTATTTGATTTACAAATTCGGTATCGTTATCTGAAAGCGCGTACACTTTCGAAAGGTTGTAGTGTAGTGCCATTATTTTACTTGTATTCTAAATAATTGTTGTCCTTCTAAATACCCTTCCAAAACATCGTTGGGTTGTACTGCCGCTACTCCTTCTGGCGTACCTGTGAAAATAATATCTCCTATTTTCAAAGTGAAAAACTGAGAAACATATGCTACCAATTCGTCAATTTTCCAAAGCATCAAACTAGAATTTCCTTTTTGAGCAATTTCACCGTTTTTAAGCAATTCAAAATTCACATCTTCTAACGACGAGAATTGTTCTTTAGAAACAAATTCTCCGATTACTGCCGAACCATCAAAAGCTTTTGCTTTTTCCCAAGGCAACCCTTTTGCTTTCAATTGATCTTGCAAATCACGGGCTGTAAAATCAATTCCAACACTAATTTCGTCATAGTATTTATGAGCAAATTTAGGTTCTATATACTTCCCTACTTTGTTAATTTTCACTATCAATTCAATTTCGTGATGTACCTCATTGGAAAACTCTGGAAGCACAAAAGGATGTTGTTTCAACAGCACCGCCGAATCCGGTTTCATAAAAACAACTGGCTCAGTAGGGCGTTCATTCTGTAATTCGTCTATATGATTGGTATAATTTCTACCGATGCAAATTATTTTCATCTGATTTTGCAAATATTATTTTGAAAAATTATACCCTATTCCTACTAATAAAAGATGACTAAAAATTTCATTTTTAAATTCTCCTTTCAACATTATATTCTTATAAACATCATATTCAACTCCTAACCCATAAGCCAATCCTATTCCAAAACTATTTTGAAACCCCTTGTCTATTTGTGAATTCCCAAATTGATCTTCATTCTTAATATAACTCAAATTAAGACCTAAGGAAATAAAAGGACGAATCTTTTTATTTAATATATTTTTTTGTATTTGAATTGGAGCTGAAATTAAATTAGTTTTATAATTAAATTTAGATATTCCACTATTCCAAAAATTGACATATTCTTCCGAATATTGATAATTATAATAATTTAATCCAATATTTAAAGCTGTATTTTTACTGAACCTTGGAAAATATGTCCTATATGTTGATTGAATAAAGAATTCTTTTGCTCCAAATTTATTTGGGATCCCTAATCCAACAAAACCGATAAAGTAATGAATTGGTTTATTCTTATATTCTATTATTTTACTTATTCCTCCATTTAATTTATTATATTCTGAAACCAACTTAATAAAATTCGACTCGCTAAATGTTATTTTTTTTTCAGAGGGATAAATATCCTCTAAAGCTAGTTTAAAATATCCCTCATAATTAAACGAAACAAATTCATTATTATCTATTTTATCATTTTGAAGCACATAACTTATTCCTTTATTGATTATAATAAAAAAATCACTTGAATTGTATGTCGATTTATACAAAGATGCTTTTCCTTCTATCAACTGTTTCGCAAAAACATCAATTTCTTTCTTATTCCTATTAATTTTAATTTTTAATGTTACATAAATTTCTCCATTATTTAAAACCACCCTATTCACTTCTGAGGGACTATAAAAAATAGCAGATTGATTTCCATTTTTTAAAAAAATTATATTATTAGCCATCTCTTCTTTATCACCTAATTTTATTAGACCTTGTTCTTTTTTTCCATTCACTAATTCAATGTTGCTTTTTTCAAAAGTATCAGATAACTGACCGTAATTTTTAAAGCTGAATAAAATTACAAGCAATGATATTTTAATATATTTTTTCATTTTTTTTTATTTTTTTTTATTTTTTAAATTAAAAAAAGTTTTTCTTGATAATCAAAAATTATTTAGTATTTAATTTTCTAAGCTTAATAGCAGTCAACACTTTTTTGGTATACAAAGGAAAATCAGCATTTTGAATCCAACTGAAATAACCTGGTTCAGTTTCCAATACCTTTTCTACTTTCGCTCCTTTGTGTTTTCCAAAAGTAAAAATCTCTTCTCCATCTTTGTCAAAAGCAATCATGCCAGCAAAATCAGCAATCTTTTTTCGAGTTGTAAACTCAGAAAGCGTTTTCATATCATTTTCCAATTCAGGATAACGGTCCAATTGCGCTTTTAAAATCTCATAAGTTGCCATGGTATCAGCTTCAGCAGAATGAGCGTTTTCAAGACTTTTACCACAATAAAATTTAAGTGCTGCACTCAATGTACGTTCTTCCATTTTATGAAAAACAGTTTGTACATCAACCGACACCCTATTTTTCATATCAAAATCAACTCCAACACGCAACATTTCTTCAGCCAACAACGGAATATCAAAACGATCTGAATTATACCCAGCCAAATCACTGTCTTTAATCATATTTTGAATTTGGCTAGCCAATTGCGCAAAGGTAGGCTCGTTAGCTACTTTTGCATCATCAATACCATGAACCGCTGTAGATTGTGGTGGAATTGGAATTGTAGGATTCACTAACCAGGTTTTGCTTTCTTTGTTCCCATTCGGAAAGACTTTGAAAATTGAAATTTCTACAATTCGATCTTTTCCAATGTCAATTCCGGTGGTTTCTAAATCGAAAAAGCAAATTGGTCTATTGAGTTTAAGTTCCATCTAATAATTTTATAAGATTACAAATATATCAATTTGTGGCGAATGTATTTTAAAAAAGAAAACCCTTTCAAAGTCCTGCTCTGAAAGGGTTGTTTTATAGTATGTTGTACTAATTAAATATCTGTATCTACATCAAAAGCCTCTAAATAATCAGCAACGCGTTTTACAAACATTCCGCCTAAAGCCCCATCCACCACACGGTGATCATAACTATGAGTCAAAAACATTTTTTGGCGAATACCAATAAAATCCCCCTCAGGAGTTTCAATTACCGCAGGTACTTTACGAATAGCTCCTAAAGCTAGAATTCCTACTTCAGGTTGATTGATAATTGGTGTACCAAAAACACTACCAAAAGAACCTATATTGGTTACCGTGTACGTACCGCCTTGTGTATCGTCTGGTTTTAATTTTCCATTTTTAGCGCGATTCCCTAAATCGTTTACCGCTTTTGCCATACCTACCAAATTCAATTGATCCGCATTTTTAATAACAGGCACAATCAAATTCCCATTAGGCAAAGCTGTAGCCATTCCTAAATTGATATTTTTCTTTTTAATGATGTAATTACCATCTACCGAAATATTCATTCCTGGAAAATCTTTCAAGGCTTTTGCCACTGCTTGCATAAAGATTGGGGTAAAAGTCAATTTCTCCCCTTCTCTCTTTTCGAAAGTCGATTTTACTTTATCTCTCCATTTTACAATATGAGTCACATCTACTTCAACAAAAGATTGCACGTGTGCTGATGTTTGCAACG
The DNA here is from genome assembly GCA_041191945.1 of Bacteroidota bacterium. Classification (GTDB taxonomy): domain Bacteria; phylum Bacteroidota; class Bacteroidia; order Flavobacteriales; family Flavobacteriaceae; genus Flavobacterium. Next base: position 4,482 of record JBEENX010000042.1, read on the forward strand.
AAGCTGTCATATACCCTGAAATCAACTTACGCATTCTGTCCATCTCTACAATTTCATCTTCACCATTAACCGATACAGGTACTGCTTGTGTACTTGGAACGATGGTTGGCGTTGGAGTGGATGGATTAGTAACTGGTGATTTTTGTCTTCCAGCTACATAGGCTAAAATATCTTCTTTGGTAACACGACCTTCTTTTCCAGAACCTGAAATACTTTCTAATTCGGCTACAGAAACACCTTCTTCTTTCGCAATATTTTTCACCAATGGAGAAAGGAATTTTTCTGTCCCTTTAAAATCTACCGCTGGAGCAACAATAGCTTGAGCGACTTCAACTGATTTTTCGATTTCAGTAACAGCAACAGGAATTGTCACCTTTTCTAAAGGTGCTGGAGTAGAGTCCGCAGTCGCATCTGTTTCAATAATGGCGATGGTTTGCCCTACTTGAACCAAATCATCTTTAGCAAATAATTGTTCTACCAAAACACCCGAAACTTCACTTGGCACTTCGCTATCTACTTTATCTGTAGCAATTTCAAGCACAGCATCATCAGCTTCAATTTTGTCACCAACTTGTTTTAACCAATTGGTAATTGTTGCCTCTGCCACACTTTCTCCCATTTTCGGAAGTTTCAATTCAAATCTTGCCATAATCTTAACGTAAAAGGTGATTTTGATTTTCTGATTGCAAAATTAGGAAATATTTTTAGTTTAAGGTACGATTAAATCAAATAAACACACTTTTCAAAACAGCCATTATTGTGGCGAAAAACAAATCAAAAATCATTGTTTCATTTCAAAAGAGTACTTTTGCAAAAAAATTACACTTGTGAATTATTTATCAGTCGAAAATATCTCTAAATCTTTCGGAGAACGCACTCTTTTTGAAAACATTTCTTTTGGTATCAACAAAGACCAAAAAATTGCCTTTATTGCCAAAAACGGTTCTGGAAAAACCTGTATTATGAAAATAATCAATGGCGAAGACGAACCCGATTCTGGGCAAGTCGTGTTACGAAAAGAAATCAAAATGGCGTTTTTGTCACAAGACCATAATTTGCAAGACGAGTTGACTATTGAGGAAAGTATTTTTGCTTCGGATAACGAAATTTTGAAAGTAATTGAACAATACGAAAAAGCCTTAGAACATCCAGAAGACGAAGAAGCCTATCAAAAAGCGTTCGATAAAATGGATCAATTTAACGCTTGGGATTTTGAAACCCAATACAAACAAATTTTATTCAAGCTAAAATTAGAAGACTTCAAACTGAAAGTAAAAAATCTTTCGGGAGGACAAAAAAAACGTTTATCGTTAGCTATCATTCTAATTAATCGTCCCGATTTATTAATTCTAGACGAGCCAACCAACCATTTGGATTTAGAAATGATTGAATGGTTAGAGAGTTATTTTGCCAAAGAAAACATTACCTTATTTATGGTCACACACGACCGTTTCTTTTTGGAACGTGTTTGCAACGAAATCATTGAATTGGACAATGGAAAATTATACCAATACAAAGGAAATTACTCCTATTATTTAGAGAAAAAAGAGGAACGTATTGCTTCTGAAAATGCCAGTGTAGACAAAGCGCAAAATCTATTTGTAAAAGAATTGGAATGGATGCGCCGTCAACCAAAAGCAAGAACTACCAAATCAAAATCCCGCCAAGATGATTTTTACATCATCAAAGAAAAAGCGCAAAACCGACGCCGAGAAAACAAAGTAGAACTCGAAATCAACATGGAGCGCATGGGTAGTAAGATTATCGAACTACACAAAATCTCAAAAAAATTCAAAGATCATGTCATTTTGGATAATTTTAGTTTTGATTTTCAACGTGGCGAACGTATCGGAATCATTGGTAAAAACGGAACTGGGAAATCCACTTTTCTGAATCTATTGACAGGAACTTTGCCTTTGGACAGCGGAAAAGTAATTAAAGGTGATACCATCAAAATAGGCTATTATACCCAAAGCGGAATCAATCCAAAACCGGGGCAGAAGGTAATTGACATCATCAAAGAATATGGCGAATACATTCCGCTAGCAAAAGGTAAAATTATTTCGGCAGGACAACTGTTAGAACGCTTCCTTTTTGACCGAAAAAAGCAACACGATTATGTAGAGAAATTGAGCGGTGGCGAATTAAAACGTTTGTATTTATGTACCGTTTTGATTCAAAATCCGAACTTTTTGATTTTGGACGAACCTACCAACGACTTGGACATTGTTACTTTAAATGTCTTAGAAAGTTTTCTTTTAGACTATCCGGGCTGTTTGATGGTAGTTTCTCACGACAGGTATTTTATGGACAAAATTGTGGACCATTTATTTGTATTTAGAGGCGACGGTGTTATCGAGGATTTTCCAGGCAACTATTCTGATTTTAGAGCCTATGAAGACAGCGCGGATGTAGCTCAAAAAGAAGAAAACAAAGCAGAGAAAAAAGATTGGAAACAAAATAATCCAACCGGTAATTTGAGCTTTAACGAGCAAAAAGAATATCAAAAAATTGAGAAAGAAATCAAAGAGTTAGAAATTCAAAAAGTCGCTATTGAACAGTTATTTTCTGACGGAAAAGTTGCCGATACAGATATTGAGAAAAAAGCAAAAGATTTAGAAGAAATCATCCAAAAAATTGAAACAAAAGAAGAACGTTGGTTTGAACT
>JBEENX010000043.1:0-7026 GCA_041191945.1 Bacteroidota bacterium
TCTGTTGAGAAAGTATTGGTTGCTAAAAGAACCAACACTAATGTCAACATGAAAGAAGGTCGTGACCAATGGTTACAACCTCTTTTAGATGAAGCATTAAGCAATAATGTAGCTGAAATAATGGATGCAGAAGATCCTTTATTCATCCTTTACACTTCAGGTTCTACAGGGAAACCAAAAGGAATGGTACACACCACAGCAGGTTATATGGTTTATACTGCTTACACCTTCAAAAATGTATTCAGTTACGAAGAAAATGATATTTTCTGGTGTACTGCCGATATTGGTTGGATTACAGGTCACTCGTATATTCTTTACGGGCCGTTATTAAACGGTGCTACAACCGTAATTTTTGAAGGAGTTCCTTCCTATCCAGATTTCAGTCGTTTCTGGGAAGTTATCGAAAAACATCAAGTAACTCAATTTTATACAGCTCCAACGGCGATTCGTGCTTTGGCAAAAGAAAGTATAGAATATGTTCAAAAATACCCTTTACAATCATTAAAAGTAATTGGTTCGGTTGGAGAACCAATTAACGAAGAGGCTTGGCACTGGTACAACGACCATGTAGGTGGAAAAAAATGCCCAGTAGTGGATACTTGGTGGCAAACTGAAACGGGGGGAATTATGATTTCGCCTTTGGCTTTTGTGACACCTACCAAACCAACCTATGCATCACTTCCCTTACCAGGTATTCAACCCGTATTGATGGATGAAAAACGCAACGAAATAGAAGGCAACCAAGTTACAGGAAGTTTATGTATTAAATTCCCTTGGCCAAGTATTGCCAGAACTATTTGGGGCGATCATCAACGCTATAAAGAAACCTATTTTAGTGCTTTCCCTGGAAAATATTTCACAGGAGACGGCGCTTTACGTGACGAAGTAGGCTATTACCGAATTACAGGTCGTGTCGATGATGTTGTGATTGTTTCAGGACATAATTTAGGGACAGCACCTATTGAAGATGCTATCAACGAGCATCCAGCGGTCGCTGAATCAGCTATTGTAGGATTCCCTCACGATATCAAAGGAAATGCATTATACGGATTTGTAATCCTAAAAGAAACAGGAGAATACCGTGATAGAGACAACTTGAGTAAAGAGATTAACCAACATATTTCAGACCACATTGGACCGATTGCTAAATTGGATAAAATCCAATTCGTATCAGGTTTACCAAAAACACGTTCTGGAAAAATTATGCGTAGAATCTTGCGTAAAATTGCCGAAGGCGACTTCTCTAATTTTGGAGATATTACCACTTTATTGAATCCAGAAATTGTGGATGAAATTAAAAATGGAAAAATTTAGTAGAATTAAGCTAAATTAAAAGGGCGTTATAACTAATAACGCCCTTTTTTATTTAAGTCCTAACCTTGATTTTAATTTCAAAAATAACAATCCCATTTTATAGGCTTCTTCAGAAGCTGAATTTCTATCACTTATGGGAACTTTGTACAACGTACATAATTCATCTAAAGTAAATTGTTTATCATTGATATCGTGTAGTCTTCGATGCATAATTTCAAGATCAAGTGGTTCATTTTTCAATCGACCACATTCGAGTTTTTCTAATGCTGTATTGACAATTTCAACATCAGTATCAATTCGATATCCTACTAAAGTAGCATTGCCTATATATTTCAACAAGGCTTTCAATGCTTCGGGTTCACCTAATTTTTCAAGTTTACTTTCTACGATAAATTCGTTAGAAAGTCCATTGTCATGAAGGTATTTGTATTGTAATAAAACCACTTCAAAATTATCTCCAATAAGAATACTATCATTTACTACTCCAAAGCAACCAAAGGATAGAATGACATCTTTGTTTGGATTCAAACCTGTTTTTTCAGTAGAAAGAATAACATAACGATTTGATTTTTTTTCAAATTTTGATGTATATTCCTTCCAAAATTCAGGATATTCTTTAGTCATATTTTTAAGCCAATCTAACATAATTATGAAAATTGAGTAAGTTGGAATTTATCTTTAATTAACTCTTCAAGTTCTTTCATTGGAGTTAAAGCATTTTTTAATCGCTCTTTGTCTATTTTATTCAATTCGTTCAAATTGATATATTGACCGTTATCTTCATTTTTTAGGCCTTCAATAGTTCTGAATTTTGACAGCGTTAAAAAGGCTTCGGCACAATTGATATAAATTTCAGCATTTCGTGGGTCGGCAATGGCTAATTGTTTAAAACGAGAATAAGTGTTATTAACTCCTTTAATACCATAACTTAAAGCAAAAAGTCGTGCGCTGTCAATCAATGGAAGTAAAGCACGAGACTTAATATCAAATTTGTCTTTGTTTGGTCCTTCTTCTTCAACAATGAATTTTTTAAAGAAACTAAGTGGTGCGTTATTTCGTAACGCATCATTTCCTAAAAAATCAAAGAATAAGGTGTTGTTTTTGGCATTTTTATAAATTACGTTTTCTATTGCTTCTTCAATTTTTGATTCTCCAAAAGCCATTTCGTAATCAAAGAAAATACTACTCAAATCATTACTGTTTTTACCTGGAGTATTCATCCAACTGTTGTACTGATTTGTCCAGTCGCTCAATGATTTACACCAAAGTGTATTACTTCCCATATGACCGTTTGGACATAATGAGTAACCTATTTTTTCTAAATTGGCTGTAGAACGTTTCGCTAATTTTAGGAAATAATCTTTTACTTCTCTGTATTTGTCTGGAACAACATCTTCAAAAACTAAAATACTGTCTTGGTCTGTTAGTAATAATTGTTCTTTACGTCCTTGACTACCAATACATAACCAAGAAAAACGAGCAGGAGGGGAGCCTAGGTCTAGAATTGCTAATTCAATGGAACGTTTAATTAGTGCCAAATTAATTTCACTTGCGATATTGTAAACATGGAAAAGCGGAATATTTTTATGAATCGAATTCTGAATAATATCAGTTAATCGATTACGTAGTTGTTTTAAATCTTCCGCAGATTGTGTACGTTTGATTTGTTTAATCAAAACACCTGGATTATTCGCTTGCGAAACAATTAGATCATGTTCAGATATAATTCCTTTTACTTCAGATTGATTAGTTCCGTCAGTTGTTGCTATCAAATGCGTTACATTATTTTTTAGCATTACCAGTTGAGCTTCAGCCAAAGAAATGTTTTCTACAACTGTTACCACTGGATTTGACATAATTTTATCAATCGATGCAGTAATAGGGAAGCGACCGGTTGCAATTTTTGTACTCATATCAGTATGAGTAACAATTCCAATAGGAATAGCATTATTGTTGCAAATAATAATACTATTGGAAAGATTTTCAGCCATTGTTTTTGCTACGTCCATGACGATAGCATCAGCTGTGGTAGTTAACGGAATTCTATTGTAAGTTAGCGACTGGAAATACTGCATATCAGAAGATTGTTGGTCGGAATAGACCACATTATCTGAAAGTAATTTACCTCTAATATTCTTATCATTCGGATTATTCGTATTAGTAGCAAAACTCTCTAATAAAAAGTCCAAAACATTTGGATTATTAGCAACAAAAGGTCTGAAAGTAGCAATCGGAATAGCATATACTATACTTTCTTCACGAGCTTTTGCCGTCATCATGTAATTGTTTTTGGCAAAAAAAGGACGTAAGCCAAAAATATCACCTTCATGGCATTTATTTAACAACGTTTCTTCTGCATCAGCAATAACAGACAAATGAATCACACCAGAAGCGACTACATAAAAACAATCGTGTAATTTGTCATCAATTTGAAATAAGATTTTATATTTTTCCAAATTAACAACACGAATATTGGTCGCGATTTCAGATAATTCTTCAAAGGTTAAATTATCGAAAGGCGGATATTTTTTTAAAAAATCTGCAATATGTTCTGCAACAGTATTCATAGTCTGTAGAAATAAATTTTTGATTGCTAATTTAAAAAATATTCCTGCGATAACAATGGAAGGAATGGAATACTATTAACTAATTTATGAGTAGAATTGTTGAAAGATAAGCCGTTTTAAAATATTCTATTTTACATAATATAAATTATAGTTCTTTTTAATGTTCCAAGTATATCAGTTATTAATCGAATTCATTCATTATTTTTTCTCTATATTTTTTACCTATTAAAACAATGAGTTTGGTTTTATAATCCTCTACCAACCATTCACGATAATTTTTACTACTTTGACTTAAGCATTTTGAAAAACGTTTTACCCTACATTCAATATCATCTTGTAATTCTTTGGCTAATAATTTTGCTTCTTGAAGATTTTCAGAATTCTCTAAACACATTCCAGCGTGTTGTTCAAGAGATTTATCTAAAACTACTTTTGAACGTAAATTTTGACGAATTGCTTTTCTGTGTTCTTCTTCAATATTAAAAGTAATATCCTTGGAATTTTTAAATTTAGTTCTCAATTCAGCAGGCATCTCATATTTAAAATGCATTTCAATTTCAGCATCATCTCTGAGGTTTTCCAAATAGTATTCTGGAGATTTGAAAATATGTTGCCAATTAACAGGATCGCTCCACAGACCAAATCTAGCTGCATTATTCCCCAAATCAATAACCGTAAATTCGCTTTTATGTTCTAATTTTCTAGAACCGCGTCCAATCATTTGAAAATAAAGCGTTAAAGACTTTGTAGCTCTATTTAATATTATTGTTTCAACCGATGGTTCATCAAAACCTGTGGTTAAAATACCTACCGAAGTTAATATAGCATTTGGAGTATGCTTGAACCAATGTAAAATCTCTTTGCGCTCTTCATTACTGCTCGTATTATCAAGATGTCTAATATCATACCCTGCCTCTCTAAATGTTTCACATACATACAATGACGTGTTAATTCCATTGTTAAAAATTAAAGTTTTTTTGCCTAATGATTTTTCAGTATAGGCGTGTAATAGCTTCTCTTGCATTAGCATATTACTATATAGCTCATCGGATGATTTTACAGTATAATCTCCGTTTATTCCTACTTTTAAAGAAGTTAAACCTACATCATAGCTATAGGTGTTTGCTTTGGCTAAAAAACCTTTGTTTATTAATGAATCTATCGTATCACCTACAATTAACTCATCATAATTTTGGTGCATTGGTAACTTAATATTAGAACTTAAAGGAGTTGCTGTAACCCCAAGTATAAAGGATTTTTTAAAGGAATTTAATAATTTTCTAAAGGAATTGTAGTGCGCCTCGTCAATGATAACTAATCCGATATTGTCTAGTCTCAATTTTTCGTCATTAATTCTATTTTTTAATGTTTCAACCATAGCTACAAAACATGAATAATCATTTTGGTCTGGGAGCTCTTTAATGCTGCTATTGATGATTTTATTTGTAACACCAAAACCTTTCAACATTTTAGAAGTTTGCTTACAAAGCTCTATGCGATGAGTTAGCACCACCACTTTTTTATCATGCTTTTCAATGTAACGCCTAACAATTTCAGAAAATATTACCGTCTTCCCTCCTCCTGTAGGCAATTGGTATAATAAATGATGTTGTGGAGAAGCGTTGTCAATACGATCAAAAATAGCATCTATAGCTTCTTTTTGATAATCATATAGTTGCTTTTTATCTTCAAATTCATTAATAAGAATGTTGTGTTGAGGCATTAGTTTTTCACTTTTTGCAAAAGTACGGCTAAAATAGAGTTAATGGACTATTTTTGAAATAAAAAATAAGGTCGTGAAAATAATTAAAATTCGAATTTGGAAACAATTCGTTCAAATTCATATTTATTACTCCATTTTTGATTCAATGTTTCCTGCTGAATAGTTTTGATTCTAGACTTAAAGCTACTATAAATACCATTTGAAAGTATAAAATCTGTAGCTTGTTCAAAAGAATTCAACATACTTTTATAAAACAATACTTGTTTGATATCATTTTCAGATGAATATGCTTGTGCAATCTCAATATTATAGAGCATAATATCAGCTATAACGAAAGGATCTACTCCTAATGTAATAAAGTGTTTAATACTTTTTTGTGCTACAGAACGCCTTAGCTTAGGTTTTGGTTTGCCTCTACTTCCCATTCGTGATTTAGGAAAGTATTCGTTTGAAATTTTGAGTTTATATTCTTGCAATAGTTTTTCTTCTTTTGGATTGAAAACAAAATCATAAAATACTTTTACAGCATTAAATTTTTCATATAATTCAGTAATTTGTTCTTCCAACTGTTCTTTATTTAATTCCGAAAGGTATTTTTTTAAATCTCTTTTACTCATAATTCAAAATTTACTTTTACAAAGTTAAATTACTTTAAGAATTGATATGTCATAAATCATAGTTATTACTTAATTTTGAAAAATCAAGATCTAAGTTGTAGAATTATGTTAAAGTTATTTAAATCAATCGCTTTTTTAGAGGGAATCTCCCTGCTAATATTATTGTTTTTTGCAATGCCTATGAAATATGTTCTTAATGCTTCAATTTATGTTGAAATTATAGGTATGGCACATGGGATACTCTTTATAGCTTATGTTATTACTGCAATTTTATACAAAATTAAATCTAATTGGACATTTAAAACCTTTGGTGTTATTTGTATCGCATCAATAATTCCTTTCGGTACCTTCTACATAGATAAAAAATATTTAAACTAAGTCATGACAGCAAGAGAATTATTTATAAAAGAATTTCGCGGACTAACTTTGGGGCAAGTTACCAATCAATCATCTATTGAAGAACGATTTCAAAATGAGACATTACGACCAATTTTAAAACTTCAAAATGAATTGTTAATTAAATCTTTCCAATTGTACCTGAATCAAAATAAGATTGACTTCAGCAATTATTCAATAGACAAAAAAATAAAAACAATTGAGTTAGCTATAATAAAAGATATCCAGTTCCAAAATTTAGTTAAAGGAATGGTTTTAGGACTTTTTACCCTTGATGAATATAGCAAATATTCAAGCAATACTTCTGGTTTTAACAAACGAATTCGTTCGATGCTCATTGAAAGATTGCAAAGTCAATTGCAATTGATCTAATTTACAATCTACTTTTTATTTAGCTTTTGTTATTTTA
>JBEENX010000044.1:0-6953 GCA_041191945.1 Bacteroidota bacterium
GAGAAATATACAAGTGCCCAAAGGGGCACACAATTGGCTTAAATTTAATATCGGAAGCATATGTTTTAAAAAATGAGTTAATTGCCAATAACGATTTTTTAAAAAGCAAGCAGAAAATCGGCGTAAAGCGCGGCTTGTTAAGACCGGAGCCGATATACTTTTGTTCGCAAGCTTTTAGACTTATGGTAGAGGAAGAAAAGCTGAGCGGTTTTGAATTTGAAGTTGCACAGATTAATTAAAGTAAAATGCTCGAAAGCCCCAAATCGGGTTGGGATTAGAAACTCCACAGATTACAGCCCTTTTGGTGTTGAATTGGATGGCAGAACGGTGAGTTTGGAGGGGTATAGGTTTGGTTACCAAGGCTCAGAAAAAGACAATGAATTCAAAGGTGAAGGAAATAGCTACACTACAGAGTTTAGACAGTTAGATACTAGATTGGGAAGGTGGTTGAGTGTGGATCCAGTGATTCAACCTTGGCAGAGTTCTTACAGTTCAATGGATAACGGATGTATTGGCAGAAATGACGTTTTAGGCAAGAAAAGTTCAGATTGGGTTGGAAAAGAAACGATAGATGCAAAAGGTAAAAAAACAATGAACTACTCTTGGGTTAATAAATCATTTTCTAATAAAGAAGAAGCTTTAAGTCAAGGCTATGATGAATGGTTAGGTAAAAGTGGCCTATTAGAAAATGGAATATTAAGCAAGGGTGATAAAGTAACATATACTGGTCCAATTTCACTTTTCGAAGATGGCACCTATAAGCCAGGTAATTACTTTGATCAACCTGTTATTGAATCTAGTGAATCGAATTTTAATCTAACCGGTAATTTAAATATAGTTTCTCCTGAAGAAGCTACATTATTTTACTTGAAGAAAGAGAGAGAAGAAAGACAAGCGGATAATGCAAGAACAAGTTCATATTTTAAGTTTTCTAATGCGGCAAGTAAAATTGTCTATGCTGGAATAGTAATTGTAGGTACAGGGGGATCAGCTGTCGAAGCATCTTCACTTACAGGTTTAGGTTACGCTGCTTACAATGGAACTAGTAATTTTATTACTCAATATTGTTTAAATCAGAACTTTGGTGAAATAGATTACGCCAGCTCTGCATTATCATTCGGAACTTCATTATTTATAAATCCATGGTTTGGAGCAGGAGTTAATACTGCTTTTGATGCAGCCATAGATTTAAAAGGAAATGGTGAGGTTGAAATTGGGTTAATTAACAAAGGATATGAAAAAGTTGCATCAGATTTTTTCTTTGGAGGAATATCAAATTACTCTAATACAACTTTATCAAACATACATTTAGAAGGAGTGAACAAAAATGTCATTGGCTTTCGAAACACCATTATGTCTACTGGTTCACAAGCTCTTAATTATGAAGTAAATAAACAATTAGATAAATAAAAGATGGAACATCAAGAACAAAAAATGTCCAAAGAAACAAAGCAAGTGCTTTGGGTACATGTTGTTTTACTGCTATTCGTTGTACTCAATTTAATTTGGCAACCACTAATGTTAAGAAACAATAAAAAAACATGTGCCTATGCATATGGGAAGCATAAAACAAATGGAACTAGCTACATCGAATATAGCTTTCAAAATCAGTATAACAATTGGGTCACCGCTACTGAAGGTGCTGGCGATTATAAAGTAAAAGATTTGATGACGCTTCAGAAAATGGGTTGCATAAAAATAATTTATTCAACATCGCAAAATGGAACCATCGAAGTAGTTGATGAGAGAATGGTAATAAAAGAATAATTGAACCAGTTTTATTCAATGAGATTGTTAAATTTCCTACAAATCGGGTTGGGATTAGAAACTCAACAGACTACAGCCCTTTTGGCGTTGAATTGGATGGTAGAACGGTGAGTTTGGAGGGGTATAGATTTGGGTTTAATGCTCAGGAAAAAACGGATGAAATCTCGGGCTCAGGAAATCATACAACAGCATTGTATTGGGAGTATGATTCGAGGTTAGGTAGAAGATGGAATTTAGATCCAGTATATAATTCTGACATTAGTCGATACACTGTAATTGGTAATAATCCAAATTATTTTAGAGATCCAAATGGAGATTTTAAAACTTGGTTTGGAGCTGCAGTTTATAAAGGATTGCATGGAGGAGAAATTCAAAAAGCAAAGACTGGAGAACATAAGGGAGAATGGTATGTAAAAAGTGAAGGACAAAGTAAGTCCAATGAAGGTGGAGGAATGTATCGAGATGTTTATGGTAGATATACATCGTCTGATATAAATGTATCAAAAGAAGTTAGTTGGAATTGGGGTAAAGGAAATTCGGCAAATAGCATAGATGAAATTGCTCATAATGTTGAAAGACAAATTAAGTATTTAAAAAGAAATGCTTCAAATTTTTGGAATTCACCTATTGCACGTTACTATGTTGCTGATTATTATTCTGTGGGAGTCAATTTCCAAACCTCGTCAGGAAGTTACATGAATGAGGAGGTTTCACTCACAATTATGCTTCGGGGAAAAGATCCAGGTCTCTATATTAATAATACCACGGGTTTTGGTGTCGTTAATTCCGTTGGTGTAGATTTTGGCTGTAATATTGGAGAAGGATATTACACCGGAGACATTCGTAAACTTTCTAGTAAAATGATTAAAGGTTGGCAAGGATCATTTGGTGTAGGATTAGGTTTAAAGGTAGGCGCAGGTGCGAGCGTTAACAGCGGAGTGGATGTCGGCTTAAATAATAGTTTGAATACAACAATAACAAGAAAATTCGGAATTTCTGTTGGAACAGGATTAGGAGCTACGACTGTACAAATTGGAGTTGGAGATTCTCAAGCTGCAAAACAAATACTAAAACTTCATGAATAAATTTAGATTTATACATTTCTATTTACTTTTTATTTTTACGATAATATTTTGTTTTTTTATTTACATGTACAATGGGCAAATGAAATATAACGAAATGATAATAAATCTCAAAAGCAGAAAAATTGATGGTGAAATTGTAAATCTTATTGAAGGAAATAAGGGCTTTTCTGAAATTGAAATCTCTGAGCAAAATTCAAAGTCCAAGATTAAAATAAAATTGCCAATTTCATGGGATATTGATCATTTTAATATTGAAGTTGGCGATAGTTTAAGAAAGAATCCATTTGATAATTCAATTTGTTTTTACAAATCTACAAAGGGTAAAAGCATTGAAATTTACAAATATCAAATTGAGTAAGTACTAGATAATAGCCACTTTAAGATAATTTAAATTTTGTTCTATTTTAATCAGTTAATCTAGTTATTTAATACTTTGAATAATTCACTAAACATATCCTCTTTCAATTGCTCGTCATTTCCCCAAATCGGGTTGGGATTAGAAACTCCACAGATTACAGCCCTTTTGGCGTAGAATTGGATGGTAGAACGGTGAGTTTGGAGGGGTATAGATTTGGTTACCAAGGCTCTGAAAAAGACAATGAGTTTAAGGGTAATGGAAATAGCTACACTACTGAATTTAGACAATTAGATCCGAGATTGGGAAGATGGTTGAGTGTGGATCCGTTGTTTGAAAAATATTCATGGCAATCCCCCTATTGTGCTTTTAATAATTGCTCCATTTTACTCTGCGATCCTTTAGGTTTGGAAGCAGAGGGAGGTCCAGATGATGATAAAAAAGGAAAGATAAATGAATCAAAGGTCCAAGAAACAAGAGCAATTGTTATAACAAGATATCAGACCAAGGAACAAAAAAGGCAAATATTTTGGAATAGAGTTTGGGGTGGCGTCAATGCACTATTTGGGACTATAGAGGCTTCTTTTGGAGCTGGTTTAATTGCTAGTGGAGTGGGAGCATCGCTTGGTGGAATCATATTGTTACATGGAGCGGATCATGCTACGGCAGGCATTATGCAAATGGTTTCAGGTAGAAGAACAGAAAGCTATACTTATAAAGGAATAAAATCAATAGCGAAAGCAGGTGGAGCAAGTGAACTTACGGCAGAAAACATTGCTAATTATACAGATGCATCGATAAGTATAGCTGGAGCAGGAATAGCTAGTAGTGTATCACGTAACTTGGCTAGATCGGCTCCCAAAATAGCAGTAGAAGTAGCTGAGGACGTAACTCGTTCCATTGATAACTTATCTTCTTTACGAGGAGCTACTTGGGAAGAGGCAGAATCGCTAATTCCCAAAGATTGGATACGAAGCCCACTGAATAAAGGTGACGGCATCAAGTTTGTTAATCCTGCAAAAAAAGGGGAGCAAATATTATTGGAAAAAGGATGGCCTTCCGCAAAAGACCCACTTCACGCAGGGCCTTATATGAAAATAAGTCGAAACAGCACTGTAGAAAGGATACCATTGCAGGGAAATCCAACATTAAAATAAATATGAAAGAACTTGTTTATAAAATTCTTTGGAGTACAATAGAAGACTTTGTAGGCCTTTGGGAAATTTTATGGGAATTAAATTCTGTTATGTCCGAGAATGGTCAAATAGAAAATCAGGAATTAGCTAAAAAGATTTTGAGATATTTTTTAGAACAGAAGCTCATAAAATTATATATAAATAAATGGGGAAGCGATGATCTTGAAGAATTGCAATTTAAGGAGGCGATAAAAATTCTTGATGATGAGAAATATTGGAATGCACCTAAGATAAATGCATTGTGTATTAAAATTGGGAACACTGAATTTGGTGAAAAATTTTATAATCAAGATTTGTTAGGTGACTTTATTTAAGGATAATCTGAGAAGCCGTAAAGGGTTAACAAGCCAACTACTTTAAAGTAAAAAGCAACGGATTCTTTAAAAACCGAAAGGAATTAAATGAGATACAAATTAGTGTCAGATCGTTATTTCATGAAAAGGTTTTGGCATTTCCAAGCCCTCAATCGCGTTGGGATTAGAAACTCCACAGATTACAGCCCTTTTGGCGTTGAATTGGATGGCAGAACGGTGAGTTTGGATGGGTATAGGTTTGGTTACCAAGGCTCTGAAAAAGACAATGAATTCAAAGGTCAAGGAAATAGCTACACCACTGAATTTAGACAGTTAGATCCGAGATTAGGAAGGTGGTTGACTATTGATCCATTGTTTGCAAAATTTCCTGGGCAGAGTTCCTATACGAGTTTTGACAACAATCCAATATTATTGATTGATCATTTGGGCACAGAAACAGAAAGCGGCCCTGGTGATGGTTATACAAAAAACAAAGATGGAACGCGATCGAAAACTAATGCTAATGGAACTAAGACTTATGATGCGCCTGGGTTTAGCTCTGTGACACTTCCAGCAAATGCCAAAGTAATTGGGACTATGCAAGACGTGGATGGCAAAATTGATGGTGCCATTCATAATAATGGCGTGAGATATCAAGCAACTGTTGGAGATTTAGCAAGATTTGAGATAAATAATGTAGAATATATTGCTCAGTTTTCTAGTGGGACGTTTATAAACTATGAGGATAAAAATGGACGGGAATATGTTTTTATACCTTCATCCAATATTCTAGAAACTGAAAAGATCCAAGAGGAAAGTGCCTATCAATTGTCTGACAACTTAGGACAGATGATGAACGTTGGAGGAGTCATTTGGGGAGGTGCTCAGAAAGCAGGTCAATTGATTCAACAAAATAACGGTGCACAATTTTTAGGAAATTATTTAGGAGTTGGAACTCAACAAACTGCCACAGCATTGAGAGGCACCGTCAAAATTCTTGGGAATTTTGGGGGGAATATTGGAACAGTTGGTATGGTATTTAGCAGCATTAATTATATTTCACAAGGACTTGATAATAGTCAAACTATTTCAACGGCAACACATGCTAACTTTTGGATAAGTGCGGGAATATTCAGTGCCACAGTATTAATAGGTGGACCCATAACCGGTGGTGCAGCATTACTATATGGAGCTGGACAATTTGGCTCATATATTATTACAGGAAATACACTCGAAGAAAATTTACTAGAAAAATGAAAGTAATCGATTATCTATTATACTTAATTCAAAATTTCATTCAAGTTTTCAATCAATTAAAAAAGGAAGAAACAGAGGCAAGAACTAAAAATGCTTTATCCATTTTAGTGTTTCTTTGGGGCATGTTCTTCTGTACAATTATTATAAGTATTTGTATTTCCAATAAGTGGTTAGAATATAACAAAACACTTTTTATGTATTTTGGCATTACATTATTTGCATTGATACGTTATTCTATTTTTCAATACTACAAGAATAGGTACAGCCTAATTATTGAAGCCTTAAACAGTAAATATAACTTGTCAAAAATAAGAGTCATCTTGACTTTGGCAATTATTTGGTTGACATCAATATTTCTATTGTGGATAAGTATTATTATTCTACGAAATTTTACATTAACAAATGATTGATAATATGAAACTTACAATTTTTATAAGTGAGTTAAAGCAAAAAAAAATAGCTGAAGGAATAGAGGTCGACCAAAAAATACAAGAGGCAACCGAAAGGCTAAAGAAAAAAGGAATAAAATGAGACATGAACTTAAGTTTAAGCCAGCATTAGTTACCTTGATACTATTGCTTGCTATATATTGGCCTCTAGCTTTTATTATGGCTCTCCTTGGTTTTGGGATGGCTTGGGATGGCTCAAAAAATTGGTTGATGAATGCTTTCAATAAAATTTTTCATCTCACTCCTTACAGTATGGTTTTAAATTGGCTGATTTTTTCGATAATCGGGGGAGGGCTAGTTTTTCTAATAACGAATCGGTCATTTATTTTCAAGAACAGTGGAAAACTAGGAAAATACGCCGCCAGTGATCAAGATCATCCGCAAGATATCATTGGATAAATTTTACAATAAGAAAAATGAAAATATTTCTTACTTTTTTTAGCTTGTCGTTGTCATTAAGCATAATGTCGCAATCGATGCCTAGTTTACTGAAAGGTACAGTGTGTGATACGCTAGGAAATCCATTAGAAATGGCCACCATTTATATTTTT
>JBEENX010000045.1:0-6832 GCA_041191945.1 Bacteroidota bacterium
TCTTGTTTTAGGTTCAGCCAAAAATAAACCCTTTGCCTCCAAAAAGAAAATTGGAATTTTTACGCATCAAAAATCATCTGCGCTACAAGAAGCGGTTTTCAATAATGCCTATGGCATTTCTCCTGGGAAATTAGGCTCTGAATTATTAAGCGAAAGCAAAACGCACCTCTCAACAACCTACCCGCACGTTACACAAATTCCCTACGAAAAAGCACTAAAAATTGAGGGGAAATATCCTGATTTTACTGTAACATCTAATAAAAACACCTACAAAACCCAACATATCATTGTTGGAATTGGTTCAGCCAATACATTCGACATTGAAGGACTGAACCAATTTGTAGTCCCTCACCAAAAATCATTAGCCGAAAAAAAACGCATACAATTACTAAACACAGACCACAAAGTAATTGACGGTATTTATGTAATTGGAACTTTAGCTGGATGTAGAAGTCAGCTCACGATAGCCGCTGGAAGCGGGGCAGCCGTTGCAACAGATCTACTTACTCTTTGGAACGAAGGTATTCCTGTTCAGGTTCATGATAGTAACAAAAAATAGCTAACCTATTCTTCTTCTAAAACAGCTATGTGTTGCACATCAATTCCTGCTCTAATCAAAAATTGAAGTCCTGAATCGTCACGGTATCCATTGTGATACACTACCCTTTTTATACCCGACTGATGAATTAATTTACTACACTCTTTGCAAGGTGAAAGTGTAATATACAAAGTAGCTCCTTCACAAGATTGTGTAGAACGAGCTACCTTCAGGATTGCATTGGCCTCAGCATGCAAAACATCCCAACGCGTCAATCCTTCTTCGTCTTCGCAGCAATTTTCAAAACCAGAAGGCGTCCCATTATAACCATCAGAAATAATCATTCGGTCTTTGACAATAATAGCACCAACTTGTTTGCGTTTACAATATGATAAAAGACTCCACTCTTTTGCAATTCGCAAATACGCCTTGTCGTATTTATTTAATTTTTTTTCTTCCATTTTTAATATTGATTCCAAATTTCATTTTCTAATATCATTGGCACAACTACTCCTATTACAAAAGCTGAACTCACCAAAATCCAATCTCTCTTAGAAAATTTAAAGAGACTTTGTGTGACATAAGCCACTATTAAGACCGCAAAAACAACAGCAATTTGCGCTCCTTCAATTCCTAAAGCAAACTCCGACAAAGGTCCTAATTTGGAATTTGAACTCCCTCCCAATATCGTTTTAAAATAATTAGAAAATCCTAAACCGTGAATCACTCCAAAGAAAAGGGTAATCAAGAAAATCAAATTCAAGCTTTCTTTTCTATTGGTTTTACCTAAAGTAACCAAGTTAAAAAGTGCCGTAGCCAAAATAGTTATAGGAATTAACAACTCTACAACGTTGGCTTTGATAACCAAAATTGCATATACTGAAAGTAATAAAGCAGTAGTATGGCCCAAAGTGAAAAGGGTCACAGAAAGCAATATTCTTCTCCAATCTTTAAATGTAAACGGCACAACTAAAGCCATTAAAAACAACACATGATCATACGCATGAATATCTATAACATGGCGTAATCCAATTTGAAAGTAGATCAAAAATTCTGACATTAGTCCAGTATTGAATTGATTAAGGGATGTAAACTTACGATTATTTTTGAAAAGACGAATTAAGTGCCTGTCTAATCCATTTTAGAAATAAAAATTTATCACTAAAAATTTCGATTGAAAAACGTCTTTTTTTCAAAAAAAACGTACCTTTATCGTAATTAAAAACTTATATTATTATGTCATTTTCAGATTTATTTGATAGCGAATTTAAAACCAGAAATAAAGGTCATTTCTCAGCCATTGTTCGCGTGGCACTTGCCGATGGAAAATCTTCACCTGAAGAAAAAACGTTTTTAGACAAATTAGCTACAAATCTTGAAATTTCAGCTTCGGAATACGAAGAAATTTTAGCGAATCCATTGAAATATCCAATCAATCCACCTTACTTATATAACGATCGATTGGAACGTTTATTTGACTTAGGCAGAATGGTTCATATTGACCATCAATTAGGTGACCACCAAGAAAAATTATTAGAAAAATTAGGAATCGCTTTAGGATTTACCCCTGAAAACATATGCTACGTAGTAAACAAATCATTATCATTGATTGATAAAAAAGTAGATTTAGATACTTTCATCTATGAAATGAAAAACATGTACAAATAAACGCATCGTCCCTACATTATTAAATACTAAAAGCTCCTTAAACAGGGGCTTTTTTAATTTAGTAGTATCAGAAAATTATTTGGAAGTCACAAATAGGGTGTTTTTTGTGAAAATGACACAAATTTTATGTTGTAGCTGGCTATCCTTGTATATTTGCTAACCAAATTGACAAATTCAGGTAAAAAAATTATTATTTTTAGCAATTCAATCACTAATATTAAGAATTTATGACTATTCGAAAAGGAAATCCCGAAGACATGAAAGGAGTATTAGCTCTAATTCAAGAATTGGCCCATTTCGAAAAAGAGCCTGATGCCGTTGTTATAACTGAAGAGGATTTAATTAGAGATGGTTTTGGGACCAATCCGTTATTTCATGTTTTTGTTGCTGAAATTGAATCTACCATTGTAGGTATCGCTTTATATTATTACCGATATTCTACTTGGAAAGGAAAAACTATACATCTTGAAGATTTAGTCGTTAAACAAAGTATGCGAGGAACTGGCTTAGGATATGCCTTGTATTCAGAAGTAATCAAACAGGGGAAAAAAGACAAAGTAAGACGAATTGAATGGGCTGTACTAGATTGGAACACACCCGCAATTGAATTCTATACAAATTCAGGAGCCAAAGTTTTTGATGATTGGAGAGTGGTGCAAATGGACGAAGAAGGAATTAACTATTTTCTTGAAAACAAATTAAAATAAAATTATAGCAGTACTATTATATGAAAATATTCAAATTTGGAGGTGCCTCTGTAAAAGACGCCGATGGAATCAAAAACGTGTACGACGTTTTACAAAAAGCAGGTTACGAAGATGTGCTATTAGTGGTTTCAGCTATGGGCAAAACGACTAACGCATTAGAAGTAGTAATCAAAAATTATTTTGACAAATCGCCTGAGTTAAGCTCATCTGTACAAGAAATTAAGAAATACCACAATCAAATCTTATTGGATTTGTTTGAGGATGACAATCACCCCGTATTTGGATCTGTAAACGAACAATTTTCAGATTTAGAGTACTTCTTAGCACACAATAAATCGCCAAATTACAACTTTGTTTACGACCAAATTGTGAGTTATGGCGAGTTAATTTCGACTAATATTTTGAGTCACTTTATGAATTTTATGAACATCAAAACACAATGGTTGGATGTTCGTAACTTCGTCAAAACCAATGCTAATTACAGAGACGCAGAGGTAGACTGGGATTTAACCCAAAAGAATATTGCTAAAAATATAGCACCGAAAATCTTGAACATTACACAAGGATTCTTGGGTTCTGACGAGAATAATTTCACTACCACTTTAGGACGTGAAGGTTCTGATTATACTGCTGCTATTTTTGCTTACTGCTTAAATGCGGAAAGCGTAACTATTTGGAAAGATGTTCCTGGAGTGATGAATGCTGATCCTCGTTACTTTGAAAACGCAAGTTTGTTAAATCAAATTTCGTACCGTGAAGCTATCGAATTGGCTTTTTATGGCGCATCGGTAATTCACCCAAAAACATTACAACCATTACAAAAGAAAGAAATTCCTTTGTATGTAAAATCGTTTATCAATCCGTTGCTAAAAGGGACAAGCGTTTCAAAAGGTGTTGATTTAGAACCCTATTTACCTTGTTTTATCGTTAAAAGAAACCAATTGTTAATATCACTGTCTTCCATAGATTTCTCTTTTATTATGGAAGAAAACATCAGTGAAATTTTTGGTTTATTTCACGAATACAAAATCAAAGTGAACTTGATTCAAAATTCAGCAATTAGTTTTTCTGTTTGTGTAGAAGACAAGTTTGACAACTTCAAAGAATTAAACGCTATTTTATCTAAAAAATTCAAAGTGGATTCTGAAGAAAATGTTACATTATATACTATTCGTCATTTCAATGATGCGGCAGCACAAACTGTTGAAAAGGATAAAACCGTTTTGCTTAAACAAGTAAGTCGTGAAACAATGCAAATTGTAACTAAAGAATAAATCGAATTTCTTTTATAACAAAAAAGCACCAATAAATGGTGCTTTTTTTTCTAATAGTGGTATAAAACCCCCTTGATTTCATCAAAAGATTCCGAAAGTATTACAACAAAAGGGCTGTTTTTTTGAGCTGCTTTTTCTTGTAATCTTCTCTTTTTCATTGCAGTTAAATCATGTTCTGAAACACCTTTCATTCTGCCCAAAAAACAGTAATTATTTCTCCTTTTGTCAATCCCATAACTTGAGATTCTTTGAGAAAAACAACGTCTCGAAAATCTTTCTTGTATTTTACATCAATTTTTGAAGAAACTGTTTGACTGACTCCAGTTTTAGTATCAATTACACTGTTCACAGCATATTTACTAATTTTATTTTCTTCCAAAGAACTAGGAAAATAAAAAGAAATAACATCTTGTTGTAACTATTTATAATTAACCCCTATTCTTTCTCCATTATGCTTCACTATTTCATGAGTTTGAGAAAATAATGGAAGAAAAAATAAAATAGCTATAATTGTAATACATCCTTTTCTCATTTTTTTTTAAAATTTTAATTGGTACACATTGTCTAAATCTTTTTCAGAACTAATATTCACATCCAAATCTGTAACAAATCCAGAATTCAATCCATATACCCAGCCATGTAAGGTTAATTCTTGACCGTTCCTCCATGCTGATTGTACTATAGAAGTTTTGGCTAAATCAAATACCTGTTCTTTTACATTTAATTCAACAAACTTATTGAATCGCTCATCTTCATCAATAATTGAATTTAAATATTTATCATGTAATCGATAAACATCTTTAATATGACGAATCCAATTATCAATAATTCCAATAGAATCATTTCCTAAAGCAGCTTTAACTCCTCCGCAGCCATAATGCCCACAAACAAGTACATGCTTGACTTTTAATACATTTACAGCATAATCTAACACACTTAACATATTCATATCTGAATGAATTACCATATTGGCAATATTTCTATGTACAAAAACTTCACCTGGCTTTGCGCCAATAATTTCGTTGGCAGGAACTCTACTATCTGAACATCCAATCCATAGTAAAGGAGGTGTTTGTCCTTTAGCTAAATCTTGAAAATAATTAGGATCACTTTCTAACGAAGTCTCTACCCATTTCTTATTATTATCTAATATTTTTTTATAAAAATCTATCATTTTTTATGATTTAAATTGTCAATTAATTAGTTAAAATTTCACTACCATCGAATTAATTAATCGCATCAAAACGTTTCACTTCTTTTTTTACCATTTCTCTTTTTAATGCATCATAATGATGTTCTATCGTAACATGATTGTCTTCACTATTCTCCAATTGATACTCCTTTTTAAACCCTTTCAATTTGACTTTAATATGTTCTTCTTTAGCTCTAATCGTTTTAAACTCGAGTATTAAGTCTAAAATATCATGTGCAATATAAATCGTATCTTTAGCATCAATAATCACTTTAGAATTCCCAGGAATTGAATTTAATGTTTGTTTGATAGCCGCTTTATTCAAGAACGAAACTTCCTGAGCTAAATCGATATGAATTACATCTCCATCAGCATACTCTTCTTTTCTAAAGATGTAAGCTCTTTTCAAATTTCCTTTCAAAATAAAAACCACACTAATAATCATCCCTAAGGCAACCCCTTTCAGCAAATCTGTAAATACAACCGCAATTAAAGTGGCAATAAAAGGAACAAATTGGTACTTTCCTTTATGCCAAAAATGAACAAAAGTAGCGGGCTTTGCTAATTTGTAACCCACTAAAAGTAATACTGAAGCCAAAGTCGCCAATGGTATTTTATTTAACAACAAAGGAATTGTCAAAACACTGATTAATAATAAAACTCCATGAATTATAGCCGACATTTTGGACTTTGCACCTGCCGTATTATTAGCAGAAGAACGCACCACTACAGAAGTCATTGGCAGGCCTCCTAAAAGAGAACTTACAATATTTCCAATACCCTGGGCTTTCAATTCTACATTAGTGTTTGTGTATCTTTTTTGAACATCCATTCTATCTGCTGCTTCAATACACAACAAAGTCTCAATCGATGCTACAATAGCAATGGTTAATCCTACAACCCAAACATCTGGATTCAAAAAACTGGCAAAGTTTGGCAACACAATAATTTGTTTGAACTCGTCTATAGAAGTAGGAACGGGTAACGAAACTAAATGTTCCTTTGCAATGGCTAGAGAGCTTCCTGAATTAATAAAAATTTCATTTAAAATGATACCCGTAATAACGGCTACTAAAGCCCCTGGAATTAGTTTTATTTTTTTTAAAAAGGAAACTTTATCCCATGCAATCAAGATACTCAATGAAATGAATGACACTATAATCGACCCTAATTGAACATAGTTCAACATATTGAATAAGAATGAAAATGTGTTACTACCATCTGACTGTATGAAAGATTGGTCTCCTTCAAAATCGCTATCAAATCCAATAGCATGCGGTAATTGTTTCATGATTATGATGATTCCAATACCTGCTAACATCCCTTCAATAACATTGGTAGGGAAATAATTGGATATAGTTCCTGCTTTTATAAATCCAAGAACTAATTGGATTAAACCTGCAATAAAGACCGCAGTTAGAAATACGTCAAAGGCTCCTAAATCAGTAATTGC
>JBEENX010000046.1:0-6539 GCA_041191945.1 Bacteroidota bacterium
TTTTTCATAAGAATGTGTAAAATTTAAAATTAAACAAAAAAATAAAGGGGTTTTAAAACCCCTTTATTTTTTCTACTTACACAGTTTATGGTTTAGTACCATTTAATATTCTAAAATATAGTCGTTTATGTAATTATATAATATCTAAAGTACGTTCTAAAGCCATTCCTCTTGAGCCTTTTATCAGGATGATACTATTCTCTATTTTTTTGGTTTTCAAATAGGCCGATAAGTCATTAAAACTTGGATAAAAATGAAAATTGTCATTATCCAAACTATTGGCAAAAAAATCAGATCCAACAAAATAGCAGACAATCGATTTTTGATTAGCTAAAGAAGCTACAACTGTTGCATGCTCTTTCAAACTCTCCTCTCCTAATTCAAACATATCTCCTAAAATTATAATTTTGTTTAAGTTGTCTAGTTGTTTAAAATTCTCAATTGCAGCAGCCATACTACTTGGATTCGCATTATAGGCATCTAATATAATTTGATTTGTTCCTTTTGTAATTAATTGTGATCGATTATTTTCAGGGATATAACCTTCCAAAGCTTTTTTAATGGCTTCTTCAGGAACTTGAAAATAATTTCCAATCGCGATGGCAGCATTAATATTATTAGCATTATACAACCCTATCAAGTGTGTTTGTACTCTTAATCCTGCGTATTCTACACAAACAAAAGGGTTAACTATTACCTCAGACAAAACGACATCAGCCTCCGATTTGTTGATTCCGAAAGTATAGTGCTTCAGTAATTTTGTTTTTTGTATCTGTACAGAATCTTCTAAATTAACAAATGCTAGCTTTCCAGCTTTACCAAGATAGTTGTACATTTCACTTTTTCCTTCAATAACTCCCATAACTCCACCAAAACCCTCCAAATGAGCTTTTCCAAAGTTGGTTATATAACCATAGTCTGGTTGAGCCAATTCACACAAAAATTCAATTTCTTTTTTATGATTTGCCCCCATTTCTACGATTCCAATTTCTGTTTCCGAAGTAAAAGACAGTAATGTCAATGGAACTCCAATATGATTATTTAAATTCCCAACAGTAGCTTTTGTATTATACTTTGCCGAAAGAACCGAATGAATCAATTCTTTGGTAGTTGTTTTTCCGTTACTTCCAGTAAGAGCAATAATTGGTAATTTCAAATAATTTCTATGATATTGTGCTAAAGCCTGAAGAGTTTGAAGACTATCTTTTACCAAAACAGTTCTTTCATCTATGAAATAATCTGAATTATCAATAACCACATACGAAGCTCCTTTTTCTAAAGCTTCCTTAGCAAAAATGTTCGCATCGAAATTATCTCCTTTTATAGCAACAAAAAAAGAATTTGGTTGAATTTTTCGGGTATCAATCGAAACCGATTGACATTTTAAAAATAAAGCATGAATCTTAGCAATATCCATATTGTTCAATTTTAAAAAACAAAAAGCCCTAAAAAGGGCTTTCTATAATAATTGTATAAAAACTAATTTCTTGGTCTTTTCTTGTTTTGTGATTTAGAACCTACTCTTGACATAGCACATCTAAAACCGATATAATCTGTTGCCATATCTTGTGGAAAATATCTTCTCTGAGCTGGATCCAACCAATATGCCCTGTCTCTCCAAGATCCCCCTTTATACACTCTTACATTGTCATTTATAAGTGTTGTTCTTTTATTAGATCTATCAAATTTCCTAACCATTTTACCTAAACTATCAACAGTAACGTTGTGTTTAGGTGAATTGTACATCGTTTTTGGTTCCTTCGTAGATTCAGAGGATGCAAATTTATATTCCTTACTTGATTGCTGATCTCCATCTCTAAAATTAAGATTGTTACTTCGATCAAAATTTTGTCTTAGATACGTCTCATTTTCGTCAACCGGAACTTGCGCTAACTGACCTGGAAAAGTTCTTGCTACTACCTTCCCGTTACTTAAAGTATCATACTTCATTGTCTCTTTAGTAATAATTTCAGCCTTACCATCTTTACCTATCTTGTTTTTAGTATATTGGTTCCCTCTAAAATAATTGAAATCATTAAATTCGTTATCTACAATAGGTCTGTAAACATCTGCTACCCATTCAGCAACATTTCCTGCCATATCATATAAACCAAAATCATTAGCAGGATACTTTTTAACTTCGTTAGTAATATCAGCTCCATCATCAGACCAACCTGCTATACCACCATAATCTCCATTACCTTGTTTAAAGTTAGCTAATTGATCTCCTTTTGTTTGACGTCTACCGGAACGAGTATATTGTCCCGACCAAGGATATTTTTTCTGTCCTTTATATACATTATATTCTCTTTGACCTACATCTGCTGCTGCTGCATATTCCCATTCCGCTTCTGTTGGTAATCTGTATTCTGGCAACAACAATCCTGATGATCTTTGTACATAAAGATTCTTAGGTTGAATCGTTTTACCTCCTTTAGTTGTAGTAGCTTTAGCTGAACCTTTTTTACCTTTTAACACAATCTTATCATCTCCTCCATAAGTAGCTGTTGGCGAATTAAAATAAGTTTCTGTACTAAATGAGCTTTCAGCTGTTACATCTTCTGTTTTTGCATTCTTTTTTAAATAACCGTTTTTCTCTAACAAAGCCTCATTCACACGGTCTGTTCTCCACTTACTAAACTCATTTGCTTGAATCCAATTTACCCCTACAACAGGATAGCTTGCATATGCTGGATGCCTCAAATAATTATTAGTCATAGTCTCACTATATCCTAATCTATTTCTCCAAACTAAAGTATCTGGCAAAGCTCCTTCGTAAATATGTTTGTAATTTTCTTCTGTAGGAGGAAATACATTTTTCAACCATTGCAAATATTCCAAATACATAAAGTTTGTAACTTCCGTCTCATCCATATAAAACGATTGAACATGCTGCTGTGTCGGTGTATTATTCCAATCATGCATCACATCATCTTGTACTTTACCCATTGTAAATGTTCCACCCTCAACAAAAACTAAACCTGGACCAGCCTCTTGGTCTCCTGCTTTTTTAAATCCTCCTTTTTTATTGTTTACATTCCAACCTGTTGCTCTTGAGGAACCTTTCCCAGTACTTGAAGATTTTTTACTACAACTTGAAACACCTATGATTAATAACATAGAAGCTACTAATTGCAAGACATTAATTTTGTTTATTTTCATACTTAATTATGGATAATTACACAGCAATTTATTAGTTGTCAACTATTTAGCTACGTTATTTTGCTTATATATATATTTTAATTTATTTTCAGTGGATTAACCCACAGCAACAAAAACGCAAATTTATAATTTTTATTATTATAAATACACTAATCAATCACATTTTTACTTACAAAACAATCATTATAATCACAATTTAAACTAAAAATGATTATTTATCTTGTGAAAAATATTCAGGCTGAATATTTCAAAAATCAATCCTAATTATTCACTTATTCACACAATAATACTATGTAATAATAGTTATACTGAAAGTATTTCTGAAAATGTATTTATTTTAGTATTACAAAACAGATGCAACTAACAAGAAATCACTTAAAAATATGCTTTTAAAAATCTAGAGCAATAAAACTAAAAAAACAGTACATTTGTTCAATAAATTACATTTTTGAAAATGAGAAAAACAACCCTAATCTTATTATTCGTATTTATACATTTTTTGACAAAAGCACAAGAGAGGGTAATTACCACTGGTGTTCCTTTTTTAATGGTATCGGCAGATGCTAGATCAGCAGGAATGGCTGATACTGGCGTTGCAACTTCTGCAGATGCTTTTTCTCAACAATGGAATCCCGCAAAATATGCTTTCGTTAACCACGAAAAAGGGTTCTCTATAAGTTACACACCCTATCTAACGGATTTAGTAAACGACATTTCTTTAGGGCAACTCACCTATTTCAATAGAATAAATGACCGAAGCACATGGGCCGGAAGCCTTCGGTATTTTGGATTAGGAAATATTGAATTACGAAATGACGCCAATGACCAACCAAGAATAGTTTCACCAAATGAATTAAGCCTTGATGGTTCTTACTCCCTAAAATTAAGCAATGTATTTTCAATGGCAGTAAGTGGGAGATACATTCGTTCCAATCTTAAGGTAGCCACAGACAATACGGACGCGTCTGCAGCTAATACATTTGCGGTAGATGTAGCAGGATACTACCAATCTGAAGAAAAAGCATACTCCCATTTTAATGGTATTTGGAGGGCTGGTTTTAATATTCAGAACTTAGGACCAAAAATCAGTTACGATAACGACGAATTCAACACTAATTTTTTACCAGCTAATTTGAAAATTGGAACTGGATTCAATTTTATTTTTGATGAAGACAACAAACTGGCAGTAAATCTTGAATTAAACAAATTATTGGTTCCTACTCCTCAAAACCCAGATAGCAACGGTGACGGAACAACAACCCCTGAAGAATACACTCAAAACTATAACGATTATCGAAAAACAGGATGGGTTTCGGGGATTTTCAAGTCTTTTAGTGACGCACCTAATGGATTTAGTGAAGAATTAAAAGAAATCACCTATGCATTAGGAACAGAATATGTATATAAAGAATCTTTTGCGATACGTACGGGGTATTTTCATGAGAATCCCGTTAAAGGGGCTAGACAATATTTTTCTCTAGGCGCAGGGTTTAAATACACGACTGCAAAAATTGACGTGTCGTATTTGTTTTCATCATCAAAAATACGAAACCCACTAGAAAACACCCTCCGTTTTTCCCTAACCTTTAATTTTGGTGATAATTACAGCATCAATTAAATTTAAAAACAGAAAACTTACAAATCCAAATTTCGATGAAATTTGGATTTTTTTTCCCAAGAAAAAATTATGAATAAAATAACCATAACCACTGATTTTGATGTTTTTGAATCCATTCAAGAACTTCCAACTGACATCCAGAATTTGATGCAACAAGCTATGACAATTCGTAAATCAGCTTACGCGCCTTATTCACAATTTAAAGTAGGAGCCGCCCTTTTATTAGAGAACGGAGAAATAATAGTAGGTTCTAACCAAGAAAATGCAGCCTACCCTTCGGGATTATGTGCTGAAAGAGTAGCTATTTATCAAGCAGGAAGTTTATATCCGCAAATAAAAATTATAGCAATAGCTATTTCTGCAGCATCAGACAACAACACAACAAGCACTCCGATTCCTCCTTGCGGTTCCTGTAGACAGTCTATTGCAGAGTACGAAATGAAGCAAGACACCCCTATTGAAATCTACTTTATGGGCGAAATAGGTTCAATTTATAAATCTGACTCCCTAAAAAACTTACTCCCTCTACTTTTTGACAAAAAGTTTTTGTAAAAAACTCAAAAAATAGCATATTAATTTTAGTGCTAAGTTGGAATGTCTTATTTTTGCACTTCGCAAATTTGTGTGAGGAAACTATTTTGCGTTATTCGATACAATTGATAACACAACATTATTCAAATGAAAGAAGTTACAAAAGAAGTTTATTTAAAGTGGTACGAAGACATGCTGCTTTGGAGAAAGTTTGAAGACAAACTTGCAGCACTATACATTCAACAAAAAGTGAGAGGATTCCTTCACTTATACAATGGTCAAGAAGCGGTACTTGCAGGAGCTCTACATGCCATGGATTTGACCAAAGACAAAATGATTACAGCCTACAGAAACCACGTTCAACCTATTGGCATGGGAGAAGATCCTAGACGTGTAATGGCAGAACTTTTAGGAAAGGTAACTGGGACTTCTAAAGGAATGGGAGGATCAATGCATATTTTCTCAAAAGAACATCGTTTTTACGGAGGTCACGGAATTGTTGGTGGCCAAATTCCTGTAGGAGCTGGCTTGGCATTTGCAGACAAATATTTTAATACTGGAGGAGTTACGATGACTTATTTTGGTGATGGCGCAGCTCGTCAAGGTTCTTTACACGAAGCCTTTAATATGGCGATGTTGTGGAAATTACCTGTTGTATTTATCGTTGAAAACAACGGTTATGCCATGGGTACATCTGTTGAAAGAACAGCCAACCATACTGACATCTGGAAATTAGGTTTAGGATACGAAATGCCTTGTGGACCTGTTGACGGAATGAATCCAGTAAAAGTAGCTGAAGCAATGACAGAAGCTATCGAAAGAGCACGCCGTGGAGACGGACCTACTTTCCTTGAAATGAAAACGTACCGATACAGAGGACACTCTATGTCTGATGCACAATTATACCGTTCTAAAGAAGAAGTAGAAGAATACAAAAAAATCGATCCAATTACACAAGTATTAGATGTAATTAAGGATCAAAAATATGCTACTGACGAAGAAATTGAAGTAATCGATCAAAGAGTAAAAGATTTGGTAGAAGAATGTGCAAAATTTGCAGAAGAATCTCCTTATCCAGAAACCCAACAATTATACGACGTCGTATACGAACAAGAAGACTATCCATTTTTACCTCATAAATTATAATCAGTTATGGCTACAATAGTAACAATGCCTCGTTTGAGCGATACAATGACAGAAGGAACGGTGGCTACTTGGCTTAAAAAAG
>JBEENX010000047.1:0-6514 GCA_041191945.1 Bacteroidota bacterium
GTGTAAAAGTGGTAGAAACAATGCTTTGGGATGATAAATTCAAAGCTTTAGTTGCAGGTAGTAAATTTGCGACTTGGCCAGGATTTGCTACTTTCCAATCAGGAAAAATTGCCTTACAAGATCATGGTGACAATGTGTGGTACAGAAACATTATGATTAAAGAATGGAATTCATTACAACCTACAACAGGTTGTAAATAATACTAAATCAACTAACCAAACCAAAAAATAAATTTATGAATACAACCAACCGTATTAAATTATCAACTATGATGTTCCTAGAGTTTTTTATCTGGGGCGCATGGTTTGTAACATTAGGAACATTTTTAGGGAACAATTTGAAAGCTTCAGGTGCTGAAACTGCTGCTATATTTTCTACACAATCTTGGGGAGCTATCATTGCGCCTTTTATCATTGGATTAATTGCAGACCGCTATTTTAATGCTGAAAGAATTTTAGGAGTATTGCACTTAATTGGCGCTTTTTTGATGTACCAAATGTACCAATCTAATGAAGTAGGTTCATTTTACACTTACGTTCTAAGTTATATGGTTTTATATATGCCTACTTTAGCTTTAGTGAATTCAGTAGCTTTTAACCAAATGAAAGATCCTGAGAAAGAATTTGCCAACATTCGCGTTTGGGGAACTATCGGATGGATTTTAGCTGGATTAGCTATTAGTTTTGTTTTCCATTGGGATACAGCTGAAAATATAGCTCAAGGAATGTTGAAAAATACATTCTTATTGGCAGGAATTGCAGCATTGGTATTAGGATTATTAAGCTTTACCTTGCCTGCTACTCCACCTAAAGTATCAGATGAAAAAATTACAATTGGCGATATCATTGGATTGGATGCTTTGAAATTATTGAAAGATAAAAACTTTGCAGTATTCTTTCTTTCTTCTATTTTAATCTGTATTCCATTGGCTTTTTATTACCAAAATGCACATCCATTTTTAACTGAAGCTGGAATTGAAAATCCAACTGGTAAAATGGCTATTGGTCAAATATCAGAAGCTTTATTTTTATTATTAATTCCAGTATTTTTTACAAAATACGGCTTTAAGAAAACCATATTAGTTGGAATGTTGGCTTGGGCTATTCGTTATGCATTATTTGCTTATGGTAATGGCGCTGATTTAAGTTTTATGCTAATTCTTGGTATTGCGTTACACGGGATTTGTTATGATTTCTTCTTTGTTTCTGGACAAATTTATACTAATTCAAAAGCGGGGGAAAAATACAAAAGTGCTGCTCAAGGTTTGATTACTTTAGCCACTTATGGTGTGGGTATGTTAATCGGTTTTGCAGTAGCGGGATGGATTACTGACAATTATAAAACTGCAACCGGAACAATTAACTGGGAAATGGTTTGGATTATTCCTGCTGGAATTGCTTTAGCTGTTTTTGTATTATTTGCTTTGACATTCAATGACAAAAGTAAAACAGAAGTTTCACACTAAATTCTAAATGAAAACCAACCTCAATAGACGTTCTGCTATCAAAGGAATACTTGCTAGTTCTGCTGCGCTAAGTATTCCTTTAGAATTGTCTGCTTTTGATTTGCCAAAAAATAACGAATTTTCTTCACTACAATTAAAAGGAAATATCAATCATTCTGTTTCTCGCTGGTGTTTTGATTCATTAGATTTAGAAACCTTGTGTATAGAAGCTAAAAAAATGGGAATCACAGGAATCGATTTGGTTGGACCTGAAGCTTGGCCAAAACTAAAAAAATACAACTTAGTTTCCACGATGTGTAATGGTGCTGAACTAAATCTAGTCGATGGGTTTAACGATATTCAATTTCACGAGAAACTAATTCAACGCTATACAAAGATGATTCCTCGTGTGGCAGATGCAGGATATAAAAACCTAATTTGTTTTAGCGGTAACCGAAGAGGAAAATCAGATGAAGAAGGTTGGACTAATTGTGTGATTGGATTACAAAAACTAATTCCATTGGCTGAAAAACACAATGTAACTTTAGTAATGGAATTATTGAATAGCAAAATTGATCATAAAGATTACCAATGCGACAGAACCGCTTGGGGAGTGGAATTGGTTAAACGAATTAATTCTTCCAATTTTAAATTGCTGTACGATATTTATCACATGCAAATTGATGAAGGAGATGTCATTCGAACAATAAAAGACAATATTCAATACATTGCTCATTTTCATACAGCTGGTGTTCCTGGTCGAAATGAAATAGATGGAACACAAGAATTAAATTATCCAGCTATCATGAAAGCAATTGCAACCACTGGTTTTAAAGGTTTTGTAGGACAAGAGTTTGTTCCCAAAAATCCAGATAAATTAACCTCATTACAACAAGCAATAACTATTTGCGACATTTAACTAACCAAAAATATAACCCATGAACAAAAGAAGAGAATTTTTAATTAATAGTGGTTTAGTACTAGGGACTTTGGCCATTACTCCTTCCCTAGCCTTTACGAAAAAGAAGAGAGCTATTGGAATCCAATTATGGACTTTGCGTGAAACTTTACCTAAAGATGTAAAAGGTGTTTTGGCTCAAGTTGCCAAAGCTGGATTTCAAGAGGTAGAAACTTTTGGCTTCTCACCAAAAGACAATGGCTTTTTCGGAACTTCAGTACAAGACTTTAAAGCTATTTTAGATGCAAATGGCTTGAAAGCAACAAGCAACCATTTTGATTTTAATAACTATATCAAAACAGGAGATCTTAGTGACCTAAAATCATACATAGCAGCTGCTAAAGTATTGGGAAGTGAATATGTTACTATTCCATGGATTTTACCTGAATTAAGAGGAACTTCAGCTGATGATTACAAAAAATTAGCGGCAGGAATCAATAAAGTAGCACAACAATGTCACGCTGCGGGATTAAAATTAGCTTATCATAATCATGATTTTGAATTCACTCAATTTGGTGATACAAATGGGTATGAGATCTTGTTGAATGAAACGGATCCAAAATTAGTTGATTTTGAATTGGATTTATACTGGGCAGTTCGTGCAGGACATAACCCATTGGATTTATTCAAGCAACATCCTGGACGTTTCACTATGTGGCACGTAAAAGACATGGATAAAGCCAATAAAGAATTAAATGCTGAAATTGGTAAAGGAGCTATTGATTTCAAAGCCATTTTTGCACAAGCAAAATTATCAGGAATGAAACGTTTCTTTTTGGAACATGAAACCAACTATACTCCGAATCCTTTGGAATCAATCAAGACGAGTTTCGATTATATTTCTAAAAATTTAATCTAGATTTATATATATATATAAAGGGTATTTAATTAGTTTTTAATTGAATACCCTTTTTTATTTAAAGTAGATTTACCACTTTTCTAAGCCTAATAACTTCTTACCCAAATCGCTTAATTCGGCTGTTTTGTGTTTTGTAATTTCCCATTTTCTTGGATCGCCAGGAAATGCATATCCCTCGGGTGCAATTCGGTTTTTCCAAGAATTGATACGCCACGCTTTTAGCTCTTCATTATCTTCTTCTGCAGGCATCATTGAAATATATTGCGCTACACGCACTTTGTCTTGAGTTAAATTAGGGCGAATTCCGTGAGGTTGCAAACTATTAAAAATTAATAAATCTCCCGCTTCCATTTTCACTTTCACTAATTGATCTTCAAATCCTGTAATATCAGGTTGAAAACGATGTCTGTCTTCGGGTTGAGTTAATTTCCAAGTATCATAGGTACGGAACAATTCAGGAATACATTGAAAACCGCCCATATTTTCATCTGTTGTATCAACTAATGCCAGAACACCTTGCACATTTTGTGGTTTTGTTTCAGGATCGTAGTCCCAATGGATGAATCCTTTGAATTCATGGTCTGGACGAACCGGAAAATTCAAATTGGCTCTATCAATGGTAACCCATAATTTTTCTGTTCCCCAAACATCAACAAAAGCATCATAAACTTTTTGCATCTGGCGATTATCCCATTGGTATTGGTGATTGTACAATTCCACCATTCCGCTATTAGTTAATTCTTTCATTTGCATTTCTGCCCTTGGGGGTGCATACCAAGTAGTTGGGTCATTGGGATCTTTCTCTTCAAATTCCCAAATAAAATTAGCCAATCGTTCTGCATTTTCTTTTGGTACGGCATTTTTGATCACAATATACCCATTGGTTATCCAGAAATTCCATTGCTCTTCAGTTAATAAACGAAGTGGTTTGCCGTTAGAACGATCATTTAGTTTTTGCACACTTGATTTGGCTACCGATGGATTTCCAGGAATATCTTTGTGTGCGTTAGTCGCCATCGTTGGCGTCATGGTAGGAGTCATCGTTTGGTTTATATTTTCCATGTTTAAAGGTTTAGTTAATTTGATAATCCAAAATTAGTAGAAATTGAGTAGTTGAATTATCACAAAATTTACCATAATTTGTACTATATTGACTTTTTGTTGGGTATTAAACTGTATAATAGTACATTTATATTGCAAACAAAGAAAATATATGAAAATCGTACTCGAAGATATTAAACGCTTAGCGGGAAGTTCGTTCCGAATTTTGGTCAACCCAAAATTGAACAATTTTTATTATTGGCATTTTCATCCTGAATTTGAATTGACTTTTATAGAAGCTCCCCAAGGAACTAGACGGGTTGGAAATCATGTGGGACAATTTGAAGGGAGTGATTTGGTTTTTATTGGTTCTAATATTCCACATTTGAACTTTGATTACGGAATTAGAGCTGAATACGAAAAAGTAGTACTGCAAATCAAAGCCGATTTTTTTAAAAATGATTTTGCTTCAACTCCAGAACTGGCAGCGATTCAGCAACTATTTGAAAATGCTAAAAAAGTAATTTGCTTTCACGGGAACACCAAATCCACTATTGGAAAACAATTAAAAACCATTCATTTATTACCACATTTTGAACAATTTATAGCAGTATTGTCATTGTTTCAAACGCTTGCAACTTCTGAGGAAATGACTTTTTTACACGAACATCCTTTTGAAAATTTCTACAATAACAAAGAGCAATCCCGACTCAAAGTAGTCTATACTTTTATCGAAAAAAATTTTCAGCGCACTATTACTATTGAAGAAATGGCGCAACTCACCCATTTATCTAAAGCGGCTTTTTGTCGGTATTTTAAGAAAATGACGCGACTGACTTTTATTGAATTCTTAAATCAATACCGAATTGAACAAGCCAAACGCCTTTTAAAAGAAGATAAAAATGTAACAGAAACTTGTTACGAATGCGGATTTGAAAGCGTATCGTATTTCAATCGTATCTTCAAAAAAGTCGTTGGTGAAAATCCTTTGGAGTTTAAAAAGAAGTAGATTTTTAGTTGGTACTGTTCAATTCCGCTACATAATAATTAGCATCAATTGTCAATTTTGAATTCACATTCGATACCGTAATTACCTTCCATTCTTTTGTAGGCTGAATTCGCAATGATTCTCCATTCAAGTCAACTTGAACAGGCATAGTAAATCCATCTACACAATTAATCCAACGATAGCTTAATTGCTTTTCTGTGAAATAATATTCCAAAGTAGGCACTCGTGTATCTCTCAAATATTGATTAAAAACGGGCGTTAAGTCAATGCCTGCTTGTTCACTAATGTAGTTTTCAATTTGTTGGGTAGTAACCGTTTGATGGTAAAACGTACTATTCAAACCTCTTAGAATTTGTCTCCATTTTTCGTCATTGTTAATGATTTGACGAATGGTATGCAACATATTACCGCCTTTGTAATACATATCGCCGGAACCTTCATTATTTACATCATATTGACCAATAATGGGTTGGTCATTTCGAATATTTTTTCGGGTACCACGTACGTACGCTGCTCCAGCCTCTTTGCCGTAATAGTATTCTACAAACAAACTCTCCGAATAATTGGTAAAACTCTCATGAATCCACATATCGGCAATGTCCTTGTACGTGATATTATTAGCAAACCACTCGTGTCCCGACTCATGAATAATGATAAAATCGAATTTTAATCCCCAACCAGTAACGCTTAAATCACGTCCGCGATAACCGTTTTTATAACCATTCCCATAGGTAACACTACTTTGATGTTCCATACCTAAATACGGCACTTCAACCAATTTATAACTATCTTCATAAAAAGGATAAGGACCAAACCAATGTTCGAAAGCTTTGAGCATTTTAGGAACATCTTGAAATTGTTTTTTGGCTTTAGCCAAATTATTTCGCAACACATAATATTGACAATCTAAATCTCCTTTTTCGCCCTTGTATTTTTCTGAAAAAGCTACATAATCACCAATATTAATATTTACCCCATAATTATTGATCGGATTGGTTACTTGCCAAGTGTAACTTGTCGTATTGTCTTTTAATTGTTTGGTACTAATTAAACGGCCATTGGAAATATCCATTAGGCCTTTTGGAACATTTACACTAATCAACATGGATTCGGCTTCATCGTACATGTGGTCTTTGTTAGGCCACCAAACACTGGCACCTAAACCTTGACAAGAAGAAGCGATAAATGATTTCCCATTTTCAT
>JBEENX010000048.1:0-6304 GCA_041191945.1 Bacteroidota bacterium
TTCAGTTGTTTGCTTTCTTGGTGTTTTCATAATAATTCAAATTTAAGGATTTTGAAAACACTCTCTTAGTTTTGACTTAAATCAGTACACTTTTTGCTGACGATTTACAATGTGTTATAGATTTTTTACCAATACAGATTTTCGCATATTTAGATCTTATTTCAAATCCGTTTAGATTATTAAGGAAGCCAATACCAAAATAATGTGTCCCATTTATTTTATAATGAACTTCTTTTAAGTTTGGAACGTTATCGTATAAATAAATATTTCTTTTTTCTAGATAGTCTTGCAACGCATAATGTTGAATTTCAATTATACTTAGAATGTTAATCTCATTCGAACTTTTAATAGTGATTAGCTCATTACTTTTTTGCTTTTGAAAAGAAAAAATAACTTCATCTGAATACTCATTTAAGAATTTCAAAACTTCTGGAATTGTATAATTGAATTGAATTTGTATTAAATCAATTATGTTACCTCCTTTTTGAATACCGTGGTCGTACCATCTATTTATTAAAGTATTTACTTTAAAAGAAGATGTGTTTTCTTGACGAAAAGGGCTTCTATACCAAACATCATTCCCTCTTATTTTTGAAGGGATAAAATTTGATTTTTTCAGGACTAATTCGATAGGTATTTTCTTTGCTTGTTCGATATTCATGGAAAAGTGTTTTTTATTGTTTTTTTTGATGCAGTGATGCAAAGCCTATTTAATAAATTGATTTTCAATTGATTACTCTGCATCACTTTTGCATCACTGCATCAAACTAGTTTGATTTTCTGCATCACTTCTGCATCAAATAAGGTGTTTTTTAGCTTTGATGCAAAGTTTGATGCAAGGTATGTTGTTGTTTTACAGTTATTTAACCTAGTTTTGCATCACTGCATCAAATATTTTTTGGAAAAACCCTTTTTTTATGGTGTAAAATCTTCCTCTACGATCAATTTTGACAAACTCTCCGTGAGATAAAAGTTCAATTCCTTGATACGATTTTGTGTTGTTTTCAGGGTCTAATTTCCATTTTTTTAGAATCTTTCTTATTTCATTAGCAGATTCGATATAAATCTTTGAATTTACTCTCTTTAGCATTATCAGAATTTCTCCAGGAGATAGATAAAGTTCATCCGTATCTATTTTTTCAAAACATTCATTAACTAGTTCAATAAGAGCTATTTCTACTTTATTATTGCTCATTAATCTCATTAAGGAATCAGTCATGATTTGGTCTCTAGTAAACCACATTCTTGTTTTTTGTTTGCTTTTAAATTCTCTAGTTATTAGATATTTTAAAAAGTAAGGGATTTCTAGTTTAAGTTTCTCTAAAAAATTAACATCTTCGGATTTTAACGGTTTGATTTTTCTTATCCAGAAACGTATTTCTTCATCATCAATTTGGATAAAATTATCCTCATTGTTTGAACACAAAATAAATTTTGCAAAGAATTCGATTTCTTGTCTGTCTTTGCCTTTAGCCTCCACTTTGTCCTTATCTGTTGTAGAAAGATATTTTAGCCTTTCAGTGATCTCTTTTCGGTCGAAAAACACCTCGTCTATGGCTACCAAAACCATACTTGCCCAATCGCTGTTAAATTGAGAGTTAAATGCATCACCTTTTATATAGGTCATATTTAATCCGAATATAGCTTTCATCCATTTGATGAAGCTACTTTTACCTGTTCCTCTTTCTTTGCTAATTAGGCATAAAATGGGTAAAATTTGAGTTGGGCGCTCATAAATTAATTTGAGATAGTCAAGTCCAAATTCAAAATGCTCACCAAAAACATGTTTGACAAATTTTAAAGAGTTTTGGATATTAATTTCCAGTTGGTGTAATGAGAGATCCTCGTCAATCGGATTGATAGATAACTCATTGTAAGTATTGTAAAAATTTTCAATTATTAGATTGTAATTTTGGTGATTAGGAATACAACAGAAACCATCTAATTTGAGAATACTCTCAACAAATGACTTACCATGGTCTGTGATGATTGTTTCTCTATTCCATCTAACCATTACTTTGACTTTATCGCCAGAAATCAATGGTTTTTCGATGATTTTGTAATAGGAGGTACCTACTCGTATGTAAGGAATATCTAAGTTCATAATGTGTATATTTAATCCTTATATTTGTCTTATAAGGAAATGTTAGTGTAAGATTTATAATGCGTTCAATTTGGTCTATGTTGAACGCATTATTTTTTTGAAGAATTTGAATATGATCTTGCTTCTTGTTCTATTTGAGAAATAGATTTTGATTTATTCTGAAGCATCCATTCGTCGATCTCATTTTTCAGGAAAAATAAAGTCCGATTATTCGGTTTCGAATAGGGAAGTATGTTTTGATGTACGAGCTTGTAAACGTAGCTCTTGGAGAATCCTGTGTAGTTTACTACATCATCTACAGTGAAGATTTGTTTGTTTGACCCAATGATCAATTTTTCTAATTGGGTTAATTTTTGAATAATAGCATTGCTTTCCATAATTGATATGTTTTATCGTTATGGGAGCAAAATTATAGTTATGATAACAAGGCGTAAATAGGGTAAAAGGGGGATTAAAAGTAAATTTTTATTTTTTACCTTTTATTTATTTTAAAGGCTTCCACCCCGTATAAGATTTATTTAAATTTTCATAAATAATTTCTTCGTCTCCTTTTGTGAAATTATCAATGATGAGTTCCATAATCGCTCGTCTATTTTCTCTAGTTAGATTTTTAATTCCTCCTTTAATTATATTTTCGTGTAGCATATCAAAAATAAAACCATAATTTATTTCTTTACTCGTTGCATCTTTGGTTGATTTTTGACCTTTTAAGTCGATCCATTTAGCCTTTTCTTTCATTTTTTGCCCTTGTGAAAAAAGGATTAGATTTTCAAAAGTGATTATACATCTATTATTACCAATCAGTTCTTTTTCAAATAAATCTTCTAAATTAGAATCAATATTATATTGTAAGATTACTTTATTTTCTAGCTTTTCTTTTATCTTCGGAACAAATTTTTCTTCAAAATTCTTAGTCCTCGTTAAAAATGAAAGTAATACACCAACATTAAAAAAGCTTAAATACAAAGCTGATTCAATCATAGCTAAATTAATTTTAATTCCCAAAACTTTAATTAAATATTCAATATTCAACAAATGGTAACCATTATTGATAAAATTTAAAAATTGAATGAATGTAAAGAGCATAAGAGGTATAATAATAATATGGAATGCTAAACGAGGTTTTTCTATCAATTTATTATACCCTATGTATTTTGTGTTAAACATAAAATATATAAAACAATAAATATGTTGCTCTAGTAATTTCCAGATAACTATTCCAGTAAGAAATATCATAAATGAA
Organism: Bacteroidota bacterium; assembly: GCA_041191945.1. Classification (GTDB taxonomy): domain Bacteria; phylum Bacteroidota; class Bacteroidia; order Flavobacteriales; family Flavobacteriaceae; genus Flavobacterium. Next base: position 3,348 of record JBEENX010000048.1, read on the forward strand.
ATTGAGATTCCATAATAATATTTAAAAGGGAAGAATGAAAACAAATAAGTATAAGTCGACGTTAACGAAATTGTTAAAAATAGAAATAGATAAAATTTGAGATTTGGGTTTTTCATACTAATTTATAAATTAATGGTTGGGATTAGATTTGCAGCTTCTTTCATTTTTTGATCAACTATTTTAGCATAAATGGCTGTAGTTCTGATTTCTCTATGTCCGAGTCTCTTAGAAACGGTGTAAATATCTGCTCCATTTTCTAAAAGAAGTACTGCATTCGAGTGTCTTGCACTGTGAAAAGTGATATGTTTAGATATGCCAGCTCTGTTGCACCAACGTACAATTTCATTATTATACACGGCACTATATTTTAAACCAATAAAAACTCTATCTGATGGTGATTGTCTTTCACCTAATAAACTTCTAGCTTGTACGGAAATATAAAGATATTCAACACCGTCTGTTTTTTCTTGTCTGAAATTCACACGACTAACTCCATTATCTTCATCCCTTACTTCACTCCAGGTCATTGTATTAATGTCAGACCATCTTAACCCAGATAAGCATGAAAAAATAAAGGCTCTTTTTAAAACGTCGTACTTGCAGTCGGTTTGGGCCAAATTCTGTAATTCGGTATGGGTTAAATACTCTCTTTGACTCTCTGATTGTTCAAAGGATTTTGCTTTAGATACATAATTAATGGAAAGATACCCTTCATCAAATGCGGCTCTAAGACAAGCTTTAAATTTATTGAAATAGGAATATTTTGAATTTAGAGATAGGAGAGTAGCACTCTTTGTTTTTGCTTCTTTATCAAAATAATTGCGTACTTGTTTAACGAAATTTTCATCAATTTCTTCAAACAGTAAATTTGGACTAATACATTTTTTCAGATGGATTAAAGTAGCAGTCCAATTTCCATAGTTTTTTGGTGAGTCAATTTTCTCTTCTGTTTTTTCTACGAAAAAATCTATAAATCTTCTTTTTGATTTAGCTGAATTTTTAATATCAAATTTTCCTTGAAAATATTCTGCTTTTCGAATAGAAAATATTTGTTCGCTTAAAAGCTCAATTTCTTTGTTCTCTTTTTTTTCAGCAGCAGTTTTTGGTTCTTGATGTGGGTATAGTTTTAAATATTCAAAATCTCTTAAATGAACACGCTTACCCTCAGCATTAGAGCTCGATCCTTTATAGTATTCAAGGTATAAGCTAAATTTGCCATTTTGTAATTTCTTCTTTTTTAAACTAATTATCATAAGATGTACATTTTTACACCTTTTAAATAACAAGGTGTACATTGAGTGTAACAAATGTACAAATTAAAGATATTAAAAGAAATATAAAATCAATCTAAATCTTTGATAGTCAAGTAATAGAAAGTAAAAATAGCTTAAAGAAAGTACTTTTATTTCCCGATACAAAAATTAGCAAATATATTACCGAGTAACTCATCGTTAGTTACTTGACCTGTAATTAGTCCAAAATGATATAAGGCTTCTTTAATGTCCAAAGCCATTAAATCGCTAGATAAATTCGATTTTAATCCAAATTTCACTTTTTGAATTTCATCTAACGCTTTAAGGAGTGAATCGTAATGACGTGTATTGGTCACAATCGTTTCATTGTTACGTAAAGCCCCTGTATTTACAAATGAAAGTAATTGATTTTTGAGTTCGTCAATACCTTCTTTGTTTTTGGCAGAAATAAAAATAGTTGCTAGTTGTTGGTTGTTGGTTGTTAGTTTTTCGTTGATGGCAACAATAATTTTTTCTGAAATTAAATCTTTTTTATTTATAATAGTTAAAATTGTCTTTTGAGGATATTGATTTTGTGTTTTATTCAAAGCGATGATTAGTGAATCTAAAGCCCCATCAACTATCAGCTCTAAACCATTCACCAAGTAAAGAACTACCTGAGCTTGTTCAATTTTTTCAAATGTTTTTTGGATTCCAATGCTTTCCACAACATCTTTGGTTTCGCGAATTCCCGCAGTATCGATAAATCGGAAACCAACTCCTCCAATGACTAACTCATCTTCAATAGTATCACGAGTTGTTCCTGCAATATCTGAAACAATAGCACGTTCTTCATTCAATAAAGCGTTCAATAAAGTAGATTTTCCCACGTTAGGTTCGCCCACGATAGCCACAGGAATTCCGTTTTTAATTACATTTCCTACGGCAAAAGAGTCAATCAATCTTTTGAGAACAAATTCAATTCGGTTTAACAATTCGTGAAATTGAGTTCGGTCGGCAAACTCAACATCTTCTTCAGCAAAGTCCAACTCCAATTCGATTAGCGAAGCAAAATTTAACAATTCTTCACGCAGTTTGGCAATTTCGTTAGAGAATCCGCCACGCATTTGTTGCATTGCAATTTGGTGAGAAGCTTCGTTGTCTGACGAAATCAAATCAGCAACGGCTTCGGCTTGTGACAAATCCAATTTGCCGTTTAAGAAGGCTCTTAGAGTAAATTCACCCGCATTGGCCATACGACAGCCTTTTCTAAGCAATAATTGGATAATTTGTTGCTGAATGTAAGTAGAACCGTGACAGGAAATTTCGATGGTATTTTCGCCTGTATACGAATTAGATCCTTTGAAAATAGAAATCAAAACTTCATCCAAAGTTTTACCTTCATCAATAATATGTCCTAAATGTAATGTATGGGTTTTCTGTTGAGTTAAATCTTTGTTTTTGATAGATTTAAAAACACTAGCGCCAATTTCTATGGCGTTTTGACCAGAAACTCGTATTATTGAAATTGCTCCAGCTCCTGAAGGTGTTGCTAAAGCTACGATGGAATCGTTGTACATCATTTTGATTATTCTAAGGCACAAAGATAATAAAACTCTGTCGGTATATATTATTATTGTTGGGTAAGCTTTTTTATATGTTAAATAAATGTAAATTACTGATAATTATCATGTTGTAAAATATTTATTATCGTTAACTTAGAGG
>JBEENX010000049.1:0-6156 GCA_041191945.1 Bacteroidota bacterium
TTGCCAGCGGCTACTCCCGGAATTTTTGCGGCTTTGTTATTAGGCGTTGGACGTGTTTTTGGCGAAACCATGATTGCTTTGATGGCTACAGGTAACGCAGCTTTAGTTTCGGCTAATCCATTTGAGAGTGTGCGCACATTTGCAGCAACCATTGGTGCTGAAATGGCTGAGACTGTTTTTGGCGAAACGCATTATAGTGTGTTATTCTTCATCGGATCGTTACTTTTTATTTTTTCATTTGCACTGAATGCCTTGGCAGAGTTTTATGTGAAAGGAAAATTAATTAAGAAATTCCAAGGAAAATAATTATGAATATAAATACAACAGAAAACCATTTTCTCTCTAGGGGAAGAAAAGGAATTGATATTAAAGAAAAATTGATTGTTGGGACTACACAATTAGCAGTTGCATTAATTATTGCCATTCTTTTAATTATACTTGGAATTATTGTATATGAAGGGAGAGCACAATTTTCTTGGGAGTTTATTAGTTCATTCCCAACTGACGGAATGACCAAAGGTGGAATTTTTCCAGCTTTGATAGGAACATTTATATTGGTAATTGTAATGTCAATTGTAGCAGTGCCTTTTGGGACTATTACAGCAATTTATTTAACTGAGTATGCCAAAGAAAATTCTAAAATAGCTACAGCTGTTCGTTTCTCCATTCGAACTTTAGCAGTAGTGCCATCCATTATTTTTGGATTATTTGGATTGGGGTTCTTTATTCAATTTGTAGGTTCAGGAGCTGATACTGTTTTTAATGGGGGTCAATTGCGTTGGGGCCAGCCCAATCTTCTTTGGGCGAGTCTAACTATGTCATTATTGACATTACCAGTGATTATCGTTTCGGTAGAAGAAGCTTTAAAAACGATTCCTCGAGAATTACGAGAGGCTAGTTTGGCTTTAGGTGCAACAAAATGGCAAACTATAAAAAAAGTGGTTTTTCCGGGTTCAATTTCAGGAATTATGACAGGAACTATTTTGGCTGTAAGTCGTGGAGCTGGAGAGGTTGCACCTATTCTATTTACAGGAGCTGCGTATTATTTGGCGACGTTACCAGGTTCATTGAGTGATCAATTCATGAATTTAGGATATCATATTTATATTATGTCTACACAATCATCTGATGTAGAGAAAACAATGCCGATTCAATTTGCTACTACTTTAGTTTTATTATTGTTAACATTATCATTAAATCTTGTAGCGGTTGTAATCCGATCTAGAATTAGAAGAAAAGCAAAGTAATTAGGACTTATTGGTTATACTAAAATAAAATGAAAGATATTAAAATTACAGTCGAAGATTTATCGTTGTACTACGGAGAGAAAAAAGCCTTAAAAGAAATTTCTTTGGAGATTCCGAAGAATAAAGTAACGGCTTTAATAGGGCCTTCAGGTTGTGGAAAATCAACTTTTTTGAGATGCATCAATAGAATGAATGATTTAATTCCAGATGTTAAGATAACGGGAAATCTATTAGTTGAAGGAATTGATATTTATGATGATGATGTTGATGTGGTAAATATTAGAAAAAAAATAGGGATGGTTTTTCAAAAATCAAATCCGTTTCCAAAATCAATTTATGAGAATATCGCTTATGGTCCAAGAATTAATGGCATAAAAGATAAAACAGAGTTAGATGAGATAGTTGAAACCTCTTTGCGTAAAGCAGCTATTTGGGACGAAATTAAAGATCGTTTGGGTGATTCGGCTTTAGGACTTTCTGGTGGTCAGCAACAACGACTATGTATCGCTAGAACTTTGGCAGTAAGTCCAGATATTATACTTATGGACGAACCTGCAAGTGCATTGGATCCTATTTCTACTTCAAAAATCGAAGAATTGGTTCATGAATTGAAAGAACAATATACCATCATTATAGTGACTCATAATATGCAACAAGCCGCAAGAACTAGTGATTACACTGCTTTCTTTTATATGGGCGAATTGATTGAAATGGGGAAAACAAATACTATTTTTACTAAACCAGAGAAAAAACAAACGGAGGATTACATTACAGGAAGATTTGGATAACTCAAGAAGTGAAGTAAGTAGGGAATAGGATTTGTAATTTTTATCTTTTAAAAAAATAGTAAGATGACACACTTTGAAATAGAATTAGAAAAGTTAAAAAACGTAATCGAAAAAATAGGTATTCTTGCCCAAAATCAAGTAGGAGAGTCAGTTAAGGCATTGCTTTCTGAAACTGCTGCTGAAGGAAAAGAGGTAAAAAAGACCGAACACAAAATAGATAAATTAGACATCAAAATAGATGAAATTTGTCAAAGTATTTTTGCGTTACAACAACCTGTTGCGTCTGATTTGCGTTTTATTATGTCGGCAATGCAAATTAGTAATGAGATTGAGCGTATAGGTGATTTAGCAATAAGCATTATCAAAAAAGCAAAAAACACGAAAGACAAACACGAATTGATTTCTAGATTTCAAGTAGCTGAATTAGCTAAAGAAGTAGAGAAAATTACGATCAAAACAAATGAATGTTTTTTAACCCGTGATGAAAGTACGATTGGAGAAATATTTGTTTTGAATAAAAGTATTAAAAACAAAACAGACGATGCCATTCACAATATTGTTGGAGAAATGAAAACCAATTCAAAAGCAGTAGTTTCTGGAACAAATTTGGTAATCGTATTGAAGCATTTAGAACGCATTTCAGAACATTGTACCAATATTGCAGAGAATGTCTTTTTTATGATTAATGCTAAAATTATTAAACACGAAAAATTGTAAGAATACTAGTTTTGTTAATTTTATTTAAAATAATTCTTTAAAGTCAAGATTAATTTTATTTTTGCTTTAATGAAAAAAATAGCAGGAATATTACTCTTTATATTTGTCACATTTCTTATTACACCTGCAGTGGTAAGTGTAATTGAAAATGATGCAGATGTTTCTGTTATTTATAGTTTTTCAGAAGAAGAACAAATCCACAAAGACATTAAAATCGTATTTAATTTTGATCAGTTGTACAATAGAGTTTACCTATCCAATATGAAGTCCAAAATTATATTGACGGTGAATTCATTGAAACATGACGATGTTTCTCTAGGCATATTTATACCTCCTCCAGAACTAATTTAGTATTTTTCGTTTAAAATGGAGTCATTTTAAACTTCTCTTTGCGTTTTTAAACGTGAAGAATATTTATTTACAATTTAGTTCGATACAAATATGACAAAAAAAATCAATCTTTTTGCCAACCTTAAATCAGATTTTGCTTCCGGTTTAGTGGTTTTTTTGGTGGCGCTTCCTTTGTGTTTAGGAATTGCGATGGCTTCGGGAGCTCCACTTTTTTCAGGAATAATTTCGGGAGTAATAGGAGGGATAGTGGTAGGTTATTTAAGCCAATCTCATATTAGTGTTTCGGGTCCTGCAGCAGGCTTGACAGCAATCGTTTTAACTGCGATTACTGAGTTAGGATCGTTTGATGTGTTTCTCTCGGCAGTGTTAATAGCTGGAATAATTCAATTAGTTCTTGGTTTTATAAAGGCAGGTAGTATTTCTAACTATTTCCCAACCAATGTGATTGAAGGAATGTTAGCAGGTATAGGAATCATAATCATTATGAAACAATTACCTCATGCAGTAGGTTTTGATGCTGATTTTGAAGGGGATCAGTCTTTTATCCAATCAGATGGAGGTAATACCTTTTCATCTCTATTCAATGTTTTGAATTATGTCCAGTTGGGAGCAATTCTGATCACGATAATCTCGTTGATTATTCTGATTGTATGGGATAAAGTGTCCTTTCTAAAAAAAATGAAATTAATTCCAGGCGCTTTAGTAGCTGTTATTATTGGGATCATTCTAAATCAAATCTTTATCAATACAGGGAGTTCTTTAGCTATATCAAAAAATCATTTGGTTTCTTTGCCTGTTCCTAATTCTATAGACGAATTGAAAAATATTATTGTAACCCCTAATTTATCAGGGTTTCTAAATCCAAAGATTTGGGTAGTAGGTGTAACAATTGCAATTGTAGCTTCAATAGAAACGTTGTTGTGTATCGAAGCGGCGGACCGCATGGATATTCAAAAAAGATATACAAATACCAATGTTGAACTAAAGGCTCAAGGAATTGGAAATATCGTCAGTTCACTTCTAGGAGGTCTTCCAATGACTTCAGTGGTAGTTCGGTCATCAGCAAATAATAATGCTGGAGCTAAATCAAAGATGTCTGCTATTATACATGGAGTTTTGTTATTAATCAGTGTATTGACTGTTCCAGTGCTTTTAAATAAAATCCCACTAGCTACTTTAGCTGCAGTATTACTTTTGGTAGGCTATAAATTAGCTAAACCAGCCACTTTTATTCATTTTTGGCATAAAGGGAAATACCAGTTTGTACCATTTATAGCCACTTTAGTAGCAGTAGTTTTTACGGATTTATTGAAAGGTGTAGCTTTAGGGATGATAATTAGTGTCGTTTTTATATTAAAAGGAAATTTGAAGAGAGCTTATGTCTTTAGAAAAGAAGAATATGCTGATGGTGATGTAATTCATATTGATTTGGCACAAGAAGTATCTTTTCTTAATAAAGCAGCAATAAAAGAAACTTTAAATTCAATTCCTGAAAATTCTAAAGTTATTATTGATGCAAAAGACACTATTTATATTGCTCATGATATTTTAGATTTAATACATGAATTTAAAACAATTAGAGCTAAAGAAGCACATATAAAGGTAAAACTAAAAGGATTCAAGAAAGCCTATCAATTAGAAAATAGTGAAGATAATCACGTTACAATTGAACATTACTATGACGCTATGAAAAGAGAGATGGTAAAGAAAGAAGTTAAGCATTTTGATGTTTAGTTCATGTAAAAATAAAATTCACAATTCAATGACAGATTTTTATAAAAAAATATTAGCGAATAATAAAAAATGGGTAGAAACCTCATTAGAAAGTGACCCTAATTATTTTCAAGATTTAGCCAAAGGACAGACACCGCCATTATTATGGATTGGATGCTCTGATAGTAGAGTACCTGCTAATGAAATTATTGGGGCAAAACCAGGGGAAGTATTTGTACATAGGAATATTGCCAACATGGTTATTCATTCTGATATGAATATGTTGAGTGTTTTAGATTATGCTGTAAATGTATTGAAAGTAAAACACGTATTGGTTTGCGGTCATTATGGATGTGGCGGCATTAAGGCGGCATTAGGTAATGATTCTATTGGAATTATTGATAATTGGATTCGTCATATTAAAGATGTGTATAGGTTACATGATAAATATTTAAATTCAATTATTGATGAAGATGAGCGATTCAATAAGTTCGTTGAATTAAATGTAAAAGAACAGGTATTTGATCTAGCTAAAACTTCTATAGTTCAATCAGCATGGAGGAACGGTCAAGAATTAACCTTACATGGCTGGGTATATGGATTGAATTCGGGGTTTGTTACCGATTTAGATGTTAATATTAGTTCTGAAAAAGATTTAGATAATGTGTATCAATTAAAATTTTAAAAAATGAGAAAAGGATGTATTGCTATCATAGCTATTTTATTTTTTCTTCCTGTATTTTCTCAAACTCATGAAATAGTGAAGCATAATGGAGAAAAAATAGGGGTTAATTACAACAAGTTACAACAAGACGTTATTTCTTTTTATTTTCCAAGTTCTTTGGAAGAAAATAAAATTAGTAAATATGCTGTGCACAGTGTAGTTGATACTAAAACTGGAATAAGTCAAACAGTTTCTTCAAAAATTGATATAAAAGACAAGAAAGACTTTCAAGACGTTGTTTTTCTTAAAGAATCTCAAGTTATTGGATTGACGAAAGGAGAATCAATTACCGTTTTTTTGGGCAGGATAAAAGGTATTTCAGAGCATGATTTAACTGCAATGAAAAAGAGAAGACTACAAGAAAAGGCAGCTCAAAAGAGAAGTCCGTTTATTGTAGTGTTTTCGGAATCTTATGATGAAATCAAGGCTGTTTTATATCACTATTAGAAAAATAAAAAAGCACCATTATTGGTGCTTTTTTTTATAAAAGGACACTATCCTAAAAAGTGTGTAAGTTTAAAAATATAGGGGTTTTACTTTTTTAATTAAAGTTGAACCCTTTTTTCAAATATAGTTAAGAACTGGTTGAGGATTAACCCCCAATTATGGATTGGCA
>JBEENX010000050.1:0-5760 GCA_041191945.1 Bacteroidota bacterium
TACTCCGATAGGAGTTGGATTTTGGTAAAAGCCTTAATAGAAAGACAAAGTCCCCTAGGGACGAGAGTATAGTTTTACAGACTAATTTAAGTTAATTAAAGCAGGAGTAAGATGATCACGCTAGCGGGGTGATTTAAGGACTAAGCACTGAACCCACTTTTTAAGCAAACGCCTGTTAGTGCCAGTTTCTCTTATGTCGTTAATATTATTTCCAAAATCTCCACCATTGTTTTTTTGTTACTGATTGTTCTGGAAACCACCATCCTTCATGTTTATGTTTATACTCTTTTCCTCTGTCGTCAATAATTACGATTTCACAAATAAATGGACTTTCTAAAAAATCAGAATTATTGTATGGTCTTGTTTTTTGTAAATCAAATTCAATTGTCATTGTCGCTGAATTTATAAAATCCATTGTTGAACCACTAGTTTTTACTAAAGTTGGAAACCAATTGCTCCAATGTTCAATAGAAGACTTAATTTCATTTGTCAATAATTCTGTTGGTTCAGCTACATTTTTTAAAATATCAACGGTCAGTTTATTTGTGTTTGTTTGTCTTGCTTGATTTAATAAGTGTCCTAAAAGATAATCGTCTTTCACATAGTTCATTAAACTTATGAAAGAATGCCCAAAATTGTGAGATACGCTTTTTAAAGGTTTGTGGCTTGTCATTTTGCTATATTTTTTTTGTCAACAATTAATATTTTTTCAAATTCATTCATAAGTCGGTAAACATAAAGTTGCTCATTAACGGTCATTCTGCCAATTTCTTCAACTTTACTAATTACTTTTATTATTTCTTATCCTGTCATTGTTGTCGCTCAGCCTAAAATTGGTGCTAACTTGTTTATATGCGCATATTCTCTACGCAAATGATTACAAACGTTTTTTCTACTTGTAAATATATAAAATATTACATTCGAACTACGATACAACTTTTCTAGCCCCGATAAAAGCGGCATCCTTTTTAGGCTTCCAGCCTTTTAAAGGCTGGAAGCCTAAAAAGATAAAGCGAATAGCGGGACAACTCGTATACAGAAAGTAAAATGAGTGCTACTAAAAAGTAATGAAATACCCTAATAAGAGTGGGGAATATTTTGTAACTTTAGACTTAAATTTATGCTATGATTCCTATCGCTATTGTTGATCAACACCAAATGCTACAACGCTACCAACCGATTGCTTCTACTACGCATAAAGGTTTGCAAGGGCATGCGTTGTTAGTGGGGGGAAGTTATGGTAAAATGGGTTCGGTAGTTTTGTCGTCTAAAGCGGCGATTCATTCGGGTTGCGGGTTGGTCACTGCTTTTATTCCGAAGTGTGGTTATGAGATAGTTCAAATAGCAGTACCTGAAGTGATGGTGTTGACGGATGTTCAAGACCATTGTATTTCGGCAATTGATTTTGAATTGGTTCCTAACGCTATTGGGATAGGTCCTGGTTTAGGACAAGATGCAGCTACTCAACAAGGATTGTATGATTTTTTGAGGTTAAATAGTGTTCCTTTGGTTCTTGATGCGGATGCGTTGAATATTTTGTCATTGCATCCGGATTGGTTGTCTTTATTGCCTCCTAAAACGATTGTAACGCCTCATTTGAAAGAATTGCAACGATTGATTGGTCCATGGAGTACGGAGGAGGAGCAATTTGAAAAAACCATGGCCTTTTCTAAAAAATACCAACTGATTGTTGTGATGAAAGGCGCACCAACGCATATTATCGATGGCGATTTGGTTTACAAAAATACCACAGGCAATGCTGCTTTGGCTACCGCGGGTAGCGGTGATGTATTGACGGGAATAATTACCAGTTTATTGGCTCAGTCGTATGAACCAATAAACGCGGCACTATTAGGGGTTTATCTTCACGGATTGACGGCTGACATTGCTTTGCCTGAAACAGGCTATCAATCGTTTATCGCTTCAGATATTATTTCGTATTTAGGAAAAGCATTTTTAACTTTAGAGAAATTATCCTAAAAAGGCTTTTAACTCCTCGTAAGTTGAAATTTCTGTACTTACTTTTTCTTTACCTAACACACTTTCTATTTGTGTTGGAATGGGTAATTTTACCTGGAGTGCAGGTTCTACTACATCTAAAAACTTGATGGGATGGGCGGTTTCTAAGAAAATTCCAATCGCATTAGGATAATTTTCTAATTCTTTCTTTACACCTAAGTAACCTACAGCTCCATGCGGTTCAGCGATGTATCCACCTGTATTGTAGATGGTTTTCATAGCTTCTAAAGTGACTGCGTCAGAAAAAGTATACGAAGAGAAATCTTTTTTAAATTGTTCTAAATCGTTTTGATACATTTCTTGGATTCGGATAAAATTGCTCGGATTTCCTACATCCATAGCGTTAGAAATGGTAGCGATAGATGGTTTTGGATCGTAGATTCCGTTTGCCAAAAAGCGAGGAACGGTGTCGTTTACATTTGTAGCGGCTACAAAATGCTGTATAGGTAATCCCATTTTTTTTGCAATAATACCAGCGCAGATATTTCCAAAATTCCCACTTGGGCAAGAAAACACCAAGGGTTTATTTTGGCTTTTCAACGCTTTGTAAGCAAAGAAAAAATAAAACATTTGTGGTAACCAACGGGCAATGTTGATGGAATTGGCCGAAGTTAGATTTTTATGTTTCAAACTTTCGTCCAAAAAGGCTTTTTTTACCATATCCTGGCAATCATCAAAAACGCCATTTACTTCTAAGGCTTTGATGTTTTGTCCCAAAGTGGTTAATTGTTTTTCTTGTATGTCACTTACTTTTCCAGATGGATATAAAATTACGACATCAACACCATCTACTCCAAGGAATCCACTAGCGACTGCTCCTCCAGTATCTCCAGAAGTGGCGACTAAAACGGTATTTTTTGATGTTGCATTATTTCGATTAAAATATCCCAAACAACGCGACATAAAACGGGCTCCTACATCTTTAAAAGCCATTGTTGGACCATGAAATAATTCTAAAGAATAAATTCCTTTTTCTACTTCGACAACAGGGAAGTCAAAACATAAAGTTTCTTTAATTATGGAGCGAAGCTCGTTTTTAGGAATTTCATCTCCTACAAATTGTTGGATAGTTTGGAAAGCAATTTCTTCGTGGCTTGTATTTTCGATGGTGTCAAAAAAAGTTGCTGATAAAGGAGTAATGCTTTCAGGAAAATACAGACCTCTATCGGTTGCTAATCCTTGTATTACGGCCTCTTTAAAAGAAACTTTTGGTGCGTTGTGGTTTAAACTGTAATATTTCATCGTATTGGTATTGCTTGGGTAAGCAATTTTTTATTGTTGACTTAAAATTTTAACTCCTTCAGAATTCATTTTGGAAACGTGAATTTCATACGGTAAATGAATAGCTTCATAGACTGCGCTCATTGCTTTGGCAATTTTTTCGGCGGTGTCTTTTCCTTTACTTAATGCAAAAATAGAAGGACCAGAACCTGATATTCCTGAACCTAGCGCCCCGTTTTCGATAGCGGCTTGCTTGATTAAATCAAACCCAGGAATTAAAACACTTCGTAACGGTTCTACAATTTCATCGTGTAGAGAACGACCAATTAAGTCGTAATCTTGAGTGTACAATCCAGCTACGAGTCCGCCCACATTGCCCCATTGCATAATAGCACTTTTTAAAGAAACATTTTGCTTTAAAACGGAACGAGCATCAGATGTTTTTAATTCGATTTGTGGATGAACCACAGTTGCATATAATTCAGAAGGGCTTTCTATTTTGATAATGTCCAAAGGATTGTAACTTCTCACCAAGGTAAATCCGCCTAAAAGCGCAGGAGCTACGTTATCAGCGTGGGCATTGCCACAAGCGAGTTTTTCGCCTTGCATAGCAAATTGAACTAAATCTTTAGTTTGGTACGGATGGCCTAACAAGGCATTAATACCAAAGACGGCTCCAGCCGAACTAGCAGCACTACTACCAATCCCGCTTCCTGCTTTGATTTTTTTGTAGATTTCAATCTCAAACCCAAAATCAGCATTTACCGTTTCTAATAACGCTAATCCCGCTACTCCAGAAACATTGTTTTCTGTTTCTAAAGGTAAATTTGCACCTTCAATTTTAGTAATTCGAATTCCTTTTTGAGCTGATTTTCGAACTACCATTTCGTCACCTACATTGTCAAGACAAAGTCCCAAGACGTCGAATCCACAAGAAAGATTAGCGATTGTTGCTGGGCAAAATAATTTTATTTCATTCATAATTCATTGCGAGGCACGAAGCAATCTCATTTTATGTTTTACATTTTTTTTGTCACGAAGGCACAAAGACACTAAATTTTATACGTTTCCAATTCGGATAACATCAGCAAATATTCCTGAAGCTGTTACCGCAGCACCTGCACCCGCACCTTTGATTAATAAAGGTTGGTCTACATAACGATCGGTGTAAAATAATACAATATTATCTTTTCCTTCTAAATTATAAAAAGGATGGTCTTTTGGAATTAATTGTAAACCAACGCTTGCTTTGCCATTTTCAAATTGCGCTACGTATTTCAAACGCGATTCTTTGCTTTTAGCTTCGTTGAACAATGCCTCAAAATGACTAGCGTGTTTTTGCAACGAGGCAAAAAATGCTTCATTTGATGAAGTTGCTAAACATTCCGCTGGCATAAACGATTCATTAGCGATAGCTTCAATATCCATTTGGTAGCCGCTTTCGCGAATTAAGATTAGGATTTTTCTAGCTACGTCGATTCCGCTCAAATCAATTTTCGGGTCAGGTTCAGTAAATCCTTGAACTCCTGCTTCTTTTACTACATCGTGAAACGAATGATTTTCGTCAAAGTTATTGAAGATGAAATTCAAACTTCCAGATAATACCGCCTGTATTTTATGCACTTTGTCACCTGAAGCAATTAAGTTTTTTACCGTGTCAATAATTGGTAATCCCGCTCCAACATTGGTTTCAAATAAGAAAGGAGCGTTGTATTGGCGTGATAGGTTTTTTAAATTTTTATAATTGTCATAAGCCGATGAACACGCGATTTTATTACAGGTCACCACACCAACACTTTGTTTTAAGTAGTGTTCGTAGGTTTTAGAAACACTTTCATTGGCTGTAATGTCAACAAAGATGCTGTTTCTTAAGTTCAACTCTTTGACTTTGGCAATGAATAGTTCTTGGTTAGCCGTTTCTCCATTGTTTAAAATAGTTTGCCAATCTTTCAAAGAAATTCCGTCTTCATCAAAATGCATTTTACGCGAATTAGATAAGGCAATTACGCGTAAGTTGATCTTTAGATTTTCTTTTAAGAATCTTTTTTGTTGGTGAATTTGTTCGATGAATTTTTCGCCCACATTTCCAACACCCATTACAAACAAGTTCAATTGTTTGGTGTTCTCTTCAAAGAAATTTTCGTGTAAGGTGTTCAATGCTTTTTTGACATCTCTTTCATTGATAACGGCAGAGATATTTCTTTCTGAGGCACCTTGTGCAATAGCACGAATATTTACGTTATTTTTTCCTAAGGTACTGAACATTCTTCCGCTCAATCCTTGATGGTTTTTCATGTTTTCGCCCACCAATGCAATAATGCATAAGTTGTTTTCTACAATGCAAGGGTCGATTTTATTTTGCGCAATTTCAATTTCAAATGCCTTATTGATTGCTATTTCGGCTACTTCAGCATCTGAATTTAAGATTCCAATACAAATAGAGTGTTCCGAAGAGGCCTGAGTAATAAAGATAACATTGATATTTTCTTGTGATAAAACTTCGAATAATCGTTTTGATGA
>JBEENX010000051.1:0-5565 GCA_041191945.1 Bacteroidota bacterium
ATTACCAATGAAATCAATAACGTCAATATTGCGATTTTGGACGAATCAAAAGATGCTGAAACTCAAAAAATTATTAATAAAATCAATGCTTCCAAGTATTTTGATATCAAGCAAGAAATCAGCAATGAAAACGAAATAGAAAATGTCTTTAAAAAAGGAACTATAAAAGCGGTTCTGGTTTTTGAAAATCATTTTATAAAAAATTTGGAAACAAAAAAGCAGGCTAAAATTCAAGTAATTACTGATGCTACTGACCCTAATATTGCCAATACTGTCACAAATTATGTCAATGCTATTTTGCAAAATTACACACAGCAATTAAACCGAGATAATCCGACTGCTTATTCCATTCAAACCCAAACCCAGTTGTATTACAATCCAGAATTAAAGAGTGTATTTAACTTTGTCCCAGGAGTAATGACCATCATTTTAATGTTGGTTTCGGCCATGATGACCTCCATTTCCATCACAAGAGAAAAAGAAATGGGCACTATGGAAGTATTGTTGGTTTCGCCACTAAAACCCTTTCAAGTGATTATTGGAAAAGTCTTTCCATATATTTTCCTATCTATTATTAATGCTACAATAATAGTGCTTTTGGGTTATTTTGTCTTCAAGATGCCAATAGTAGGAAGCTTGTTTTTATTAACATTTGAAAGTATTTTATTCATCATAACAGCCCTTTCTTTGGGGATACTGATATCAACAGTAACCGATTCACAACAAACGGCTATGATGATTTCATTATTTGGTTTAATGCTGCCTGTAATTATTTTATCAGGCTTTATTTTTCCAATTTCGAGTATGCCTTTGCCTATGCAAATTATTAGCAATATCATTCCTGCCAAATGGTTTATTATCATTGTAAAAGCGGTAATGCTCAAAGGAGCAAGTGTGTCGGTAATTTGGAAAGAAACGCTGATTTTAATCGGAATGACTGCAGCATACATTTTGTTAAGTATTAAAAAATATAAAATTCGCCTGGAATAAAAATTCAGCAGTCTAAGCATATGAGAACAATTCTATTTATTATCCAAAAAGAGTTCAAACAAATATTCAGGAACAAAGGGATGCTACCAATCATCTTTGTATTGCCGATGATTCAGTTATTAATCCTGTCTAATGCTGCCAGTTTTGAGGTAAAAAATATTGCGTTTTCCTATATCGACCATGATCATTCCAAAGCTTCAAGAGAATTAATTTCAAAATTTGCTGCTTCAGATTACTTTACAATTAAAGAGGAATTTGAATCCAAATCAATTGCAAATATTGAAATGCAAAAAGGAACTGTAGATGTGATTCTCGAAATTCCCAATCAATTTGAACGCAAGCTTCAAAAAGAAAATACCACTACACTTTCAGTAAGCATTAATGCCATAGACGGCGCTTCGGCAGGAATTGAAAATGTTTACATCAATCAAGTAATAGGTAGTTTTAATCAAAATTTACAAATCCAATTGATGCATTATAATGAAGGTAAACTTGTCCCAAACCAAAGTATTGTAACTATTCCATCTTTTTGGTACAACAACACCCTGAATTACAAAACATTTATGGTACCGGGAATTTTGGTACTTTTGGTGACTATGCTAACTTTATTCTTGTCCTCAATGAATATTGTAAGAGAAAAAGAAATCGGAACCTTGGAACAAATCAATGTTACACCGATTAAAAAATACCAATTCATTATTGGCAAACTTTTTCCATTTTGGGTATTAGGCTTAGTAATACTTACTGTGGGATTAATTATTGCAAAACTCGTCTTTAATACTCCTATTTTGGGCGATATCGGTTTGATTTATTTGTTTACCTCAGTCTATTTATTAGTCATATTAGGCATTGGATTAATTATTTCTAATTTCACAGAAACACAACAACAATCGATGTTTATTGCTTGGTTTTTTACAGTACTGTTTATTTTAATGAGCGGTTTGTTTACACCAATTGAAAGTATGCCTCAATGGGCGCAGAACATTACTTTGTTTAATCCGATTCGGTATTTTGTTGAAATAGTCCGAATGGTAATGCTAAAAGGTGCGCGATTTTCGGATATTTCATTTCAATTTTTTATCATAGTGAGTTATGCGATTGTTTTAAATAGTATAGCTGTTTGGAGTTATAAGAAAATTTCGTGATTCTTGGTTATGAAAAGTAATGAGAATTCTGAGTCAAAATTTGTAAGAGGAAGAAAATAGATTAAAAATAAAACAAGGAATGACCTTTGTACTAAACAAATACACATGAGAGACTTACTTAATTCAAGTTATGGATTTGTCTTTGAAGACTTACTTATAGATGAAATCATAGCAGTTGCAGCCTTAGTTGAATTTAAAGAAGGAGATGTTTTAATAGACTTTGGGGATTATATCAAAAAGATGCCATTGCTAATTGAAGGCGCCATAAAAATTCTACGAGAAGATTTTGACGAAGGCGAAATGCTCTTGTACTTTATTGAAAAAGGAGACACCTGCGCGATGACTATGGCCTGTTGTATTGGCGAAGCCAAAAGTGAAATTAGAGCCGTAGCTGAAACAGAAGGTAAAATAATCATGATTCCTGTTGCCAAAATGGAAGAATGGTTAGGCAAATACAAAAGCTGGAGAAATTATGTCTTTAATAACTACAACAACCGTTTGAAAGAAATGCTAAATGCTATTGATAGTTTGGCTTTCATGAATATGGAAGAACGATTACTCAATTATCTTTTTGAAAAATGTAAAATTAGTAACAGTCGCGAAATCTTTAGCACTCATAAGGAAATTGCGTACGACCTGCATTCGTCAAGAGAAGTTATTTCAAGACTATTAAAAGCACTAGAAATCAAAGGCAGAATCAAATTAAACAGAGCTTCGGTGGAAGTTTTGGTATAATGTAACAAATATCACTTTATATAAAGTGGTTATAACCGAAATTTGAATTCAAAACAAACACTACTCTGATGAACAATTTTTGGAATGAACGCTATGCCGAAAAGGTATTCGCTTACGGCATTGAACCCAACCAATTTTACAAAGAACAATTAGCTAAACTCCCAAAAGGTAAAATTCTTTTTGCTGCTGAAGGCGAAGGTCGTAATGCCGTCTATGCTGCTCAGAAAGGATTTGAAGTTTCAGCATTTGACAGTAGCATAGAAGGAAAAAATAAAGCTGAGGCTTTAGCGGAAGAAAAAAATGTAGCAATTAGTTATACAGTTTCGGGATTAGAAGATGTTGATTTTCCAGAAAACTATTTTGATGTAATTGTTTTAGTGTATGCACATTTTCCCTACGAAATCAGAAAAAAACACCATCAAAAACTCGTTTCCTTTTTAAAACCAAATGGTAGTATCATTTTTGAAGCCTTTGGCAAAGAACAACTCAATTATACCTCAGGAGGTCCAAAACAATTGGATATGTTATTCTCTGAAGACGAAATAAAATCAGAATTCCAGAACATTGATTTTACGTATTTGAAAACAGAAGAAACTATTTTAGACGAAGGACCTTATCATCAAGGCAAAGCCAATGTAGTACGTTTTATTGGTCAAAAAAAATAATCCATCATACAACTTACCTATGGACAAAATTATTTTTGGAGTAATTCTTCTTCACCTTGTAGTTGGATTTGGGTGGTTATTCTATAAATTAGAAATTCAAAAAAAGAAGAAAAAATAATCTACAATTCGCCTTTAAAATTATTGTTGCAATGTGACTAATGTTACGCTGTGTTTTATATTATAACCTTAGCTTTGGTTAAATACTAAATAACATGGCAAAAATAGTAATACTTGGAGACGGAATAGCTGGTCATACAGCTGCCACTCACTTAAGACGTAAATTATCCGGAGAACATGAAGTTATCGTGATTTCTCCTAACAGAAATTACCAATGGGTTCCTTCGAATATTTGGGTAGGTATTGGTAGAATGAAATCGAAAGAAGTTCATTTTCCTTTGATTCCATTATACAAAAAACACAACATTGGTTACATACAAGCCAAAGCTGTTAGTTTTCATCCTGAAGGAAATGTGGTTGAAACAAAGCCACATGTGAAAATTGAATTCCTTTATGGCGAAAAAGCGGGAACCTTTGAAAATGTTTCTTATGATTATTTAATCAATGCAACAGGTCCAAAACTAGCTTTCGATTCAACACCAGGATTGAATCCAGGAACAAACAAAGCTTATTCTGTTTGCACTTACGATCACGCAGATCATGCTTGGCATGGATTACATGATTTAATTCAGAAATTAAAAAAATCAAACCCATCTGAAAAAGCCAAAATTCTAATTGGAACAGGACATCCAAAAGCTACCTGTCAAGGTGCTGCTTTTGAATACATTTTGAATGTAGAACAAGAACTACACCGACATAAAGTAAGAGATAAAGTGGATATTACCTGGATCTCTAACGAATACAAGTTGGGTGATTTTGGAATGGACGGTATGCTAATGAGTGTTGGTGGAAAACCAATGCATTCAGACGAATTAGTGGAAATGGTATTTGAAGACCGAGGTATCAAATGGATATTAGGTGCAGGAGTCAATAAAGTGGAAGATGGTATTGCACATTACGAAAATTTAGAGGGCGAATACAAATCAGAAAACTTTGATTTTGCGATGTTGATTCCTGCTTTTTCGGGGCATGGTTTCAAAGCATTTGACAAAAACGATGCTGACATAACCGACAAACTATTCAAAGGCTTTATGATTGTTGATGCAGATTACACCCCAAAACCTTACGAAGAATGGACGGTTCAAGATTGGCCTGAAACCTATCAAAATCCAA
This sequence comes from Bacteroidota bacterium, assembly GCA_041191945.1. Taxonomy (GTDB): domain Bacteria; phylum Bacteroidota; class Bacteroidia; order Flavobacteriales; family Flavobacteriaceae; genus Flavobacterium. The sequence goes on from JBEENX010000051.1 coordinate 4,766, forward strand.
GTTATCGTAACATATTTGCTCCTGGAATCGCATTTGCTCCACCTCATACGATTTCTAAACCTAGGAAAAGCAAAAACGGAACAGAAATTTTTCCAGCGCCACCTAGAACTGGTATGCCATCAGGTATAACAGCCAAATTAGTAGCGGAGAATATTATTGACAGCATCAAATCAGGAAAAGAAAGCTTACATCATAAAGGCTCTATGGGAAATATGGGTGCGGCTTGTATCGCCTCCTCAGGTTATGGAATATTAAAAGGAAAAGGCATCAGTATTACCACTTATCCTATTGTGCCTGATTATATCAAATATCCAAATTCTGGTGGTCGTGATTTAAACAAAACTTTTGGAGCTTTAGGTTTAGCAGGCCATTGGGTAAAACTTAGTTTGCATTACGCTTTTATTTACAAAGCCAAAATGAAACCCTTTTGGTGGTTAATTCCAGAATAAAAACAACAATTCATTAAAAATAATAGCCATGGCAAAAAAAATAACCCGCTTTCAGAAATTTGTGATGCACAATCCTTTTCTACAGTTTTTTATGTTTCTGTTTTTAAATGTAAAAATTTTATATGTGGTCGCATTAGGTCACGGCGGAACAAGAGAAAAATAATTTCAATTTAGAGAATAAAAAAAACCAGAACATCTGTTCTGGTTTTTTTTGTTTTAGACAAGTGTAAATCGTCAGCAAAAAGTGTACTGATTTAAGTCAAAACTAAGAGAGTGTTTTCAAAATCCTTAAATTTGAATTATTATGAAAACACCAAGAAAGCAAACAACTGAAAATTACATTAAAGAGAT
>JBEENX010000052.1:0-5498 GCA_041191945.1 Bacteroidota bacterium
GTCGTTTAATTTATTTCAAAATTAAATCATAGCCATAACTCAAAATTGTACTTTTAAGACACTACTTAATTTCCCAAATAATCTTATCACCATCCACTTTACTTGCTGACTTAAAAAAGTCTTTAGGGTTATGGTTTGTGATTTTTCTGAACTCTTTAATAAAATAAGATTGGTCATAAAAACCTTCATCATAGGTTAATTCCGTTAAATTCTTCCATTGAGAACTATTTAACTTATTCCTTAAAGAACTCCTGAATCTACAAATCCTTCTATATTCCACCGGACTACAACCCATATGTTTTTGAAAATGTCTTTGAAATGTTTTTAGATTAAGACCTACCTTACTTGCAATGTCAGGAATGGAAATTTTTTCATTACCATTTTCTAATAATGTCAACGAATTTTCAATACTGGACAGGTCTTGATTGTCACAAAATTGGGACAGCAAAAATGATTCGATTTTACTAATATCATCATTGCCAGAAAATAAACTTTCTCCAAATTGACTCCATACATCATTAATTAATTCTTGGGAAAATTTAGGTGCCAATGAAAGGTAATTATCCTTGAAAAATCGATTCAATCCTGCTGGTTTGAATATAATAGAAATTTCCCTTAATTGGCCTTTGTATTCTAAAAATACGGGGGTTGTGTATTTTCCAAGAAGTTCGATTTTTACTCCCACATCAGTATTTCCTGAAATATGAAGAGACCAATTTTGTCTATGAACAGATGCTCCCTTGAAAAATGTAAGTCCAGTATTGAAATGGGGGAATGCTACATACCTAAAGATTGAATTAGGCTTACCTTCATACATATAAAAGCATTCAATATACTTTTTTAGAATTGGTGAAGATGGAACTATTGTCTTTATCACAAGAAAGAGAGATTTGTTCTAAAGTTAATTAAAGAAAAATAAAAAGATTAAACTAGCCTAACCCACTTATAGACAAAGAAAAAGCCATCATTTCTGATGGCTTTCTGCTTTTTGCTCCCGATATTGATTTAAAATCAAACCAACTCATTGATTTTCTGAGGGTTATTGGTTCAATATAAAATAAAAAAATGACCTTAAAATTAATTAAGGCCATTGGTACAACTTGCTCCCGATATTGATTTAAAATCAAACCAACTCATTGATTTTCTGATGGTTATGGGTTCAATATAAAATAAAAAAATGACCTTAAAATTAATTAAGGCCATTGGTTCAACCTGTGAATTATAATAAATTAAACCGTAGAAAAAATCCTAAAAAACCATAAAATTTGTTTCAAAAATAAATTCAATTTTGATAACACAATTATTATAAAATAAATCCACAACAGATAACTAAATTATTTAATAATGATTATAGATTAAATAATAGGTAATGCTTATATGTGTGACCTACTATATCAAAACGCAACAGAAGGAAATGAATGTAAGAGAAGATTTTTTAGAAATAGTAAAAGAAATACAAGAAAACAGAGACAAAGAGTTTGAAATTTCTCCTAGAGACTTTTTAAGTTATTTTCATTGTGAAAAAAGAACAAAAGGTAATAAAGCACGCATAGACAACTTTTTAACATTAAATAACCTAGAAACTTCTCCACATTATTCTTCAGTTTGGATTGATGGCTGTATAAAGTTAAAACATAAAGCACGAGCAAGGAGTAAATCCGATAGTGATCCAATACTCCGAATTAGTATCTTACCATCTGCAAATAAACCACCAATAACCATCAACAGAGATGCAAAATTATCTGATGCTATAACACTAATGATGATGCATAACTTTTCTCAGTTACCTGTTATGAGTAACCCTAAAAGCGTTGCAGGACTTATCACTTGGGAAGCAATAGGAATCGGAATAACAAATGGAAACTCATCAAAAGAGGTTAAAGATTATTTAAAAACTAAAGTAGTTAATTTAGAGCTAGATACACCTCTTTTAGAAGCAATAAAGACAGTAATAAAAGAAGAAATTGTACTTGTCCAAAGAAAGGACAAATCCCTTTCTGGAATTGTCACTATTACTGATATTAGTTCTCAATTTTATACTTTGACTGAGCCCTTTCTTTTGCTTGAAAAAATTGAAAATTTGATTCGTTTACTTCTAGATGAGAAATTTTTACTAGAGGACTTGAAATCTGTTTGTCAAGATGATGAGCAGGCTGAATTCATAGACGATTTGACATTTGGACAATATATTAGACTAATTGAGAATGAAATTAATTGGCAAAAATTAAATTTAAATATTGAAAGAATACCATTTATTAAACAATTAGATAAAATAAGATTAATTAGGAATGATATTATGCATTTTGACCCAGAAGGAATCACTTATGAACAACGCGAAGACTTGGTTAATATGGCGAATTTTTTAACTGAATTAATTAAGTACAATTAAGTCACAGTTCTCTCAGATGTTTAGTTAAAAGCTAAATTCAAGATTAGTTCACAAATGAAAGTCAATTATAATATTGCCGCATTCGCAATGAATCAAATATTTAACATAAGTAATTATTTAACAAAATATGACAAAAAAAGAATACACATTTGAGTTACTAATCATTGACCCAAACGGGAATAGTGAAATACAATCAACAAAAAGTCTTTTGTATGGCTTATTATCAACAGAAAAACTTTGGGAAAGCCCTGAAGAAGTTGATGATAAAGATAAGAAATATATAAAGGATAAAAATTTAAGTTTAAGAATAAAACCTGTTGATACAAGTTCCGTTTTATACAATTTATATGAGTCTGCTTTTGTTATTAAAGTTAATTCTAATGATTTTGATAAATTAGAGAAATTTAGATATCCACTTGTAATACATTTAAAAAGTAGGTTACGATTTGAGCATATACGAATTCTGACAGATGACATATCAACTAAAATATCTAATGAAATTTATCCATTAATAAATGAACTAGAAAATATTTTAAGACGCTATTTAGCGAAATTTTTCACTCAAAAAGTAGGATTAGATTGGTGGAAACAAGCAGTTCCAGATAAGGTTATTGAAAAAACAAAGCTCAGACAAGATAACGAAACTGTTTTTTCAAAAGTAGTAGAAACAGACATGACATTAATTGATTTTAATGATTTGGGTGAAATCATATACAAACACAAATTAGGTTTTAACAAACCTGAAAATTTGACTGACAAAATTTTATCAATTAGTTCTGAAGAAGAATTACAAAAGCTAAAACAAGATTTAGACGGTAATTATAATAGATTTTTTAAACAGCACTTCAAAGATTATAATTTTGATAAAAAATGGAAAGAGTTATTCCAATTAAGAAATAAAGTAGCTCATAATAATTTATTCACAAAACCTGATTTAGACAAAGCAATCTATTTACATACAGAAATAAAAGAAATTATAATAAAAGCTGAAAATAAAATTGATGATTTTAGATTCTCTGTTGAAGAGCAAGAAGCAATGATAAAAACATCAAATTCTATAATTGAAAGTGAAAATATTCCAGATAATTATTTATCTAACACTGGATTAAAAATAATAGGAAAAATTGATTTGCCTCCAAAACTTGATAATAATTATGAATTGATTAGCGAGGATGAATTATTAAAAGAATTAGTAAAAGCAGAGGAAAGTTTAAAATACAAAAACCTTACTTTTATTGGTCTAAAATCATTTGTAACTAATGTTCTAGGGAGTAAAGGTTATTCTTTTGGGCCAACTTATGCTCAAATTAATGTACTTAAGGATAAAGGGAAAATAGAAATATACGATATTGAGGATGATGAATTTTCAAATTGGCCAGTTAAAGCAATTAGATTAATTAAATAAGGATTAAATTCAACATTTGTCTCGTAACAGCAATTATTCTGTCTTTCAAATGAGATCAATTTACGCTTATTTATTACAAAAAACTACAACCAAAAATAAATCCTTAGCACTGCGCTGAGTACGAGTAAACTTTTGGAGAAACAAATTGACCTTCTATTGAGGCGTTTTAATTGAGTACAAAGGCTAAGATTTTTTCTTTTAATTCTATTGGTTCCAAAACGGGTAACTTTATGAATAGTGTTGTGAATTAAAAACTTGTAGTGAATCAACCCATCAGTATAAATCCTTTTGGGATTGGAAAGTACTACGGTTTTGATAACTTGATTGAGTGTTTTCTTGGTTCTTGAACCAACAGCAAAACTGATTACATTTTTATTGACTCTATCTAAGGCATATACAATCCAAATTACCTTGCCTTTATGCCTTAAAAAAGTCCTCATTTCGTCTACTTCATAGATTTGACCAGAATAAATGGGTGGTGACTGTACTCCTTTGGCAATAAACAATATACGTTTTAGTAAAGTGGTGGTAGAAATACATAAAACTCGAGCCATACTCCTAATTCCCATTCCTTCTTTAATAAGCATTATGATATAGGCATTGATTTCTTTACGACATCCCTTATTTGTATAAAAATCAATGCACCGTTTGGTACACGTTTTACAATAAAATTGTTGTTTCTGGTTAGCAGTAAAACCATTTTTAATAAGTGTAGGAGCATTACAATGAGGACAAATTTTAGTATCACTAATTTTGACCCGAGCCCCCGGCGAACGGAACGAAGTTATACATGAGGACGTATTAAAAGCCATTTTTAGCGTTTTTAAGAAACAATAAAAATAAAAAAAGGGAGACATACAGCCTCTCCTTTTGTAAAACAAATTAACTTAAACATTGATTATCAATATAGTAACTTATTGATTTGGAGTCATCACTAATTTTGATACATTACCACTTTGATACACGACCACATTACCCCTACACTACCATTATTCACATATTGGAAATACAATCGGATAAAAATAGGTTTTATTCTTATTTTTAAAATAGGTTTTTCCCCTGTCTACCGTAGTTACTCGCTGATTATAATAATCAACATTAACAAATCCTAAAACAAATTTAGTAGTTTTGGAACCTAATTTTCTAATTGTAATTTCTTTATTGAGTTCGGAGATTTCTTCAAAGAAGCATTCTTTGTATTTAACTAACTTCTCAAAATCTTTTTTCTCAAAAAATCTATATAAATCAGTATTAAATATATAAATCTTATTTTTTAATATCAATTTTTCGATATTGATTTCTTGTTTAATATCATTATTACTTACTAAAAACATACCGTCATATTTTTTTAACGATAGTACAACTGGTTCATATACAACAATTGTATCTCGTGTCAAATAAAAATTTTTGACTTCTTGGGCATTTGTTTTATAGAACAACATAAAACAAATAAACACTATAACTAATTTATTCAACTGTTCCATTTCTTAATTTTCTATATCCTTTATCAGTTTGTGGTACATTAGAATTTGAAGTCCCTTGCAAATGTAAAGTTGCTCTCCCTGCTCCTGGTTCTAAAGGTGCATTTGTAAGTCTTCAAACTAATTTGAACTTTTCCTAAGAGAGTATTTAGTTAATAATTCAAAGATAAATGTTAGTTTTGATTTTTTGTTAATTTTATTTTTTGGTACTCATTTCTACGGT
>JBEENX010000053.1:0-5472 GCA_041191945.1 Bacteroidota bacterium
AAATAACCATATAACAATCCTTACTTCCTAAAAAAGAAGTAATAAGTATTGCTAAAATAAAAACGGTTATTACACATGACCTGCTTGTTTTGTATTTAATTACGGTGCAAATATTAGCATTTATTTCGTTTCAACCAAGAAAAATGGACGCTTTTATACAACAAAAACGAAATTCTTTGTTAAAACTATTTTTTTTAGCTAATACATAATTTACCTGCTGTTTTACACCTCTTTTTTAAGAATTTGGAAATAATTAAAAAATTCAAATTGGTTAAAACAACAAACACACGCTTTTTCTGTTTATTTTTGTACCAAATACAAGGCAATGTCAATAGCAATTCAGAACATATCTAAAAGTTACGGAACACAAAAAGCACTTGATGGCATTTCATTTGCAATCAACAAAGGAGAAATTGTGGGCTTTTTAGGTCCTAATGGAGCAGGAAAATCTACTTTGATGAAAATCCTAACCACCTTTTTGACTGCTGATGAAGGTACTGCCAAGGTCAATGGTTTTGATGTGAATTCCCAACCCAAAGACGTCCAACTTTCTATTGGCTATTTGCCAGAACACAACCCGTTGTATTTGGATTTGTACGTTCGGGAATATTTAGCGTTCAATGCCGATGTCTATAAAGTAGCCAACTCCCGAATTGAAGAAGTGATTCAATTGACTGGATTAACTGCCGAAAGCCACAAAAAAATTGGACAATTATCCAAAGGCTACCGCCAGCGTGTGGGTTTAGCCAGCGCCTTGTTGCACAATCCTGACGTCTTGATTTTGGACGAACCTACAACCGGTTTGGATCCCAATCAATTAGTGGAGATTCGAAATGTGATTAAAAATGCCGGCAAGGACAAAACCGTTTTCCTTTCTACGCACATTATGCAAGAAGTAGAAGCGATTTGCGACCGTGTGATTATTATTGATAAAGGAAAAATTGTTGCCGATAAAAAATTAGAAAAACTTATTAGTGAGTCTGCAACTCAAATTATTGAAGTAGAATTTGACCAAAAAGTGAACGAAACCCAAATAGCTACTATCGAAACTATTCATTCCTACACCACTACTAATGGCATCACTTGGGAATTGACTTTTGCTACCGACAAGGACATGCGTTCTGTAGTATTTGATTTTGCAACCGCCAATGACTTAAAAACCCTACAACTCAACCAGAAAAATAAAAATCTAGAAACGGTGTTTAGAGAGGTTACGAAATAAAAAAAGCTTCCAACCGTTGAAAGGCTGGAAGCTTTAAAATATAAAAAGTGTATTTTAAAAAACTTTACTTGCTATTTGTCGGATGTTTTCTGATTTACCCATAGAATAATAATGTAATAATGGTACTCCAGCGGCTTTTAATTCTAACGACTGTTGAATAGCCCACTCCACTCCTACTTGTCGGATAGCAGCGGCTGTTTTACATTGTTCTACGGCATTGATTAAATCTTCGGGTAAGTCAATTCTAAAAATTTGTGGCAAAATTTGTAAATGTCTATGCACAGCAATCGGTTTAATACCTGGAATAATAGGCACGGTAATTCCTATTTCGCGCGCTTTGGCAACAAACTCAAAATATTTAGTATTGTCAAAAAACATTTGAGTTACTACATAGTCAGCACCCGCATCTACTTTCTCTTTCAATCGTTTCAAATCAGAGGTTAACGACGGCGACTCCAAATGCTTTTCTGGATAACCGGCTACTCCCACACAAAAATCCGATTTATGTTCGATATCCTTCAAGCCATGTAAATAATTCCCTTGGTTTAACTCTTTAATTTGAGCCACTAATTCCGCCGCATAATGATTACCCCCTTCTTTTGGGATAAACGATTGTTCGTCTTTCATCGCATCGCCACGCAACGCCATTACGTTATCAATACCCAAATAATGACAGTCTACCAAAAGGTATTCGGTTTCTTCTTTGGTAAATCCACCACAAAGCACATGCGGTACCGTATCTACATGATACTTGTGTTTGATAGAAGCACAAATCCCTAACGTTCCTGGACGCATTCTGGTTAATTTTTTTTCCAACAAACCGTTGCCTTTATTGACATAAATGTACTCCTCACGTGAAGTGGTAACATCTATAAATGGCGGTTTGAATTCCATTAACGGATCTATATTATCATATAATTCCTGAATACTTGTCCCTTTAGTAGGTGGCACAATTTCAAAAGAGAATAAAGTTGCTCCTTTGGCTGCTGCTATATGGTCTGTTACTTTCATGAGCCTCCCCCGTCCCCTCCGAGGGGAGGGGTGACTGAAGTGGGTAATCAGTTTTTTATTTAATAAACATTTTTTATAACTCTCTTGTTCCCCCTTTGGGGGTTAGGGGGCTTATTCTGCGATATTAGGAGCTAACCATTTTTGGGCTTGCTCTAGTGTTGTATTTCTTCGTTTCGAATAGTCTTCTACTTGATCTTGTTTTATTTTACCCAAACCAAAATATTTACTTTCTGGGTTAGCAAAATAATACCCTGACACGGACGAAGCAGGCCACATGGCCATACTTTCAGTCAAAGTTACCCCAATTTCTTGTTCTACATTCAAAAGTTTCCAAATCGTTGGTTTTTCCAAATGGTCTGGACAAGCAGGGTACCCTGGTGCAGGACGAATTCCTTTATAATTTTCAGCGATTAACTCTTGATTTGATAAGTGCTCCTCAGATGCGTAGCCCCAAATCTCCTTACGTACTTTTTCATGCAAGTATTCGGCAAAAGCTTCTGCCAAACGGTCGCCTAAAGCTTTGACCAAAATCGAATTATAATCGTCTAACTCTTTTTCAAATGCTTTGGCTTTTTCTTCCACTCCAAAACCGGTGGTCACACAAAAACAACCCATATAATCTTGCACTCCACTGTCTTTTGGCGCAATAAAATCAGCTAAAGCGATATTAGGCGCCCCTGCGGTTTTTTGAGATTGTTGACGCAAAGTTAAGAAACGAGCACTGCCAGCCCCCCCCGCCCCCGAAGGGGGAGCTACTGAGATTGTGTTTAATTCTTTGCGTATATTTTCTATGGTAGCAAGAAGGTCTGAAAGGACTTGGTTATTTGTAAATCTAATTACTTTAAAACCTTTGGATTCTAACCATTCTGTTCTTTGTTTATCGTGTTCAATTTGTTCTAATTCATTATGAATAGAACCATCAACCTCAATAATTAATCTTTTTTCTAAACATACAAAATCAACAATATATTCACCAATAATGTGTTGTCTTCTAAACTTATAATTTTCAATTCCTTTATCGCTTAAAACATTCCAAAGCATTTTTTCTGCTTCAGTTGGTTTATTTCGCATTTCTTTTGCTTTTTCTTTAAGCTCATCGTATAAAGCTGGGCTGGCTGTTTCCCATCCAAACTTATCTACAAAATCGGCAACTCCCCCTTCGGGGGTTGGGGGGCTTACTTCTATATCGTCATCATTCACTGTATTGGCTGGAAAAATTCCTAAAACACCTTTGGCAGTCAACCAATTTTCTTGGATTAATTGTGCTAACATTTTTTGGGCATCGGCAAATAAAGACGTAGCCTGTTCTCCTACCACCTCATCGGTTAAAATGGCTGGGTATTTTCCGTACAATTCCCAAGAATTAAAGAAAGGTGTCCAGTCAATATAATCGACCAAATCAGCAATAGCAACATCAACCGTTTTTGTCCCAATAAAATTAGGTTTTGCAGGAGTAGAAGCACTCCAATCCAATTGTAATTTATTGGCTCTTGCCTGTTCAATCGTTAAGAAATTTTTATCTCTACTTCGATTCAAGTAGCCTTCACGAAGTGCGTCGTATTCGGCACGTATGTCTTGTGTGTATTTTGCTTTGGTTTCCGAATTCAATAAATTTCCAGCTACCGTAACCGCTCTAGAGGCATCGTTAACATGAACCACCGTTGATTGGTATTGTGGTGCAATTTTCACAGCAGTATGCGCGCGCGAAGTCGTTGCTCCTCCAATCATAATTGGGATTTGAACATTGATTTTGTCTAATTCTTTGGCTAAATACACCATTTCGTCCAATGAAGGCGTAATCAATCCACTCAATCCGATAATATCGACATTGTGTTCAATAGCTGCCGCGATGATTTTTTCTGGCGCTACCATCACACCTAAATCGACTATTTCGTAATTGTTACACGCCAAAACGACTGAAACAATATTTTTTCCAATATCATGAACATCACCCTTTACAGTAGCCATCAATATTTTACCAGCACTTTGAGAAGCTCCATCTTTTTCAGCTTCGATAAAAGGCAATAAATAGGCCACCGCTTTTTTCATTACACGTGCCGATTTTACCACCTGTGGCAAGAACATTTTTCCGCTTCCGAATAAATCTCCTACTACATTCATTCCTGCCATCAAATTGATTTCAATGACTTCAATGGGTTTCGAAGCCGCTTGTCTTGCTTCTTCTACATCTATTTCTATAAACTCGTCAATTCCTTTTACTAACGAATGTGTTAAGCGCTCTTGAACCGAACCATTACGCCACTCCGCAACTGCTTTTTCATTGGCTTTAAAATCACCTTTGAAACTTTCTGCTAAATCCAATAAACGTTCCGTAGCATCTTCTCTTCTGTTCAACAAAACATCCTCAACATATTCTAACAAAACAGGATCAATTTCGTCGTAAATCTCTAACATTTCGGGATTCACGATACCCATTGTCATTCCGTTTTTAATGGCGTGGTATAAAAATGCCGAGTGCATGGCCTCACGTACTTTATCATTTCCTCTAAACGAAAAAGACACATTACTTACTCCTCCCGAAATATGGGCATACGGCAAGTTTTCTCTAATCCATTTGGTCGCACGGAAAAAATCCAACGCATTCAATTTATGCTCTTCCATTCCGGTAGCAACCGGAAAAATATTCGGGTCGAAAATAATATCTTCTGCAGGAAAGCCTACTTTATCAACTAATACGTCGTAACTTCTTTTACAAATTTCGATACGACGCTCGTAAGTATCGGCTTGACCATTTTCGTCAAATGCCATTACAATAACTGCGGCTCCGTAACGTTTGATTTTTTTAGCGTATTCAATGAATTTTTCTTCTCCTTCTTTTAGCGAAATCGAATTCACCACTCCTTTTCCTTGAATTACTTTCAATCCCGCTTCGATGATTTCCCATTTTGAGCTATCAATCATTACAGGAACACGAGAAATATCAGGTTCAGCTGCCATTAAATTCAAGAATTTGGTCATAGCATAGACTCCGTCCAACATTCCTTCATCCATATTCACATCGATGATTTGCGCTCCACCTTCTACCTGATTTCTGGCAATGTCTAAGGCTTCTTCGTATTTTTCTTCCTTGATTAATCGAAGGAATTTTCTTGAACCGGTTACATTCGTTCGTTCCCCCACATTCACAAAATTAGTTTCTGGGGTAATAATTAATGGCTCTAGACCGGACAACTTTAAATAGTTGTTGGTTGTTGGTTGTTGGTTGTTGGTAATATCAA
>JBEENX010000054.1:0-5219 GCA_041191945.1 Bacteroidota bacterium
TTTTTTGGTCATTGTTATTCTCATATCTGTATTTATAGAACAATGTTTTTGCTAAAATCTTAATGTACCTTAATGTCTTAATGGTTCAAAATAAATTAAAACTAAATCGTCACTACATCATTAGCCTCCACAGCAACCTCTTTACCATTCACCACAACAGTAATAGCGTTGTTACCTTCCAAAGCAATTTGAGTTGCTTTTTGATTTACGGATACTTTTACAATTTGGTTTCTGAAATTGATTTTGAATGAATATCCTTGCCATTCTTTCGGTATTTTTGGAGCAAAATGCAAGGTGTTGTCTTTTACACGCATACCACCAAAACCTTCTACGATACTCATCCAAGTCCCTGCCATAGATGTAATATGACATCCTTCTTCCACTTCTTTATTGTAATCGTCTAAGTCCAAACGAGAGGTTCTTAAATAGAAAGTGTATGCCATTTCCATTTTATCCAAAACAGCGGCTTGAATAGAGTGAACACAAGGCGAAAGCGAACTTTCATGCACCGTAAACGACTCGTAGAATTCAAAGTTATTTTTCAATTGTTCTTTAGAGAAATGATCTTCAAAGAAGTAAAAACATTGCAATACATCGGCTTGTTTGATGTAAGGTGAACGTAAAATTCTATCCCAAGACCATTTTTGGTTGATTGGGCGTTGACTTCTGTCTAAATCGGCAACGCGAACTAATTCTTTATCCAAAAATCCGTCTTGTTGTAGATATACTCCTAATTCCTCAGATTGTGGGAAGTACATGTTATCAGCCACTTTTTTCCATTCTTGCAACTCGGCATTCGAAAGATTTACTTTTTCGATAATGCGTTTGTGATCGGATGGATATTCTAACGATACTTTTTGAATTTGGTCTGCGGCATAATCAATACACCATTTGGCAATATAGTTCGTGTAAAAGTTATTGTTGACATTGTTTTCGTATTCGTTAGGACCAGTAACGCCTAAAATCACATACTGATTTTTATTCGTTGAGAAAGTAGCTCTTTGGTGCCAAAAACGGGCAATACCTATCAATACTTCCAATCCTTTTTCAGGAATATAACTGTAATCTCCCGTAAAACGGTAATAGTTAAAGATAGCAAAGGCAATCGCACCATTTCTGTGGATTTCCTCGAATGTGATTTCCCATTCGTTGTGGCATTCTTCTCCGTTCATAGTTACCATTGGATACAAAGCAGCGCCATTAGTAAACCCTAATTTACCTGCATTTTCAATGGCTTTGTCCAATTGATTGTAACGATAGGTCAATAAATTACGGGCTACTTCTTGATCTTTGGTTGCCATGTAGAAAGGAATACAATACGCTTCGGTGTCCCAATAAGTAGAACCTCCGTATTTTTCTCCGGTAAATCCTTTTGGTCCAATATTCAAACGAGAATCTTTTCCTAAATAGGTTTGGTTCAATTGGAAAATATTGAAACGGATTCCTTGTTGCGCTTTGACATCGCCTTCGATGGTGATGTCTGACATTTCCCAGATTTTAGCCCAAGCAACTTTTTGCTCTTCTAAAAGGGCTTCATATCCTTTGGCTAAAGCCGATTTAATAACATTTTCCGCTGCTGTTTGCGTGTTAGCATGATTCATCGAAACAGTGTATCCACCAATTTTCTGAATAGCAGACGTTTGACCTTTGGCAATTACGGTTTCGTAACTGTGTTGGATTTTTTCGTTGGTAGCATCAATGGCAACAGGCGAAATGTTTTCGTTTTTTCCATTGGCCCAAATGCTATTGTGCATAAAAGTAGTTGCCTTGAAATGCGTTTTGAACGTTTGAGCCGTTACAAATGCCTCATTGCTTCCTTTTTTTACTTCTAATGGTTCCCAAAATTTCTCTTCCCAGTTGGCATCTTCATTGGTTACACCTGCATCGATATAGGGTTTGTACACAATTTTGGCGTCTTTGTTCAAAGGAGAAATTTCATAATTGATGATTCCTACTTCGTCCAAATCTAAAGATAGAAAACGTTTTACGTTGACTGCAATTTCGGTTCCGTTTTGCAAACTAGCTTCAAAAGAACGTTGGTACCATCCTTCTTTCATGTTCAATTCACGGCGGAAATTACGAACCGTAGCACAGTTGTGCAAATCTAAATTTTCACCGTTGATTTCGATGTCGATTCCAATCCAATTGGGTGCGTTCAATACTTTGGCAAAATATTCTGGATAGCCATTTTTCCACCAGCCCACTTTGGTTTTGTCAGGGTAGTAGATTCCGGCAATATAACTTCCTTGGAAGGTTTCGCCTGAATAGGTTTCTTCAAAATTGGCACGTTGCCCCATAGCACCGTTTCCAATACTAAAAAGACTTTCGGATGATTTTACTCTTTCTACATCAAATCCTTCTTCAATAATCGACCAGTTGTCTGGTTTAATATAATCTTGGTTCATTTTTTTAATTTGAAAATTTGAAAATTTGAAAAGGGGGCAATTGGTCCCGATTTCAATTTTTAATTATTTATAAGTGAATTTAAAAATGCTTCGTCTATAAAAGTGAAGTCTTTAAAATTGAATTTAGCTTCGTTTAAAATGGTAGCATCTCCAATTCCAATACTGGTCATAGATGCACTATTAGCGGCTTGAATTCCAGCAACCGAATCCTCAAAAACAATGGAGTTTTCATTAGTAATACCTAATTTTTGTGCTGCTTGAAGAAAAACTTCAGGGTCTGGTTTGGCGTTGCTTACATCATTTCCGTCAACAATGGCATCAAAATAAGATAGAATTCCTGTTTTTTCTAAAATAGGTCGTGCGTTTTTACTTGCTGAACCCAAAGCGATGGGCTGTTGGTTGGCTTTCAAAAATTCCAATACGGGCATCACTCCAGGAAGAATTTCACTCTGATCCATATCTACTAAATAAGATAAGTAATCTTCGTTTTTTTGAATCAACCATTGGTCTTTTTGCTCCTGAGAAGCTTCGACTTGTCCTAAGCCTAAAATAATATCGAGTGAGCGCACGCGGCTTACTCCTTTTAATAATTCGTTGTGTTCGTGTGTGAATTCGATACCTAAGTCGGTTGCGATTTTTTTCCAAGCTAAATAATGGTATTTAGCCGTATCGACAATTACGCCGTCAAGGTCGAATATAAATGCTTTTTTAGTCATTAAATTTATTTTTTTATTACATCATCTACATCTTTAACTCGTGCTACTAAGAGAGCTGCGATGATAAAACTCACGCCACTCGTTACAATGGCAAATATGGCGTTGTCCTGATATACATATTTTACAAGAGGCCCGCCAATTAAGGCATTAATAATCTGAGGAATTACAACAAAAAAGTTAAAAATTCCCATATAAACGCCCATTTTAAAAGGTGAAATGGAACCTGCGAGAATGGCAAATGGCATTGATAAAATACTAGCCCAAGCAATTCCAACAGCAATCATAGAGAGAATTAGCCAGTTTTCATTGGGCATAAAATACATCGAAATTAACCCCAAACCTCCAATGATTAATGAGATAGCGTGGGTTAATTTTCGGCCTATTTTTTTTGCAATGTAAGGTAAAGCAAATGCGTAAAATGCAGACACTAAATTATACACCCCAAATAAAACACCTACCCAGTCTCCAGCATTTTGATAGGCTTCACTTTTATTGTCACTAATAGGTAAACCATAAATGTGGTGAGCAATGGCAGGAGTAGTAAATACCCACATGCCAAACAATCCAAACCAAGAGAAGAATTGTACAAAAGCCAATTGCCTCATGGTGGTTGGCATTTGTTTAAAGTCATCAATTACATCAAAAAGATTGGATTCTTTTTCTGGAGTCGCTTTTTCATCTGAAAATTGCGCTAATTCAGTAGGAGAATATTCTTTGGTGCTGAAAATGGAAACCAAAACCGAACCTACTAATACGATGGCTCCAATGATAAAAGATAGAATTAAGTTGTAAGGGACACCTCCAGCTTCATCTTTATTGGAAACTCCAAACCAATTGGTTAAAGTGTACGGTAACCATGATCCAATGACTGCTCCAAAACCAATTAAAGCGGTTTGAACACTGAATCCTGCCGTTCTTTGATCGGTTCTTAGATTGTCTCCTACTAAAGCTCTGAAGGGTTCCATAGCAATGTTAAACGAAGCATCCATAATCATCAACATTCCAGCACCTACCCATAATGCAGGGAGTACTGCGATGAAAATTTCGGCTTGCGGCATCAGGATTAATCCAATAGAGGCAAGAATAGCTCCCGTAAAGAAAAATGGTTTTCTTCGGCCAAATCTTCCCCAAGTTTTGTCGCTATAGTAACCAATAATAGGCTGCACAATGAGTCCCATTAACGGAGCTATAATCCAAAACCCAGATAGTTCATGAACATCGGCACCAAAAATTTGAAGAATTCGGCTTGCATTAGCATTTTGTAATGCAAATCCCATTTGTATCCCAAGGAAACCAAAGCTCATGCTCCAAATTTCAAGGGTACTTAATCTACGCTTTTCCATTATCGTAATTTTTAAAATTAATACGATAAGCGCTATGCTTATCAAAACTTAACTAGGATTTTCGAAGTAAAAGTAAAAGTTTTGAAGTCCCAAATATAGATAAATCCCTATTACTTTTATTTCGAAAATGTATTTTTAATTGAAAAACACGAACTACAAGGTTGTAGTACTGAGTGAATTAACAAATTAGGTTTAATTTGTAGATTCTCTTTCGATAAGGTGCGTCGAAATTACTTCTGTGACGTAATTCTCTTCCCCTTCTTGATAGTCGTCTATTTCTAATCTTTTTATTAGCATTTTAGCTGCTTTGGCTCCCATTTTTTTACCATTTTGGCTCACAGTGGTAATAGTAGGGGTGGAATACTTTGAAATCATTCCATCGGTAAAAGCAATCACCGATAAATCATTTGGGACTTGAATTCCCATTTTGTTTGCCATTTTGATGATGGTTACCGCAAATAGTTCGTTTACTGCAAAAACGGCATCAATTGCTTTGTCTTCTAGTAGTTTGCTAATGGTAATTTCGCAAGTATCCACATCTTCAATTTTAATAATCAAATTTTCATTAAAAGGAATGTCGTTGTCTAGTAAAGCTTTGGTATAACCATCGGTTCTCAATTTCCCTACGCTAACATAATCTACAGTGGTAACTAAGGCTATTTTTTTCTTTCCTTTATCGATTAAACTTTGAACGGCTTCATAGGCTGCGGCTTGGTCGTCAATAATTACTTTATCGCAGAGGATGTCATTGGTTA
>JBEENX010000055.1:0-5163 GCA_041191945.1 Bacteroidota bacterium
AATTTAGAAGCTGTTTATAAAACCACCGCAAACCCTTCATTGTTAATTGATAATTCATCTTTTAATAAAAAGGTTCCTGTTGAGGTGGTCATAGGTATTAAAGGCGATTTAATGAGTCCGGAACCCGATTTTAATATAGATTTTCCAACGGTAACTAGTGTGTTAAAATCTGAGATTCAAACTAAATTGTATGATAAAGAAGTACGCCAGACACAGGCGTTGTATTTATTGTCAACTGGGAGTTTTTTAAGTGCTGAAGGAATGAGTCAAAGTGACTTATCGGGAAGTTTATTTGAAACCGCCACAGGTTTGTTAGGTAACGTTATTAAATCAGAAGACGAGAAGTTTAATTTAGGAATTAATGTGGTAGGAGCAGACAGGCGATTAGGTAAAGAAACTGATGGTCGTTTTGAGGCTTCTATTTCGTCAAAAATTAATGAGAGAATTACTTTTAACGGCAAATTAGGAGTGCCTTTTGGAGGCTTAAACCAAACGGCATTTATAGGTAATGTAGAGTTGCTTTGGCGTGTAAACGATGATGGGACATTAAATTTACGATTTTTTAATAAAGAAAATGATATTAATTATATTGGTCAAGGCATAGGGTATACCCAAGGTGCAGGTATTACTTATGAAGTTGATTTTGATACCTTTAAAGAATTGGTACAAAAAATATTCAAGAAACAACGTATAATTCAAACTATTCCAGCAGAATACTTAGATCAAGATTCAGAAATGGCACCTGATTTTATTCGATTTTCAAATTCGAAAAAGTCAAATAAAGAAGTGCCTAAAAAAAATCAGGAGGCAGTAATTCCAGAAGAAGATTAAATATAATTTTGTAAAGAATTTGCTAATTATCAAATTGTAACTATTTTATTGATTTTTTTTAAAAAATAATTATTTTTATTGCTTTTTTGAAAACTTATTAACGAAAACGTTTGAATTTACAATGGTTTTCTAATTAATTAAAAACATCGCTTTGAAACTAATTCGCGTTTATTAATTTTACGCCAAATACTATAATAATGCCAAATAAAATAAGAAAAATAGGTGTTCTTACTTCGGGTGGTGATTCACCAGGAATGAATGCTGCAATACGCTCAGTTGTTAGAACTTGTGCTTTCCATAATATTGGATGCGTAGGGATTTACAGAGGATACCAAGGAATGATTGAAGGTGATTTCAAAGAGATGGGACCTCGTAGCGTAAATAATATTATTAATAAAGGAGGGACGATTTTAAAATCGGCTCGTTCTATGGAATTTAAAACTCCAGAAGGAAGAAAAAAGGCATACGATAATTTGGTAAAAGCCGAAATCGATGCTTTTGTTGTTATTGGTGGTGATGGAAGTTTTACAGGTGCTTTATTATTCAACTCTGAATACAACTTTCCTGTAATTGGAATTCCAGGTACTATTGATAACGATATTTTTGGAACAAGTCATACTCTAGGGTATGATACTGCATTAAATACTGTTGTAGAAGTAATTGATAAAATCCGTGATACAGCAAGTTCTCATAACCGTTTATTCTTAGTTGAAGTTATGGGACGTGATGCGGGTCATATTGCATTAAATGCTGGTATTGGAGCTGGAGCTGAAGAAATTTTGATTCCTGAAGAAGATATGGGATTGGATCGATTGTTAGACTCTCTTAAAAAGAGTAAAGCAGCAGGTAAATCATCTAGTATTGTTGTGATTGCCGAAGGAGATAAAATTGGTAAAAGCGTTTTCGAATTAAAAGATTATGTAGAATCCAATTTACCAGAGTATGATGTTAGAGTTTCGGTATTAGGACACATGCAAAGAGGAGGTTCTCCTTCTTGTTTTGATAGAGTTTTAGCAAGTAGACTAGGAGTAAAAGCGGTTGAGTCTTTACTAGAAGGTAAATCTAACTTTATGGCAGGAATCAATCAAGATAAAATTACGTTGACTCCTTTGGAACAAGCTATAAAAGGACATTCAGAAATTGACACAGAATTGTTACGAGTTTCTGATATTGTATCTATATAAATATATTCTGATTGAGAATCAAATCAGAAATAAAAATTACACTAAATAAACTAAATCTAAAATTAAATTAAAATGTCAAAAGTAAAATTAGGAATAAACGGTTTCGGAAGAATTGGAAGAATCGTTTTTAGAGAGTCTTTCAACAGAGATAATGTTGAGGTAGTAGCTATCAATGACTTATTAGATGTTGATCACTTAGCTTACTTATTAAAATATGATTCAGTTCACGGTCGTTTCAATGGAACTGTTGAAGTAAAAGAAGGTAAATTATATGTAAACGGAAGACACATTCGTATTACAGCTGAAAGAAATCCAGCTGATTTGAAATGGAATGAAGTTGATGTTGATGTAGTTGCTGAATGTACTGGTTTTTTCACTACTGTTGAAACTGCAAGTGAACACATCAAAGGTGGTGCTAAGAAAGTAATTATTTCTGCTCCTTCTGCTGATGCTCCAATGTTTGTAATGGGTGTGAACCACGAAACTGCAAAAGCTTCTGATTTAGTTGTTTCTAATGCATCTTGTACTACAAACTGTTTAGCTCCAATGGCTAAAGTTATTCACGATAACTTCGAAATTGTTGAAGGTTTAATGACAACTGTTCACGCTACCACTTCAACTCAAATGACAAATGACGGTCCATCTAGAAAAGATTTTAGAGGTGGTCGTTCTGCATTAGTAAATATGATTCCTTCATCTACAGGTGCTGCTAAAGCGGTAGGAGTTGTAATTCCTTCATTAAACGGAAAATTAACTGGTATGTCAATGCGTGTTCCTACTGTTGACGTTTCTGCAGTAGACTTAACTGTAAAATTAGCTAAAGAAACTTCGTATGCTGAAATTATGGCTGTATTGAAAAAAGCATCTGAAACTACAATGAAAGGAATCTTAGGATTTACTGAGGATGATGTAGTATCTAATGACTTCGTATCTGACTCAAGAACTTCTATTATTGATGCTAAAGCTGGAATTGGTTTGAATTCTACTTTCTTCAAAATTATTTCTTGGTATGATAACGAATATGGTTATTCAAGTAAATTAATTGATTTGTCTGTACATATTGCAGGTTTAAAATAATCAATACTTTTTCAATAAAATCCCGTTATTGTTATTGTAACGGGATTTTATTTTTTTACTGTTTTCATACCGCCAAAATGTTATAATAAGATTAAATTTATAACCTTTGGAATCAGATTTCCAATACCCAAAAAACCAAAAAAAACCAAAAGATGAAATTAATAGTTGATAGTGGTTCTACCAAAGCCGATTGGATTGCGATAGACGATAGCGGAAAAGTATTATTCACAACACAAACCTTAGGTTTGAATCCAGAGATTCTTGATGAAACTGAAGTTGTTGAGCGTTTGAATGATCGTTTTGATATTTTACAAAATAAAAATGAGGCAACTCATTTATTCTTTTATGGAGCAGGTTGTGGAACAGAAAGAATGAAAGTATTCCTTTCTCAGGTTTTTCAGGCTTATTTTCCCAATGCTATTGTTGTCGTTGAAGAAGATACGTATGCAGCAGTATATGCTACTACACCAAAAGGCGAAAAAGCTATTGTTAGTATTTTGGGTACAGGCTCCAACTGTAGCTATTTTGACGGAAAAGAATTGCATCAAAAAGTACAATCGTTAGGTTACATTGTAATGGATGATTGTAGTGGAAACGTTTTTGGTAAAGAATTAATCAGAAAGTATTACTTCAATAAAATGCCTCAGCATTTGGCTGTTGAATTTGAAAAAGAATACGATATGACTCCAGATTACATCAAGAGCAAATTGTATAAAGAAGCTAATCCTAATGCGTATTTAGCAACTTTTGCTAAGTTCTTGATTCAGCATAAAGAAGATCCATTTTGTAAAAAAATCATTTACAAAGGGATGAAATCTTTTGTTAAAAATTATATCAGACAATACGATAATTATCAAGAAGTACCTGTTCATTTTGTAGGATCGATTGCTTTTTATTTAAAAGACGAATTACAAGTTACTTTTGATAAATACCAAATTAAATTGGGTAATGTGTTAAGAAGACCAATCGATGGTTTGATTGCATATCACGTTGCTAATAAATAAAATAGAATGGAAATAGCTGTAATTGCACACGACGGCAAAAAGAATGATTTAGTTCAGTTTTTAATCAAAAACAAAGTTGTTTTGCAACAAGAAAAAATCAAGTTGATTGCCACTGGAACTACTGGAGGTAAGGCTGAAGAAGCTGGATTTAAAGTAACTAGAATGCTTTCAGGACCTTTAGGTGGTGATGCGCAAATTGCAGGTCGAGTAGCGGAAGGAATCACTCAAATGGTTTTCTTTTTTAAAGATCCATTATCAAGCCATCCGCATGAAGCAGATATTAATATGTTAATTCGTGTTTGCGATGTACATAATGTGCCATTGGCAACTAACGAAGCAACGGCACAGTTATTATTAAATGCTATTGCACTGCAATCATAGAGATTTCTACATTTACATTTTTTGGCAAACAAGCCACTTGAACCGTTTCACGAGCTGGAGCGGTTTTTTTATTAAAGTAAGATCCGTAAACTGAATTAATGCTTCCAAAATCATTCATATTTGAAATGAAAATGGTTGACTTGACTACATTCTCAAAGGTCATTCCGGCAGCTTCTAAAACAGCTTTCATGTTCTGCATCACTTGTTTGGTTTCTAACTCAATAGTATCAAGAACTAGTTCTCCGGTTGCTGGATTAATTGCAATTTGTCCTGAGGTGTACAAAGTGTTTCCAGTTAGTACGGCTTGATTATAAGGCCCTATTGGAGCGGGAGCTTTATCAGTAAAAATTATTTTTTTCATAATTATTATTTATCGAATTAAAGTACTTCGTTTATCCCATTTAATATCACTTAATACACCTGATTTGATTCCGATGAAGAATCCCCAGTTGGCATAGGTTCCAAAAGGCGACCAATTAAAATCCATTCTCCAACTTAATAAATCTCTTTCAAAACGTAGTTGTGTGTAAGTTACTCCTTTTTGAACAAAATCATATCCGGTTGAAATTCCTGTTTTCCATTTAGGAGTTAGATCGGCATTGATTGATATCATTAATGAATTTCCAATTATTTTCTTTTCTCGGTTATTATTTCCGTAGGTCAGTGAATATGCAAACGTCATATCC
>JBEENX010000056.1:0-5140 GCA_041191945.1 Bacteroidota bacterium
TAGTAGCATTAGTTGCTGTATTTCCTTTTACACCTGGCTCAGCATAAGTCACTTCTAAAATGATAGAAGCCGGCATATCTACAGAAAGCGGCGCTTCAGTTTCAGCATTAATCTGGATCATTACATTAGTTCCTTCTTTCAATAAATCTGGATTATCTAATACATTTTTATTTAAGGTAATTTGTTCAAAAGACTCATTATTCATGAAATGAAAATCGTCTCCTTCAGCATATAGATATTGAAATGTATGTGTTTCTACACGAACTTCATCGATTTTATGCCCAGCCGAGAAGGTATTGTCTAATACTTTTCCGTTTGTTAATGACTTTAATTTTGTTCTTACAAAAGCAGGACCTTTACCTGGTTTTACGTGAAGAAATTCAATGATTTTATAAATATCATTATTGTATTTGATACATAAACCGTTTCTAATATCCGATGTACTTGCCATTTTAAATTGTATTTGTTGTTTTATCTAATTTTATTAATAATTGCCACTATAGCCTTTCATTACCCCTCTAGAAGAATTTCGAATAAAATCTAAGATCTCATCACGTTCTGGAGTTGCCTCCATTTCGGCTTCGATAATGCCAATAGCTTGAGTAGTGTTGTAATTTTTTTGATATAGAATACGATAAATATCCTGGATTTCTCTAATTTTTTCTGTTGTAAATCCTCTTCGTCTTAATCCGATAGAATTGATACCCACATAAGACAAAGGCTCTTTTGCTGCTTTTGTAAAAGGTGGAACATCTTTTCTTACCAATGAACCTCCAGAAATCATTGCATGATCACCAATATGAATGAATTGATGAACGGCTGCCAATCCACCAATGACAGCATAATTACCTACAATAACATGCCCTGCCAAAGCAACGCCATTTACAATGATGGCATTGTTTCCAACAACACAATCGTGAGCAATATGTGCATAAGCCATTACTAAACAATTATCACCAATGACTGTTTGCCCAGACGCAACAGTACCTCTATTGATGGTAACACATTCTCTAATGGTACAATTATCTCCTATAATCGCTAAGGAATCTTCGCCTCCAAATTTCAAATCTTGAGGCACAGCTGAGATAACTGCTCCAGGGAAAATATTACAATTTTTTCCAATTCTGGCACCTTCCATAATGGTTACATTGGAACCAATCCAAGTACCATCACCAATCACTACATTGTTATGAATAGTTGTAAAGGGTTCAATAACCACATTTTTGGCAATTTTTGCGCCAGGATGAACGTATGCTAACGGTTGATTCATCTGTTTTATTTTATAATTTCTATTAACTAGAAAATTCGCAGTAAAACTACTGCGAATTTTCTAAATCTTATTGTTTTCTTGCAATTTGCGCCATTAATTCTGCTTCTGCTACTAGTTTACCATTAGCGTAAGCATTGGCCTGCATATGACAAATCCCTCTTCGTATTGGAGTAATCAAGTCACATTTAAAAATCAAGGTATCACCAGGTAATACTTTATGTTTGAATTTGACATTGTCCATTTTCATGAAATATGTCAAATAATTTTCTGGATCTGGAACAGTACTCAATACTAAAACTCCACCTGTTTGAGCCATCGCTTCTACAATCAAAACACCTGGCATAACTGGCGCTTCTGGAAAATGTCCTACGAAGAAATTCTCGTTCATAGTTACGTTTTTCATTCCTACCACGTGATTTTCCGACATTTCGATAATTCTATCAATCAACAAAAATGGGGGTCTGTGTGGTAATGTTTCCATAATTTTATGAATGTCCATCAATGGTTCTTGATGTAAGTCATATGTTGGAACAAAATTACGTTGTTCAATTTTTATAATCTTAGCTAATTTTTTAGCAAATTGAGTATTTACAAAATGCCCTGGTTTGTTAGCGATTACTTTTCCTTGAATTCTAGTTCCAATTAAAGATAAATCACCCACTACATCGAGTAATTTATGTCTTGCTGCCTCGTTTGGGTAGTGTAAAGTAAGGTTGTCCAAAATCCCATTCGGTTTAACCGCTAATTCCTCTTTTCCAAATGCTTTTTTAAGATTTTCCATTGTGTCTGCCGAAATTTCTTTATCGACATATACAATGGCATTATTCAAATCACCACCTTTGATTAGTCCGTTATTTAACAACGATTCTAATTCGTGCAAAAAGCTAAAAGTTCTTGAATCTGAAAATTCCTCTTTGAATTCAGAAAGACATTTCATTGTAGCATTTTGAGTTCCTAAAATTTTAGTTCCAAAATCTACCATGGTAGTAATGCAATAATTATCACTAGGCATTACTAAAATTTCACTCCCTGTAGCTTCATCTGTGAAAGAAATAACTTCTTTTACTACATAAACATTACGTTTAGCCTGTTGTTCCTCAACTCCTGCTTTTTCGATAGCTTCAACAAAATATTTAGAAGAACCATCCATAATTGGTAATTCAGACGCGTTTAATTCAATAATAACGTTATCTAAATCACAACCTGTCAAGGCAGCTAAAACGTGTTCTGGAGTTTGGATTTGAACTCCTAATTTTTCTAAATTGGTGCCACGTTGTGTATTGACTACATAATTAGCATCAGCCTCAATTACTGGTTGTCCTTCCAGATCTACTCTAACAAAAGTAAAGCCATTATTTACTGGTGCAGGTTTAAAAGTCATAGTAACTTCTTTACCTGTGTGTAGTCCAACTCCTGTTAGCGAAATTTCTGTTTTGATGGTTTTCTGTTTAACCATTTTGTTTGTTTTTTTGGTTTAGTATTTCTTTTTTTAACTCTTCTAGTTCAGCGACAATTTTAGGTAAATTTTTAAAATGAACATAGGATTTCGAAAAATCAGAATAGCCAAAAGCAAGACTTCCTTGCATGATTTGCCCCTCTTTTACATTTTTAGTAATCCCCGATTTGGCTTTGATACCAACATTATCTCCCACCGTAATATGTCCTGCGAAACCTACTTGCCCTCCTATCATTCCATTTTTACCTATTTTGGTAGATCCTGCAATTCCAGTCTGAGCTGCAATTACCGTATTTTCTCCAATTTCAACATTGTGAGCAATTTGAATTTGGTTATCTAATTTAACCCCTTTTCGAATAATTGTTGAACCCATAGTGGCTCTGTCAATCGTGGTACAGGCGCCTATTTCAACATCATCTTCAATAACTACATTCCCTATTTGAGGAATTTTTTTGTAGGTTCCATCAGCATTAGGAGCAAACCCAAAACCATCAGATCCAATGATTGCTCCAGAATGAATGGTACAATTATTTCCAATTACTGTTTCTGAATAAATTTTTCCTCCTGCAAAAATGGTCACATTGTCACCAATCACAGCATTATCACCAACAAATGAATTGGGATATATTTTGACATTATTCCCTAAAACTACATTTTTTCCGATATAACTAAAACTTCCTAAGTACAAATCAGCACCATATTGAGCACTTTCGTCAATAAATGAAAGTGGTTCAATTCCGGTTTTATTCAATTTAACTTGATTGTAAAACTCTAATAATTTGGTAAAAGCGCCATAAGCATCCTTTACTTTTATTAAAGTTGTTGTTACAGCTGATTCTGGTACAAATGTATTATTTACAATAGTAACAGACGCTTTTGTTGTATAGATGAAATTTTGGTATTTTGGATTGGATAAAAAAGTCAAAGACCCTTCTTGTCCCTCCTCTATTTTGGATAATGTAGACACTTCGACATTAGGATTCCCTACGACCTCACCTTCTAAAATCTCCGCTATTTGCTCTGCTGTAAACTTCATTCTAGAGGATCGTTTTTGAGATAGGCATACAATGAAACGCACTTAATAAAGTGATTTGAGTATATAATAAAGATAACTTTGTTTGTTTCATTCCGACAAAAATATAAAAAATAGATTTTATTACAGCGTTTTTACACCAGTTGTTTTGGAAAACATATGTAATATTTAGTTACTAATTTTGATAATGATTTCAAATTCAATTGGTCTGATGCTTCTACTACATCTTCAATAGTTTTGTCTTTTTTCAGAATTCGAATTGGTTCGGCTTCTTTACTGTACGCTTGATTCTTAATTTTTCCTTTAAAAATAAAATAATTCGTATCTGAAACCGATATGTTATTTTCGGCTGCAAAACGTTCTTGTAAAGGCGCTATTTCGTCCAAAAGTATTTTTTCGGAAGCCACTTTAATCTTTGGTAAATCGCGATTGATAATCATTTTGCTCAATGAAGACAAAATAAAATCATCCTGTCGTTGCCATGATTTTAAAGCACTAATGATATCAAAATCGTCTAACTGTGAAAATAAATCGAGTGTATTAGCATCAAAATTTTCAAGAGCAATTCGATTTTGCATAAAAAACAATAACGGTTCACTACAAGGTAATTCAACACCTTTCAATGTTAGTTCTTTGGCTCGCTTTAGCACTTTGGTTAAAATTAATTCAGCTACTAAACTAGTTTTATGTAAATACGCCTGCCAATACATTAAACGTCGTGACATCAAGAATTTCTCTACGGAATAAATTCCTTTTTCTTCAATCACCAAAACATCATCCACCACGTTCATCATTTGAATCAAACGTTCTGAATTGACGTTCCCTTCTGCTACTCCCGAATAAAAACTATCGCGTTTTAAATAATCCATACGATCCATATCCAATTGACTTGAAATCAATTGCAACATGAATTTACGATGGTATTCTCCTTTAAAAACTTGAATAGCCAAACTCAATTGTCCGTTGAATTCTTCGTTCAATTGATTCATGAAAAGTAATGAGATAGCTTCGTGATGCACATCTTCAACAATACTTTTTTCCATAGCATGAGAAAATGGTCCATGACCAATATCGTGAAGTAATATGGCAATATATAAAGCATTTTCTTCTTCTTCAGAAACAGAAACGCCTTTAAATCTTAACACATCAACTGCTTTTTGCATCAAATGCATACAACCTAAAGCATGATGAAAACGAGTGTGATTAGCACCAGGATAGACTAAATACGACAACCCCATTTGAGAAATGCGTCGCAAACGTTGAAAATAAGGATGCTGAATTAAATCGTAGATTAAAGCGTTAGGAATAGTAATGAATCCATAGATAGGATCATTGAATATTTTAAGTTTATTGATTTGGCTCACATTATAGTGCTTTAGGG
>JBEENX010000057.1:0-4970 GCA_041191945.1 Bacteroidota bacterium
GACATAATCTCGAATTTTATAATTTTTAGACTGCAAACTTAATCAATTATTGTTTGTTTAGGCTGAAAAGGAGATTCTACTTACTTTTGTACTATGGTAAAACAATTTCGTCCCAGTCCTAATGCATTTAAAAATACCTTTTGTGTTTTTAACGAATTACCACTTGCTGCTATTGAAGGATTGTCGGTTCAGTATGAAAGTAAGGCGGGGAGCTCGTATTATTATACTAAAGAAGGCATGTACCGATTGTCAAACCATTGGGGTAGACTTGCTAATAGTAAATGGCGATTAGAACCAATGGAAATAGAGTCACCAACAAAGTACAAATTAGGTTTTGCACTTTGGACTAGTTTTTACCCAGATAACGCTACGGATAAGTTGTATTATCTAGAAGCCAATTTTGACAAGAAAACGGTAAATTACCAACACAAAAACAATCCTACTTACAATCAAAAGGCAGTGCTTCGAACGAGTTTTGAAACTGCCAAGAGAATCAAACAAATTCGGAATTTATTTGAATTGACTTCTTGGGCAAAGTATTTCGAGTACGATGATTTAGAGGTATTACGAATGAAAATTATTAACGGACTCATCAATACTGAAAAGTCTTTGGAGGAAATTAAACGAGAACAACTGTAACAAAAATATGGGCAGAAATAACGAAAGAAATATCAAAAAGCATAACGACAAATTGCACAAAGAGCAAGATAAAGCTAAAAAAGCAGCGATGGCTCGTAAAGAAAAACTAAAACAAATTACTAAACAATTCAATGCTAATAAGCAGAATGAAATAAATAAATAATTACGAAATGGAACAGAACGATTTTAATTTATTGCAGCAAGAAGTACAAAAAATAATTGATTTAATTGCAGCTAAAAACGGCAAAGAAGCCAATAATAAATTGGTAGAAATAAGTCAACAACTGGATGATTTTCTTGATTTTTCAGATGATGATGCCGACTTAATTGAAATTAGTAAATACCAAGTGTTATTAAATCAATTGCATCAAAAAATTAACGAGCTGAATTAATGGCAATTCAAAATTGTTTTTGTGGATCGGCTGTTTCTTTTGACAAATGTTGTCAGCCAATAGTATTAGGAAATATGAAAGCAGCAACCGCAGAGGCATTAATGCGTTCACGGTTTGTAGCTTATGTATTTCAGGATGTAGATTATCTAATTACAACTACGGCTCCCTCTCATAGAAGATATTATGCAAGGGAGGATATTTTAAATTGGGCTACTCAAAATCAATGGCAGCGACTGGAAATAGTTAATGTTACACCAACCACTGTAGCGTTTAAAGCGTATTATTTAGACTCTGATAAGCAATTGCTAGTGCATTCCGAGTATTCTCGATTTGTATTTGAAAATGGAGAATGGTTTTATGTTGATGGCGATTATTTTGAAGACTAAACTATTTGATTTTTTCGAGTTCTAAATTCAATCGATTTTGTTCAGCTTCTAAATCTTCCAATTCTTTTTCAAAATCTGCAATCTCTTGTTTTAGTTTTTTTAGCTCTTCGCTTTTTTCGGCCGAAGTTCGCAATACTTTAAAATCATTGGCTTTAGCCAATTTTTCTTTAGTAGTATCTAAATCATCTTTGGTTACAGCCATTTCGTTTTCTATGGCAGAGATGCGGTCAGTGATAGTTTGTTTTTTCTCTCTGGCAGTTCGTTCAGCTTCTGCTTTTTCTTGTGCTTCAATTAATCTTTTTTGTTCTTCAATTTCTTTTTGTTGTAGCAAAAATTGTCTATTTTCCAGTTCCGTCTTTTTATTTTTTGCTTCTAATTCTTCGCTTCGGTTGTTTTGGATGATATTAAACGCAACGGTAGAAATGATGAAAATAACGACTACTACACCAATGAAACCATTCTTTGAAAGTCCTAAAAAAGCTGCGTTAGAAACTCTTTTAGGAGGTTGTGGAGTAGGTACTTCTTCTACTTGAAAAGGCGGCGGAGTAATGGCTACTAATTCGTAAAGTTCTGCTATATCTCCTGCATATTTCCATTTTTCCATACCTTCGAACCAAACGGGTGTCGTTTTAGTGATTTTCAGAGTTCTTAATTCGTCAAAGCTAAAAGGACCTGAGCTTTCGGTTCCGTTATGTAAAAAATATTTTTTCATAGTTGTGATTTTTTATTTTCCGATACAATATTTTATTCTCCTTTATTTAAAAGGGTTTAGTAGGTTAGAGGTGTACAATAGGTGTGCTGATTTTTATAAAAATCAATACTTTAGTACAATCCAAAATAAGTAAAAAAAATTAGTTAGCACTAACTTTTTATTTCTATCTGCCAATCTACGGCATTAATTTTAGATTTTAAAGCTAATAATTCAGTTATTAGTACTTCAAATGAAGGTGAATCACCATAAATCATTTGCTCTTGCATCGTTTTATAATCTGTTTTCCAAGCTTCAATAATTCCTGATGGCGGAATTATATTTATTGTTTGGGGTTGGTGCGAATTATAGTCTACTTCAGCTACTCGTGTAAATTTATAACGATGTCTTACAATAGTTTCATACAGTTCTTTATCACGTAATGCAATCGCTGCAAATTTAGTTTTCGATAATTGATATACATCATACAAATGACGACTTAGTCGCTCTACTCTAATTTTTTCTATTGGTTTACTAAATTCCTCATGCAATAAAAATATTTTTTCTAAAAAGGTGCGTTCAGGGTTTACCGTTGCAATCGTATTGGCTTTTTGAGAAAACTCGGCATTAGGGTAGTGTATGTCAATTAGAGAAGAGATACTTTGTTGACTATAAGGTTCTATTAAAGAACGACAGCCAATTTCTATTTGTACTCTCGGTTGAATATAACCAGGAATATCAATGTTGTTGGGATAATATAAATTAATAATTACTGGGTCTTGATCCGATTCAGTTGTTTTAATGATTTCCCATCTAATATTTTCAAAACCTCTTTTAGTGAATTCGGCTTGAAGTTCAGGATAGAATTTTTCTGAAACATAACTGTTTGCTGCCTTTCGCAAGGCAGTAATTTGTTTTTTCGAAAGTTCTCCTTCAAACCCTAAAAATTTTCTATCAATAGCCAAATCTACATCTTCAGAAAAACGGTCTATAAGATTCCACGCTTTGCTTAACGAAGTTCCACCTTTAAAGACAAGATATTCACTTACCTCCATTTCAAAAATAACAGCTAAAGTTTGAACTACCCACCAATCTTTTTCTACGGCGAATACAGCTAATTTAGACTGATTACTAATCTCCTGTAAGATATAATCTTTTTCGTTTTTAGGGAGTGTATTAAAGTGTATCATTTACAAGGCTTTTTTCATAATTTTCTGAATCCAAATTGGAGCTAACTCGACATCTTGTTTTAGTAAGTTTACATTTTCCTTTTTAAGTAGTGCTATGATTTTATCCTCTTCACTTGGAGTTATATTGTCTATTCCAATTTCTCTTAACGCTTGTATTACAAGGCTACTAATTTCTCCTTTTGCCAATAGATTTTTTGGAGTTGTTTTTTTAAATTTTATTGATCGCTTCCCTATTTTAATTTCTCTGGGTGCTCCATCGGTAAGGAATACTAATTTCATAGGTACTTGTGTACTTAAACCCAAAGCATTTAGTGCATATACCCCTGTTGGGACAATCCGAATACGATCTCTTTTAGCTATTCCTTTCGCGACTTCCTCTGCAGAAGGGAGTACCTCACCAATATATTTACTTTCTATTGGGCGGGTGTATATTCCTTGTGCAATGCGGCGTATGATTTTTTTTTCTTCTAGACGTTGCAGCGCTTTTCGTATCGATTCCGAAGAACCTAACTGACTGAAATCATCAGGAAAAAACAAAGTTCCTTTGCTTTTTACTTTTATTTTTTTTTCTATTTGAAATTCAACGCTTTCCATATATCGAGATGAACATATTATGTTTCAAAAGTAACATATTTTGTTCATATATAATACATATTGTCACAAATTTAGTTACTATTTGTGACAAAAAAAAGTTGTGTATAAATTAAACTAAATGAATTATGTATATTTGATTAGTAGAAGAATTTAAAAAAAACATTAGAAGCTATGTTGTTAGAGGGTTATATTGAGTTTGACAAATCTATACCTGTATCTATTGATTGCTTAGGTAAAAAATTTCCAATTTCAATTTCTGGAGTGAATGGGTTTTTAATAACACCACTAATGTTTGATGGCTTTTATGGAACTGAAAAGCTTGGTCCGCTAAAACAACCAGATGGTGGAAATATGAATTATATTGATAGTTATGATTGGGGCTCAGTAACAAGTTATCCAAGTGGTGATTCAGATATTAATGCATGTAGAATAGTATTTCCAGATATTGATAAAGAAGTATTTGATGATACTGGAAATAAAATAATCAATGAACTTAGTAATTGGAGAGAACTTTTAATTGACAACATCAGTGTAGATGCAAAAAGAGATTTTCGCTGTAGTTCAAGAAATATAGGTTTGAAAAGGTCAAGCAGTATAAAATTAGCTTTATATAAAAAGCTTTCAGGATCAGATAAAGAATTTCGTCCATCTGGACCAATACCACATTTTAGAATTACACTTGATAAATTTTGTTTTACACCGGAGTCATTACAAAGAATTTTAACTGATACATCTGAAAATAAAAAACCGTTACTACCATTTTATTTTTTTCTAGATGCACAAAGTGCTAAATGTCAAGGCAATTATCGCAAGTCAATACTTGATGCCTCTACAGCTTTAGAATTAGCCTTTACTATTATGATAGATAAATTATTCGCGCGACAGGAAAAATTACGAAAACATTTGTCATCGAAGCACAATTCTTTAAGATTAAAGAGAGATTTATTAAAAGCTTTACAAATTGAATTCCCATTTCCCGAGAAAATGTATTTAGAAAATCTAGATAAAACCCGCAACAGAGTTATACATGGAGGATATGATCCAAATGAAACAGAAGCCGAAAGTGCGTTAAAAATTTCAA
>JBEENX010000058.1:0-4659 GCA_041191945.1 Bacteroidota bacterium
AAGGTTAAATTATCGAAAGGTGGATATTTTTTTAAAAAGTCTGCTAAATGTTCTGCAACAGTATTCATATTTTGTAGAAATAAATTTTCGAATGCTAATTTAAAAAATTAATACTGTGTTGGCAATAGGAAGAATAGAATACTATTAACTAATTTATTAGGTTAATTGTTGATAGATAAGGGCTTTTTAAATAATCTATTTTACATAATATAAATTATAATTCAAAATCATAATTACTGAATTCAGTTTTTTGTGTAAAAGATTATCTTTTTTGCTTTTTAACAGGCTGTTCTGTTGTACCATTCTTTTGTTGTAAATGATTGGCCAACAATTTTTCTATTAATTCCTCTTTGGTTAAATGATGAAAAATAGTTTTTACTTTAGTTTTTAGCTCTGAATCAATTTCGTGATTGGGTTTTGTTTTAAAGATTTTTTTAGCCCATAACAAAGTATTATTTTCTTCAATACTAGCAATCGTCGGTTTTTTAAACTCAGAAAATTGAATTCCTAATTCTTTTTCAAAATCAGCAATTTCTCCAACTTCTTCAGCTTGTAATACGGTTAACGAAAGTCCTTTTGCACCAGCTCTTGCCGTTCTACCGCTACGATGTACATAAGCTTCGTAAACATCTGGTAAATGGTAATTCACCACAAAAGAAACGTCAGCAACATCAATTCCTCTTGCAGCCAAATCAGTTGCAATCAAAAGGTTAATATGTCCTTCGCGAAATTGTCCCATGATTCGGTCACGAATTCCTTGAGATAAACTCCCGTGTATGGCACCAGATGAAAATTTGTTAATGGCTAGATTTTTAGCTAGTTTATTTACAGCAGCTTTGGTTTTACAAAAAATAATGCCTCGTTCACCATCTATAGAATTTAAAAAATGCATCAAAACATCTAATTTTTCTATAGGATCTACTACAATATATTGATGATCAATACCTTGATTACCTATGGTTTCCATATTAGCGCTAATTTCGACTACATTTTTTGATAAGTAGTTCTGAATCAACTGTTTTATAGCTCCTGGTAAAGTAGCTGAAAATAAAAATGTTCTATGTTTTTTAGGTAATTCAGCAACAATTTCATCCAAACTTTCCTTTAGAATACTAACCATTTCGTCTGCTTCGTCAAGAACTAAAAATTGGGTTTCTTTTAAATCAATTGCTTTTCTTTGGATTAAATCAATCAATCTTCCAGGAGTTGCTACGACAATATGTGTAGGTGTTTTAAGCCTTTCTATTTGAGGTTTTATAGGGATTCCACCACAGGTTGCGGCAATAGAAATTCCGTTTATATTTTTTGAAAATTGTTCTAAATTAGTATGGATTTGGTGACCCAATTCGCGTGTTGGTACCAAGATAACGGCTTGTACTACTGATTTTTCAATTTGAATCAATTGCAAAAGTGGTAATCCAAAAGCGGCTGTTTTTCCAGTACCAGTCTTTGCTAATCCTACTATATCTGTAGTGTTAGCCAGTAATTGTGGAATTACTTTTTGCTGAATCTCTGTTGGTTTAACAATTTTCAATTCAGTTAATACTTGTACTATTGGATTTGAAATTCCTAATTCAGAAAATTGTTTTGCCATGGTTTCAGTTTTTATAAAGGATTAAATTATTGAATTTAATCGGCTTCATTCATTATTTTTTCTCGGTACTTCTTCCCTATCAATACCGTTAATTTCATTTTATAATCTTCTACTAACCATTCGCGGTAGTTTTTACTGCATTGGCTTAAACATTTTGAAAAACGTTTTACACGACATTCAATATCCTCTTCTAGCTCTCTTGCTAGTGTTTTTGCTGACTGTAAATCTTCTGTATTATCTACACACATAGCAGCGTGTTGTTCCAATGATTTTTCCAATACGACTTTAGAACGCAAATTTTGACGAATGGCTAATTTATGTTCTTCGTCAATATCAAATGTAACCACTTTAGTTTTACTAAATTTTGCTCGTAATTCAGGAGGCATTTCATATTTAAAATACATCTCAATTTCGGCATCATCACGAAGATTTTCTAAATAATACTCGGGTGATTTGAAGATGTGTTGCCAATTGACAGGATCGCTCCAAAGCCCGAAACGTGCTGCGTTATTCCCTAAATCGATAACCGTAAATTCGTCTTTATTTTCTAATTTTCGAGAACCACGCCCAATCATTTGGAAATACAATGTTAATGATTTAGTAGCTCGATTCAATATTATAGTTTCAACCGTTGGTTCATCAAAGCCTGTAGTCAAAATTCCAACAGAAGTTAAAATAGCATTTGGGGTGTGTTTGAACCAATGTAAAATATTTTTACGTTCTTCATTACTACTCGTATTATCAAGATGTCTTACATCATATCCTGCTTCCCTGAACGTTTCATAAACATACAGTGAAGTATTGATTCCGTTGTTAAAGATTAAGGTTTTCTTCCCTAGTGATTTTTCGGTATACGCATGCAATAATTTCTCTTGCATCGCCATATTGGTGTATAAATCATCGGATGATTTTACAGTGTAATCTCCGTTTATACCCACTTTTAATGAGGTCAAACCAACATCGTAGCTGTAGGTGATAGCTTTTGCCAAAAAGCCTTTGTTTATCAACGATTGAATTGTATCTCCTACGATTAATTCATCGTAGTTTTGGTGCATTGGTAATTTTATGTTGGAACTTAAAGGAGTTGCTGTAACTCCTAAAATAAAGGCTTTTTTGAAAGAGCTTAATAGTTTTCGAAACGAATTGTAATGTGCCTCATCAATAATAACCAGTCCAATATTATCCAAATGTAACTTTTCATCGTTGATACGATTTTTAAGCGTTTCAACCATAGCTACAAAACACGAATAATCATTTTGATCAGGAAGCTCTTTTACATTGCTATTGATAATTTTGTTTTTAACTCCAAAACCTTTTAGCATTTTAGACGTTTGCTTACACAATTCGATTCGATGTGTTAACACCACTACTTTTTTGTCGTGTTTTTTTATATAACGACGAACAATTTCAGAAAAAATAACAGTTTTTCCTCCACCAGTAGGCAATTGATACAATAAATGGTGCTGTGGGGAGGCATTGTCTATGCGCTCAAAAATGGCATCTATGTCTCCTTTTTGGTAATCATAGAGTTCTTTTCTTTCTTCAAATTCTGTTTCTAAAGTGTTTTGAGGCATTGCTATTTTTAGATTTTTGCAAAAGTACACCTAAAAAACAGTTATTGGGCTATTTTTAATTTAAAAAAATAGCCTTCAATTAAAAAATAAGTTTCACGGAATGATTTAGAATTCTAAACGAGAAATAATTCGTTCAAACTCATATTCATTACCCCATTTTTGATGTAATGTTTCTTGGTGAATGGTGCTAATTCTTGTTTTAAATTCGCTGTAAATACCATTCGAAATTATAAATTCTACCGCTTGTTCAAAGGAATTGAACATACTCTTGTAGAATAACTCTTGTTTTATGAGGTTTTCTCCTGAATAAGTTTGAGCAATTTCAATGTTATATAGCATTACATCAGCAATAACAAATGGATCAACACCTAAAACTATGAAATGTTTGATTAACTTTTGAGCTACCGAACGTCTCATTTTAGGTTTACTTTTTCGACCTATTTTTTTTATGGGGAAGTATTCATTCGAAATTTTGAGCTTACATTCTTGTAAAAGAGCGTCTTCTTTTGGATTGAATACAAAGTTATAATACACCTTAACCGGATTGAATTTTTCATACAATTCTATGATTTGTTCTTCCAATTGCTCTTTGTTCAATTCAGATAAATATTTTTTTAAATCGCGTTTGCTCATAATTATCGATGCTAAGTTGACAAAGGTAAATTACTTTAGGAATTCATACACCTAAAATCAATGTTATTACTTAATTTTGAAAATTAAATCCATAAAATAAATTGATGTTGAAGTTTTTTAAAATAATCGCTTTACTTGAAGGGACGTCCCTCCTACTATTATTGTTATTTGCAATGCCAATGAAATATATGTTTCATGAGCCTATTTTTGTTCAAATCATAGGAATGGCTCACGGTATTCTTTTCGTTGCCTATTTTATTATGGCAATTATGCAAAAAATAGAATCCAATTGGTCTCTTAAAACATTTGTTGTTATTAGTATCGCATCGGTAATTCCTTTTGGAACATTCTATGTAGATAAAAAATATTTGAAATAATTATGAATACAAGAGACTCATTTCTGAAACAATTTCGCGGACCAATATTAGGAGAAATTACGGATCAATCTTCTGACGAAGAAGTATTTCAAAATGCCACACTACGACCTATTTTGAAATTACAAAATGATCTTATAGTCCAAATTTTTCAAAACTATGTTAGGCAAAATAAAATTCCTTTCAATGATTTTTCAGTAGATAAACGAATCAGTGCTATTGAAACGATAATTGCTAAAGATATTCAATTGCAAAACACATTAAAAGGTATTGTGATAAGTTTATTTACTTCGGATGAATGTGTTTTTTATTTCAATACTGTATCAAGTTGTAATAAAAGAATAAAAGCAATGTTGATTGAAAGATTGCAGAGTCAACTTCAATTATTGTAGTCATTAAATCTACTTTTTATTTTCTTTTTTTTTTATTTAAAGTATTATTAATTAAGGTTTTAAATAAAAAAATAATCTACTTTTTTTTTCAT
>JBEENX010000059.1:0-3774 GCA_041191945.1 Bacteroidota bacterium
CATTTGATTTACCAAAGAACCAATCAAATGTAATCAAAGTAATTGGTGTTGGAGGCGGCGGGAGCAACGCCATCAACCACATGTTTAAACAAGGAATCAAAGGGGTAGATTTTATTGTTTGTAATACCGACTCACAAGCCTTACAAAATAGTGCTGTGCCTAACAAAATTCAGTTAGGAGTGAACTTAACAGAAGGATTGGGAGCTGGAGCAAATCCAGATGTAGGACAACAATCAGCCATAGAAAGTATTTCTGATATTGAAAAAATGTTAGATCAAAATACTAAAATGGTATTTATCACTGCAGGAATGGGTGGAGGAACAGGAACAGGAGCTGCTCCAGTAATTGCTCAATTGGCTAAAGAACGTGACATTCTTACTGTTGGGATTGTAACTATTCCTTTTATGTTTGAAGGTAAAGTGCGTCAAGAGCAAGCTATCATAGGAATTGAAAAACTTCGCAAACAAGTAGATTCACTTATTGTTATTAATAACAACAAATTGAGAGAAGTGTACGGGAACTTAGGTTTCAAAGCAGGTTTCTCAAAAGCGGATGAAGTATTGGCAACAGCCTCAAGAGGAATTGCAGAAGTAATTACACACCACTACACACAAAATATCGATTTGCGTGATGCTAAAAC
Source organism: Bacteroidota bacterium (assembly GCA_041191945.1). GTDB lineage: Bacteria > Bacteroidota > Bacteroidia > Flavobacteriales > Flavobacteriaceae > Flavobacterium. Next base: position 641 of record JBEENX010000059.1, read on the forward strand.
GGTATTATCTAATAGTGGAACAGCTATTATGGGTTCTGCAATAGCTGAAGGTGAAACTAGAGCGAAAGATGCTATTATTTCTGCTTTGGATTCTCCTTTATTAAATGATAATAAAATTACAGGTGCCAAAAACGTATTGTTGCTTATCGTTTCTGGAACTAATGAAATTACTTTGGACGAAATTGGTGAAATCAATGACCATATTCAATCAGAGGCAGGATACAATGCTAATATTATCATGGGAGTTGGTGAAGATGAAACTCTTGGTGACGGTATTGCAGTAACGGTTATTGCTACAGGTTTTGACCTAGATCAACAAAACGAAATCGTAAATACAGAGCCAAAAAAGATTATTCACGCTTTGGAAGACGAACAAAAAATTGTACACAACTTATCAAAGCCATCAGTTCCTACATTTGATTTGAGTGTAGAAACGCCTGTGGCTGCTACTGAGGAGCGTATTGTTTTTGAATTGTTAGAGGAAGAAGAGCCAGTTGCAGAAGTAGTGGCTGAGCCAGTGGTTGCTGCTTACGAACCCATTACTAATGAAAATGATTTGATTGTAATGTCTGAGTTTATCAAAAATTTAGATGTGACTTTTGAAATTGTTTCACCAATCAATGATATCGATTTTACTTTTACAACGCCTGAGGCACACGCTATTGAAACAGCGCAGCCAAAAGCGGTTCAAAGAGAAGAACAAGCTACGTTTTCATTCGATTTGCCTTTGTTCAAATCAGAGCCAGCGGTAGAAGAAAACAAAGTAGTTTTTGAATTGACTAACAATGAAATCAACGATATCAAAGTAGTAGATCCAGTTCAATTTGTACCTGTAACTGAAGTGGCTGAAAACGGAGTGATTCGTCACTCGTTAGAAGAGTACATGGAAGTAGAGCAAGATGTTGTAGCAACTAAGACTATTGAAAAAGTAGCTGAAGTGCTTCCAGAAGAATTGAATATCACGATGAAAAAAATAGACGAATCTACTATTGCTGCTTCAGAGTTTGAATCGATTTCTCCAATGGAAATGACCATCGAAGAAACCTTGCGCGCACGTGCTGACGAAAGAAGAAGAAAGTTGAAAGAATTCAATTATAAGTTTCATAACAACGTGTCTAAAATAGATGAGTACGAGAAAGAGCCTGCTTACAAAAGATTAGGAGTTGAACTTTCTACGAACCAACCGAATACTACTAACTCGAGAATATCAGTGGGAACAGACAGCAACAACGATTTGCAGTTGCGTTCTAACAACTCGTATTTACACGATAATGTAGACTAACAAACCAAACTAATCAAAAACCAAGATAACCCGAAATTCAACTGATTTTCGGGTTATTTTTTTATCCTAAATTGAAAGCAATCAATCTTTTGTTAGTTCGGGTAAATTGTTCTAAATTTGCGAGCCTTAGTCCAGCTGTCGTTGCAAGCTTTTTCTCGAAAATGCTTTTTTCTAAGGAGGTAAAAGAGCTCCTAAAGTCGCTTTTTAACTCCAAGAAAAAAATACATTTTCTCCTAAAAAGGCTTTCCACTACCATCTGGGGCAAAAAGAAAATCATCCACTTAAGAATCAAAAATATGAGTTTAGCCACACAAATCATGGACGAAATTAAAAACGCCATGAGAGCCAAAGATACCGTAGCATTAGAATCATTGCGTGCAGTGAAATCAGCTTTGCTTTTAGCGCAAACGGAGAGCGGCGCCAAAGAAGAAATCAGTGCTGAGGAAGAAATTAAATTGTTGCAGCGTTTGGTAAAACAACGTAAAGACAGTGCTAATATCTATACAGAGCAAGGACGCCCCGATTTAGCAGCACCTGAATTAGAACAAGCCGCAGTAATTGAAAAATTCTTGCCAGCTCAATTATCAGAAGCCGAAGTAGAAGCGATAGTAGCTACAATTATTGCCGACAATGGCGCTTCAGGAATGGCAGCTATGGGAAAAGTAATGGGCTTAGCCTCCGCTGAATTAGCTGGAAAAGCCGATGGTAAAACCATCTCGACTATAGTTAAGAAATTATTATCTTAGTAGTGTATATAAAATTAATGTGTTTTGTATGAAATAATTAAAAACGTCTCCCGACGTTTCGGGACGAGTGTTTTTTGTGGAGTGAAACAGAACAAAAAATGTATCGAGAACCGTTTTTAATGAAATTTTCTTGTTCTCGATACAATTTTCTCCCCGAAGTGTCGGGAGAAAATCACTCGAACTGACGAAAATTAGTAGTACAAACCAATTCACGATATATTAATCACACATCGTAAATCGACCCGAGGCGAAGCCGAACGGAGCGAAGCTAATATCATAAATCGTATATCAAAAATCGTAAATAATAAGACTGCGTAGTTCAACTGGATAGAATATCAGATTTCGGCTCTGAGGGTTGGGGGTTCGAACCCCTCCGCAGTCACAAAAAACCTACTGTTTTGCAGTAGGTTTTTTTGTGGGTATCAATAAGCAAGAATTTTCAGTATATTTGTTTAGTAACGTTAGTCAAAGGGATTGACTTGAATTACTATTAGGCGGAATAATTTTAGACAAAAACGACTTTAAAGATGAGTAAACTAATTAAATTATTGTATGGTTTTTTTTTAAATTTATTTCATAAGTTTAGGTCTGATAAATTTACTTCTTTTGAGGGAGCAGTTACATTGACTGCTGGTTCAATTATCTTATTTGCTTTTATTTTATTAGATATGTTGTCAATTTATTTATTCAATTTTAATTTAATAAAAGATGTAAATAAATGGATTTTTGTAATTGTAATGGGATTCTTAATTACAATTGTTTCTAATTTTGTGAAAAAAATAGTTAAGCAAAAAAATAAGACTCGATAGGCTGTCTTTCAGCCCCCCGCTGGCGCAAGCGTCTCGAAACAAAAAATAATTAAAATCAAATTTTAAAAAGCAACTTCGGTTGCTTTTTTGTACTGAAAAATAAACGACAATTCTAGCCCCGTCCCGACGTTTCGGGAGTAGCAAGCTACCCTGTAGTGCGAATAGCGGTATTATAGCATTTCAGGAGTTAGTTATTTGATACATATTTGATTGTTCTGGTTTCTTCAGAACTCTTTAAAAATTTACCTTGGGAAATATCAAAAAAAACTTTCCTGACCCAATTACCAAATTTATCAT
>JBEENX010000060.1:0-3524 GCA_041191945.1 Bacteroidota bacterium
AAGTTCTGAGCTACAAGATGATAGAAAAACCATCGCTAACAGCCCGATTAAAAATAATTTTTTGTTTCTCATGATTTATTTTTTTAAAAGTTTAAGTTAAATCCTAAAGAAAGGACTGTGGGTACTGGTATTCTATTCACATCTGTTCGTTCTGGGTCTGGACCGATATAATCTTTGTGAGCTATCCAAAGTAAATTTTCACCTTGTAAATAAAATCTAGCGCTAGTCATACCTCCAAGCCTTGTGATAATATCTTTTGGTAAAGAATATCCAATTTGTAGATTTCTTAATTTGAAATAAGAATTTTTTCTAAACGTATAATCTGATGGTCTTGTATCGTTAAACGCTAAAGTTGCAGAAGGAATATTCGTGTTTTTATTCTCTGGAGTCCAAGCATTTAATAGCCCAACACCTCCATTTTCTCTACCTGATACAAAATTGTTCCAAAATATATATGGATCCTGTCCTATACGACTTGTTACACCCGATCCAAATAAAGTTAAATCGAAATTTTTGTACGCTAAGTTTACTGTAACACCATACTCAAATTTAGGAAGTGTTGTGCCTAACCAGTCTCTATCATCTACGTCTATAACTCCATCTCCGTTGATGTCAACATATTTAATACTCCCCGGTCTAGCCAAACTTTGAGTTGGGCTATTGTTTACATCTTCTTGACTTTGAAAAAGACCATTTGATCTGTATCCAAAAATAGAGAATAACGAACGTCCGATAATTGAATTATCAACAGTACCTCCAAAATCTGTTTCTCCTCCTTTATTTAGTTTTGTTATTTTATCAGTAAAATGAGATACATTAGTTGATATCCCTAATTTAATACCATTATCAAAAGATTTGTCATAAGCTAATGATAATTCCCAACCGCGTCCTTCTGTATCAGCAATATTTAATACAGTATTAGCTCCTTCACCTTGTGTTGCAATTGTTCTAGGAGCACGCAAAATATCTTTAGTTTTTTTGGTATAATAATCAAATGAACCTGTAATATTATTTTTGAATAAAGAGAAATCTACACCATAATTATATTCTGCGGTTTCTTCCCACTTTAAATCTTTATTCTCTGATTGAATTCTTACAAATCCTGAAGGCAATGTACCGGTATTATTACCATTAATATCATATGCAGTTCCCACATTATAATATATATTGAAGAAATCAGGAGAATATACATTTTGGTTAGGTCCATATCTTGTTTCGAATAAACCAAAACGAGCACCATCACCAATTTCTTGATTACCTACTATACCATAACCAGCTCTTAATTTTAAACTAGAAACGATATCATTTTTCTTAAAAAAGTCCTCATTGCTTATTCTCCAACCAACAGTTGTTGCAGGAAAAATACCAAAACGAGTGTTTTCACCAAAACGTGAAGAACCATCACGGCGTAATGTAAATGATGCCAAATATCTGTCTGAATAAGCATAATTAATTTTACCGAATTGTGAAAGAGTGGTATTTGCAGTTGAATTTCCTCTAGAAGTTCGAGCTCCAGTAGCTGCATTTAAAACAAAAAAGTCTTCCGTCTCAAAAGGGAAATCATCCGCTTGAGCTACAAATGTGTCAAAGTCATTTCTAATATACTCATAACCTAATAAAGTTGTGATTTTATGGTTTTTCCCTATTTCTAAATCATAGTTTAAAGTATTAGAAAATACAACACTTGAAAACTTATTAGTATCAATAATTAAACGATTATTACCTCTAACAATAAAACCATTGTTAACTTTTCGTTCAATATCTTTTCTTTTAAAATCGCTAAAATCTAAACCTGCATTTGTTCTAAACTTTAAACCTTTTAAAATATCAATTTCAGCGAAGACATTACCAAAAAAACTGTTTTTGTCAGCATTATCCCATTGATTTAAAGATTGCATTAACAATGGATTGTTTCTATCGGAATAACCCGCTCCAATAGGACCAGCAAATTCACCCTTATTATCATAAACTGGAATTGTTGGTGCTAAAGTAATTGCTAAACCTGTAGTTGGAGCACTTCCAACATCTGGAGAAACTAATGTTTCATTAGAAGTGAAAAACTGTGTATTAACACCGACTCTTACTTTGTCATTAAATAACTTTGTGCTACCGTTTATTTTTGCAGAATACCTGTCATAATTGGTGTATTTTAACATCCCTGTATTTTTTAAATAGCCAAAATTCATCATTAAAGATGATTTTTCGGAATTTGCAGAAATAGTTACCTCATTATTATAAACAAAGCCTTTTTCATACATGACATCTTGCCAATCAGTATCTCCAACTGGGACATTTTCATCCCCACCAACAAATGGCTTTGGTGTTATGCTATTTAACACAGGATTTTTGAAATTCCCGTTCCAATCAAAATTGTAAATTGAACCATAACCCGAATTTGGATCTACTCCATCGTTTATTGACGCTTGATATAAAACTTGCCCTCTTTGAAGTGAGTTCATCATTTCGTAGCGTTGTTTTTTTTCAGACTGAATGGATGTATTTGAGTTAAAGCTAACCGTAACACGATCTTTCTTACCTCCACTTTTTGTAGAAACTACTATGACACCATTTCCTGCTCTAGATCCATAAAGAGATGATGCTGATGCATCTTTTAATACTTGAATTGACTCTATTGACTCAGGATTCAAACTCGCAAAAACTTCTGACCTTTTGGTTGGAACTCCATCAATCACATAAAGAGGGCTGTTATCTCCTAGAGTACTAATTCCACGAATTAAAATGTTGCTAGCCGCACCTGTTGGATCTCCTGTTTTTTCAACAAAAAGTCCTGGAACACGTCCTTGTAAAGCTTGCATCGCATTTCCAGAACTCATCCCCTGTCCTTGAATTGCTCCAATATCTACAACACTAATAGCCCCAGTTACATCTACTTTACGTTGTTTAGAATATCCCGTTAACACAACTTCATTTAGTTGCGCCATATCGCTTTCTAATTGAACATTAATTGTAGTTTGACTATTTACTGGAATTTTAAATGTCTTATAGCCAATATAGCTAATCATTAATGTGGCGTCTTTTGACACGCCATTTAAAACGTATTTTCCGTCAAAATCTGTTGTGGTACCTTGCTTTGTACCAGATACAATAACTGAAGCTCCAGGCAATGGTACTCCGTCCTCTTTTGAGGTAACAGTACCTTTTATCTGTGCTTGTGCCAACATACTACAAAGAGCAAATACTGGCAGAAATAAAAGTTTTTTTAATTTCATTTTAATTTAGTTTGGTTAATATTTAGTTGGTGAAGTTCTAGGTTGTCAAGAATGAATTCTTGTGATTTGGGTTCAATAATTAATTCGCTGAATGGAGATCTTGGAAAAAATATTTCAGTCATTACTGTTTCTCCATTGTCAAAAAACAGTTCTATAGACGTTTTGTCGAGAATAATTTTTGCCTCCAAATTTGGGTTTAACGATGTTCTTTTTGCCATAGAAACTCGATTTGCAAAATTTTCTGAATAATCTATTTTGCCCGATTTTCTTCTGTCAATAAAAAAATTGTTATTA
>JBEENX010000061.1:0-3481 GCA_041191945.1 Bacteroidota bacterium
TTATTAATAAATTTATAAATCACAGTATTTGAATATATTAAATACTGTAAAATGATTAATGAAAATCAATATTGTGATTAATGCACAAGTCATTCATCACTATTCATTTAAGCATTAATCAAAAAAATATTAGGCATTAATTTGAGGCGGTTGCCAGATACTTCCGAAGAAATTGGAAGCAATAATTGATTTGTATTCCGGTACTTTTTTGTCAATTATGGTTTTAACAGAAAAGAAATTATAAGCGTAAACAGTATTGTAAGCGAAACCTTGACAGCCACAACAGTTGCAGATGCACAAAGGAGAACAGGCATCTTTGTCGTGTGTATGATTTGATTCATTGCTAATTGTCACTTTATTATACGACACATTATGCTCCATATCTGCGCAAGGCATACAGGAAAGTGTTATTAAATAAATCGATAATATAAAGTTTAGAATTTTCACGGCTGTAAAAGTAGGTATTTTTTATTATATCATTGAAGAAAAATATTAGTTACAGGCATAATTTCATATAATTTTTTCTATATTATTATTACTTGTCAATGAAAATTTCCCTCTCAATATTTTCATATCCTCACTTACTTTTTTATCCAAAATTTTTGCATAATGCTGGGTAGTTCTCAAATTTTTATGACCAAGCATTTTACTCACACTTTCAATAGGAACGCCATTTGTAAGCGTTACAGTCGTTGCAAAAGTATGCCGGGCAATATGAAAGGTTAATTCTTTTTCAATCTCGCAAACGCCTGCTATTTCTTTGAGATAAGCATTCATTTTTTGGTTTGTCAAGATAGGCAATAATCTATCTTCATTATTGCTTTTAGGATGGTCTGCATATTTATCAATAATCATTTGGTTTCCTTAACTCATAATCAAACTAACTTACCTCCTACTGAATACAATCATCCTTCTACAAGGGTTTATTGGGGACAAGGAAATGGATATTTTGATTTTGTAAATCATTATACAGACTTACCGGTTGAATACTTAAATAATTTAAATATTGATCCAAATATTTATCTTACTCAATTAGGGTTTTCTTTTTTAGATTATGACAAAGACGGAGATATAGATGTAATTACTTCTTCTACTCCTTTTTATGGAGGTTTTATAATACAACTTTGCGAAAACAAAGGAGGTAGAAAATTTCAAGATGTTACCAAATCAAAAATCAACAGTTATCATTCAATGTATCCAAGAGGTACTCAAGTTCAAGGTACATTCCCAAATTTTTATGGAATTAGAGTTTATGATAAAGATAATGATGGAGATTATGATTTAGTTCCAGATCACGTTGCAATTTGGGATATTTGGAATTTTCCAATTTCTCAAAATCTTTATTGGGAAAATCAAAATGGGAATTTTGTTTTGAAAAATTAAAAACATAAAGAGTAGAATCTATTCAATCGAATTTTAACTCTAAAAGCCAATTAAATAAAAATCCTTACAAATATCATTTTTCAGTTATTAATTAAGAATCTAAATATTTCACTTTTTAAGACCTCTCAACTATGGGAGGTTTTTTTATTCTAATTCACATCGATCTTGTATTAATTTGAAAAAAATGCCAAAAAATTTTTAATTGTGATTTCTCGATAAATTCCGGTTTTTGAGATTTTTCCGCCGGAAATTTATTTTGCGAAACCGATCTCCCCTCTCAGATTGACCTAAAATCACATATGAATGCGAGGATTTAAGGAGGCAAGGAGGCAGCCCGCCCACTTGTATATACCTATCGGTGAAGAAATCTGGCACTTTCTCGATGAAAAATGTTTAGCCTATAAAAAAGTTAAATTTTCTTCAGGTCCTGAGGAATACAGTAGATATTGTTTTGCCTAAAGAAAGTAAGAGTAGACTACCATCCGTGTTTCGGATCTACAATATTATTATGTTTAGCCCAATGGAGAAGGAGAAGGTGAAGATCCTGGGAACGAAAATAATGTTTGGCTCATCATAATAATAACACACTTGTGTTTCTTTAAATCAACATAAAAATGAAAGCGCTAAAGTTGCGCTAAAGTTTATCATAACCTTAGGCAACACGGCACTTTGGCTGTAATTTTATTGTGAGATTTAAATGAACACAATATGAGAGTAAAATACAACAGAGTATCAACATTATTGCAAACAGGTAATCGTTTTGAAGCTGACACTGAAAAATATGATTTGACATTATTGGATAGAGTTTCGGGCTCGGTGAAATTTCGAGATAGAAACGAAGCCAAAAAATTGATTAAGCTTATAGAAGACCACAAGGTCTCCGAGGTGATTACCGAAGAATTTTCGCGACTTGGAAGAAATACTGGGGACGTAATAAATACGCTTGATTGGTTTGAAAAAATGTCAGTAAATGTTAGAATAAGAAATCTTGGAATAGAATCAAGACCTGGTGGGAAAAAGAACCCTGTCTGGAAAATTTTATCGGCAACGATGAGTTCGCTTTACGAGATGGAGCTTGAAAATATAAAAGACAGAACCACTGTCGGTCGAATGGTATATGTTCAAAACGGCGGAATACTGGGGAGACCAAAAGGTAGTGGTCAATCCGATTTCCAATTTATCAACAAATCTAAACACCAAAAAGTCATTGACTTTCTGAAAAAGGAAAGAACTATCAGAGAAATAGCCAAACAGTTAGATATGTCCTCTCGGACTGTTATGAAAGTAAAAACCACTGCTCTTAAAATGGGACTAATTTAATATGGTTGAAATAGGATTCATATTATATTTTTCGACTTTGTTTGTGATTTATGTCTTTATGACCATTAAAGAATCAAATGCAAACAACTATAATTCTGCAAAAATCAAAGACCTTAAAATCTCCAAGAAGAAATTAGTTGAAAACGTATTACAGTGGTGTGAGACAAATCATTCATTACCAAAAAATAGAGGTAAACTGTCATACAAAATCAATTATTACAATCACTCTAAAGTTGAAGGAAGTTACTGCGGTTATAACAAAAACATTACCGTTTATATAACCCCCGAAAAAAGAATCATTGATGTGGTGGACACTCTGCTTCACGAATACCAACATCATATCGAGATGAGAACACAGAAAGAAGTTAGATTATATTCCAAACAATTAGGTGAGTACGGTTACGATAATCATCCGATGGAAATCACCGCAAGGAAGTTCGCCAAACAACATCGGGACACCTGTTTTAAAACTTTTAAAAATAATTGGTTCTAGTTCACACAAGTGTCAATTACCCACTACTTTTTTTAAACTATAATTACATTTCTGTTTTTCTAATTTATTCAGATTTTAATACCTCTAATGGGAAATCAGGGTAATAAAAATCTTTAAACTAGATAAAATTACCACTTAGATGGGTACGACAAAAAAATACCAAAATCTACCTCTATTTCACGACAAAAAAGTATAGTTAAAAGATAAATTCATCACTGATTCGGAGTGGAAAATTGGAGTACAAATCTACTTTTGCATTGGTTCTAAGAGTTCTTGCCCTACCAA
>JBEENX010000062.1:0-3176 GCA_041191945.1 Bacteroidota bacterium
GGCACCAGATCCTAAGTCTGGCATGTCTACCAATTTCACCATATCCGCGTGAATTGGGTGCAAATATACACATAAGTTCTAATTTTCAAAGCAAATTAAACAAAAAATATTTCACTCCTTTTTTGTACTTTTGATTATATAATTTGAAACCCAATTATGGAAAATATATCGTCCTACGTTCAAGAAAACAAAGAACGTTTCATCAATGAATTAATTGAATTATTAAAAATACCATCAGTAAGTGCTGACACGGCTTATTCTCAAGATGTATTTGACACCGCCGATGCCGTAAAAGCAAGTTTAGAAAAAGCAGGTTGTGACTTAGTCGAAATTTGCGATACCCCAGGCTATCCAATTGTTTATGGCGAAAAAATCATTAACCCCAACTTACCTACTGTTTTAGTTTACGGGCATTATGATGTACAACCACCCGATCCAATCGAATTATGGACTTCTCCTCCATTTGAACCCGTAATTAAAACGACTGAAATTCATCCCGAAGGCGCTATTTTTGCACGTGGCGCTTGCGACGACAAAGGACAAATGTACATGCACGTGAAAGCATTTGAGTACATGATTAATTCGAATTGCTTGCCTTGCAATGTAAAATTCATGATTGAAGGCGAAGAAGAAATTGGTTCTAAAAGTTTGGGTTGGTTTGTAGAACGCAATCAAGAAAAACTTAAAAATGATGTGATTTTGATTTCGGATACCGGAATGATTTCTAATCAACAGCCTTCTATTACTACAGGACTTCGCGGTTTGAGTTATGTAGAAGTGGAAGTTACAGGACCTAATCGCGATTTACATTCTGGATTGTATGGTGGAGCCGTAGCGAATCCAATCAATGTATTGACTAAAATGATTGCTTCCTTACATGACGAAAACAATCACATTACGATTCCTGGATTTTATGACAAAGTAGAAGAACTTTCTGCTGCCGAAAGAGCTGAAATGGCCAAAGCGCCTTTCAGTTTGGAAAACTATAAAAAAGCATTAGACATTGAGGATGTGTATGGAGAAACAGGTTATGTCACTAACGAAAGAAACTCCATTCGCCCCACATTAGACGTCAACGGAATTTGGGGTGGTTATACTGGCGAAGGAGCTAAAACTGTGATTGCGAGTAAGGCTTTTGCCAAAATTTCAATGCGTTTGGTTCCAAATCAAGATTGGGAGGAAATCACCGAATTATTCACCCACCATTTCTTAAGCATTGCTCCAAAAGGGGTAACGGTAAAAGTAACTCCACATCACGGCGGACAAGGATATGTAACACCAATCGACAGCATTGGCTACCAAGCCGCTAATAAAGCCTACACTAAAACCTTTGGCGTTCCAGCCATTCCTGTTCGTTCTGGCGGTAGTATTCCTATTGTTGCGTTGTTCGAAAAAGAATTGAAAAGCAAAACCATCTTAATGGGATTTGGATTAGACAGTGATGCCATTCACTCACCAAACGAACATTTCGGAATTTTCAACTACTTGAAAGGTATTGAAACTATTCCGTTGTTTTACCACTATTTTGTAGAATTGAGTAAATAGTAAAGTCTTATATGAATAAAAAAATCACTGCAACGGCTGCATTTTTAGGAATGGTTGCTATTATTTTAGGCGCTTTTGGAGCCCATGCTTTAAAAAAAGTATTGACTCCAGAACAATTGATTAGTTTTGAAACAGGAGTACGTTATCAAATATACCAAGCGTTCTTTTTGTTCTTTCTAGCGACTCAAAATGATATTCTGGAGAAAACTAAAAAAACAATTTATACCCTGATTATATCAGGAGTCCTTTTCTTTTCAGGATCGATTTATCTATTATCCACAATGGGAATCACAGGAATCAATTTTAAACCTATCGGATTCATCACGCCAATAGGTGGATTGTTATTTATTCTAGCTTGGGGTATGCTCGGACTTTCTATTCTAAAAGTAAAAAGATAAAAAAAAGCGGTTTCAAATGAAACCGCTTTTTTATTACATATAACTCAGAATTTCTTTTTTCAAAGCATCGTATTCGCCTTGTAAAATCAACCCATTATCGAGTAATTTTTTATAGTTCTGCAACTTTTCAAAAAGTTCATCCGATGACAATTCGATTAATGGCTTATCTGTATCCAAAGAGCTGGTTTCAGAAAACGAAGGAGTCTGAGCAGGCATAATCTCTGCAAACGAAGTTACTTCTTCTGTGTCGACTTCTTCTACTGCCGAGTGGATAGTAGACCCTGAACCTCCTTTTACCAAATCGACTTGTTCTTTAGCAAAAGCGTACATTTTTCTCGCTTGAACTTTTGGAATATATTCTATAGTCACCGAAATAGCTGTTTTGGTCACAAATGAAAAGTCAGAACCTAAAATACCTTCTTTAACAAATGTACTTTCAATCTCGTCCCAAGAATAATCAGTAAAATTCATCGAAAGTCCTAAATTTTTAGGCTGGCAAATGATAATTCGTTTATTCGTTACCACAATACTATCTGGTAAAACGGTGATTGCGGGTTTCTTTTGCACCGCTATATAACCAATTTCTTCATTTTTCATCAACAAATCACTCAATTTCGACATGACTTTTTCGATGGCTTTAGGATCCTGCTCTTCGTTCAAGAACTTTTTTAATTGCTCATTCATATTCTTTTTATTTGGGAATTATTTTAATTCGAGTAAATATACTATCTAATTTTCTAGTATCAGGATTTCGTTCTTTATTTTATTAGGCAAACTGCTAAAAACCAATTCATACGAATGGTCGATTAATTCTTTAACCAAAGTATCAGGCACCTCTTCATTGATGGAAATGGTGTTCCAATGCTTTTTACTCATGTGATACCCAGGTTGGATTCCGTCATATTCAGCACGCAATTCTTGAGCTCTTTCAGGATCACATTTTAAATTGACTTTGGGATTCCCGTTTTCCCATGAACTCAGCGAACTCAGGAGAAACATTTTTCCACCTACTTTTAACACCAAAGCATCTTCGTTGAACGGAAAATGTTCGGTAACTCCTTTTTTGGAAAGACAATAATCGAAAAATTGTTGAATATCCATAATGTTGTATAGTTGAGAGTATTGAGTTTTTAGTTGGGAGTTTTAAATCGTTTAATTTATATCTTGCTTGAACCGAATTTATCTGGATTATTCATCATATAGTAAATCAGTTTCCCAACTTCAGTATTTAGA